>NZ_QBUY01000045.1 GCF_003121405.1 Paraburkholderia sp. C35 | reverse complement strand
ACGTTCGAGTACGTTGCCGTGATGTCGAACTGGCTGTTGAACGTATAGCCGGCGCCGACTGCAAAACGCTGCTGCGCACGTGCCGACTGATAGCCGTTCGTCACCGCCGAGATGCCTGCCTGCCCACCGGCGTTCGATGTCGTCGTATCGGTGCCGAAGGTGCCGCCATTGACGTTCGAGTTGTTGATCTTCGAGAAGCCCACCGCGATGCCGATCGGGCCTTGCGCGTACTGGATCGCCGTACTCCACGTCGAGCCCGCGTACGCGCTGCCCGGCACACCCGCAAACGAATACGAACCGCTGAACTTGAAGCCGTACAACGTCGGCGACATGTACAGCAGCGTGTTGTTGGCGCGGTAAATCGTATCGAGGCCGTCGAGATCGCCCGCGTGCGCGCCGTAGAAACCGGTGAGCCACGTGGTCGGGCTATACGGCGACAGCAGCTGGTAGTACGACGCATACTGGCGGCCAGCCGTCAGCGAACCGTACGTATTGTTCGACACGCCGACAAACGCCTGGCGGCTGAACATCAGGCCGCTCGTCGACATGGCGCCCGTGTTCGCACTGAAGCCTTCTTCCAGGGTGAAGATCGCCTTCGTGCCGCCGCCGAGGTCTTCTGCGCCCTTCAGGCCGAAGCGGCTGCCCGCCCACACGCCCGTGACCATCTTGAAGGCCGAGTGGCCGCCCGTGGTCGAACCGAGCGAGGTCGAACTCGACTGATAGCCGATGCCGTTATCGATAATGCCGTACAGCGTGACGCTGCTTTGCGCAAACGCCGGCCCTGCCGTCGCCAGCGATGCGCCGATCACCAGCGCCGCCTTGACGCCTGCATAGTGCTTCTTCTCCATCCGTATCCCCTCCTGGGCGTGGTTGTTCATGTTGTTGCCGGGTGTCGTCGCACTGCGCGCTGATGAGTCGATGAATCGATCTTTTGCGCAATGCGTGCATTCTTGTTGCTCTGTTGTGCTATTCAGATACTGCTGGCCGTTGCACATCCCATGCGAAACGCCTCATTAAATGTGATGGATCGCCTCGTCGGTCAATGGATCACGCGCGCACGTTCCCTGAAAACGCTCGCTCGAACTCAAGCAGTTCACGCACCGCCTGTGCGACGGCGGCATGATGCTCGACAGGCGTTGCGCTCAGCAGCGGCAGGATCGGACCCATATCGGCGATGCCCGAGAACGTGACGGCGTCGTGCAGCACGCGGATCAGCGAGATGTTGTCGCGTAGCGTTTCGAGCGGCATAAAGGCGTCGTGGATGCGCTGGGCTTCGGCGGCACGGCCTTCCTTTGCGGCGGCCAGCAGACCCATCACCGCGTGCGACGCGATACAGCCGCTGCCCGTGGTCCACGCAGCAAGACCGAAGTCGCGCACATGCGTGAGCGCGGGACGCTCGCCCATGCCCGAGATCACACGCGATGCACTCACGCTTTCCAGCAGACGGCGCAGATAAGGATCGTTCGCTGGATTCTCGCGGACGATCGCGTACTTGACGGCGATCAGCGTGCCGCGATCGACGAGGCGCGCGAGCGTGTCGACATCGACATAGTCTTCGCTCTTGATATAGAGCGTGAGCGGCATGCCGGCTGCGTCGACGATGCGCGTCAAGCCTGCTTCGACGCCCGTCGGCGTCGTGAAGCCCGACAACGGCAACACCATCGCGGTGCGATATGCGGTCTGCGCGAGCATGCGCGCCTGGTCGAGCATCTTGCCGAAGTCCGGGCCGATGGCAGGAATCACGCGCGTGCTGGGCGCAGCGCTCGCCGACAGCATGTCGAGCAGTTCACGGTATTCGCTGATCGCCACGTGATAGAAGTTCGCATTGCCGCCGTACAGCAGCGTACGCACGCCGCCCGCTTCGATATGACGGATCAGTGCCTGGTTGGCGGCGACATCGAGCGACAAATCGGCGCGGCGCGCCAGCGGCGGGACTGCCATCACGGTCGACGCAAACTCGCGCTCGACGATCTGCGACTCGTTCATAAGATCCCGTGGTTCGAATGGGTGGCGGACAAGTCAGCAAATTATCAGCCGCGTGTTAACGTTGTCAAACAACATTTGAACGACTCAGTGTTTTCCATGAAATCGTTTGACAACACTTTTCTACTTGTCCCGGCACAGTCGCCATGGCTGGCGACAAACGGGTACATTGGAAGACCGGCACCCGCCGTGCCGAAAGGAGACTGACGATGATCAAGTACGCATTGTTCGCGCGCTTCGAAGCGAAGCCCGGCAAGGAAGCCGAGGTCGAAGCGTTCCTGCAGAAAGGCCTGGAGCTGGCGAACCAGGAAACCACCACGCCGATCTGGTTCGCGCTGAAGATCGCCGAGCGCACCTACGGCGTATTCGACGCCTTCCCGGACGAAGCCGGACGTCAGGCGCATCTCGACGGCCCAATTGCCACGGCGTTGATGGGTGTCGCGAACGATCTGTTCACCGGGCCGCCGCAGATCGGACGGATCGACGTGCTTGGGATGAAGAACACGCTCGGCCGGGGCTCGCCACTGACGGCATAAGGCCACAAACCCTATAAGAACAGGGAGACTCACCGATGCCCATTCGCATCGTTCGACTCGGATCGGCGCGCGTGCCGGATGAAGGCGTGCGTATCGGCACCGTGCGGCGCCCGCCGCGCGGCGTGCCGAAGGCCGAATTCGGCAGCCGCAATTACTACGACGTCTGGCTGCCCACGCTGTCGCCCACATCCGAACTCGTCAGCGAGGCGCTGGCGGCCACCACGGAAGCCGAGTGGAAAGCGTTCGTGCGCAAGTTTCGCGCGGAGATGAATCACGGCGACGCGTCGAAAGTGCTCGATACGCTCGCCGCCCTGTCTGCCACCGCGAACTTTTCGGTCGGCTGCTATTGCGAGGACGAGAATCGCTGCCATCGCAGCGTATTACGCGAATTGCTCATCGAACGCGGCGCGACGCTCGCGTAGCTTTCGCGCTCACCGTAGCTGTAGCTGTAACGCGTTGTGCCGACAGCGATCGCGGCGGTGTCAGCTTTGGCCATAACAGCAGACACCGCGCATCGCCTCACGCAATCGCGCCGCCGCCGTCCACCAGCACCGTCGATCCCGTCGCATAAGGCGTGCTGGCCAGATAGACGATCGCGTTCGCCACGTCTTCCGGCTGGCCGACGCGCCGTGCGGGCAGCCGGTTCGCCGCGCCTTCGAACATGCTGTCGCGCGCTTCGTCCGTGAGCTTCGACCAGAGCGGCGTCGCTATCAGTCCCGGCGACACCGTGTTCACACGCACTGGCGACAATTCCAGCGCCAGGCCGCGCGCCAGCGCTTCGAGCGCGGCGTTGATCGCGCCCTGCAGCACGGACGCCTTGCTCGGCCGCACGGACAGAAAGCCGGACACGAACGTCAGCGAGCCGCCTTCGGCGATCCGCACGGCGCGCGTTACGCGGTACGCACCCCAGAACTTGCTGTCCATCGCCTTGTAGGCGTCGTCGAGCGGCAACTGACGCACCGGGCCCGATGGCGTCTGCGCCGCCGAGATCACCACATGATCGTAGGGCTGTTGTGCGGCGAAGTACGCATCGACGGCGGCGGCATCCGTGGTGTCGAGTTCGGCCGTCAAGACGCCATGGCCGATCTCCTGAGCCGCCGCCGACAGCTTCTGCGCATTGCGCGACGCAATCGTCACCTGCGCGCCGAGTGCGGCGAACGACTTCGCTGCCGCTGCGCCAATGCCCGAACTGCCACCAACGATCAGCACACGTTTCGATTGAAGCGAATTCATTGTTATCTCCTTGAGAGAAAGAAAAGAGTGAGCGTTGCACGCGATTACTTCGCGACGACGCCAAGCTGCTGCAAGAACGTCAGGTTGTCTTCGAGATGC
This sequence comes from Paraburkholderia sp. C35, assembly GCF_003121405.1. Classification (GTDB taxonomy): domain Bacteria; phylum Pseudomonadota; class Gammaproteobacteria; order Burkholderiales; family Burkholderiaceae; genus Paraburkholderia. The sequence goes on along the minus strand of NZ_QBUY01000045.1, from coordinate 62,769 downwards.
CAGTTCTCGGCAATCTGACCGTTGGCGACGCGGTAAATGTCCGTCGCGATGAAATCGACATTCTGGCCGTGCCCCTGCACGCCCTTGAACTGGCCCGTGAAGTGGCCTTTAAACCGCAGATGCACGACCACGCGGTCTCCCGTCACCACCATCTGCTCGATCTGCGCCAGCAGGTCCGGCACCGCGCCGCGCACGAATTTCGATGCCGCCAGCGGCCCGTCGATCCCCTGCGCGCGGCCCGGCGGCAACGTGCGATCCATGAAGCCGGGTGCGAGGGCCGCGCGGGCGAGCGTTTCGTCGCCCGTGCTCCAGAACGTGTCGTAACGGCGCGCCGCGAGAATCTGCGCGTCGCGCTGCGCTTTCGGGAGGCTCGGATCGATGGTCACATGCTGCGGCTGCACGAGGGAATCAGGCTGCGTGGCGGCATGCACGGGCACGGCGGCAATCGATGCAACGGCCAGCGCGGCGGACAGTGCGCGGCGTAACGTGACAGCGAATGGGGCAAACAGGCGGAACGACATGGTGGACTCCTCGAAGAGAAACAAAGCATTCGTTGAGTCATATGCTAGTCTTCGCGATAAGGAAGAAATACCGCTTTGCGACTGATTCATCCTTTCCCTTTTGCGAAGAATGAATGACACCCAATGACACCCGAATCGACAACCTGCCGGCACTGATGGCGTTCTCCCGCGTGGTGGCGGCGGGCAGCCTGTCGGCGGCGGCGCGCGACATGGACCTGCCGCTGTCCGTGGTCAGCAAGCGGCTCGCGCAACTGGAGAAGAGCGTCGGCGTGCGGCTGATCCAGCGCACCACGCGCCGTCAAACGCTGACGGAAGAAGGCGCGCTGTTTCATGCGCGCGTGGTGCGCATACTCGATGAGATCGAACAGGCCGAAGCACTGCTGTCGCAGCGCCGCCAGCAGGTGAGCGGCCTGTTGCGTGTGACGGCGCCCGGCCAGCTCGGCCGCCAGAAAATAGCGCCGCTGATCGCCGATTTCCAGCGGCTGCATCCGCAACTCACCGTGCAGCTGGAACTGACGGATGCCGTGGTCGATCTGGTCGAAGGCGGGCTCGATCTGGCTATCCGCTTCGGCAGTCTCGCGGATTCGTCGCTGATCGCGCGGGTGCTGGCGCCGAATTTCCGCGTGCTGTGCGCCTCGCCTGCCTATCTGGAGGCGCACGGCACGCCGGCACATCCGCACGATTTGACGGCGCATCGCTGCATCCTGATCGGCGACCAGCGGCGCGCCGAATGGCGCGTCGAGGGCGAAGACAGCATCGCCGTGCGCGTGGACGCCTCAATCGTCCCCAACGACGGCGAAGCGGCGCATCTGTTCGCGCTCGCCGATGCCGGCATCGCGGTGAAGTCGATCTGGGACGTGGGCGACGACATCCTCGCGGGCAGGTTGCGCCGCGTGCTGCCACGCCACGCGATGTCCGCCGCGCCGCTGCACGCCATCTATCCGCATAGCCAGCATCTTGCGCCGCGCGTGCGCGTGTTCGTCGACTATCTGCGTGAACGGCTCGCCCAAGCGTGGCGATGGGAAACGCTTTAAAACGTATGAGGACGGTTCAGTACACTGCACAACGATCAGCCCAGCGCTTCAGACAGACGCTCGATTCATACGGCACGGCATGCGCCGGGCATCGCGAGAATGCCGCCACTCCGTCCAAGCCCTGATTGCCGTTTGCCGGAAACCAGTTAGCCTGCCTTTCAAAGCTTCGATCTGGCACAGGTTTCGCATGCTTTTTGGGATAATGATTCACCAGGGAATCATGTAATTTGCAACTAGTGTCGGCGCAGACCGTCTGGATGATCGCCATCCGGTGCGCCGGCTGAATACATCAACACCGGAAGAGTCATCGACAATGGCCACAGCGACGCCCCGCACCAGCGACACCACCCTGCTCGAACCCAGGCACGCTGCACGTTTCACGCTCGGCAACCGGATCATGCTGAGCTTCGGCGCGCTGTTCGTGCTGATGCTGGTGATGGCCGCGATCTCCTGGACGCGGCTGCGCGCGATGGACGAGGACGCGCTCAGCATGGGCCGCGACTCGGTGCCCGGGCTCTACCTCGCCACCACGCTGCGCGCAGCCGCCAACGAAGGCTACGCGACGCTGGAACGCGCGATCTTCGTCGACAGCAGCGAGGCCAGCATCAAGGCCGATCTCGAACACATGCCGCAGGCGCTGCAGAAGTTCGATCAGGTCGCTGCGGAATACCAGGCCACGCTGTTCCGCGATCAGGACCGCGAGCACTTCCGGGCCTTCCGCGCCGCGTGGGACCAGTATCTGCCGCAACTGAACGAGGCGATCCGCGTGGCGCCTACGTCGAAAGGCGACGCGCAGGCCATCTTCGTCAAGCTCACGCCCGCGTGGGACAACGTGATCCGCACCGCGAACGACCTCGTCAACGAAAACCGCACGCAGGCGGACGAGTCCGCGAAGTCGATCCGCGATTCCGTGACGGGCACCGAGATCACGCTCGCCACCGCGCTGGGCGTGACGCTGCTGGTCGCCCTCTTCACCGGCTTCTCGCTGTATCGCGCGATTACGGTGCCGATGGCGAGCCTCGTCGATGTGCATAACGTGATGCGCACAGGCAACCTGACGCAGCGTCTGAAGCTCGGCCGCCGCGACGAATTCGGCACGCTGGAAGACGGCTTCAACCGGATGGCCGAAGAACTGAACAGCCTCGTCGCCCAGGCGCAAAAATCGTCGCTGCAGGTGACGACGTCCGTGGCGGAGATCGCCGCGACCTCGAAGGAGCAGCAGGCGACCGCAACGGAAACAGCCGCGACCACGACGGAAATCGGCGCGACCTCACGCGAGATTTTCGCGACCTCGCGCGATCTGCTGCGCACGATGAACGAAGTGTCGAGCGTGGCCGAGCAGTCGGCGACGCTCGCGGGCGCGAGCCAGAGCGGCCTCACGCGCATGGAAGACACGATGCGCAGCGTGATGGATGCAGCCGGCTCGGTGAATGCCAAGCTCGCGATCCTCAACGAGAAGGCCGTCAACATCAATCAGGTGGTCGCGACCATCACCAAGGTGGCCGACCAGACCAATCTGCTGTCGCTGAACGCCGCCATCGAAGCCGAGAAGGCGGGCGAATACGGGCGCGGCTTCGCCGTCGTGGCGACGGAAATCCGCCGGCTCGCCGAGCAGACGGCCGTCGCGACCTACGATATCGAACAGACGGTGAAGGAGATCCAGTCGGCGGTGGCGGCGGGCGTGATGGGCATGGACAAGTTCTCCGAGGAAGTGCGGCGCGGCATGCGCGACGTGCAGCAGGTGGGCGGACAGCTGTCGGAGATCATCCACGAAGTGCAGACGCTCGCGCCGCGCTTCCAGCTCGTCAACGAAGGCATGCACACGCAGGCGACCAGCGCCGAGCAGATCACGCAGGCGCTGTCGCAATTGTCCGAGGCCGCGCAGCAGACGGCCGAATCGCTGCGCCAGTCGTCGCAGGCCATCGACGATCTGACGCTCGTCGCGAACCAGCTTCGTACGGGTGTGTCGCGCTTCAAGATCGAAGCGTGACGCAGGTGCGAACGCACAACGGAAGCAAGAGGCACTGACACGGCGATGCTGTTTCTTCTCTTCGAACTCGACCGCGACCGCTATGCGCTCGACGCTGCCGACATCGTCGAAGTCCAGGCGCTGACGGCAACCAAGTCGATTCCCGGCGCGCCCGCGTGGGTCGCGGGCGTCACCGAGCGGCATGGCGAACCCGTGCCCGTGATCGATCTCGCACAACTGGCGCTGGGCCGGCCTTCGCAGCAGTGGCGCTCGACGCGCCTCGTGTTCGTGCGCTACCACGACGCGCACGAAGCCACGCTGGCCTCTGCGCGCGCAGCAGGCGACGACGAAACGGATGACGTAGATACGCCCGCGAGACTGATCGGCGTGATCGTCGAACGCGCGACGCAGACGCGCCGTATCGAGCGCGAGCAGTTCGCCGACAGCGGCATCGCGACGCCGCATGCCCGCTGGCTCGGCCCGGTCGCGAGCGACGAACTGGGCCTGATCCAGTGGATCGACGTGCAGCAGATACTCGACGACGACGTGAAAGCCCTGCTCTTTCCGCAAACCGAGCCGCATACCCGATGAACGCCGCGAACGCTTTCGTGCCGCGCTTCGAAGCCTGGCTCCTGCGGGAGACGGGCATCGAAGCGTCTTCGCTCGGCGTGAATGCGCTGGAACGCGCGGTGCTGGAGCGCGTGCGCGTGAAGTGCCTGAACGCAGCGGCCCACGATATCAGCGTTGCCGTCGATCCCGCCGACGTCGAAGGGTACTGGCAGCAACTCACGGCGTCGCGCGATGAACGTCAGGCGCTGATCGAGGCGCTCGTCGTGCCGGAGACCTGGTTCTATCGCGACCGCGAAGCCTTTGTCGCACTCGCCCGGCTCGCGAATGAGCGGCTCGTGCGCGATCCGGCGCATGTGTTGCGCGTGTTGAGCCTGCCGTGCTCGACGGGCGAGGAACCGTACACCGTCGCGATGACACTGCTCGATGACGGGATCGGCGAGAACCGTTTTTGCGTGGATGCGTTCGATATCAGCGCCCGCGCCATCGAGCACGCGCGCGCGGGCGTGTACGGGCGCAATTCGTTTCGCGGCCATCCGCTCGAATTCCGCGACCGGCATTTCACGCCGCTGAAAGACGGCTGGCAACTGAGCGAACGTGTGCGCGGCACGGTGCGCCTGTCGCAGGCAAATCTGTTCGACGTGCAGGCGGGCATGCAGGCGCCGTACGACTTCGTGTTCTGCCGCAACGTGCTGATCTATTTCGACCGCGAAGCGCAGGACCGCGCGATCCGGCTGCTCGACGCCAATCTTGTCGAAGGCGGCACGATCTTTGTCGGCCCTGCCGAAACCGGCCTGATGATGCGGCACGCGATGACCTCGGCGCGCATTCCGCTCGCGTTCGCGTTCCGGCGCAGCACGGCGGAAGAAGCGAATGCGGCCGCCACGGGCAGGCTGCCCGCTTCGAATGGCGCAGCCGTGACGGCGCAAGTCACCCGCACGCCCGCGTACACGACGCCGGCGCGCGATGGCGCGAAACCATCGCCCGTGAGCCGCCGCGCGTTCGCTTCGTCGCAACAGGTCGCGCAACGACCACCGCAACACGCTGCGGAACAGGCCGCACGCCCCGCAGTGCGCCCGGCGCAGCCGGCGCCGTCGTCCGCGCCCGCGTCAGACACCGCCATCCCGTCGCTCGATGCCGCGCGCCGTTACGCCGACGCCGGTCAGTTCGACGAAGCCGAACAGCTCGCGCATCGGCATGCGATCGTGCATGGGCCGAATGTCGACGCGTTTTACCTGCTCGGCCTGATCGCCGACGCGCGCGGACACGGCGCCGACGCAGCCGATTTCTATCGCAAGACGCTCTATCTGGAGCCTGCGCATTACGAGGCGCTCACGCATCTGGCCGCGCTGCTCGACATCGACGGCGACCATGCGGGTGCGCAAAACCTGATGCAGCGTGCGCAACGCTCGGCAGCACGCGCAGCCCAGGCAGCAACGGCGGACGACCCGCAACGTTCACGAGGATTCCATGCTGCACGACGTTCCTGATTCGCCAGGCGTGTCCGCGCGCATCGACGACTGCTGGAACCACATCGGCACGCGTGGCGACAACACGTGCCCGCGTCTGGCCGAATATTTCCGCTGCCTCAATTGCCCTGTCTTCGCGCAAGGCGCCGCGCGGCTGCTCGACCGACCGCTCGGCGATGCAGACCTTGCGCCTCGTGCTGACCACGCCGCCCCGGCCGAGCCGCGCGGCGCGGCGCGTGATGCCGCCGCGCCGCAGTCCGCCCTCGCCTTTCGCGTCGCGGGAGAGTGGCTCGCGCTGCCGACCCGCGTGCTGCGCGAAGTCGACGATATTCGCGCGATCCATTCGCTGCCGCATCAACGCTCGCGCGCGGTGCTCGGCGTGGTCAACGTGCGCGGCGCGCTGACCGTCGCGATTTCGCTCGGCGAACTGCTGAACATGGATCGCACCGCCGCCACGCAGCAGGCCGTGCGCAACGGCTACGCGCGCATGCTGGTCGCCGCGCACGACAGCGAGCCGGTCGCGCCGCCCGTGGCGTTGCCCGTCGATGAGGTCGAGGGCGTGATCCGTTATGCGGACGCCGAATTGCTGCCCGTGCCCGCGACGCTCGCTCACGCGACGGCATCGCATGCACGCGGCGTGCTGGCGTGGCGTGGCGGCACGGTCGGGCTGCTCGACCCTGCGCGGCTGTTCGAATCGATTGCCCGGAGCCTGCGATGACGGACGACGATCTGAGCCGTCAGTCGCTGCTCGAACTGTTCCGCGAAGAAGCCTCCGCGCAAACGCGCGTGCTGTCGGACGGCCTGCTCGCGCTCGAACACCGCCCCACCGACGCCGCCGCGCTCGAAGCGTGCATGCGCGCCGCGCATTCGCTCAAGGGCGCAGCGCGCATCATCGGCTTGCAGGACGGCGTCGATATCGCGCATGTGATGGAAGAGTGCTTCGTCGGTGCGCAGCGCGGCCAGCTGACCTTGACGCCCGCTCATATCGACGCGTTGCTGCGCGGTGTCGATCTGCTGCTGCGCGTGGGCGAAGCGAAGCCGGCAACGCCCGTGACGCGCGCCAACATCGACGAGTTCATCCAGCGGCTGACGTCGCCCGTGAGCGCCGCGCACGACACATTGCCCAGCGAGAACGAAGCGCAGCTCGACCCGGACGTTGATGTGTACGCGCAACTGCAGGCGCAGTTGCAGGCCGAAGCGCTCGCGCAGCGGCACGAAGCGCCCGCAGCGGAACCTGCCATCCAGCCGGAAGACGCGCCACCGCAAGCCGCAGCGCGCCACCCGGAGCGCATGCTGCGCGTGCGCGCGGCGAATCTCGACCGCGTGCTGAGCCTGTCGGGTGAAGTGCTGGTCGAATCGCGCTGGCTCAAGCCGTTTGCCACGTCGATGCTGCGCCTCAAGCGCACGCAGCGCGAGACCTCGCTCGCACTCGACGCGCTCTACGAGACGCTCGCCGAGCATCTCGACGACGTCGCGCTGTCCGCCCTCGCCGACGTGCGCACGGCACTCAACGGCATGCAGCACACGCTCGGCGCGCGTCTGGATGAACTCGATCACTACGACCGCAGCAGCTCCAATCTCGCGCAACTGCTCTACGACGAAGCGCTGCAATGCCGGATGCGCCCGTTCGGCGACGCGACCCACGCCTATCCGCGCGTGGTGCGCGATCTGGCGCGCTCGCTCGGCAAGCGCGTGAAGTTCGAGATCGTCGGCACCTCGACGCAGGTGGACCGCGACATTCTCGACATGCTCGACGCACCGCTCGGCCATCTGCTGCGCAATGCCATTGATCACGGCATCGAGACACCCGACGAACGCGCCGCGCACGGCAAGGCCGCTGAAGCGCACGTCACGCTCGAAGCGCGTCACAGTGCGGGCAAGCTGCTGATCAGCGTCAGCGACGACGGCGCGGGCATCGATCTCGAACGCGTGCGCGCGTCGGTGGTGCGCCGCAAGCTCGCCGATGACGAAACGGCCGCGCGTCTGTCCGAACAGGAACTGCTCGACTTCCTGCTGCTGCCGGGCTTTTCGATGCGCGACCAGGTGACGGACGTGTCGGGCCGCGGCGTCGGCCTCGACGCCGTGCATGAAATGGTCAAGGCCGTGCGCGGCGCGGTGCGCATTTTCAACGATCCGGGCCGCGGCTCGCGCTTCGTGATGCAGTTGCCGTTGACGCTTTCCGTGGTGCGCAGCCTGCTCGTCGAAGTGGGCGGCGAGGCGTACGCGTTTCCGCTTGCGCACGTGCGCCGCACGCTCGAACTCGCGCGCGCCGACATCGACATGCTGGAAGGCCAGCAGCACTTCGCGTTCGACGGCAAGCCGGTCGGCCTCGTGACCGCGCATCAGTTGCTCGAAGCGCAGGCCGGCGCGACGCGGGAATCAGTGTCGGTCGTCGTGATCGGCGATGAACGCGAAACCTATGGCATCGCAGTCGATAAATTTCTCGGCGAGCGCATGCTGGTGGTGCAGCCGCTCGACGCGCGCCTCGGCAAGATCAAGGACATCGCCGCCGGTGCATTGATGGAGAACGGCGATGCCGTGCTGATCGTCGACGTGGACGACCTGCTGCGCTCGGTCGACAAGCTCGTGCGCGGCGGCCAGCTCGACCGTATCGGCCGCGCGCAGGATGTGGCCACGCGTCAGCGCAAACATGTGCTGGTGGTCGAAGATTCGTTGACGGTTCGCGAACTCGAACGCAAGCTGCTCGAAAAACGCGGCTATACAGTGACGGTCGCGGTGGACGGCATGGACGGCTGGAACGCGCTGCGCAGCGGCACGTTCGATCTCGTCGTCACGGATATCGACATGCCGCGCATGGACGGCATCGAACTCGTCACGCTGATCAAGCGCGATCCGCTGTTCAAGCCCGTGCCCGTGATGATCGTGTCGTACAAGGACCGCGACGAAGACCGCCGCCGCGGTCTCGAAGCGGGCGCGGACTACTATCTCGCGAAGGGCAGCTTCCACGACGAAGCGCTGCTCGATGCCGTACGCGACCTGATCGGGGAGGCATCTGCATGAATATCGGCATCGCCAACGACCTGCCGCTCGCCGTCGAGGCGCTGCGCCGCGTGATCGCGCTGCGCCCGGAACATCGCGTGGTGTGGGTCGCCGCCAATGGCGAAGAAGCCGTCGATTTCTGCGCCGCGCAGACGCCCGACGTCGTGCTGATGGATCTGATCATGCCGAAGCTCGATGGCGTGGAAGCGACGCGCCGCATCATGACGCGCACGCCCTGCCCGATCCTGATCGTGACCAGCAGCGTCGGCGCGAACACGTGGCGCGTGTATGAGGCGATGGGCGCGGGCGCGCTCGATGCCGTCGATACCCCGACGCTCGGCGGACGCGGCATCGGCGAGGCGGCGCAGCTGATGCTGCAGAAAATCGACCAGATCGGCCGGCTGATGGACAAGCCCGCCGCGTTGCGTCAAACGGCCGTCGCGCCGCTCACGCGCGACGCGCAGCGGCTGGTGGCGATCGGCGCATCGGCGGGCGGCCCGGCTGCGCTGGCTACCGTACTGGGCGGCCTGCCCGCCGACTTCGCGGCGCCCATCGTGATCGTGCAGCACGTGGACAAGGTATTCGCCGACGGCATGGCGCAATGGCTCGACGGGCAGACGCCGCTCACGGTGCGTACCGCGCGCGAAGGCGATCTGCCGGGCGCAGGCGTCGCACTGCTTGCCGCCACCAACGATCACATGTTGCTGACACAAAACGGCGCGCTGCACTACACTCGCGAACCTGCCGAGATGCCGTACCGTCCTTCCGTCGATGTGTTTTTTCATAGTGTCGTCGAGCATTGGCCCGGCGCGGCACTCGGCGTACTGTTGACGGGCATGGGACGCGACGGCGCGATCGGACTGAAAGCGATGCGCGCGAAGGGCTACGACACCATCGCGCAGGACGAGGCGAGTTGCGCCGTCTATGGCATGCCGAAGGCAGCGGCGACGCTCGGCGCGGCGCGGCGGATTCTGCCGCTCGGCGGTATCGCGGATCAACTGGCGGCGTTCGCGCGCCGCTGATTCTTGCAGCACGGCAGTTGGGTAATCGGGTAATTGAGTTACAGCAGGCACGCAACGAAGCATTCGATGCAAGGGCGGCACGCAGTCAAACATAGAGATAGCGCATGACCAGCAATTCCGACAGGGGGACGCACATGGACTTCGATCAAATCGGGGCACGGGACCAGGGAGGTTCCACATCGACGTCGGCAGACCGCGCGAACGCCGCGCTCGAAGCCGCGCGCGCCGCGCTGGACACGGCCGCGCTGGCGGACATGCCGATCATGGTATTGCTGGTCGACGACCAGGCGATCGTCGCGGAAGCCGTGCGGCGCGCGCTCGCCAACGAGGAAGGCATCGACCTGCACTACTGCGCGAGCGCCGACGAGGCAATCCAGGCGGCCACCCATACGCGTCCCACCGTCATCCTGCAGGATCTGGTGATGCCCGGCATCGACGGACTGACGCTCGTCAAGGCATACCGCGCGAACGCGAAGCTGCGCGACGTGCCGATTATCGTGCTGTCGACGAAAGAAGAGCCGACCATCAAGGGCGCGGCCTTCGCAGCGGGTGCGAACGACTATCTCGTCAAGCTGCCCGACCGGATCGAACTGGTCGCGCGAATCCGCTATCACTCGCGCTCGTATGTGAACCTGTTGCAGCGCGACGAAGCGTACCGCGCGCTGCGCGAATCGCAGCAGCAATTGCTGGAAGCGAATCTCGAACTGCGCAAGCTGACGCAATCGGACGGTCTGACGGGCCTGTCGAACCGCCGCTATCTGGATGAATACCTGAACGCGGAATGGCGGCGCGGCATGCGTGCGCAGACGGAAGTGTCGATGCTGATGATCGACGTCGATAACTTCAAGCCGTACAACGACACTTACGGGCACGTCGCGGGCGACGAAGTGCTCAAGACGATTGCGGCGACGGTGGAAGGCTGTCTCGGACGGCCCGGCGATCTCGCCGCGCGCTTCGGTGGCGAGGAATTTGCGGTCGTGCTGCCGGGCACGTCGGCGGGCGGCACGCGGCTGCTGGCCGAAAAAATCCGCCTCGAAGTGGCGGCGCTGCGCATTCCGCACGCGGGTTCGCCGGCGGGCCAGCACGTGACGATCAGCGTCGGCTGCGCGACACACGTTCCGGCGCCGGATGCGCCGATGACCTCGCTGATCGAAGCGGCGGATCTCGCGCTGTATCGCGCGAAACGCGATGGGAAAAATCGGGTGGCGGCGACGGAAGGTGGCAGGAGCGAGGCGCGCGCGACGGCGGAGTGAGCGGGTGTGCAGATCAGGCGTGTGGCAATCCAGCCCGCGCTCCAGACCTGATAGTGAGTCGGCCACCAGAAAGAAAACCCCGCCAACGCGGGGTGTCGATTGATCGGACATCCATCACGCCGACTCCCGCTCCACCACACTAAACCCGACATCGACAAACGCACGCTCGCGCGCGCCATCGAGCCGATCGAGCAGCGCGCGCGCCGCGCTCACGCCAATCCGCGTCCCATCGACACGCACCGTCGTCAATTGCGGCGACGTCTCGGTCGCGAAGTCGAGATCGCCAAAACCGCAAACAGCAAGCCGCGACGGCACGTCGAGACCCATCGCCTTCGCCGCCCCGAGCGCCCCGATCGCCAGCAGATCCGAACCGCAAAACACGGCATCGACGTCGGGCGTTTCATCGAGAAGACGAGGCAACGCCGCCTTACCCGTCGCCACCGAGCTAGGCGGCGCGACGATCACTTCCGCCACGTTCATCACGCCCGCCTGCGCAAGCCGCTCGCGAAACCCGGATCGGCGCGCGAGCGCACGCACATCGCTGGCGGAGATCAGCGCCGGGCGCTTCGCACCACGCGCCAGAAAACGCTCCGCCACGGCTACGCCGATCTGGTAGTGCGAAAAGCCCACCAGCATGTCGATTGGCGTGGCCGTCATATCCCACGTCTCGACCACGGGAATGCCGACATTGCGCAAGCGCTCGCGCAAGGAATCCGTATGCGCGACACCCGTCAGCAACACGCCTTCCGGACGGCGGCTCAACACCGTATCGAGCAGGCTTTCTTCGTTCGTATCGCTATAGCCGCTCAGCGCGAGCAGCACCTCGTAACCTGCGCGCGACATGGTTTCGCTGAATACCTGAATCGTCTCGGAGAACAGCGAGTGCGCGATGGTCGGCACAATGGCCGCGATCAGCCGCGAACGCGCCGACGACAGACCACCCGCCAGACGGTTCGGCACGTAGCCGAGTTTCTGCACCACCTGACGCACGCGCTCGAGCGTTTCGGGCGCGACGGACGCGGGATTGTTGAAGACACGCGACACCGTGATGGGCGACACACCGGCTTGCGCCGCGACATCGGTGATACGCAAGCCCTTCGGGCCGCCGCGCGTGCGACGCACAGGCGTGGCGCTGCCCTGAAGGTCGATCGAGGCGTCGTCGGTAGGCTTGGCGGTTGGCATGTGCGAGTAGCGAATGATGTTGCGCGGCTATTGTAGCCAAGGGGTTATTCCGTCACCGGCGTACCGCTGACGCCCTGCGCCGCACCACCGCTGCGTCGCAGGACGAACACGGTGATCAGCGCGAAGATCAGCATGCACGCGGCGGGAATCAGCATCGGTGCGCGCGTGCTGCCGGTCGTCTGCTTGACGAACGGCACCAGATTCTGCGCGATGAACCCGCCGATATTGCCCAGCGAATTGATCGCGGCAATACCCGCTGCTGCACGCGCGCCGAACAGAAACTTCGGCGGCAGCGTCCAGAAGCACGGAATCAGCAGATACATGCACGGCGCGCCAAAGCACAGCGCGACGAAGCGCAGCGTATTGGTCGGCATGAACACCGACGATAAAAAGAACAGCATGCCGAGCAGCGCCGATGCCAGCATCGCGATGATCGCGCGATTGCCCACACGCAGTTTCGACGGCAGCCAGGCGAGCACGATGGTCGCCATCAGCCACGGAATGATGTTGAGGAAACCATTGGTGGTGTTGCTGACGCCGAAGCCTTTGACGAGTGTCGGCAGCCAGTAGCTCACGCCGTAGACGGAGATCGACAGCATCATGTAGTACAGCGCCATGCCGATCACGCGCGGCTCGGTGAGCACGCTCAGCAGTGTCGAATGATTCGCGGCACCCTTGCGCGCCTGCGCGCTTTCGCTATCCAGCGTGCGCGCGAGCCAGTTCTTTTCTGCTTCTGAGAGAAACGTCGCGGCGCGCGGCGATGCAGGCAGGCAGAACAGCACGACGAGCGTCAGCAGCACGGACGGAATGCCCGTTACGATGAACACCAGTTGCCAGCCCTGCAAACCGAACAGGCCGCCCTTGTCGAGCAGCCAGCCGCAGATCGGCGCGCCGACCATGTTGCCGAGACTGCTGCCCACCGTGAAGTAACCGAGCATCCTCACGCGATGCCGCTGCGGAAACCACAGCGTCAAATAGTAGATCACGCCGGGATACAGGCCCGCTTCCGACGCGCCCAGCAGAAAACGCAGCACATAGAACATCGTCGCGTTCTGCGTGAAGGCGAGCAGGATCGTCACGATGCCCCACGTCAGCATGATGCGCGCCATCCACTTCGGCGCGCCATACTTGTGCAGCAGCACGTTGCTCGGCACTTCGAAAATCAGATAGCCGATAAAGAACAGCGACGCACCCAGCCCATACGCCACTTCCGACAACCCGAGACTGCCCAGCATCTGCAGCTTTGCGAAGCTGATGTTCGAGCGGTCGATATACGCGACCAGATACAGCACGCCGAGCAGCGGCATCAGCCGCAACGCGAGGCGATTGATGAGGCGCGATTCGTCGATCGCGGAAGTGACGGTGTTCACGGTGTCTCCCGGGCCCGCTGCGTGCGCGCGGGCCTCGTTGTGCTGATTGCGGTCGTGACGCGGCGCGGATTACTTCTGCTGCGCCTCGCGCCACACCTTGTAGGCGGCCAGCGTTTCCTCGTTCGGCGGATACGTGCCGCGCAGCGGACTGCCTTCGGCGACGCGCTGCTGGATGAACACTTCGAGCTGCTCCTGTTCGCTCGCATCGCGCGCGACTTCTTCGGCCATTTCCTGCGGCACGATCACTACGCCATCGACATCCGCGACGACGATGTCGCCCGGATACACGGGCACGCCGCCGCAGGCGATCGGCACGTTCATATCGACGGCATGATGCTTCGCGAGATTCAACGGCGCACTCGCGCCCGCGCACCAGATCGGCAGGCCGAGTTCGGAGATCGTGCCGCTATCGCGTACCGCGCCGTCGGATACCATGCCCGCCACGCCGCGCTTCGCCAGACGCAGCGCGAGAATCGAACCGACCGATGCCACCGTGCGGTCGCCGCGGCAATCCTGTACCAGCACGCTGCCGGGCGGCGCGGTTTCGACGGCCTTGCGCTGGGGATGATCCGGGTTCTGGATCACGCCGACATGGTCCAGGTCTTCGCGCGCCGGGATATTGCGCAGCGTGAACGCGGGGCCGACGAGGTTCGGTGCGCCGGGCGCCGGCTTCACCAGCGGCGCGACGCCTTGCAGGAACACATTGCGCAAGCCGCGCTTGAAGAGTTGCGTGGTGAGCGTCGCGGTACTCACGTGACGCAGTTGTTCGAGCGCTGCGGCGCTCACGGTCGTTTCGGTTGCGGTCATGTTGGGTTGGCTGTGTCGTTGCTAAGCGTTAATGGATTTCCGGCTCGTTGCTGTCCGCTGCATGGGCTTCATGTGCTGCATGTGTTTCAGGCGCAGGCGTCGTCAGTTTCTCTTCGAGAAAATCGAAGTCGCAACCCTTGTTCGCCTGCGTCACGTGCAATTGATGCATCACGCCGAAGCCGCGTTCGAACGGACGCCTGGGCGCTTTCCACGCTTTCCTGCGCGCGGCGAGTTCCTCATCGCTGATCTCCAGATGCAGGCGTCGCGACGCCACATCGAGTTCGATGATGTCGCCATCCTTCACCAGCGCCAGCGGCCCGCCGACAAACGACTCCGGCGCCACGTGCAGCACACACGCGCCGTAGCTCGTGCCGCTCATGCGCGCATCGGAGATGCGCAGCATGTCGCGCACGCCCTGCTTCAGCAGCTTCTGCGGAATCGGCAACTGGCCCCACTCGGGCATGCCCGGCGCGCCAACGGGACCGGCATGCTGCAGCACGATCACAGAATCGGCTGTCACATCGAGTTCTTCGCTATCGATGCGCGTGGCCATGTCGTTGTAATCCTTGAACACGACGGCGGGACCGCGATGCTTCAGCAGATGCGACTCCATCGCCGCGGGCTTGATGACGGCGCCATCCGGCGCGAGATTGCCTGTCAGCACCGCGAGGCCATCGCGCTCGACCAGCGGATTGCCGCGCTTGCGGATCACGTCGTCGTTGAAAATCTCCGCGCCCGCGATGTTCTCGCCGAGCGTCGAGCCGTTCACCGTCATCTGCGTGCCGTCGATCAGGTCGCCCAGTTCGACCAGCAGCGCGCGCAGGCCGCCCGCGTAATAGAAGTCTTCCATCAGATACTGGCCCGCCGGACGGATGTTGCCGAGCACGGGCGTCACGCGTGCGAGTTCGTCGAAGCGCGCCGTGGTCAGATCGATGCCTGCGCGGCGCGCAACGGCAACCAGATGCACGATCGCGTTGGTCGAGCCGGACATGGCGAGCACGGTCGTCACCGCGTTATCGAAGGATTTCGCGGTGAGGATGTCCGATGGCTTCTGGTCGGTCCACACCATCTCGACGATGCGCTGGCCCGTCAGCGACGCATATTGCGCGTGGCGCGAATCGGCGGCGGGAATCGACGAGAAGCCCGGCAACGTGAGGCCGAGCGATTCCGTCGCGCTCGTCATCGTCGAGGCCGTGCCCATCGTCATGCAGTGACCCGGCGAGCGCGCGATGCCGCTCTCGATGCCCTTCCATTCGTCTTCTGTGATCTTGCCTGCACGCAGTTCGGCCCAGTACTTCCACGTGTCCGACCCGCTGCCTAGCGTGCGGCCATTCCAGTTGCCGCGCAGCATCGGCCCGGCAGGCAGATAGATGGCCGGCAGATCCATACTGATCGCGCCCATCAGCAGACCCGGCGTGGTCTTGTCGCAGCCGCCCATCAGCACGCAGCCATCGAACGGATACGACTTCAGCAGTTCTTCCGTCTCCATCGCGAGGAAGTTGCGATAGAGCATGGTGGTCGGCTTCTGGAACGGCTCGGCGAGCGTCATCACGGGCATTTCGACGGGAAAGCCGCCCGCCTGCCAGATGCCGCGCTTGACTTCCTCGACGCGCTGCTTGAAGTGCGTATGGCACGAGTTGATCTCGCTCCACGTGTTCACGACGGCAATCACCGGCTTGCCCATGTAATCGGACGAGTGATAGCCCATCTGCGCGGTGCGCGAGCGGTGGCCGAACGCACGCAGATCGTTGACGCCGTACCAGCGGTGGCTGCGCAACTCTTCAGGCTTCTTGCGATTCGAGGACAAATCTGTCTCCTTTGGTAACGCTATCATTTCCGGTCGCACCCGTACGCGGCGGGAATCGTGGGGATTCTTTCGCTATGGAAACGCGACGATGGGATGCACGGATGGTAGCGTTATCATCGCGCTGCGTCCGCCAGGGATAGTACGGAGACGCAGCGGAAAATCAGCCTGAAAAGGAGAAGCGGACAGCGTCAGACTTCTTTGGTGTCGAACACGAGCAGCTCGACGCCCGCCTGCGCGAAGTTCTGCAGATCGGCGGTGGTAGCGGCCGCTTCGGGCGTGCCCATGCCCTGTTGCAGCGATTCGAAGCTGTCGAAGCTGAGGATGGCGGCCAGCGCATACGGCGACTCGCCCTTCGCGCTCGCCACCGGCCCGACGCTCACTTCGTAGCGGCGCAGGCCGGGGATCGCTTTCGCGAGCGGCACGTGTTTGTCGAAGTAATGGGCGTCGAATGCGTTGCGGTCGGATGGTGTCTTGTAGAGCGCGACGAGCTTTGCCATGTCAAACCTCCTGAAACGGACGTTCAGTGCGATGCGGCGTGATGCCACTTCAACGGCTCAGGAATTCTACGCTCGACCTCTGCGATCTCTGTGTCGAAGGGACGCGTTTCAGATGACACGCATGCCCTCGCCCATGCCTGCTAGCCCGACGGACGCCGGCGCAATGCCCACCATCCCGCGAGCACGGTAAAGCTCACGACCAGCAGCACCATCACCCAGAAGCCGTGCTTGTTCTCCGCGAGCGGCACGCCGCCCACGTTCATGCCGAACAGCCCCGCGATGATGTTGATGGGGAGCGCGAGCACCGTGACGATCGTCAGCGTGAACAGCGTGCGGTTGGTCTGCTCATTGAGGCGCGCGGCGAGCTCTTCCTGCAGCAGCTTGATACGTTCCGCGAGACCCGAGAGGTCGCCGAGCACCAGCGAGAATTCTTCCGTCGAATCGCGCAAGCCTTGCACGTCGGCGGGTGCGAGCCAGGTGGGCGGACGCACCAGCAGACGGAAGATCGAGCCCGGCTCCGGCGCGAGCAGTCGTTGCAGACGCACCAGCACGCGACGCATCGCGCCGAGATCGCGGCGGCTCTGCCAGGCGCGCTGCGACAGAAAGTGATCTTCGATCCGGTCAACCTCGACGCTCGTGCGGCGCACGATCTCGACCAGCAGATCGGCCTGATCGCGCAACAGATGAATCAGCAGTTCGGCCACGGAATCGAAGCTCTCGCCGTTACGCACGGAAGCACGCAGCCGGTCCACCGACCGCAACTGCTTCAGGCGCGCCGTGATCATGATGCGCTTGTGCGTATAGACCCACAGCGTGGCGATTTCGGAAGGCGTCTGCTCGAAGTCGTACATCACGTCGTTGACGACGGCGAACAACGCGCCGTGCTGATGCTCGATGCGCGTGGAGTGCGAGCCTTCGCGCAGGCCTTCGAAGAAGGTTTCGGGCAGATCGAGATGCGTGCGCATCCAGCGCTCGCTGGAGACATGCGCGAGATTGAAATGCAGCCAGAGAAATTCGCCCGGATGCGGGCCTGACGTCTTCGGCTCGTTGCTGCATTCGGCGAGCCATTCGGCTGCCGTGTCGGTATCGACGGGCAGGCCGGGCTTGTCGGGTGCAAAACGGAATCCACAAACGAGGCCGGAGCGGTCGGCCCCATACGTGGTGGGCGCCAGGTTCAGAGTCATGTGCGTTTCGGGGTGAATTCCACGAAAGCGCCATTCTGACATGAGCAAGCGGCAGAAGCGTTACGTGTGTCAGCCACTTGACGCTAATTTGTCGATTCTTTGTCGATCCTTTGACAGCTATCTGACAGGTTCCTCGCGACGTCACGCTCGCGAAGAACCTGTCGCGCAGACGCGATGCTCAGGCTGCAAAACCGCCGTCGATCATCAGGTTTGCGCCCGTGACGAAGGCCGCTTCCGGGCTGGCGACATACGCGACCATGCCCGCGATTTCGTCAGGTGTCCCGTGACGTTGAATCGCCATCAGGCCGTGCAGCGACGTTGCGAAGTCACTGGTTTCCGGGTTCATGTCGGTGTTCACGGGACCGGGTTGCACGTTATTGACGGTGATGCCCTTCGGTCCCAGATCGCGTGCGAGGCCTTGCACGAAACCTTGCAGTGCCGACTTGCTCATCGCGTACACGGCGCCGCCTGCAAACGGCATGCGGTCGGCGTTCGTGCTGCCGATGTTGATGATGCGGCCACCCTGGCCCATGTGCGCAAGCACCGCCTTCGACGCCACGAACACAGCGCGCACGTTGACCTGCACGGTGGCGTCGAAGTCTTCGAGCGAGAACACGTCGAGTGTGCCGAGGCGCAGCACGCCGGCGTTGTTGACAAGAATGTCGATCTTGCCGAGCTGACGTGCCGTTTCGTTGATCGCGTTGGTGAGTGCTGCGGCATCGGCGACATCGGCCTTCACGGCCACGGCACGGCCGCCCGCCTTGTCGATGCTGGCAACCAGTTCGTTCGCGCCCGCCGCCGAGCTGTTGTAGGTGAAAGCCACCGTCGCGCCCTCGCTGGCGAGCCGGCGAACCACCGCTGCACCGATGCCGCGTGCGCCGCCCGTGACGAAAGCAACCTTACCTTGCAGATTCGTGTTCATGCTGTGCTCCAGTGGGTGTGTTGAAGAAGTGATGTCAGTATGGCCAACCGATTACCTTCCCGGTAGGATCGAATCAGTACTAGCAGTTTCAACCAATGGTATAAGCTGGAATACGCATCCAGTCGCCAGAACAGCCGCCACGGACGCCACATGGAAGCGTTGAATCTGATCGAATCGTTTATCCAGTCGGCCGAAACGGGCAGCTTTTCTGCCGCGGCGCGGCGGCTGGGACTCACGCCTGCCGCCGTCAGCAAGAACGTTGCGCGGCTGGAGGCGCATCTGGGCGTGCGGCTGTTTCACCGCAGCACACGCAAGCTCACGATGACGCCCGGCGGCGAGCAGTTCTGGGCCGACACGGGCGCCCCGTTCGCCAGCCTGCAGGACGCCTTTGCGCGCGCCGCGCAGCATGACGGCAAGCCGTCGGGCGTGTTGAAGGTCAGCATGGCCGTCGCGTTCGGACGCGAGTATCTGGTGCCGCTGCTGGGCGGCTTTCTCGAACGCTATCCCGACATCGTGCCCGACTGGCACTTCGATAACCGCACGGTCGATCTGATCGCGGGCGGCTTCGATGCCGCCATCGGTGGCGGAATCGAATTGACGCAGGGCGTGGTCGCGCGCGATCTGGCGCGGCCCTGCGTGGTCGTGGCGGCGTCGCCGGCGTATATGGCAGGCCGGACCTTGCCCGCGCATCCATCCGATCTCGCGCAACTGGACGGCATCATGCGCCGCTCCAGCAGCACGGGGCGCCTGCGCGCATGGACCCTGCGCAATCAGGTGGGCGAAGAAGCCCTCGCCGAATGCCGCACGCGCATCATCTTCGACGACCCGGAAGCCATGGCGTATGCAGCCATGGCCGGTCACGGCGTCGCCTTCCTGCCGACCCCGCACGCCGCGCCGCACCTCGAAAGCGGCAAACTGATGCGGCTCCTGCCCGGCTGGCACGCGGAAATCAGCCCGCTCACGCTCTACTATCCGAACCGCAAGCTGCTCCCCGCCAAAACACGCGTGTTCATCGATTTCGTCGTCGAAGCCTTTCGCGACGGTCCGCTCGCTGCACGCCTGAATGCGCGCTGAGTCGCGTACTCCGAACAATCCATCACAGGGTTTCCCTGTACGCAAGCTCACGGAACAACGGTCGATATATCAGGTGGAGACATGCGCGCCGCATCCACGCACGGCGCGTCCACATTTCATATATCGCCCACGTAGAGAGGCGTCCGCATGGTGAAGCTGAGTTTTACGCAAAAGCTGTGGCTGCCGCTCGTCGTCAGCCTGATTGCGTTGTTGCTGGTGTCGGTGTCGGCGGCGTATCTGTCGCGCGAGACGCGTATCGAGGAGCGCAAGAACGACCTCGTGAACGTCGCGCATGTCGGGCTGTCGCTGGTCGAGGAATACGCGGCGCTCGCCAGGAGCGGCAAGCTCAGCGAAGCCGATGCGCGCACGGAAGCGCTCGCCCGTTTGCGCGACATTCGCTACGGCGAGGACGGCTACTTCCTCGTGATCGATTCGACGCCGCGCATGATCATGCATCCGATCAAGCCCGCGACGAACGGCAAGGATCTCTCCGGCACCGCCGATGCCGACGGCCGCCATCACTACGTGACCTTCGCCAAGGTCGCGCAGGCGCCCCAAGGCGGCTTCGTCGACTACGTGTTTCCGCATTCGCGCCCGGCGTCCGCGTCCGGGCCGAACGAAGCCGTCGACAAGATCGGCTATGTGGTGCGCTACGCGCCGTGGGACTGGATCATCGCGACGGGTGCCTATGTCGACGATATCGACGCTGCGTTCATGCGTTCGCTGTATCTGATCGGCGGCGTGTTCGTGGCGATTGCGCTGTTGCTGGCCGCGCTCGTCGCCGTCACCAATCGCAGCATCCAGCGCACGATCGGCGGCGATCCCGGCTATGCGGCGGACGTCGCCAATGCGATTGCCGTTGGCGATCTGACGGTGTCGATCGACACGCAGCGCAACGACGAACGCAGCCTGCTGCGTGAAATGCGCCGCATGCGCGCCACGCTGACGGATACGATCCGCGCCATCAAGCACGCTGCCGAAAACGTCGCGACAGGCGCGCGCGAAATCGCGAGCGGCAATGCGGACCTGTCGTCGCGCACCGAGAATCAGGCCGCTTCGCTGCAGGAAACGGCGGCGAGCATGGAGGAAATGACGTCGATGGTGCGGCAAACGGCCGAGAACGCGCGCACCGCGAGCGAACTGGCAGAAAGCGCCGCGCAGATCGCCAATCACGGCAGTGAGATGGTCGGGGAAGCGGTCTCGACGATGCGCGATATTTCGCTGGAATCGCAGAAGATGGTCGAGGTGATTGCCGTGATCGAAAGCATCGCGTTCCAGACCAATATCCTCGCGCTGAACGCGGCGGTCGAAGCCGCGCGCGCGGGAGAACAGGGGCGCGGTTTCGCCGTGGTCGCGGGCGAGGTGCGCACGCTCGCGCATCGCAGCGCGGGCGCTGCCAAGGAAGTGCGGCAACTGATCAGCCGCGCCGTCGACAAGGTCGGCAACGGCGCGGGCCTCGTGGAGCGCACAGGCACGACGATCCAGCAGGCGCGCGATGCGATTGCGAGCGTCACGGGCGTCATGCAGGAAATCGCCGCGGCCGCCGCCGAACAGAGCGCGGGCATCGATCAGGTGAATCTCGCCGTCACGCAGATGGACAGCCTCACGCAGGAGAATGCCGCGCTCGTCGAGCAGGCGGCAGCGGCTGCGCATTCGCTGACGGAACAGGCTGGACGGCTCAAGACCTCGGTCGATGCATTCCAGGTGGCCGAAACCGTTTGATGTTGTATGAGCCGGTCGTCGGTCGATCTGGTTGGACCACTTTTCGGCTGATCCAGTTTGAACGCGTTTGCGCTGAATCAGGCGTGGCGCTCGCTGATGCTGCGCACGAAATCAATGTGCGCATGCATCGCCGTGCGCGCCTCTTCCGGGCGCCGCGTGCAGATTGCGTCGCACAGCGCGCGATGCTGGATCAGCAATTGCCCCGATTCTTCCGCACCTTGCAGGCGCACGTCCGTGCCGCTGACCGTGATGTGCTCGCGCAGCATGCCCAGCACGCTCGTATGCAGATGCAGGAACATCGTGTTGTGCGACGCGAGCGCGATGGCATCGTGCAGCTTCGCGTCGGCGACGGCTTCGCTGCTCTTGTCATCGCAGGCGCGCGAGCGCTCCAGTTCGCGCAGCAATGACTGGATGCGCCTGACGTCCGCCTTCGTCGCGCGCATGGCCGCGAAATAGGCGGTGGCGCCTTCCAGTACGCGGCGGAATTCGAGGATGTCGTCGCGCAGTACCGGGTGGTCCGCAACCAGTTGGCCCCACGGCGACGCGATGCCCGCGCGCAACTGGTCAGTGGCGAACACACCCGCGCCGCGCCGGCTCTGCAACAGTCCGCGTGCCGCGAGCCGCTGTATCGCCTCGCGTACCGTGTTGCGCGACACCTCGTACTGCTCCGCGAGCGCGCGCTCGGCGGGCAGCCGCGAAGCCGGCGGCCACGTGCCGTCGAGCAGCGAGGTTTCCATCTGGCGCATCACGCGCTCTACCGCGCCCCGCTCTCTTGTTCCTGTTGCCATGAGGGTTCTCTCGTGTGTCCATCGCGCCTTAGTGGTCCAACCAATTTGTATTGTCGCGCACATTTGGGAATCATGCGTCAACGATTCAAGCGATCCGCGCCCGCCGCTTCCCTGAGAGATGCCTCGTAGCGCTGCGGCAAACGGCACACAAGGCGGACGCATTCTGGATGGAGCGAGATAAGAAGGAACGGCAATATCCGGCGGCCCCGCGCGATGTCTATCTGTTCGCGACCTGCCTCGTCGATCTGTTCGTGCCCGAAGCCGGACTCGACGCGGTGAAGCTGCTCGAACGCGAAGGCCTCGTCGTGCATTTTCCTCAGGAGCAAAGCTGCTGCGGGCAGCCTGCCTACAGCAGCGGCAATCCGGATCAGGCGCGCGAGGTGGCGCGCGCCCAGCTCGCGCTGTTTTCCAACCCGTGGCCCGTCATCGTGCCGTCGGGTTCGTGCGCGGGCATGATGCGCCACCACTGGCCAAAACTCTTCGCCGACGATCCGGCGATGGCGCAACAAGCGCAGGCGCTCGCCGGGCGCATCTACGAACTGAGCGAATTCTTGCTGCGCGTGCTGCACATCGAACTGCCTGCCGTCAGCGATGCGCCCGAAGAACGCATCGTGCTGCACACATCGTGCGGCGCGCGGCGCGAAATGGGCACGCGCGTGCATGGCGTTGAACTGGTCGATGCATTGCCGGGCGTCACACGCATCGAGCACGAACGCGAATCGGAATGCTGCGGGTTCGGCGGCACGTTCTCGCTGAAGCACCCTGACATTTCCGGCGCGATGGTGCGCGACAAGATCGCGTCGGCCTGTGCGACAGGTTGCGAACGCATCGTGTCCGCCGATTGCGGCTGCCTGCTGAACATTGGACACGCGGCGCGTCATCAGGGTGCGCCCGTCGAAGTCGAGCACATCGCCAGCTTCCTGTGGCGTCGCACGCAAGGCACGCGCACGCCAGATAACGGAGGCAAGCGATGAACGCACGCGAACGCATGCTCGGACGCCTGCGGGCTGCGGCGCCCGCTGCTGTTCCCAGCGACGCACTGCAGCGTCTCGACGCAAGCATCGACCAGCACTACGACAATCGACGCATTGCGTTGCCCACGCAGGCGCTGATCGATTCGATGCAAGCCGCCCTCACCGCTTCTCACGCTGAAGTTTTCCGCGCCACGGAGCGCACGTGGCCCGCGCTGATCGCGCAACGGCTGGCCGAGGCCAACGTGAAGCGCCTGCTGCTCGATACCTCGCGCGCGGAAGGCACCGCTTTGCAACAGGCGCTGCCCGCATCTGTGACCGCGCGCGATTACGCCCAGCCAATCGAACACTGGAAAGCCGATCTGTTCGAAACCATCGATGCCGGCTTTACCGTCGCGCGCTCGGGTCTCGCTGCGACGGGCACGTTGATCGTCGTACCCGACCCAGGCTCGCCACGCACGATGTCGCTCGTGCCGCCGCTGCATATCGCGCTCGTCTACGCGCATTCGCTGCATGCCGATCTGCATGCCGCCGTGCGAGCAGAGCGCTGGCAGGCAGGCATGCCGACCAATCTCGTGATGATCTCCGGCCCGTCGAAAAC
Source organism: Paraburkholderia sp. C35 (assembly GCF_003121405.1). Taxonomy (GTDB): domain Bacteria; phylum Pseudomonadota; class Gammaproteobacteria; order Burkholderiales; family Burkholderiaceae; genus Paraburkholderia. The sequence goes on along the minus strand of NZ_QBUY01000045.1, from coordinate 39,009 downwards.
ATCCGACATCCAGCAGACGCTTGCTTACGGCGCACATGGTCCGCGTGAACTGTGGGTCGTGATCGTCGAGCATGAAGCCGATGCAGCCACTGCCACGCCCGGAGACGCAGCATGAACGCCACGCCGATGCACTTCGTGCCCTCGCAGGATTTCAAGGCACGCGCACGCGCCGCACTCGACGATCCGAAACTGCGCAACAGCTTTCGCGGCGCGATGGATTTTCTGCAGACCAAACGTCGCACGCAGTTTCCCGACGAAGACGAATTGCAGCGTCTGCGCGATCTCGGCGAAGCCGTGCGCCGTCACGCGTTGTCGCGTCTGCCCGATCTGCTCGTGCAACTCGAAGAGAAGCTCACGGCGCGCGGCGTCCATGTGCACTGGGCCGAAACGGCCGCTGACGCGAACGCGATCATTCACGGCATTGCGCAGGCGCGTGAGGCAAAGCGTGTGATCAAGGGCAAGTCGATGGCCAGCGAGGAGATCGAGCTCAACCATTATCTGGAAGCGCGCGGCATCGACTGCATCGAATCGGATATGGGCGAGTACATCGTGCAACTCGCGCACGAGAAGCCGTCGCATATCGTGATGCCCGCGATCCACAAGACGAAGGCCGATATCGGCGAACTGTTCGAGCAGCACATTCCCGATACGCGCTATACGGAAGACGTCGACGAACTGATCCAGCCAGGCCGCCGCGCGCTGCGCCGCGCATTCGTCGATGCCGACATTGGCCTGTCGGGCGTCAACTTCGCGGCCGCCGATACGGGCACCTTGTGGCTGGTCGAAAACGAAGGGAATGGACGTCTGTCGACCACCGTTCCCGACGTGCATATCGCGATCATGGGCATGGAGAAAGTGGTCGAGAAGCTCTCGCACATCGTGCCGCTTTCCAGCCTGTTGACGCGCTCTGCAACGGGCCAGGCGATCACCACGTACTTCAACCTGATCACTGGCCCGCGCCGCGAAGGCGAGCGCGACGGTCCACGCGAAATGCACGTCGTGCTACTCGATAACGGCCGCACGCAGGCTTATGCGGACGAGCAACTGCGCGCGACGCTGCAATGCATCCGTTGCGGCGCGTGCATGAACCATTGCCCGGTGTACACGCGTATCGGCGGACATGCGTACGGCACGACGTATCCGGGTCCGATCGGCAAGATCATCTCGCCGCATCTGCTCGGTCTCGAAGAAACGGCGGATTTGCCGACGGCATCGAGCCTGTGCGGTGCATGCGGTGAAGTCTGCCCTGTGCGCATTCCGATTCCCGAACTGCTGGTGCGGCTGCGCACGGAAGCCAATCGCGATCCGAACGAAGTGGTCGCGCATCCGTTGCGCGGACAAGGCGCAAAGTTCAGCCGCGAAGAGCAGTTCGTGTGGCGCTTCTGGAGTGGCGCGTTTGCACATCCACGTGCTTACCGCATGCTGCGCTGGGCCGCTACGCGCCTGCGCGGGTTTGCGCCGAAGAACCAGATGGGTTGGACCCAGCATCGCGAACCGCTGAAGCCTGCCGCGCGCAGTCTGCATGACCTGATGCGCGAGCGCGGGCAGCCTGAATAGCGTTTTCAGCCGCCGGGCGTCGGCTAGAGCGACGCAGCGTGATGCACGAACGCCCGCTTCTACGCGGGCGTTTTCGTTTTTTCATCGATGAACCATGTCTTCAAGGTCGCCGCGCCCGGCTTCAGTTCCATCGATTTCGGATGCACCACGTAATACGCGGTTTTCAAAGGCAGACTGAGCCCGAACGGATCGATCAGCGACTTCGCCGCCAACTCCGCTTCCGTCAACACGGCGCTTGTCAGCACGACGCCCTGCCCGCGCACCGCTGCCTCGATCGCCATCAGCGACTGGTCGAAGTGAATGCCCGCAATGCCGTCGATCTGACGCGCCGTTAGCCGCGCGAACTTCTTGAGCCACGTTGTCCAGTGCGGATGCAACGTGTTGTGCAGTAACGTGGCCCGCTGCAGATCGTCGGGCGTTTTCAGCTTCAGGCGCCGCGCATACGACGGGCTGCAATACACGCGGGCTTCGTCGGCATGCAGCAGTTGCACATCGAGATCGGGCGCATTGCCGTCGAAATAGCGCACGGCCAGATCCACGGACTGCAATTCGAAATCGACCATGGCTGTGGTCGTATTCAGTTCCAGCGCGATGTCCGGATACGCGATCAGAAAGTCCGTCATACGCGGCGCGAACCATTTGGCCGCGTAACTGGGCGGCATCGACACACGCACGCCCTTGCTCTGGTCTTCGCGCATGCGCCGGCTCGCGTGCGTGATCTGCGCAAGCGCGGGCTGTATCTGCGCGTAGTAGTTACGCGCTTCGTTTGTCGGCACGATCTGGCGCACCTGACGCACGAACAGCGCGACGCCTAACCATGCTTCGAGTTTCTGGATCTGCTGGCCGATCGCACCCGGCGTCACGCTCAGTTCATCGGCGGCTAGAGAAAAACTGCTCAAACGCATCGCGGATTCGAATGCAACCAGCGCTTTCAGGGGTGGCATGGTAGACATGGGATAGATTTTCTGCACTATCGACGAGAACAAATCGTTTGTACCGCATTAGCGCGCGCCGCACAATCGGCGCATCGTTCTTGCATTGGATGGTACTCGCCATGAATCCCGCTTACGTTGCATTCGCATTGCTCGGCATGATCTGGGGCAGCAATTTTCTCTTCATGAAGTGGGCCAGCATGTGGATCACGCCTGCGCAAATCGTGTTTCTGCGCGTGCTGTCCGGATTTGTGCCGCTGCTTTTTTATGCGCTCGCCACCCGAGCGTTGACGTGGAAGCAGCTGCGTCACGCGCATCATTTCATCGTCATGTCGCTGCTGGCGACGACGCTCTATTACTACGCGTTTGCCAAAGGCGCCTCGCTGTTACCGTCTAGCGTGGCGGGCATGCTGAGCGGCGCGATACCGCTGTTCTCGTTTGTGTGCGCATGGGCTTTATTGCGGGAGGAATGGCCGGGTGCACGCATGATTGTCGGTGTCATCTGCGGCTTCGCCGGCGTGCTGATGATCGCGCGACCGTGGAACAGCGCGGCGAGCGGCGTGAACCTGGCCGGCGTCGCGTGTATGGCAGTGGGATCGCTGAGTGTGGGATGCTCGTTCGTCTATGCACGGCGCTTTCTGTCGAAGCTCGACATGTCGCCCGTCGCGCTATCGACATGGCAGATCGGCTTTGCGCTGCTGACGATTGCCTGCGTCACGCCCTTTCACGGCATCACGCATATTGCAAACGACGCCCGCGCAGCCATCGGCATCCTGCTTGGACTTGGACTGCTCGGGACAGGCGTCGCGTACATCCTGTACTACTTCATCGTGAAGCGGCTCGGCGCACTGGCGGCTTCGAGCGTCACGTATATTCCGCCCGTGGTGGCACTAGGCGTGGGTGTGCTGTTCGCACACGAAGCGATCCGCCCGCTCGATCTGCTGGCCATGGCCTGCATTCTCGGCGGCGTGTTCCTGCTGCAAAGCGGGCGCAGTCCGCAAAAACCGGTCGCTGCGGCACGACGGCCCGCGTGATCAGCGCTTAGGTCTCGCTCCACATGCGCAGCAGGTTGTGATAACAACCAACCAGTGTGCGGCGCGCCGCTTCATCGCCATTCGATGCATTCAGCCGCTGGATCGCGCCGTCCAGATCGAACAGCATCGCGCGCTGCGTATCGTCGCGCACGAGACTTTGCGCCCAGAAGAAGCTCGACACCCGCGCACCGCGCGTCACGGGCCGAACCTGATGCAGGCTCGTCCCCGGATAAACGATCGCATGCCCGGCGGACAGCTTCACTTCCTGCATGCCGAAGGTATCTTCGATCAGCAGTTCGCCGCCCTCGTATTCATCGGGCGGCGTGAGAAACAGCGTGATCGAAATATCGGTGCGCACACGCACGCCGCTGCCCGGCACGAGACGTATCGCACCGTCGACATGACTGCCGAAATGCATGCCGCCTTCATAGCGGTTGAAGATGGGCGGATACACCTTGTTCGGCAGCGCGGCGCTGATGAACAACGGATGACGCTCCAGCAACGCGATGATCCGGTCGCCAAGGTCCAGCGCAATCTGCGAGCCTTCCGCGATCTGCTGGTTGTGCTTGACGGGCGCGCCCTGGTAGCCGGCCGTCGCACGGCCATCTACCCATGCGTCGCTGGCTTCGAGCGCCGCCCGCATCGCGGCGGCTTCGGCGGGACTCAGTACGTCCGGAATCGAGACAATCATCGTTCAAGGTTCCTGCAAAGCGGCAGCGCCGCGCGCCTTCCCCGCAAGATGCGGGAACGCGCGCGGCGTGCCGTGGGCTATCGCTTCGTGCGATCAGAAGAAGCGATAGTTTACCGTCGCGAGGAACGTACGGCCGTAACCCGGCACCGCGCGGCCACCATCCGACGGAATCAGCGCGTCGTAGTAGTTCTTGTCGGTCAGGTTCAGCACGTTGATCTGAACGTCGTAACGCTTCGCGTGATACGCCGCCATCGCATCCCAACGCGTGTAGCCGCCAACCTGCACGAAGTTGTTGTTGGCCGCATAGCGCGAGGACATATACGTCGGACCACCGCCGATCTGCCAGTGCGGCGTGAAGTCATACGTGGTCCACAGCGTGAGCGTATTGCGCGGCGTGTTGGCGGGAGTTTTGCCCTGCGTGCCGTCGAATGCCTGCAGGATCACACCATCCATATACGTATAGCCGCCGAACACCTGCCACTTGTTCGTGATGTGACCGGCAAGGCCGAGCTGATAGCCGCGCACACGGATATCGCCGTCGAGCGTATAGCTGCCATCCGGATTCGCGGTACGCGCATTCGTCTTCTCGATGTTGAAAAGCGATTGCGTGACGGAGAGACCGCCGCCGAGCAGATCCCACTTCGAACCGACTTCATACGACTTGTTGTGCTCCGGCGGCAGGTTTTGCTGGCCGTTCGTGAGCGTCAACGCTTCGAGCGACGGATCGAACGACGTGCCGTACGACACGTAATACGACTGCCAGTCGGTCGGTTGCCAGATCACGCCGCCGCGCACGCTGGTGAAGTAGTTCGTCTGCGTGGCGTAGCCCGGCACGTTGACCGAGTTGTGGATCGACGCTTCGTAGCGGTCCCAGCGCACGCCGCCCACCACCTTCCAGTGCTGGCCGATCGACACCGTGTCGTTCAAATACAGACCCACACCGTTCGCGCTCGATTCCGCGAGGTTGGTCGCCACTTCCTTCACGTTCGTGGGACGCGGCGTGTACGGCGGATCGATCAGCGGCACGATGCCGATCGTGTTCGACGGCAGGCCCGGCGCGGTCGCGGTGAAGCTCTGGTTGCTGTACGTTTCGTGGCTCAGATCGACGCCTGCGAGCAGATCGTGCTTGAGCGGCCCGGTATTGACCTTCCATTCGACATCGGTCGAGTTGTAGACCGAGTGATCGTTGATGTTGCGGTCTTTGCCTTGCAGCTTGACGAACAGTTTCGACGGATCGATGTTCGTGAAGTTGCCGTTGGTTAGTGCCGTCGACGTGCCGAGCGGGCCCGTAAGCACGGCCGCCGCGTTGGTCGCGCGCGCTTCCGTGCTGTAGTGGCTGAATTGCGTCTGGTTGCGCAGCGTCAGGTCGTCGCTGAAGCGATGCTTGATGCGCGCGCTGAGCGTCTGCACGTCCTGGATCGTGCGGTCGTCGGTATAGCCGTAGAACGTGCCGCGATTCACGGGCGCGGGATGGCCGTTCAGCGGCGGAATGCCGTAGTCGGGCTGATCGCGGTTGTGCTGGATCAGCGCGGACAGCGTGATTTCCGTCGGCGTGCCGATGCCGAACTTCACTTCCGGCGCGACGCCGTAGTCCTTGCTCTTCATCACGTCACGCGACGAGCCGAGGCTCTGGCCGAATGCGTTGATGCGGAACGCGGAGGTGTCGGTGATCGGCGTGTCGAGATCGACCGTGGTGCGGTAACGGTCATGCGTACCCGCTTGCACGGAAACGTCCGCGCGCTTCTTGAGCTCCGGCTCCTTGCTGACCTGGTTGATCACACCACCCGTCGAACCACGGCCGAAATACAGCGACGACGGACCGTACAGCACGTCGATCGACTGGAGGTTGAACGTGTCGCGATAGTACTGGCCGCGATCGCGGAAACCGTCCAGGTAGATGTCCGTGCGCGCCGAGAAACCGCGCAGGTTAATGTTGTTGCCGATCTGCCCGCCTTCGGCCGCACCGATCGTGATGCCGGGCACGTTGCGCAACGCGTCCGAGAACGAGCTGGCAGCCTGCGAATCCAGTACCGCTTTCGGCACGACGGTGACGGCTTGCGGAATATCGCGCAATGCCGTGGGCACTTTCGCGCCGACGCTCGACGTGTCGGCCTGGAAATCGGTGGAATTATCGGCCTGACCGGTCACCTGGACGGTCGGCAATGTGTTGCTGGTAGAAGGCTGGCTGGCGGAGGGCTGGCTGGCGGGATTGCTGGTCGTTGCGGCTTGCGCGATCTGGACTGCCGGCGTGGCAGGCGTTGTCGTTTGGGCGTAAAGCGGCGTCGCAAAGACGGCCATGACGGCCGCTGCGAGTGGCGTGGTTCGAAGCATCGCGATTCCCTGTCGTTGTAACTGATCTTTTTCTTGGTGCGCCGGGCGGTGCGTGCCCGTCCGGTTCGCGTGGATCGAGCGAACCGCCCCGCCGGTTGACTATCTCCGGCCGGCGCCTTCTAAATGAGAATCGGTATCATTACATGAACAGTAATGATTCGCAATGATGCGTAAGGCATGTGTGGTCTTTCTGCATCACGCGCTTAAATCGTGATTCGCGCTTTATAAATGCATTAACGAAACCTGTTTTCGGTTTGGCGGATTGTGTTAAATCCAATAAAAAACGGGCGGCGTCTTTCGACACCGCCCGCTTCAACCTTCCCGCTCTTTGTCGCTACATGCTCAACGCACTTTGCCCGCCTTCCATGCCGCGAGCAGCTGGTCGTATTTGACCGTTTCACCCTTCGGCTTTTCGTTGGCGAGTTTCTTCCACGGCGCGTGCTGATCCGACAGCCATTTCGTCGGGTCGCTCTCCGCGTTTAACTCAGGCGCACACACCTTCATGCCCGCGCGTTGCAAACGTCCCAATACCTGATCCATTTCCTTCGCGAGATTGTCCATGGCAGCTTGCGGCGTCTTTTCGCCCGCTACAGCAGTTGCGACGTTCTTCCACCACAACTGTGCCATCTTCGGATAGTCAGGCACGTTGTTGCCTGTCGGCGTCCACGCGACGCGTGCCGGGCTGCGATAGAACTCAATCAGGCCGCCGTATTTGTCGGCATTCTTTGTAAAGTACTCGCTATGAATATCGGAGTCGCGAATAAACGTCAGACCGACAATCGACTTCTTCAGCGACACCGACTTCGACGTCACGAACTGCGCGTAAAGCCATGCAGCCGCACGCTGATTCGCGGGCGTGGATTTGAAGAACGTCCACGAGCCGACATCCTGGTAGCCGTTCTGCATGCCGTCTTTCCAGTACGGGCCATGCGGCGACGGAGCCATGCGCCATTTCGGCGTGCCATCGGCATTCGTCACATTGCCCGGCTTGAGCATGGAAGCCGTGAATGCGCTGTACCAGAAGATCTGCTGCGCGATCTTGCCTTGTGCAGGGACTGGACCGGCTTCGTTGAATGTCATGCCGGACGCTTCGGGCGGCGCGTATTTCTTCAGCCAGTCGATGTACTTCGTGGTCGCGAACACAGCGGCGGGACTGTTCGTGCCGCCGCCACGCGTCACCGATGCACCGACAGCATGACAACCGTCCGGTGTCACGCGAATGCCCCATTCATCGACGGGCATGCCGTTCGGAATGCCTTTATCGGCTTCACCTGCCATCGACAGCCAGGCGTCCGTGAAACGCCAGCCGAGCGATGGATCTTTCTTGCCGTAATCCATGTGCCCGAATACTTTTTCGCCGTCGATGGTCTTCACGTCATTGGTGAAGAACTCCGCAATATCTTCATACGCGGACCAGTTGACGGGTACACCGAGGTCGTAACCGTACTTCGCCTTGAACTTGTCCTGCAGATCCTTGCGCGCAAACCAGTCGGCGCGGAACCAGTAGAGGTTGGCGAATTGCTGGTCGGGCAACTGATAGAGCTTTTTATCCGGCGCAGTCGTGAAGCTCGTGCCGATAAAGTCCTTGATATCCAGATTCGGATTCGTGAACTGCTTGCCCTCGCCTTCCATATAGTCAGACAGCGGGATGATCACGCCATAGCGGTAGTGCGTGCCGATCAGATCCGAATCCGAAATCCAGCCGTCGTAAATGCTCTGGCCGGACTGCATCGACGTTTGCAGTTTTTCGACGACATCGCCTTCCTGAATGATGTCGTGCTTGACCTGAATGCCCGTAATTTCCGTGAATGCCTTGGCGAGCGTTTTCGATTCGTACATGTGCGTATCGAGCGTTTCCGACACGACGTGTACTTCCTTGACGCCTTGCGATTTGAGTTTCGCAGCCGTATCGATGAACCATTTCATTTCGTCCATCTGCTGCTGTTTGCTCAGCGTGCTCGGCTGGAATTCGCCGTCTACCCATTTCTGCGCTTCGGGTACGCCTGCCAGCGCAGCGTGATTGGCACAAGCCCCTGCGACCACTCCTGCCACCGCGAGCGCGACGATCCGTCTCCTGTGTTGCATGGTCTTCTCCTGTCTCCACACCCCTTTGGGATCATCAGCCGGTTGCCGCCCGGGGCATCAACGGAACCGGTTTGTTCTAGCGTTTTATCCCTTCCACATGATCGCGAGCAGCACCAGCACGGAGGCCGCGAAACCGGGCCACGCACTCGCGCCTTCGCCGCCCACCACGATCCAGGCGAGATTCACGTACGCAGCCGTCAGCAGGCCGATAAAGAGCCTGTCGCCACGTGTTGTCGCAATCGGCAGAAAACCTTTGCGTTCGATAGTCGGCGTGCGCAATTCCCACAGCGTCATGCCTGCCAGCATCACGACGACGCAGCCGAAGAAGATGGCGACTTCGGGTGTCCAGTACATCCATGTGAACATCACACTCTCCCCATCGCAAAGCCCTTTGCGATGTAGTTGCGCACGAAGTAAATGACGAGTGCGCCAGGAATAATGGTCAGCACACCCGCCGCTGACAGCACGCCCCAATCCATGCCCGCAGCAGACACCGTGCGCGTCATCACGGCAGCAATCGGTTTTGCGTTGACAGTGGTCAACGTCCGCGCGAGCAACAGTTCGACCCAGCTGAACATGAAGCAGAAGAACGCCGTCACGCCGACACCCGCCTTGATCAAAGGCAGAAAGATCTTGATGAAAAACGCCGGAAACGAATAGCCGTCGATATACGCGGTTTCATCGATTTCACGCGACACGCCCGACATGAAACCTTCGAGAATCCACACGGCGAGCGGCACGTTGAACAGCATGTGCGCGAGTGCGACGGCGACATACGTATCCATCAGACCGACGCTCGAATAAAGCTGAAAGAACGGTAGCAGGAACACGGCAGGCGGCGTCATCCGGTTGGTGAGCAGCCAGAAGAACATGTGCTTGTCGCCGAGAAAGCGATAGCGGGAGAAGGCATACGCGGCAGGCAATGCGACCAGCACCGACATCACCGTGTTCATGGCCACATAAACAATTGAATTGATGTAGCCCCAGTACCACGATGGATCGGTGAAAATCACCTTGAAGTTATCGAAGGTCACGTGCTTTGGCCAGATCGAAAAGGCCGACATCGTTTCTTCGTTGGTGCGCAGCGAAATAGACAGCATCCAGTACAACGGAAGCAGTGCGAACGCGATATAGACAAGCAATACGAGTGCGCGTATCCAGCGGCGGTTGTCATGCATTGTCGTCTCCCGTCGTTGCCGGACCGCCCTTGCCCACACGCTCCATCCAGTTGTAGAGAATGAAACAGAGCAACAGGATGATCAGGAAGTAGATCAATGAGAACGCCGCCGCCGGGCCGAGATCGAATTGACCCACGGCTTTTTGCGTGAGGTACTGGCTCAGGAAAGTGGTCGAGTCGCCGGGGCCGCCGCCCGTCAGCACGAACGGCTCCGTATAGATCATGAAGCTGTCCATGAAGCGCAACAGCACTGCGATCATCAGCACGCCGCGCATCTTCGGCAACTGGATATAGCGAAAGACCGCAAAGCGGCTTGCGCCATCTATTTCCGCCGCCTGATAGAACGCATCGGGTATCGCGCGCAGACCTGCATAGCAGAGCAACGCGACCAGCGGCGTCCAGTGCCAGATGTCCATCACGAGCACGGTGACCCATGCATCGGTCGGACTGGCGGTGTAGTTGTATTCGAAGCCCACGCTATTGAGCGCGTAGCCAAGCAGACCGATATCCGGACGGCCGAAGATCTGCCAGATCGTGCCGACCACATTCCAGGGAATCAGCAACGGCATCGCGAGTACCACCAACGCCGCCGAAGCGCGCCAACCCGAGGCGGGCATCGCCAAAGCGAGGCCGACGCCCAGTGGAATCTCAAACAGCAGCACACAAGCGGAGAAGATCACCTGACGTCCCAATGCGCCGCGCAGATCGGGATCGGTCATGATGTTGCGAAACCATTCCGTACCGACGAAGACGTGCTGCGTCGGACTGATGATGTCCTGCACCGAATAGTTGACGACCGTCATCAGCGGCAAAATCGCCGAGAACGCCACGCAGATGAAGACGGGCACGACGAGCAGCCACGCCTTCTGGTTCACTGGCTTGTTCATCGCGCGCCTCCTGCGGCTCGGATCGCAATGCGCTCATCGTTGTTGAAGTACACCGTTTCCGGCGCGGCCACGCGCAACCACACCGGGCCGTCCACGACGCGCACTGCCGGCTCCATCTTCGCGTTGAATACGTGGCCTTCGCAGTTCGCCGTCACGAGCTGATAGTTGCCGAGTTGCTGCGCGCGTGTGACTTGCGCAAGGATCGCGCCTTTCTCGCCATCGTCGGCGAGACGCACGAACTCAGGGCGGATGCCGAGTTTCAGATCGCCATTCGTGCTCTTGAGCGCGGCAAGCGTGTCGGAATCGAGCGTGACGCGCTGCGAACCGAGTCTGATCGCGCCATCGTCCAGACTGACGGGGCACAGGTTCATGCCAGGACTGCCGATGAAATAGCCCACGAACGCGTGATCGGGCCTTAAAAACAGGGCTTCCGGGCCGCCCTTTTGCACCACGCGTCCGTTGGTCATCACGACCACTTCGTCCGCGAAAGTCAACGCTTCGACCTGATCGTGCGTCACGTAGATCAGTGTGAGCTTGAGTTGCTGATGGATCTTCTTCAGCTGACGCCGCAGCATCCACTTCATATGCGGGTCGATAACGGTCAACGGTTCGTCGAACAGAATGGCCGCGACATCCTTGCGCACGAGTCCGCGTCCCAGCGAAATCTTCTGCTTCGCATCGGCCGACAGATTGCTCGCCTTGCGCGGCAATTCACGCGCCATGTCGAGAATGTCGGCGACTTCATGCACGCGCGTTCGCACTTCCGCTGCAGGCAAACCGCGATTGCGCAGCGGAAAGGCAAGATTGTCGAACACGCTCATCGTGTCGTAGATCACCGGGAACTGGAACACCTGCGCAATGTTGCGTTCGCGCGCGCCTTGCGTGGTGACATCGCGTCCGTTGAACAGGACTTTGCCTTCCGATGGCTGCAACAGGCCCGACACGATATTGAGCAAGGTCGATTTGCCGCAACCCGACGGGCCAAGCAGCGCGTACGCACCGCCGTCTTCCCACACCATGCTCATCGGTTGCAACGCGTAGTCGTCGAGAGAAGCGGGATTCGGCCGGTACGCATGCCCGAGATTCTGAAACTCAATGCGCGCCATAGGCCACCTCCTGCATCCTGGGACGCGCGACCAGATTGGCGTCCGCGCCGAATACGAACAGATCGTCGGGGTCGATATAGACGTCGAGCTGTGTGCCCAACTCGATCTGATGCACGCCTTGCAACTGCGCGACGAGATTGATGCCACCGTGACGGGTATGCAGATGCAGATACGTTTCAGAGCCGCTCAGCTCGGCCAGTTCCAGCAGGCAAGGCACGGCAATCGAATGTGTATTGCGCGGCGCGAGCCGCAGATGGCCGGGACGGATTCCAATGCGGCAGGTCCCTGTGCCGACAGCCGTCTGCGCCGCGCGGCGCACGGGCACGTCGATACCGATGGGCAAGCGCGCGTCGCCACTGTCGAGCAGTTCGCTTGTCAGCATGTTCATGGGCGGATCGTTGAAAACGGCGGCGACGTCGACATTTGCCGGCGCGTTGTAGACGTCCAGCGTCGGGCCGAACTGCAACACGCGTCCCTTGTCGACGACAGCCGTATAGCCGCCGAGCAGCAAGGCTTCGAGCGGTTCGGTGGTGGCATACACGACCGTGGTCTTGCCGTCGGAGAAGAGCGTCGTGAGTTCGGCGCGCAATTCTTCACGCAACTTGTAGTCGAGGTTCACGAGCGGCTCGTCGAGCAACACCAGCGAGGTACGCTTGACGAGCGCGCGCGCCAGCGCGCAACGCTGTTGCTGGCCTCCCGACAGTTCACCCGGCCGGCGTTCCAGCAGATGTTCGATATGCAGCTTCGACGCGACTTCATCGACGCGGCGACGGATCTCGCCAGCCTCTGTCTTTTGCAGCTTGAGTGGTGATGCGATGTTGTCGAACACCGTCATCGCGGGATAGTTGATGAACTGCTGATAGACCATCGCGAGATTGCGCTGACGCACGCTCACGCCCGTCACGTCCCGACCATCGGCGAGCACGCGGCCGCTGGTTGGCCGGTCGAGTCCTGCCATCACACGCATCAACGTGGTCTTGCCCGCTTGCGTGGGCCCCAGCAGCACATTGATCGCACCCGGGACGAGCCGCAGATCGACGCCGTACAGATGCGTCAGCCCGCCCGAAACGACGGTGACCCGCTCCAGTTCCAAACCCAAATTGCTCTCCTTTGTCGATGCTTCTGATCCAGCTTTGCTCTTTTTCTGTCTGTTTCTGGTTCGATGCGGCTTCGATGCAAATGCAGATGCTTGGGTACGGCTAAGGCGTTCGCAAACACCGGACGGCGAGCAGACGCGGTCCGGTTTGCTGACGAGAGGCAGGGCAAGGGATAGCGCCGCGAGGGCGCCGGAGAAACTGTTGTCGATCCATTGTCCCGATCGTTTTTTTATTCGGGTGCTTCAAAAACAGGCCACACGCCTGTGTTCAAAAAGGAAATCAAAACAACAGCAACAATGTTCTCTTTTGTTCGTTTACGTTTAAATCGGGGTTAACCATACAAAACATAAACAACTACCATCTACTGTACTTACGACTAACAGAACAATCTATTACGCATTCCCCGAGTTTGTCTTTCCTCGAGAAAGCTTATGGTCAGCGTAACAGAAGCAAGCCACGTCACAGAAAGCCGTGACAATCGTCTGATCAGGAACGTTCGAGACGGTGACGTCAGGACCGCATCATTCGCACGCGCACGATTGACTCACACGCGATTCATTTCTCTGGACAGTAAAAAACGCAGCGTGCTTATCATCAGCATCATCTGTATTGACAAGTTTGCCTTTACGTCGCAACGAGTTAGAACTCCGCACTAATGCTCGTTACTACGACGATGTGATCGCGCTCTTCATCTGCCGATCGAGAGACTTTTTACGAAGTACTACATCGGCTCACACGATCACAAAACGCCATGTTTTAAGGGCTTTTCTGCGTATCACCCTGTAAAGACAGGCACTTTTTAATGCCCCGTTTTGATGCGGGTATACGTTAATTTGTGCACGCCGGTCAGCCCCGTTTACTGAATGAAAAACCAGGTCATCCGAACTACTTTGATCAGACTTGATCGAGGGGTTCGGATGTTGTTTGTTCGTACCGGAGGTGTAGCATGGCGAATCTTTCCAGCAGTGCAATCGACGAATTCAAAGCTCTCACGCGAGGCCAGGTCGTATTGCCCGGCGATCCATCGTTCGATGAAGCACGCAGCATCTGGAACGGGATGATCGACCGTCGCCCCGCGATCATCGTGCATTGCGCGGGTGTGGCCGATGTGCGCCGCGCCGTGAATTTCGCGCGCGACAACGCGCTGCTGCTCGCCGTGCGCGGCGGTGGCCACAACATCGCAGGTAGTGGCGTGTGCGAAGACGGCATGCTGCTCGACCTGTCGCAGATGAAATCCGCCCGCATCGATCCCGTCGCACGTCGCGCCTATGTCGAACCGGGTTGCCTGTTGCGCGACTTCGCTCACGACGCGCAAGCGTTCGGCCTCGCCACACCGCTCGGCATCAATTCGACCACGGGCGTGGCGGGACTCACGCTCGGCGGCGGGTTCGGCTGGATCAGCCGGCGCTTCGGGATGACGGTCGACAACCTGCTCTCCGCCGACGTCGTCACGGCCGACGGCAATCTGCTTCACTGCGATGCCGATTCGCATGCGGATCTGTTCTGGGCGATTCGCGGCGGCGGCGGCAATTTCGGCGTAGTCACGATGTTCGAATTTCAACTGCATGAAGTCGGCCCCGAAGTGTTCGGCGGACTCGTCGTGCTGCCGATGGACCAGGCGCGCGATGCCCTCGTCAAGTACCGCAGCGCGCTCGAAAGCTGGCCTGACGAACTGACGGTCTGGGCTGTCGCGCGCTTCGCTCCACCACTGCCCTTCCTGCCCGCCGACGTTCACGGCAAGCCGATCATCGCGTTTGCCGTCTGCTATACAGGACCGGTTGCAAACGGTCCTTCTGCGGTCGATGAAGTGCGCAAGTTCGGCACGCCCTATGGCGAAGCACTCGGACCGATGCCATTCACCGCATGGCAACAGGCATTCGATCCGCTCTTGACGCCGGGCGCGCGCAATTACTGGAAGTCGCACAACCTGGCAAAGCTCGATGACGGCCTGATCGACGCATTCGTCGATGCAATCGCCAAACTCCCGTCGCCTCAATGCGAGATCTTCTTTGGCGCAATCGGCGGACAGACAATGCGCGTCGCGCCGGATGCAACGGCCTACTCGAATCGCGATGCGAAGTACGTGATGAACGGGCACGGACGCTGGACGGAAGCCGCCGACGATGAGCGCTGCATTGCATGGTCGCGCGATTTCTTCGCCGCCTCGGCACCATTCGCGCTCGGCAGCGTGTACGTGAACTTCATGACGGAAGAAGAATCCGTGCGTGTGGGCGACGCGTATGGTCCGAACTATGCGCGACTCGTGGCCGTGAAAGACCGCTACGATCCGCAGAATCTGTTCCGCCATAACCAGAACATCAAACCCTCCGCGATGGCCTGAACACTGCGCGTGAATGCCGGACAGCAGATGCTGTCATCTGCTGTCCGGCTCGGCTTTCATCGCGTCTTCGTCCGCCGGATCACGTTGCGCTGCGGCATGCGCGCACGCATCGATCACGCTACAGTAGCGTGCTTCCATACGACCATTCCCTCTCATCGCATCATGCCGCGCATGCGCATCGCCTTGCTGACGATCGCCGCCATGTTCGCCTTTGCAGGCAACTCGCTGCTATGCCGCATCGCCCTGAAGGGCACATCGATTGATCCCGCGACCTTTACGACCGTCCGCATCGCGTCGGCTGCCATCGTCTTGTGGATCGTTCTGCGCAGCCGCGGCAAGGCGCGGGCTGTCGAAGGCAACTGGCTTTCCGCGTTCGCGCTGTTCGTCTACGCCGCGGCGTTTTCGTTTGCGTATGTGTCGCTCGCGGCAGGCTCCGGCGCGCTGCTGCTGTTCGGCGCCGTGCAGGCCACGATGATCGGCTATGCGCTTTCGCGCGGCGAACGGTTGCGTGTGCTGCAATGGATGGGACTCGCCTGCGCGCTCGCGGGCCTCGTCGGCCTGGTGTTGCCCGGCGTGAGCGCGCCGCCGCTGATCGCTTCGCTGCTGATGCTGTGCGCGGGCGTCGCGTGGGGCGTCTATTCACTGCGTGGCAAACGCGCCGCCGATGCCACCGCCACCACCGCGGGCAATTTCATTCGCGCGATTCCTTTTGCGCTGGCGATTAGCGCCGCGATGCTTGCGCGCGCATCGATCGACAGAATGGGATTGCTGTTTGCGGCACTCTCCGGCGCGCTGACGTCGGGCGTCGGCTATGTGATCTGGTATGCCGCCTTGAAGGAACTGAAGGCGGCCACGGCGGCCACCGTGCAACTGAGCGTGCCGCTGATCGCCGCCGCCGGTGGCATCGCCCTGCTCGGAGAACCGCTGACCGCGCGCCTCGCGCTCAGCGCGGCCGCCATTCTGGGCGGCATCGCACTCGTGATCGGGCGCCGCTGAGCCTCGAAAAAACGGCAGACGAATCGTCAGACTGTGACATGTCATGTGCACCGCTGTATACGGTAGAATATATCGAACAGAATCGGATCTCGGGAGAAACGGGGTGGGCAGCAGTCGCCGCGATGAACCAACGGATGCGCTAGCCGCGAAAATCAGCACGCTCAAGCCGCTGTCGGGCGACGTGCGCGCGCAGCAGATTCGTGACGTGGTCGATGCTTTCAGGCGTCTGCGCAGCAGCGTGACGCGCTTCGTGCAGATGTTCGCGTCTGCGCGGCACGCGTCGGTGGCAGCCGAAGCACTGTCGGCCGCACCGTTGCGCGAGTTGCTGTCGATGCTCGCCACTGAGGCGCAGGCCGCGCGCTTCGCACGGATGCGCGAACTGAAAATCGCGATCCGCCAGGCGCGCGTGCTCGAACGCACGCGCGACGCGGTGTTTTCCGAATCGTTCAGCACGGACCCGACGGCCATGCGCGAAACGGTGACGGCTCTCGAACGCGTGGATGCGATTCTCGTCGGGCTGTGCGTCGAACACGTACTGGAACGCCATAAGCCTGCCGCGCCACGCACGGTTGCACTCAAGGCACCCGCCCCGCCCACGCGCAGACGTCTGCCTGAACCGGCGCACTGATTCACGCCCCACGCGCACTCGATATATTCGATGGTATATTTCGCGATGGTATATTTGCCTTATCCGTTCGCGCATCCACCCCGGTCCGCCGTCATGTCCGGATAGAGGTCACCATGCACGCTCCGCCCTTTCGCCTCGCCCGCCCGGGCATCGACACGTCCCTGACATCCGCCGGTAACGCCGATTCCTGCTGCGCGCCGTCGAAAGCGCAACTCGCCGACCTGAAACGGCGCACGCGGCTCGCGGAACTCGACTCGCACCTGCACTGCTCGATTATCGGCACCTGTCTGAGCACGCACGAATTGCGCAAGCTCGTGCCGAAGTTCACCGACCTCGACCGTCAGCGCGCCAGCGACCTCGACATTCACCACACAGCCGTCGAACTCGCCATCGAAGGCGGCGCGGGCGGCAAGGCGCTGCAAAAGGCGCTGGATGAACGCTTCGCGGGTGCGATCCGTCTGTTCGACAAGGCGAAAGATCCCGAGGCCGTGCTCGCGCTCTGGAAAGAGGCGCTCAAGAGCGGCGACATTCCGCCTGCCTACTGGGCGCTGATGACGCATCCACAAACGACCATGAGCGTGCGGCAAACCGCGTTCGGCGATCTGCACATGCTGTCGCATCTGGTCGGCGCGGCGAATCGCGCGGACATCCGGCGGCTGGTTGCGCTGGAAGAAGAGAACGCTGAATTGCGCGCGAAGATCGATCGCCAGCAAGGACGTCTGCAGGAGATGAGCCTGCAGCGTGACGCCGCCGCGCAGGAACTCGAATCTCACGCAGCGCATGCCAGGGCGCAAAACGCCGACAGCGACGACGAACTGCGCGCCGAAGTGCACACGCTGCGTGAAGCGCTGACGGCGCGCGACGAACGTCTCGCGCTGCATACAAATCGCCGCGAAGCCGCCGAGCAGCGCGTCGCCGCCGAACAGGAAAGCGCACGTGCGCTGCGCGCGCGGCTGGACGAAGTGGATGCGCTCGTGAAAACGCTGCAAGCCGAGGCAAGCGCACTGGAACGCACGCTGCAGATCACAGAAAGCGACGATCCGTCCGATCGTTCGGCAACGCTCGCCATTCTGGAGCGCATGCGCCTGGTGTACGTTGGTGGACGGCCGGGATCGACTGCGGCGATCCGGCGTATCGTCGAAACGGCGGGTGGCGAGCTCACCGTGCACGACGGCGGCATCGAAGACCGCAAAGGTCTGCTGGCGGCTGCGCTGCCGCGTGCGGACATGGTCGTGTTCCCGGTGGACTGCATCGATCACGACTCGATGAACACGCTCAAGCGTATCTGCGAGCGCAACCACGTCGCGTGGTATCCGCTGCGCACGGCGAGCGTCGCGAGCTTCGTCGAGTTGATCGGCCGGCTCAATGCCGATGCGCAAACCAGCGCGCAGTCAGGCGGACAGCCGCGCTTCTGCCTGCGTCACGGCTAGCGAGGCGAACCGCCGGCGCCAACTGGCGGATTCGTGCCTCGCAAAGCGAACGCGGTCAGCCCGACTAGCGCCGCACCATCTTCGTGAGCGCGGCGATGTCGTCAGCGCAGGCCGCATAGGCTTGCGCTTCGATACCGCGATAGAGCCGGATGATTTCCTCGCCGACGGGTGTCAGCACACTGCCCCCGCCGCTCTGGCCGCCATGCTCCGAAACCGTCGCGGGCGATTTCAGCGAACGGTTCAGTTCATCCATCAGCAGCCACGCGCGCCGGTACGACATGCTCAGGCTGCGCGCCGCAGCCGAAATCGAACCATGCTCGCGCACTGCTTCGAGCAGCGCGACCTTACCCGGGCCGAGCGCAATCGTCCCGTCCTGCTGGATACGCATTCTGAAGCGCACCTCGGGCCTGGCGTGTGCCGATGTCTTCATGTTGTTTGCCGGTTGACTCATGCGCGCAAGCATACACGATGCCATACGCGGCATTTCAATCGGCACTTGCACCAGTGCGCGGCACAACGGACTGCGGCGGCAAGCCGGCCTTACAACTCGAGCACGCGCGCCACTACGCCGGCGAGGCGCTTCACATGCCGCGGAGCGGGCAGAATGTCGGCGGACGAGAAAAGAATCGGCGCGCCTTCGTCGACGGACAATGGATGGTCGCCGCGCTCGAACGCGACCAGCACGCGTTCGCCGATGGGCGTGTTGAACAGTTCGTGCCACGAAAACGTCACCGCGTAGCCGTCGTGCGCGTGCGCGATGAAAACGGTGCGCTTGAAATCGCCCGCCTTGTCATTGCGCAGGCCCGCCATGTCGATCAGGTCTTTCAGCAGCACGCCGCGATACTGATCGACCTTGCGGATAAAGCGATTGGTCGTGTAGCAGCGCAGATCGAAAGGATCGGCGGTCACGCTCGCATGCTGCCGCAGATCGTCGAGCGTCACCCGCATCGGACGCAGGAAAGCGCCCGCCAGCATGACGGCACCCGCCGTCGTGTCCTGCAGCGGCAGCGCCGCCGAGCCTGTCAGTCCCATCGTCCCTCTCCATTCGATTGCGGGCGGCTTGCGCCGCACGATGTATCGGTGGATATATTACGCCGCCTGCGCACTCACTGCCGAAGGGAAGCGCGACATAAACGGCATATTGCACGGCGTATGACGGACGCATGGGGGGCGCGCGCTGGACAAAGCTGTCTGGCATCCCGGTTGCTGGATTCGACAACAAGAGCATAAGCACACATCGGGAGCCGCCATGAACACAATCGGATTGTCGCAGCGCGTCGATGAACTCGAACTGGCCCTCGTCGGCAGGTTTGAATCGCCGAAAGCGCCCACCGTCAGCGCCTACCAGGAAGGGGCGACGACCTATCTGATGCTGTCGTGGGTGACCGAAACCGGGCGCGACACGACGCTCGACGCGCGCTGTGTCGCCACGATCCGCCTCGGCGACGCGCAGATCGACCGCTATGCCGCACTGGTGACGGCCAAACGGCGCGTGGTGCAGGACCGTTTGCGAGATCTCGTGCGGCAGCGCGTCGATGCAGCGCGGGCGCAGCCGGGATCGACGGATAACTGTTCGATCCAGATCGACGTCGACGACACCGTTTTCGACGTGCCGGACGAACCGTACGACATGCCATAACCGTCGTCATCACGAAGCGACACAAACAAAGCGACACGACGGCGCTTCCGGACGCGCCGCCGCGGCAATAGACTATGCTTATGCGCTCGCGCCGCCACCTGCGCGGCCACCCCTATCAGTCTATTGCCCATGAATTCGACCACCGACGATACCCCGCGCCCCGTGATGCGCGCGCTCACGCCGCTCGAAGCCCGCGTGCTGGGCGTGCTGTTCGAGAAGCAGCACACCGTCCCCGACACCTACCCGCTGTCGGTCAACTCGCTCGCTGCGGGTTGCAACCAGAAAACCTCGCGTTCGCCCGTGATGAACGTCAGCGAAAGCGAGATTCTCGACGCCATCAACAGCCTGAAGCGCCTGTCGCTCGTATTCGAAGGCAGCGGCAGCCGCGTGCCGCGCTACGAGCACAATATGGAGCGCGTGCTGGGTTTGCCGCGCCAGTCGGCGGCACTGCTGACGGCCCTGCTGCTGCGCGGCCCGCAAACGGCCGCCGAGTTGCGCCTCGCCACCTCGCGGCTGCACAGTTTCGCCGACACGTCGTCGGTCGAGGCGTGTCTCGAGGAACTCGCCGACAACGCTCCGCCGCGCGTCGTCAAGCTGCCGCGCACGCCTGGCGAGCGCGAGAGCCGCTGGATGCATCTGCTGTGCGGCGAGCCGTCGCCCGAACTGATGCGCGGCTCGGCACTCTCCGACGAACCGGCCCCACCCGGCGAGCTCGAGGCGCTGCGCGCGCAGCAGCGTGAACTCGGCGAGCGGGTCGAGCGGCTCGAAGCACTTTTGGCGCATCTCGCGGGCGAACTCGGCGTGTCACTCGACGATCTGAAAGACCGCCTGTAACGGCACCAACCGACACAGACCGACACAGACCCGCATCGAAGACAAACCCGATACACGCCGGTTGCAGGAAGGTTGCTAAGCGCCCGCAACGAATGCGACGATGCGGGTGCCGCGCACCCTGTCTGCAGCCTCGCGCAGCGCGGCTGCGCCTCTTACGCGTTTCACTGTGCCAGGAGACTGACCGATGAACGAGCACGACGATCCCACTCTGCCCGCCGACGACTTCCCCGACGCTCCCGACCGCCGCCGCGTCCTCACCGGCCGCGCCGCCGCGGGTCTCGGCCTCGCGCTGGCGGGCTGCCAGTCGGTCGACAGCGCCGCGCACGCCACGCCGCGCAGTGCCGCCGACGCGCGCCTCGACGCCGCGTTGCACGATCAGGTCAAGCGCATCGTGGTGATCTATGCGGATAACCGCAGCTTCGCGAACCTTTACGGCAAATTCCCCGGCGTGCAGTATCCGCTGGCGGCCGTGACGCCCGAGCGCTACGTGCAACTGGACCGCGACGGCGCCACGCCGCTCGCCACGCTGCCGAAACTCTGGGGCGGCCTCGTGCCGCAGGCGCAGGAAATCGACGGAACGCGCTACATGATTGCCGAGCGCGACATCACCGGCTTGCGCAACCAGCCGTTCCATCTGACCGACGCGCACGGCACGCCGCTGCCGAACAGCGTGATCACGCGCGATCTCGTGCATCGTTTCTATCAGAACCAGATGCAGATCAACGCGGGCCGCAACAACCAGTGTGCCGCATGGGGCGATTCCGGCGGTCTGGTGATGGGCCATTACCGCAGTTCCGGCGAATCGCTGAAGCTATGGACGCTCGCGCAGCAATACACGCTGTGCGACAACTTCTTCATGGCCGCGTTCGGCGGTTCGTGGCTCAATCACATCTTCCTGATTTCGGCGCAGGCGCCGCAGGTGCCGGACATCGGCAACGGTCCGGGCAAGAAACTGGTGTCCGTGGTCGAAGGCGACGATCCGACGGGCACGCGCCTCAGACAGGCACCCGACTCGCCCAGAACAGCGCTCGAAGGGCCGCCCAAGTTTGTCAACGACGGCCTGTTCACGCCCGATGGCTACGCCGTCAATACGATGGCGCCGCCCTACCAGCCGAGCATGGTGCGGCCCGCCGAAGGCGGCGACCCCGCGCTCGCCAATCCCGCCGATCCGAAGGTGTTGCCGCCGCAGCACTATGCGACGATCGGTGACCGGCTGAGCGATAAAGGCGTCGACTGGGCGTGGTACTCGGGCGCATGGCAATACGCACTCGATCATCGCGACACGGGCGCCGTGCCGGACTTCCAGTACCACCATCAGCCGTTCAACTACTTCGCGAACTTCGCGCCCGGCACCTCGGCGCGCACGCGCCATCTGCGCGATGGCGGTGTGGGGGACGATGCTTCGACCAACCGCTTCATCGCCGACATCGACGCAGGCCGCCTGCCCGCCGTGACCTTCTACAAGCCGCAAGGCAATCTGAACATGCACGCGGGCTACGCGGACGTCGAATCGGGCGACCGTCACATCGCCACCGTCATCGACCATATCCAGCGCGGGCCGCAGTGGCAGAACACCGTCATCGTCGTCACGCACGACGAAAACGGCGGCTGGTGGGATCACGTCGCGCCGCCGAAGGGCGACCGCTGGGGACCGGGTTCGCGCATTCCCGCCCTCGTCATTTCGCCGCTCGCGAAGAAAGGCTATGTCGATCACACGATGTACGACACCAATTCGATCCTGCGCCTGATCACGCGCGTGCATGGGCTGGCGCCGCTGGACGGTATCGTCGTGCGCGACCGCACGTTCACGCAGAACGGCCTCACGCCGATCGGCGATCTGACGGGCGCGCTCGATCTCGCTTAGCGCAAAAGGTAAAGAAGCTGCACTGAAGGAAATACATGTTTGTCGTGTACTGGCTGGAACAGACGTCATCGACAACGGCAACCGCTCGCTTCGAGCGGTTCGCCGACGATGACATGACGCAGGCGCTCGCATTCACCGAAACCCTGCGTAAGAAGCAGGCGGCCGGCGACGATGTGAGCTTCGTCACGCTGTGCAGCGAAAATCCGCGCTCGGTGGGCAAGGCGGGCGCCTCCGATCCGCCCGCCGATTACGCATGGAAAAAGCGCCGTCCGTGACCGCGGTTCGCCTTTCCTTCCGCATCGATCCAATTCCAATCGATGCGCGTTCATAGCAACGCTTCGCAACACTAACGCCTTCACGGGCAGCAAAACCGCGAAGCGCTGTCAAACATTCAGGATTCCAGAAACATTCATCTTCGCCCTCTGTCAGATCCCCGTTCTGCGCTGCCCGGCTTCGCTGGTTGTCCGGCACGCACGAACCGATGCCCAGACATCGTCGAACAACAAGAGGATGACCGAGATGACTCCAATCCAATCGACCTACCGCTGCGCGCGTGGGCCCGCGTTCGCGGGCCTTGCGCTGCTGCTGTCCATAAGCGGCTGCACGATGCTGCCGTGGCAGATGCCGCCTGAAGATCGCTCGCTTCAGCAGCCGCCGCAACAAACGCCCGCGCTCGCCTCGGCCAACCGGTCGGGCAAGCAGGCAACGGGCAGCGCGAACGTCATCGCCGACAAACCCTTGTCGGATGACTACTACCGGGTCAAGCCAGGTGACACGCTTTATCGGATCGCAACGAGCCACGGCCAGCGCAGCGAAGACATCGTCAAATGGAACAACCTGACGAACCCTGGCCATATCGGCGCGGGCGGCGTGCTGCGTGTCACGCCGCCCCCCGATACATCGAAGAGCAAAGAATCCCCGGCAGCGTCGGCGGAGACACAAGCGAACGCCAAAACGCCGGCGAAGCACGATGTGGACAACGTTACTCACAAAGACGACAAAACCGCCGACGCCGCCCGAAGCCACTTCGGCTGGCCTGCGCACGGCACATTGAGCGCGGTGTATGGGCAAGGCAAATCGAAGGGCATGGTGATCTCGGCCCGATCCGGCGATCCCGTCCGGGCAGCCGCGCCGGGCCGCGTGGTGTTCGCCGGCGACGGCGGCAAGCCCTACGGCAAGCTGATCGTCATCCGGCACGACGACATGCTCGTGACCGCCTACGGACACAACCGCAAACTGCTCGTGAAGGAAGGCGCGAACGTCAAACGCGGGGACGTGATCGCCGAAATGGCGGGAACGGAACACGGCGACGGCGCGATGCAGTTCGAAGTCCGCAAGGAAGGCAAACCCGTCGATCCCGCGCTCTATCTGCCGCGCGTCGGGACGTGACACATTCAATGAACCAGAAAAAAACCGCGAACGGCACGCTGCCATTCGCGGTTCACACCTCACCCAAGGTGCCCTTCGCCTTAGCTGATCGCGTTCGCTTCCAGCAGCGGATCGAGACGCCCTGCCGTTTCCAGCGCATTCAGATCATCGAAGCCGCCGACATGCGTCTCACCGATATAAATCTGCGGGACCGTGCGGCGTCCTGTGCGTTCCATCAGCGCGATCGCCGTGGCGCGGTCGTTCTGCACGTTGATTTCCTTGTACGACAGCCCCTTGCTCGTCAGCAGCGCTTTGGCGGCGTGGCAGTACGGACACGTCGGGGTCGTGTAGATCGTGATTGCGGACATGAGTTATCTCCGTGAACGTTGAGTTCGATTTCGAGCGCTGACAATTGCGACGCTTTGCTGGCCGTCGGCGACGGCATGACTCAACTGTAGGCGTGCATCGCACGACCGTTAATGTCGTCGCGGCTCACGAAGATGCTCGATCGGCTCACCGGCTCCTGTTACGCGCATCGCGGCGCGCCATGCGCTACGCTCGCATGAAGGCGCGATGCCTTGTACAGCAAGGGTTTGGCGGCGATCGTCAAGGCCGCGCCGGAGGGCGCAGCCGCGTCCTGCACGCTTTGTGGAATTCTCTATTGCTCGAGATCGGCAGCGGCCTCGTCGGCGCTTTCGGTCGCGGCCTGCGTATGACCGCCCGACGCGCGCCAGCGCGCGGGCGTTACGCCGATCTGCTTCTTGAACACGCGCTGGAACGCCGCTTCGGACTGATAGCCGACCGTTTCGCCAATATCGCCGACAGGTGTCGCCGATTCGAGCAGCATGCGGCCCGCGATCGTCATGCGAACTTCCGTCAGCACATCGGTTGCGGAGCGCCCGATTGCCTCCTGGAACTGCCGCACGAAGGTCGCGCGCGACATGTTGCAGAGCGCGGCGAACTGATCGAGCGTCCACGGCTTGCCGGGCGCTTCGAACATCGCTGAAACGGCCGCCTGCAGACGCGGACGGCCCGCCAGCGCGAGCAAGCCGTGCGGCGGCTGCGCGGCTTCGCTGGCGAAGCGCAGCGTCAACGCAAACAGCGCCGCCGACAGATGATTGACCAGCGTCTCGCTGCCGGGACATTCGTCAGTTGCCTCTTCGCGCATCAACTGGATCAGCCGCGCGAGCCGCGAACCGGCCACGCTTTGTGCCGCGTCGTCGGCTTCGGGCTGTGCCTCCGGCTCGCCGTTCCCCCTTGTCAGGGCGCCGCTGCGCACCACCAGCCGCGATGGCAGATGATCGCGCAGCAGCCGGTCCGGCACGGCGCCAAGCAGGAAGCGGCCGCACAGGATGTCCACCGTGGCGCCCGTGCCGCTGTTCTCCGAGACGGTCAGCATGATGTTGCGGCGCTGCGTGGCGGGCACGGGCTGCTCGCCGCTGCCGTCATGGATGCGGTGCGGACTGCCCGTCGGAAACACGATGATGTCGCCCGCCGTCAGATGCTCGGCCGGCCCGTTGCCGTCCTCGAGCACCGCTTTGCCCGACAGCAGCACGTGGTACGGAATCTCGCGCACGCCTGCGGGGCCTTCGTCGATCGCCCACGGCGCGCCGAAATGGCAGCGCACATCGACCCGCCCGCTCACGGGCATCAGCGACAAAAAGCGGCTCAGAAGGTCCATGTGCGTCTCCGTGCGAGCCGGGTATCGAGTCGGGGGTCAAGTCGAGCGTTGAGCCGATTAAGCATGTTTTTGAATCGTTCGAGGATTAGCAACGCGTGCACCGGACCGTACAGTAACACCGTGCAATGCACACTGATTCTACTGGACAGCAGCGGCGCGCGCGGCACAGCAGACTGACTCCGCCACCGCCCGTCCGAGCGAGGAACACCATGAAAACGCTTCATATCGATGTTGCAGTTATTGGCTCAGGCAGCGCAGGCTTGTCCGCCTTCCGCGCCGCAAAGACGGCGGGCGCGAGTGTCGTGCTGATCGAAGGCGGCGCGTATGGGACGACCTGTGCGCGCGTCGGCTGTATGCCGTCGAAGCTGCTGATCGCCGCCGCCGAAGCCGCCCATGCGGCGCGCAGCACGGCGCCGTTCGGCGTGCATGTGGATGGCACCGTACGGATCGACGGACGGGAAGTGATGGCGCGCGTCAAGGGTGAGCGCGACCGCTTCGTCGGCTTCGTGGTCGAATCGACGGAAAGCATTCCGGCTGAGGAACGGCTGCTCGGCTACGCGCAGTTCATCGACGACAACGTGTTGCAGGTTGGCGATCACACCCGCGTGCATGCAAAGCGGATCGTGATTGCAACGGGTTCCTCGCCGTATGTGCCCGCGATGTACCGGGCGCTCGGTGACCGCGCGATCGTCAACGACGACGTGTTCGCATGGGATGACCTGCCGCGCAAGGTGGCCGTGGTCGGCGCGGGCGTGATCGGACTGGAACTGGGCCAGGCGCTGGCGTGGCTCGGCGTCGACGTGACGATGCTGGGTGCGCGTGGGCGCGTGGGTCCGTTGAGCGATCCCGAGATCAAGGCGTATGCACAGAACGTGTTCAAGGATGTGTTTCACTTCGAACCGCATGCGCAGGTGGAAGCCGCGACTCGCGAAGGCGACAGCGTGCATCTGCGCTATCGGGACAGCGCGGGCGTGGTGCGCGAGGACACCTTCGACTATGTGCTCGTCACGGCCGGCCGCCGTCCGAACATGGACAAGCTCGCGCTGCACAACACATCCATCGAAGTCGACGCGCGTGGCGTGCCCGTGTTCGATCCTTTGACGCTGCAAGCTGGCAAGCACCCTGTGTTTATCGCGGGAGATGCGAATGATGTGCTGCCCTTGCTGCATGAGGCAGCCGATGAAGGCCGCGCGGCGGGCGAAAACGCAGCGCGGTATCCCGAAGTGAAGGCTCTGGTACGGCGCGCACCTATTTCAGTGGGGTTTTCCGACCCTGGCATCGCGATGGTCGGCGCGCGGCACGCAGATCTTCCGGAAGGGTCGTTCGCAACCGGCGCGGTGAATTTCGAGGATCAGGGGCGCAGCCGCGTGATGTGGCGCAACCGCGGGCTGATGCACGTGTATGTCGATCGCGCGACGCGGCGGTTCGTGGGCGCCGAGTGGATCGGGCCGGACGCCGAACACATCGCACACCTGCTTGCGTGGGCGCTGCAGATGGGTCTCACCGTCGATGCGATGCTCGCGATGCCTTTCTATCATCCCGTCGTGGAGGAAGGATTGCGGAGCGCATTGAGAGATGCAGTCGCGCAGTTGGCAGCGGCGTGAGCATGCGCGGTTTCGGGTCGTCAGACGAAAAAAAACGCGGCACGGGGGCCGCGTTCAAGCGTGTTGTCTGCTGCGTACAGACAGGATGAAACTCGCCTGAGTGTAAAGCATTGCGCGAAACGATAAACCCCGCAATACGAAATTAATTATCGTTGTTCCCGCAATATTCGCAAACACAACCCGATAACGACAAATCATCGCTTCGATACGCACTAATTTTCGGCTGCCAATAACAATCGGCTATCACGTGCCTGAAAAATCATTCATGCGGCAATACTGTTTGTATAAAGCCGCAATAATCTGTCGATAGCGTGTGGTGAATATCAGTAATGGCGTTTTTTGGCGTTTTTACATTTATTGCATGCGCCTTTAGTCTGTCGCTCATTCAACGCTTTACCACACGCAGGAGAAGATAAGAATGAAGCGCACCGCCCTCTCGATGATCTCACTGGCCGCACTCGCCACGGCCACCAGCGCCGCTCACGCGCAAAGCAGCGTCACACTGTATGGCACGATCGACACGGGGATCACCTACGTGCACAACGCATCGGGCAACAACAGCCTGTGGTCGCTCGGCAATACCAGCGCCGGCAATCTGTCGGGCACGCGCTGGGGCCTGAAAGGCAGCGAAGATCTCGGCGCAGGCATGAAGGCCATCTTCCAGCTCGAAAGCGGCTTCGATCCGAGCACCGGCAAGATGGGCCAGGGCGGCCGCCTGTTCGGCCGTCAGGCCTTCGTGGGCCTCACGCAGGATCAATACGGCTCCATCACGCTGGGCCGCCAATACGACCCGCTGATCGACCTCGTGCAGGGCATTACTGCCGACAATTACTTCGGCAGCGCCTTCGCCACGGCAGGCGACGTCGATAACTACGACAACAGCTTCCGCGTGAATAACGCCGTGAAGTACACGTCGCCGGTATTCGCGGGCCTGCAGTTCGAAGCGATGTACTCGTTCGGCGGCGTCGCGGGCAGCACGGGCTCCGAGCAGTCGTATTCGGGCGCCGTCGCGTACAACAACGGTCCGCTCGGCCTCGCGGCAGGCTACTACTACGCAGCCAACAGCCCGGCATCGGCAGGTCTTCGCACGACGTGGGACAGCACCTCCGACGGCACGCTCGACGGCCCCGTCAATCTCGGCTACCAGACGGCTCACTCGATCGGCATCGCACGCGTGGCGGGCCAGTACGTGCTCGGCTCCTTCACCTTCGGCCTCGGCTATAGCAACGCGCAGTACCGTCGCGACGAAAGCTCGGTGTTCGGTTCGAACGAACGCTACAACACGGGCCAGGGCTTCGTGAACTATCAGGTGAACACATCGACGCTGGTCGGTGTCGGCTACAGCTACACGCACTCGAATGGCGACACGTCGGCCACGTACCATCAGGTGTCGCTGGGCGCGGACTACAACCTGTCCAAGCGCACCGACGTCTACATGACGGCTGCGTATCAGCACGCAAGCGGCCAGACGCGCGACGCGAACACCAACACGATCACCGACGCGCAGGCATCGATCGGTTCGTACGGCTACGCGGGCACGAGCCATCAGGAGATGGTCAACCTCGGCATCCGTCACAAGTTCTAAAGCATGTGATGAGCAGGCGGCGCATCACGCGCCGCCACGATAATGGCTCAATCATTCTGTCGATAATGGATCTTTCTGAAGACCATTATCAGCCGTAGTCTCCGTTCGTGGGCATCGATGCCCGGCACTTACGGAGATCACGAATGCAAACGACAGTCTTTCTGGCAGGCGCCGCAGGCGCCATCGGCAGCACGCTGGTACCGCTGCTGGTCGATGCGGGTTACACCGTCTACGGCAGCACACGCCGCCGCGAGCGCGCTCAGCAGATTGCCGGCGCCGGCGCGACACCCGTGATCGTCGACGTGTTCGACGCGCGGGCGCTCACGGAGGCGCTGCAGCGCATCGAACCCGCCTGCGTGATCCATCAGTTGACCGATCTGCCCGCCGCACTCGATCCCGCGAAACTGCCGCAAGCCATCGCAGGCAATGCGAGGATCCGCGACGAAGGCACCCGCAACCTGATCGCGGCGGCGCGCGCGGCGGGTACGAAGCGGCTGGTCGCGCAAAGCATTGCGTGGGCCTATCGCGAAGGCGCACAACCGTACGACGAAACCATGCCGCTCGATACGGAAGCCGAAGGCAACCGGCGCGTCACCGTGCAAGGCGTGGTCTCGCTCGAAACGCAGGTGCTGACTGCGCCGCTGATCGGCACGGTGCTGCGCTACGGGCAGTTGTATGGCCCAGGCACGGGTGCCGATGCGGCAAAAGGCGCAAGCCCCGTCCACGTCGACGCCGCCGCGCAAGCCGTGCTGCTCGCATTGCGCCACGCACGGCCCGGCGTATTCAATATCGCCGACGACAATCCCGTCGTCTCGACTGACAAGGCGAAGCGCGAACTGGGCTTTTCTCCTGCATGGCGGCGCAGTGCGCTCAACGTAACGGGTAGTGCGCGATGAGTCCCGCTTACCGGTTCCGCACGGTCAGCGCGAACGCCCGGCATGCGCGCACAGCCGCCACGCTCGCCGTCCTCGCGCTCGCCCCGCTGGCGGCGCTGCCGACGCGCCCCACGCTGCAATGGCTCGATACCCTGTGCAGCGCGCCTTTGCTGAGCGACGCTTCATCGTCGCCGTCAGGCGTCGCAGTGCAGCGGCCTGCATCGTCGTCGCGCACGCTGTCATGCGAGCCGCTCGCCAATGCGCCCGGCAAGTCGGTGACAACAGCCGTGGTGGACTTTCCGCCGCGTGGGTTCACGGGCGCGCATCGGCATCCGGGCGCAGTCACGGCTTATGTGATCGCAGGCACGCTGCGCTCGAGTCTGGACGGCGGTCCGGCTATCGACTATCACAGCGGCCAGACATGGTTCGAGCCGCCCGGCACCCTGCACGATTTCGTCGAGAATGCGGACCCCACCCAGCCCGCGAAACTGCTAGCCGTATTCGTCACCGATTCGAATTGCGGCCCACTCGTGCTGCCGCCGTGAGCCGCTAGCTTCAGGTTCGATAGAGCATCTTTTGCAGCACGCGCGCCAGCGTGCGCGCGCCCGCGTCGATCTCGTCGACATCGACGCTCGCAAAGCCCAGCACCAGCCCGGCGGGCGCCGCGCGCTGGACCGCGTAGGACGACAGCGCGCGCGTTTCGATGCCGGCTTCGGCGGCGAGCCGCGCGGCCAGCGCGTCATCCGTGCCGGCGGGCAGAAACGCGGGCGCATCCAGTCCCGCGACGATGGGCGGCAGCGCGAGCAGGCCCGTCCAATGGCGGCGAGCCGCTTCAGCGAGCGCTTCGGCACGCTCGCCATACAGTTCGCGCATGCGCCGCACGTGGCGGCCCGCGTGGCCCTCCGCCATGAACGCATGCAGCGTCGCCTGCTGAGCGAGCGGCACATGCCGCCCCGTCAGCGACCACGCCGCCACGAACGGATCGACGAGACGCTCGGGCAGCACGGCATACGCGATGCGCAGCGCGGGAAACAGCAGCTTGCTGAACGTGCCGCAATAGATCACGTGCCCTGCATCGTCGAGGCTCTTTAGCGCGGCGAGCGGGCGGCCCTCGAAACGATATTCGCTGTCGTAGTCATCTTCGATCACCAGCGCGCCAGCTGTATGCGCCCAATCGAGCAGCGCGAGCCGCCGCTCCAGCGATAGCGCGGGACCGAGCGGCGCCTGCCGCCCAGCCGTGACATAAGCGAGCCGCGCCTCAGGCGCGAGCGCGCGGCCCGCGGCCACGTCTATCCCGTTGGTATCGACGGGCACGGCGGCGATGCGTGCACCCGCCGCTTCGAGCACGAGCCGCGCGCCTGGGTAACCGGGGTCTTCCAGCCACGCCGTGTCGCCGGGATCGAGCCAGAGACGCGCCGCCAGATCGGTCACCTGCTGCGCGCTGCCGACAATCGCAACGTGGTCCGACGTGCACGCAATCCCGCGCGTGACACGCACATGATCGGCGATTGCCTCACGCAGCGGCCGATACCCTTGCGCTTCGCCATCGGCGAGTATCGAGCGATTCGACAGCCGCGAGCGGCGTGCCGCGACGCGCGCCCACAACGCAAACGGAAACGACTCCAAATCGGGCTGGCTCGGCCGGAACGCGCGCGACGGAAACGAACGCCCGTCGACGGCAAACGCGCTGCGCGCCAGCCGCCGCCCGCGCGCGGACAGGCCAATGCCATCATTGCCGCGCCCGCCCGCCTGTCTGCGCGCACGCGGCGCGGCCGCGGCGGCAGTGGCCGTGGCAACGGGCGCGGATTCGAAACGTCCATCGGGCAACTCGCTCGCCACGAAGCTGCCCCGTCCGACCGCGCCCGACAGATACCCTTCCGCCGCGAGTTGCGCGAACACACCGAGCACTGTGCCGCGTGATACGCCGTGACGCACGGCAAGCTCGCGCGTGGCGGGCAGACGCGCGCCCGGCCCCAGCCGTCCGTCGAGAATGGCTGCGCGCAGTTCGCCATAAAGCCAGCGCTGCAGCGGCATGCCTTGTGGACGAACATTCAATGCAAGGTCGATTCCGCTCGCGCGGCGCATGCCGTCATCCTTATAAATGGTTCACTCATTTGCAACCTGATCCACAATCCGACCAGGCCAATCTGAGGATTATGCGCGCCTTACCATTCCCCTGCCGCGAGACGCGGCGGCCCGATCCAGTTGATACACTGAATTGACACGCCGACGCGCACGCACACGGCACCGCCTGCGCCGTCCGTTTCTGTGTCCAGGTCTGCGTCTTGCTTACAATGGCTGCCCCTGTCTCGAATGGCACGCCGTCACGGCACACGAGGTCATGAAACTTCCGCTTCCCCCGCACCGCCCGTCCCCCAACCGCGTGTACCCGCCGGGTACACCGGGGCTGCACGGCCTGACCTCCGTGATTACCTTCGTGGTGGTCGTGAGCGGGCTGTACTTTGCGCGTGAAGTGCTGATCCCGATTACGCTCGCCGTGCTGCTGAGCTTTCTGCTCGCGCCGCTCGTCGGCCTGTTGCGCCGGCTGCACTTCGGCCAGTTGCCGACGATTTTTGTGGCCGTGCTCAGCGCCGTCGTCACGCTGCTCGCTGTCAGCACGCTAATCGGCGCACAGGTCGCGCAACTGGCCGGCTCGCTGCCGCAATACCAGGCGGCCGTCGAGCGCAAGGTCGAGACCGTGCAGGAGAAAACCGTCGGACGCGCCGATGCGCTGCTGTCGCGTGCCGCCACTGCGCTGGCGCGCGTCGCGCCCGAGCGCCCGCCCGCCCCGCACGAAGCCGGCCGCTCGCAGAAACCGACCGCCGCCGCGCCCTTGCCTGTCGAAGTGCACGAACCGATTCCTTCGCCGCTGGAACTGGCGCAGCGCGTGTTTTCTCCCGTCGTCGGGCCGCTCGAGACGATGTTCATCGTGCTGGTCGTGACCATCTTCATCCTGCTGCAGCGCGAAGACCTGCGCGACCGCCTGATCCGTCTGTTCGGCGCGCGCGACCTGCACCGCACCACTACCGCCATCAACGATGCCGCGAGCCGCCTGTCGCGCTACTTCGTCGCGCAACTCGGCGTGAACCTCGGCGCGGGCGCGACCATCGCGATCGGCCTCGCGATCATCGGCGTGCCGGGCGCGTTGCTGTTCGGCGTGCTGACCGCGCTGCTGCGCTTCGTGCCCTACATCGGCACGTGGATCGCCGGGCTGCTGGCCGTGATTCTTGCCGCCGCCATCCAGCCGCAGTGGACCATGGCCGTGTGGACGATCGTGCTGTTCGTGAGCATGGATGTCATCGCGGGTCAGGTGGTCGAGCCGCTGCTGTACGGACATAGTTCGGGACTGTCGCCGCTCGCCGTGGTCGTGGCGGCGATTTTCTGGAGCTGGCTGTGGGGGCCGATCGGCCTCGTGCTGTCGACGCCGCTCACGCTGTGCCTCGTCACGCTCGGCCGTTACGCGGAGCGCCTGAAATTCCTGACCGTGCTGCTAGGCGATCAGCCCGCGCTCACGCCCGCGCAGAACTTCTATCAGCGCCTGCTCGCCGACGATCCGCACGAGGCCATCGTGCAGGCCGACCGGTTCCTGCGGGACATGCCCCTCACGCGCTATTACGACGACGTGGCGCGCGAAGGCTTGCGGCTCGCGCGCAACGACACGCTGCGCGGCGTGTTCGCGCCCGAACAGCTCGCCCGCATGAACGAGACCTTGCTCGATATCGTCGAAAACCTGGAGCAGTTCGAAGGCTTGCCGGAAGACAAGCCCGACGCCAGTGCCGGCGATGCGCCGCCCACCATATTGGCCGACGACGCCGCGCGGCAGCATGTGATCTGCGTGGCGGGACGCGGCGCGTTCGATGAAGTGACGACGGCCATCGCCGTGCAACTGCTCACGCGGCGCGGCTTCA
This sequence comes from Paraburkholderia sp. C35, assembly GCF_003121405.1. Classification (GTDB taxonomy): domain Bacteria; phylum Pseudomonadota; class Gammaproteobacteria; order Burkholderiales; family Burkholderiaceae; genus Paraburkholderia. The sequence continues at coordinate 5,359 of NZ_QBUY01000045.1, read as the reverse complement.
CGCCCGTCACGACCAGCTACACGCAACTGCGCCGCGGCCATGCCGAGACACTCGACATCGACGGTACGGCCATCGTGTGCGTGGTGACGCTCGATGCGCCTGAAGCACCGCCCTATCTGCGCAACCTGTTGCGCCGCATTCGCGAACGCGCGCCGGGCGCGCAACTGATCGTCGGCATTGGCGGGCAGTCCGAACGCGTCGATGAAGTCGGCGCGTTGAGCGGCACGCACAACGCCAATACGTTCAGCGATCTCGTCAGCCAGTGCGTCCAGGCGGCTTGCGCGACAGCCGCGCCTGTCGTCGAAAAGACCCCTCGCAGCATCGGCGCCTGAATCCAAGACCTGGAATGAGCAATGCCTCCCACAGGCGAATGCACCAGGCACTTCATACGTTCGCGCGGCGCGCTCGCGATGTCGCGTCGTTTGTCTGCACAAGCATGCGGCAAAGCCCGCACGCGGTGATAAGCTGAGTGAAAGCACACGTCATGCAGTCTGCAAGCTGACGTGCGCTTTTTCCCATCGCCGCCGGGAGGCACATGTCAGCGACCGCCCCGAAGTGCAGGCAGCAGATCCGGCTGTGCACCGCACACGACGGCGCGCGCATCGCCTACGCAACGTGCGGCAGCGGCACGCCCATCGTCAAGGCCGCGAACTGGCTGAGCCATCTGGAATTCGATCTCGCCAGCCCGGTGTGGAGCCACATGATCGAGGAGACGTGCCGCGAACATACGCTGATCCGCTACGATCAGCGTGGCTGCGGCCTGTCCGATCACGACGTTGCCGATATTTCATTCGACGCCTGGAAACAGGATCTCATCGCCGTGATCAATGCGAGCGGTGTCGACCGCTTTGCGCTGCTGGGCATCTCGCAAGGTGCGTCGATTGCGATCAGCTATGCCGTGGCGTTTCCGGAGCGCGTCTCGCATCTGATCCTGCACGGCGGCTACGCACGCGGACGGCTGGTGCGCTCGCGCACCGACCAGGCACGCGACGAAGCCGAGACACTCGCAAGGCTGGCTGAAATCGGTTGGGGCCAGCACAACCCCGCATTCCGCCAGTTCTTCACCACGCAGTTCATTCCGGGCGGCACACCCGAGCAGCACCACTGGTTCAACGAGCTCGAACGCATTTCAACCACGCCACCGAACGCCGCGCGCATCATGCGCGTGTTCAACAGCATCGACGTGGTCGATCTGCTGCCGCATGTGCAATGTCCGACGCTCGTGCTGCATGCCGTGCGCGACGCGCGTGTGCCGTTCGAGGAAAGCCGGCTGCTGGCGAGCCTGATTCCGAATGCACGCTTCGTGCCGCTCGAAAGCGACAATCATCTGACGCTGGAATCCGAGAGCGCATGGCAGCGCTGGCGCGATGAAGTGCGTGCCTTCCTGCCAGCAGGTCCGCACGCCGACTCCGTGTTCTCGACCTTGACGCGCCGCGAGCGCGAGATCGTCGAACTGATCGCGGGTGGCCGGGACAATGCGCAGATTGCGGCGCGGCTCGGTCTGTCGGAAAAGACCGTGCGCAATCACATCACGAATATCTTTGCGAAGCTCGAAGTGGAAAGCCGCGCGCAGGCCATCGTGATGGCGCGCAAGGCCGGCTTCGACGCGCCCGCCGCCTGACATTCCCGCGTTTTTACGCATGCCGGGGCGCATGTCCCGGTTTTTCCCGGTTTGCCGCCGTGCTCACGGCACACACCGGGACTGGCGTCTCATGCCTGCTCGCACGCCGCTGCCGACAATAGCCTCAGCGTTTCGCCACGGCGCCCCACCTGCCGCAGCGTTGCGCTTTGAGTCAGCGCCGTCTCTCTTCGTTCTTCTTACGGCGCTACCCCACTGCCCTTATGCCGTCAGGAGTTCACAGATGCAAGCTGTAGAGTATCAACTGCCTTCCCATCGCTACGCGAAATGTGTCGAAGTGTCCAAGCGGATCCGCTGGGATATCGACAATGACGTGATTCGCGGACGCACACTCGATATCGATCAGAAGTTCCTGCCGGATGGTCTGTCGCAGGTGTATCGCCTGCCGTTTCTCACGGCCGACGAAAAGCGTTTCTATTCGCAGGTGCAAGGCCGCACCTACGCGAACATGTTCAAGCTGGTCGAGCGCTTTATCGGCGCGAAGATGCTTGAGCTGGGACGCGATCATGCCCTTGGCGACCAGATCGCGCTCGAAGCTGTCGTGCGTCTCACGGATGAAGAACTGAAGCACCAGGAGCTGTTCCGCCGCATCGAGTTGCTCGCGGGCGCCGATATGCCGGCGGGCTACCGCTTCCTGCCCGACGCCGACGATATCGCTGTCTTCGTGCTCGGCAAATCGACGTGGGCGATTCTCGCGCTGACGTGCTTCATCGAAATCTTCTCGCAGGTACATTACCGCCAAAGCATCGAAGCCGACGACACGCTCTCGCCGCTGTTCAAGGACGTGTTCATGTATCACTGGAAGGAAGAATCGCAGCACGCGATCATCGATGAACTCGAATGGATGCGCGAGGACGCGAAGCTCGGCAAGCACGAACGCGACGCCGCCGTCGACGATCTGATCGCGCTGGTGGCGGGTGTCGATGGCGTGGTGCAGATGCAGGCGAAGCAGGACGCCGGATACTTCTGCGAGCATATCGCTCGCACGCTGCAGCACGAGGAAATCGCCGATGTGCACGCGGCGATGCTCGACGCTTACCGCTGGCAATACATCGTATCCGGTGTCGAAGAGCCGCGTTTCCGGTCGCTGCTTACCAGCGTGATCGACGACGCACAGAGCCAGCATATTTTCGCTGCGCTCACGCCGCTCATGAAGCCGACGCTGGACAGGCAGACCTTGCCGCTGGTGTAGGCGCGTATCGGCTGCAACACGCGTGAGATGCAAACGGCGGGCGCTGTATAGGCGCCCGCCGTTTTTTCATGCGGCGGCGCCTTGCGCCATCGCATCGATTTGCCCATTCCGGCCGATATGCGACACTACGCACGCACGTAGCAAGCACGTATCAAGCAGCGTCTGCCACCGAGGGCATATGAAGGTTCCGTACCGATACCTGTCTGCGATGGTCGTCAATATCGCGCTGCCGTGGCTCGCGTACCGGCTCGCACTGCCGGTATGGGGCACGACGGGCGCGCTTGCCGCGTCGGCTGCGCCACTGATCGCGTGGATCGCGTGGGATCTGTATCACTCGCAGCACTTCGACGCAATGAGTGCGATCGTGCTGGCGGGGATCGTGCCACTGCTGGCATGGGCGCTGATCGATCGTAGCGAGCATCGGCGTGCGCTGGAAGATCCGATGGTGGCGGGCGTGATCGGTATTACGTTTTTGCTGTCGCTGCTGTTGCGCAGGCCGATGGTCTACTATCTCGCGCGTTCGACGGCTTCGCGCACGTCTCGCGATAACCTCGACGATTTCGAGCGCCACTACCGCGAGCAGCCCACTCTCGTTGCGACGATCCGGTGGATGACGATGGTCTGGGGCATCGGCCTGACGGCAGAAAACCTCGCGCGCTACTGGGTCGTGTCCAACCTGAGCGACGCAGAACTGGCGGTACGTATTTCCACTGCGTTGCGCTGGGGCGTGTATGGATCGCTCTCGCTCTGGACGCTGTGGATGCGCCGCCGTCTCAAACGCATTGCCGCTGAAAAAAGCATGGAGTCTGCATGACAAAACCGCTGTTGATCACCGACGCCCGTCTGCCAGACGGCACACGCGTGAATGTGTCTATCGTCGATGGCCGTATCGAGGCGATCGGTCCCGATGTGCAGGCCGGGCAGGACGCGACGCGCGAGCACGCCGACGGCGCGTTGCTGTTGCCTGGCTTCGTCGAAGGCCACACGCATCTCGACAAGACGATGTGGGGCATGCGCTGGTATCGCAACGAGGTTGGACCGAAGCTGACCGACCGCATCGAAAACGAGCGCCGCTTCCGCGCGGAAAGCGGACACGATGCGGCGGCTGCATCTCTCGCTCTATCGCGTGCTTTCCTGCAGATGGGTACGACGCGGTTGCGCACGCACGTCGATATCGACACCAGTGCGGGGCTGAAGCATCTCGAAGGCGTGCAGACCACGCGCGATGCGTTGCGCGACGTGCTCGACATGCAGATTGTCGCGTTTCCGCAATCGGGCATGCTGACGCGCGCGGGCACGGTGACGCTGCTCGACGACGCGTTGCGCGCGGGCGCCGACGTGCTTGGTGCGCTGGATCCGGCGCTGATCGACGGCGATCCTGTGGCGTCGCTCAATGCAACCTTCGATCTTGCGTCGCGGCATCAGAAACCCATCGATATTCATCTGCACGAGCCTGCCGAGATTGGCGCATTCACGATGAAGTTGCTGCTCGACCGTGTCGAGGCGCTTGGCATGCAGGGTCGCGTTGTGATCAGCCATGCATTTTGTCTGGGTGCGCTTGCGGCGCGCGAACGTGATGTACTGCTTGAGCGTCTTGCCGTGCTGGATGTCGCGCTGTGCACGACGGGTCCGGCTTCTGTGCCTGTGCCGCCGTTTGCTGCGTGTATCGACAAGGGTGTGACGCTGTTCGGCGGCAATGACGGTATCCGCGATACGTGGAATCCGTTCGGGTCGCCGGATATGTTGGAGCGGGCGATGTTCATCGCGATGCGGTATGACTTGCGGCGCGATGATGCCATTGCTGGTGCGTTTGATCTCGTGAGTGGTGCTGCGGCGCGTGGGTGTGGGTTTGCGGATTATGGGCTTTTTGCTGGGGCGCGCGCGGATCTCGTGCTGGTTGAGGCTGAGAGTGTCGCGCATGCGGTTGCTGTGAGGCCTGCTCGGAAGCTTGTGGTTTCGAAGGGGCGCGTTGTTGCGCGGGATGGTTTTTTTGTGTTGGTGTTGGGTTGAGTTGTTTGGCTGTTTGGCTGGTGGGGGCGTCCGCTTTTTGTTAGTGGTTTGCTAGCGTTGCCCCTGTGCGGGGCGGCACTTACTTTCTTTGCCGCCGCAAAGAAAGTAAGCAAAGAAAGCGGGCTAACACCGCCAATGCTAGTTGTTGCCTGCGGGCCCCCAACCGGTCCTATACCTCACACGACATCTCCCTTCTTCATGCTCGTTGCTCACGCTTCGAATATGCGCCTACCCCGCTTCAATCACCCGTAGTGCATCAAGCGGCAGCGACCCGCATTTGCCACCTGGGCGGCCTGGGCCGAACTGGTAAGGCCCGCTAGACGCGGGTGCTTGAAGCGGGTGATGCGCCCTTAAAGAGCGCTGGCAACGGGCATCAGCAGGAAGGATGCCATGTGAAGGATAGGACCGGCTGGGGACCCGCAGGCAAGGACCGGAGTGGGTGGTGTTAGCGGCTTTCTTTTGCCTACTTTTCTTTGCCGCGGCAAAGAAAAGTAGGTGCCGCCCCGCACAGGGGCAAC
>NZ_QBUY01000044.1 GCF_003121405.1 Paraburkholderia sp. C35 | reverse complement strand
GTGTTAGCCCGCTTTCTTTTGCCTACTTTTCTTTGCGGCGGCAAAGAAAAGTAGGTGCCGCCCCGCACAGGGGCAACGCTAGCAGACCACTAACAAAAAGCGGACGCCACCGAACACCCCCTCGCCAGGGGCAAAAAAAAATCCCAGCGAATCTGAGTTTTGTATAGGGACGCAAAAGTAGCCCACGCCTATTCTGCCCAGCAAAAGACACGCACTGCACCCGGCAAAAAAAGCCAGATACCCGCTTCACAACAATCCTGACCGGCATCTCGATACACATGCCGCGCAGCAGTACCAGCAACGCACTCAGCTCTACGAATTGAATCGACGGACCAGCACGCAGGCTTGCGGAGAAGCCCAACCGCGCGCAGCACGCAGACCCCGATCGATTCCAGAAAAACCAGAGACTGGATGGAGACACAATGAAGAGGCAGATCGCAATTGCATCGGGCATCGTGTGCTTATGCATGATCCACAACGCGAACGCGCAATCGTCAGTCACGCTCTATGGCGTCATCGACAACGGCATCGAATATCAGAACCCAGGGACGGGCGCTACCACGCGCGCAGAATCCGGTGGCCTGTTCGCGAGCCGCTACGGCTTGAAGGGTAGCGAAGACATCGGCGGCGGCGTTCACGTCAACTTTCAGCTGGAACAAGGCTTCTCAGGCGTGACGGGTGCCGCTTCCAACGTCGCGGAAGCGTTCAACCGGCAGGCATGGATCGGCATGTCGGGCAGCTTCGGCGAAATGCGCGTCGGCCTGCAAAACACACCGCAATACATCTTCATGAACCCCGAACTCGATCCGCTCGCCGTGATGAGCATCGGTTCACCAATGAACAACTTCAACAGCCTCACAGTGCGCGTCAACAACGCGATCTCCTACTTTACGCCCACGGTGTATGGCCTCACCGCGCAGTTAATGGTGGCCATGCGCGATGCAACCACCAAACCGTCCAACGGATTGCAGTTCTACAACGCGGCGGTCCGCTATGTGAACGGCCCGTTCCGTGCAGCAGCAGGCTATGAACAGGCGGCCAACGCAGCGGGCACGTCGATACTGAAGATCTTCAACGCGGGTGCGTCGATGGGCGTCGGCGCGGCCCGCTTCTATCTCGCCTATCACACGGAACGGCAAACCGATGACAGCACGAAGCGCGACGTCTACGAGGCATCGGGATCGTATCTGTTCGGCCCTGCCGACATGGTGGCGCTCATGTACGGCTACGCACATGATCGAACCGGGCAGGGAAACAACGCGCAGCAGATCGGTCTTGCTTACGAACACTTTCTTTCAAAACGCACCACGTTGTACGCATCGACGGGATTCATCCAGAACCGCAATCAGGCGCACTTCACGCTCAACGGCACGGCCTACACGGGCGTAACGGTTGCGCCCGGCGCCGATACGCGCGGCATTACGCTGGGTTTGGTGCATACGTTCTGATGTCGTGCGTGTGATGGCATGGGGCCGTCCGGGTAAATCGCAAGTGTCCGCGTGCCGGGCGGTGTGGGAAGATCGGGAGAAACCTGGAGACGGTCGATCAGGCAGGCATCCAACCCTGTGATGAAGCAATGACGATGGCGGCCGATACCCAACCGGTCATGCCGTCAGAGAGACAAGATGACGTACAGTGCCATGGCAAAGGTTCAACCCAAGGGAAGCGACAAGGCGAAGCACGCTACCGTTCCGAAGGTCCGTTTGTATGTCGAGCGCCCGGAACAGGAGAACTGGTTCGTGCATGTCGGGCATGTGACGGATCGGGGCCGCTGGCGCACGGAACCGCATGCGCATCCGGCATATGGCCAGATCATCTTCGTGCGCAGCGGGCGTGGCGTCATGAATCTCGAAGGCAGCAGCGTGCCGTTCGAAGGCCCCTGCGCGTTGCTGCTGCCAACCGAATGCGTGCACGGACTCGACTACGAAGTCGATGTCGACCGCTGGGTCGTGACGATCGAGGTTGCTTACCTGACCCAGGTGAACGCCAAGCTCCATGAGTTCATCGAACTGTGGGCCGCGCCACGCATGATCCCCCTTTCCGATTCCACCGATGCAGGCATGGCCTTCTACACGCTGATCCAGCATCTGAAGGATGAAGTCGAATCCGATGCCGTCGGGCATGTGGTGGGCACGGAGGCCTCGCTCACGACGTTGCTGCTGATGGTGCTGCGTGAAGCCCGTCTCGATCAAACCGGCAGCGAGAGCGCGACGCGCAACGATATACGGCTTGTCGACCGCTTTCGCAAGCTGATCGACCAGCATTACCGCGAGAATCTGGCGCTGCAGGATTATGCGTCGATGATGGCGGTGTCGCTGGTGCAGCTGCGCGCCGCCTGCGCGTCGGCCACCGAGCAGAGCCCGACCAAGATGATTCACGCGCGCATCATTACGGAAGCGAAGCGCGATCTGATCTTCGGGAACATGTCGGTGGAACAGATCGCGTTCGGCCTTGGCTTCGCGGACGCCGCGTACTTCACGCGCTTCTTCCGCAGGGAAGTCGGCCAGGCGCCGAGCCAGTTTCGCGCGGCGGCACGTCAATGAATAGCTGACGGACGCGTGAGCCGATCGGATTCGCAATCGAAGAAAAATGCAGGCGAATCCGAGTTTTGTACAAGGACGCGCTGCCGCGAACCGATTACGCTTGGCCAATTTGATCTCTACGCTCACCGGTGATGACTCGGTTTTTTCAGAGAGACAGGCTAGTGCGATCCGGCGGCTTCGTTGCATTTGTCGCACTGACTTTGCTGACGGCACTGCTCGGCGCGTGCACCAGCGCCGTGACACGGCAAACAGATACGCAGACGGATCTCGTCTACGTCGGCACGCAAGCGAGTCAGATCCGCGCGCTACGATTCGATGCGGCAACGGGCAAGCTGAGCGCGATCGGTATCGTCGCGCAAGGTCCGAAATCGACATGGGTGGCCGCGCATCCAGCACACCCTGTGCTCTATGCCGTCGATGACGACAGCACCCACGAAGGCAGCGTGACCGCTTACGCAGTGAATCGTGCAACCGGTGCGTTGACGAAAGTGAACGCGGTGCCGGCGGGCGGCAATGGCACCACGAATCTCTGGATGGACGACAACGCAACGACCTTGCTCGCTGCCAATTTCAACAGCGGTTCAGTGTCGAGCATCACGGTCGAGCCTGACGGCAGCCTTGGCTCGCTCGTCTCGACGGTCAAGGAAACGGGTTCCGGACCAAACCGGCGGCAGGCAAGCGCTCATGCACATAGCGCTGTCGTCGATCCGTCCGGACGATATGCACTCGTGCCCGATCTCGGCGCAGATCGCGTGTTCGTCTATCGCTACGATCCAGTCACACACGCGCTGTTGCCCGACGAGGGAGACGGTCCGCATCCGTTCGTCGCGCCGACGGGCAGCGGCCCGCGGCATATCGCGTTCGGACCGGATGGCACGTTCGCGTATCTGCTCACGGAATTGTCGGCGGAAGTGATGGTGCTGCGTTGGGATGCGTCGAACGCCCGGTTCACGCTGGTGCAATCCGTGCCTGTCAGCAGTGCGGCGTTTCAAGGCGTGAAGAGTGGAGCTGAAATCGCCATCAGTGGCGACGGGCGCTTCGTCTACGTGGAAAACCGTGGCGAGAACGAACTCGTCGTGTATCGCGTGAATGCGGACTCGGGAACGCTTGCACTCATCCAGCGTGTCGCATCAGGTGGCGACAGACCGTGGGGCTTCGCGATTCATCCGTCGGGGAAATGGCTGCTGGTGGCGAATCAACGCAGCGGTACGGTGAATGTGTTCAGCGTCGATACATCGACGGGGAAGGTGGCGGACACGGGAGAGTCTGCGGCGATGCCGACGCCTGTGGGTATCGCGTTCGTGGAGTAGAAGCGCGAATCGGTGTTACGAATGGGTGTTACTTCTGAGCGTAATGCTTCAGCTCTATCTGGTGCCGACGGCGAGACTCGAACTCGCACAGCTTTCGCCACTACCCCCTCAAGATAGCGTGTCTACCAATTTCACCACGTCGGCATTCTTCGGTCTGGATGCCCCGGACATTGCGTCTCAGGAAATCCTGTCGGCGTGATGCGCTACGCCACCCAAGCAAGGGGCGCAATTGTAGCGACTAATGAACCGTTTTTGAAGAGGTGCGCACAAGAAGTTGAACCGTGCGGGTCCGACGCACAAAACATTGCCCGTCGAACCCGCACCGCAACGCAGTTTCTCCGCGCAAATTGCGTCATCGCGCGCGCTTCGCGCGAGGTTTTCCGACCGCATCGCCTTCGCCGACATCCTCCTGCGGATCTTCGCTTTCCATCTGCTGCTTGTCGGATTGCTCGAAGGCGGGCGCGACGGGTGTATCGCCGAGACCTTCTGCCTCGATCTGCCGTCGCGCCGTGTCCCAGTACTCGTCGGCGTGCTTCTTCGGGTCGCCGTCGCATTCCCAGAGATGGTACGCACGTTCGCGAATGCGTTCGTCGATCTCGCGTTCACTACTCACATCAGCCATGTCGTTCCCCTTGGATCAATAGCGCATTGGCATTGAGCATTCGCGATGCCTGATCCAGAAGACAGGAGACGCGCGCCCTCTCAGCCGATGCTCTCCAAAGGTGCATCGGCCTGATTGCGCTGCGCCATGCCGTCGCGCGGACCGGCGATGCCGAAATGCCTGGCGAGCGTATCGACGACATTCTCGGCCATGCTTCGGCGCGTCTCGCTGGTCGCCGAGCCGATGTGCGGCGTCAGCACCACGCGGCGGTCGCGGATCAGCGCATCGGGAACGAGCGGCTCGCGCTCGAACACATCGAGGGCCGCGCCGGCGAGGCCGTCTTGCGCCAGCGCCGCAATCAGTGCCGTTTCATCCACGACCGGGCCGCGCGAAATATTCACCAGATAGCCGTCAGGACCGAGCGCGCTGAGCACGGCCGCATCGATGAGATGATGTGTCGAAGGCGACAGTGGACAGGTGAGGATCAGCATGTCGCAATCGTGCGCGAGGCGGACGACGTTGTCATAGTACGGAATGTCGACCTGCTTGCGGCTCGGGCCGGAATACGCGAGCTTCGAACCGAACGCCTGCAGACGCTTTGCAATGGCCGAGCCGATCGTCCCAAGCCCGACGATGCCGATTTTCATGCGCGAAATCGAACGTCCGAGCGGATACTGTCCGTGCTCTGGCCACTTGCCCGCGCGCACGAACGAGTCCGCGTTGATGAAGTCGCGCGTGACGGCAAGCGCAAGACCAACCGCCGCATTCGCGACGTCTTCGGCCAGAATGTGCGACGTGTTCTCTATCTGGACGCCGCGTGCTTTCGCCGCGTGCACGTCGAGGTTGTCGAGGCCCGCGCTGTAGCTCGAAATGATCTCGACGGATGGCACGGCGTCCAGAAACGCAGCATCGATCTTCGTCTTGCGCAACGCAATGCCCCGCACGTCGCGGCCATGTTCCGCGAGAAACGCGGCAGCGGCGGCGGGATCTTTCGGCAGATCGAGCACGTTGAATAGCGCGTGCAATTCTGCGTTGGTCCACTCGGGCAATTCCGCCGCGTTGAGGATGGTTGGCCTGGTGCTGTCCTGTTGTTGCATAGCCTGATTTCCGCTGATGTCTGTTAAGTACCCGACGTGCTCATCTGCACGCGTTTAATGTTGCCCATGAACAGCAGATACACGACGGCCGCCACCAGACAGTGTGCCGCGACGAAGTAGAGCCCCACCGTATAGCCGCCCGTTGCCTGCACGATATAACCGAACACGATCGGCGTGACAATGCCGCCAATATTGCCGACGCAATTGAAGATCGCACCGGCAAGGCCGACGGCTTCGCGCGGCGCCGTATCGCTGACGATAGCCCAGGTGCCCGCACCCGCCGCCGCGCCCTTGCCGAAGAACGCGATCGTCATCAGCAGCACGATCACGAGATTGCTTTCGGTGAATGCCGACAGCACGAGGCAGCAGCCCACCAGCATGCCGACGATATACGGCGTTTTGCGCGCCCACGACACGCTCCAGCCGTGACGGATCAGCATGTCGGAAATCACACCGCCCGCAATGCCGCCGAGGAAGCCCGACACGGCGGGAATCATCGTGGCGAAGCCTGCTTCCATTACGTTCATGCCGCGTGCCTGCACGAGGTAGATCGGGAACCACGTGATGAAGAAATAGCTCAGTGCGATGGTGCAATACTGGCCGATATACGAGCACCACAGCATGCGGTTGCCAAGCAGCGTGCGCACCAGCGCCCACGAAACCGGCTGCCGCGTCTGCAATTCATGCTTCGAATCGATGTCGATCATCGCGCCGCCCGCGACGATGTGGTCGAGTTCACTCGCCGACACGCGTGGGTGCTTGCGCGGCTCATGCATCACGACAGCCCACAGGAACGCGGCTGCGATGCCGATCAGACCGAGCGCGAAGAACGGCGCGGGCCAACCGTATTTCGCGGTGAGCCAGCCTGCGAACGGCGAAAAAATCGCCACCGCGAAATACGAAGCCGAGGCGAACAGCGACGTCGCGAGTCCGCGTTCTTCCTTGGGAAACCACATCACGGCAACACGTCCGTTGGCCGGAAAGCTCGGCGCTTCGATCAACCCGAGCGCGAAGCGCAGTGCGAACAGCAGCGCGAGCGCAATGGACAGATCCGACGTTATGTTGCCGATCACGCCAACCAGCATGGTCGCAATCGACCACAGCACGAGCGTCGCGCCATACATCTTCTTGGTGCCGAGCCGGTCGAGCAGCAGCCCGCCCGGAATCTGCCCGACCACGTAAGCCCAGCTGAACGCGGACAGCACGTAACCGAGTTGCACGTGATTCAGCCCGAACTCCTTCGAAATGCCGGGACCGGCAATCGACAGAATGGCGCGGTCTGCATAGGCGACCGTCGCCAGCAGCAGGATGGTGGCGAGAATCGAGTAACGCGTGCGCGTCATGCGCGCCGACGCGGTCGATATATACTCGGACGTTCGGTGTGAAGCCATCTGTATCTCCTCCTTGGTGCCGCTGAACGGTTCGCAAGAATGGGGCTGCGCTGACGACGTATGCATGTGTCGATGCACGTCGTGCGCGGCCTTCTGGTGTGTTTATGTTTTGCATTAAACCGGCGGCACCCATGACCGTCAACCTTGATTGAGTCAATCAACGTGAAGAACTGGATCACCCAGGAGGAGGCGTGCGAGGCGCTCGGCGTGCGCAAGCAGACGCTCTATGCCTACGTCAGCCGTGGTCAGATCGAAGTGCGCTGGGACCCGGATCACGTCAGCCGCAAGCTCTATCGCGCGGCAGATATCTCGGCGCTGATGAAAAAGCGCGACCTCGGACGCGCTCGCAAGAACATCGCGGCAAGCACGATGGCGTGGGGCGAGCCGATCATCAACACGCACATCTCGACCATCGTTCGCGGGCGGCTTTACTACCGTGGCAAGGACGCAATCCAGCTGGCTGAAACGGCGACGCTGGAAATGGTCGCGCAACTGCTGTGGGATTGCGCTGAACTACCGCGCTTTAAAGGCTTTACGCCGATGCAGATAAACGGTTCGGCGAAGGCGCGGGCTTATGCAGCGCTCAGCGTGGCAGCAGCAGAGTCGAGCGTGCCCGAAGCGCTAGGCAATGCGCCGGACATCGGGCGCCTGCATGAAGAGGCGGCGGCGCTGACTGGCCGTCTCGCGAGTGCTTTTGTCGAATTCGATCCGCACGACGACGCGCCGCTGCATCTGCGGATCGCACGCGCATGGCGTGCCGAACGCCACGCCGAACTGTTGCGCCGCACGCTCGCGTTGCTGGCCGACCAGGAGTTGACCAGTTCGGCATTCGCTGCGCGAGTGGCGGCTTCCACAGGTGCGTCGCTTGCCGCATGCATGCTGGCGGGTCTGGCGGCATTCTCGGGGCCGCTGCACGGCGACGCGATTGCGCGCGTGCATGCGTTGATCGACGAAGCGCAGCGCTCGGGCGTCGAGGCAACCGTGCAGCAGCGCGTAGCCGACCAGCAACCGTTGCCGGGCTTCGGACATGAGTTGTATCCGCAAGGCGATCCGCGTGCCGCCTGTCTGCTGTCGAGGTTGAAACCGTCGAAAACGACTCGCGAGTTGATCGCTTGCGTCGACAGATTGACGGGCAAGCATCCCACCATCGACATCGCGCTCGCCGCGCTCGTCGAGCATTGCCAGTTGCAGAGAGACGCGGCCTTCGCGCTATTCGCGATTGCGCGCAGCATCGGCTGGGCCGCGCATTCGATCGAACAGATGACGGGCGGGACGCTGCTGCGTCCTCGCGCGCATTATGTCGGTCCCGCTGTTGCGGAAGGTGGTGGAGCCGAAGGCGAAGACGACGACCCGTCGGCCTGACAACCTATCGTCTGGCGTGACGGCGCCTCGTTACCAGCGCAACAGCTTCGGCCCGAGCCACGCGCCGATGGCCGCGGGCAGCAACATCCCGATTGCGTACCAGACGCTCCAGAACGCAGGACTCATCTCGGGACAATGCAGGCAGTACACGACCGTCGCCGTCGAACTGGCGAGCAGTCCGGCAACGGCGCCTGCAAGCCGTAACTCCGTGGGCGCCAGCGCCTTCACTGCCCAGAACACGGCGGGGAAAGTCGGTACCGACAGCAGCATGATATTGAACGGGCATGTTCGCCAGGTATGGCCGAGCACGATCGCGAGGCGCGCGCCGGGTGCGGCGCTGTCGAGCACCATCATGCTCGCGGCCCACACTGCGACGAACGGCAACGCGATGATCGCCCACGAATAGCCGGCCCGCGCGCCCGGCCTGCCGAGCCGCGTCACGGCGAGCATCGCGCCCACGGCGATGGCGAGCGGATACGCCAGCTTCGCCCAGAAGACGGTGGTGCGCGCGACGGCGGCGAGATCGTGCCGCACGCCGAACACCACGCTCATCAGGATCAGCGATCCCAATCCCCCGAGCAGCAGCGCCTTGGCGAAACGGCGCGCGATGGCGCCGCGGTCCACCTGCGTCACCTGATTCGAGAGGAGGCCAATGAAGTCGTCGGTTTTCATCGCAGCCCCCGGATGAGCGTGGCCAGTGCCTTGAGACCACGGTGCACGCCGACCTTGACGGCCGATTCCGACAGCCCCGTGAGGCGCGCCGTCTCCGTGACCGACAGCCCTTCGAGCTTCATGTGGACGATAGGCAGCCGCTGCTTGTCGGGCAGATGCTCGAGCAGCTTGCCGATGTCGTGACGCGCCTGCGCCGGCTCGTCGTCGGTATCGGCGAGCAGTTCGGCGTAATCGTCGAGCGGGTCTTGCAAGGATTCGCGGCGGGCGCGCGAGCGGAAATAATCCATCAGTTTGTAGCGGGCGATGGCATGCAGCCACGCGGTCAGCGGCTCGTCCGGTCGATAGGTGTGGCGGGAATTATGCACGGCGAGCAGGATCTCCTGGACGAGGTCTTCGACATCGTCGCGATACTGCGGGATACGTCTGCGCAGAAAGCCGCGCAGATGACGCGTCAGTGCCTGCAGAAAGCTGCGATAGGCGTCGGCATCGCCGTCGAGACCGCGTACGAACAATGCTTTCAGCCGGCTTTCCGCTTCTTGCAACATGGCTCCTCGATTGGCGGGACGGCGAGACGACGTCGCCGGTGCGTGTGCCGGCGCTGCAGCGAGCGGCAAGCCGGGCTGCAGGTCGATCGTGTCGGCGTAGCCAAAGCTGTGATGCGCCACTATAGCGCGGTCGTCATCCATCGTCGTCACCCGCCTCCTTTAACGGGTTAATTCGGCGGGCAGCCTGCGTTGGTTACACGGCGCGCAAAATTTTTTTATTCAGCGACAAAACGGCGCGACGGTCGAAAGAAAATCGCGCTGCGCTGTAACCAGACTCGTGTCCTCAACGAATTGACAGGTATCCGACCGTCAAGGCGATCGACATGGACACGATGAAAGCGACTCTGGCGCCCGCACGCCAAACCGTACCGCAGAAAACTCCCATTCATCCCGTCTGGCTGCGTGTCACGCATTGGCTTAACGCGCTTGCGGCGCTGATCATGATGTTGTCGGGCTGGCGCATTTATGACGCGTCGCCCGTGTTCAGCGGCATCGTGATTCCGCCTGCCATCACGTTGGGCGGCTGGCTGGGCGGCGCGCTGCAATGGCACTTCGCGGCGATGTGGCTGCTGGTGTTCAACGGCATCGTCTATCTCGCGCTCAACATCGCGAGCGGGCGCTTCATGGCGAAGTTCTTTCCGCTGTCGCCGCGCGCCGTGCTGCACGATTTGCTCGCCGCGCTGCGCGGCAAGCTCTCGCATGCGGATCTGCGCCAGTACAACGCGGTGCAGAAGCTCGCTTACCTGTTCGTGATCGTCGATCTGATCGTGCTCGTGCTGTCGGGGCTTGCCATCTGGAAGTCGGTGCAGTTTCCGCTGTTGCGCGAACTGATGGGCGGCTACGACAACGCGCGTGTCGTGCATTTCTGCGCGATGGCGCTGATGGCGGCGTTTATCGCCGTGCATGTCGCGATGGTCGCACTCGTGCCGCGCTCGCTGCTGACCATGCTGCGCGGCCGCTGATCGACACACGGAAACATGCGATGAAATCCGACGACAAGACCCTCATCAAACTCGACCGCGCAGCGATTCTCGCCGATGCGCGCCGCGAACTCGACAATCCTTCGCGCCGTCTGTTCGGCAAGCGCCTGCTGACGCTAGGCGGCCTGTCGCTGCTAACCGGCTGCTCGATCACCGACGAGAAATCGGTCGACACGTTTCTCACTGCCGTGTCGCGTCTGAACGATCGCGCGCAGGCGTTCCTGTTCGATCCGAAGCAGCTTGCGCCGACCTATACGGAAGCACAAATCACGCGCCCATTCCCGTTCAACGCGTTCTATGGTATCGACGACGTGCCCGATGTGGACGGCAGCGACTATCGGCTGGCAGTGAGCGGTCTCGTGACGGGACAGCGTGTGTGGGCGCTGCCCGAGCTGTACGCGCTGCCTCACGCGGAACAGATCACGCGGCATATCTGCGTGGAAGGCTGGAGCGCGATCGGACGCTGGGGCGGCACACCGTTCGCCGACTTCCTGCGCCGCGTGGGCGCGGACACGACGGCGAAGTACGTCGGCTTTCGCTGCGCAGACGATTACTACGAAAGCATCGACATGCCGACCGCGTTGCATCCGCAGACCTTGCTCACGTTCGACTACGACGGCCAGCGTCTGCCCGCGAAATACGGCTATCCGATGAAGCTGCGCATGCCGACCAAGCTCGGCTACAAGAACCCGAAGCATATCGTCGAGATGTTCGTGACCAATACGTATCCGGGCGGCTACTGGGTCGATCAGGGTTACAACTGGTTCGGCGGTTCGTGAGCGTGACGCGTTTTTTTCTGGTTCCGGCAGAGCCGGATACCACTTTCTACCCACCAAGGAGATGAGCAATGAAACGACTGATGACAGCAGTATTCGCAGCAGCCCTCGCAATGAGCACGACCGCCGTCTTCGCGCAGGCAAGCGGCGCCATGGCAAACGATGCGATGAGCAAGGACAACATGTCGCACGACGCGATGAAGAAGGACAACATGTCGCACGATTCGATGAAGAAGAGCAGCAAGATGAAGAAGCATGACGCGATGGGCATGAACCATCCGGCATCGGGCGCGATGTCGCAGTAAGCATGCTGTCCCGCGCGGGACACGAGACAGGGCGCGCAGGCACGCCCTGTCTCGTTGCGTTTGTACGATCCTGGGTATGATCCGCGACATCATCGTCGCTGCATTCACCAGGACTTCACATGAGCTCAGGCAGGCAACCCAAACGCGACCTTCCCGACAAACACGATCTGGAAGCCATGTCGGCATTCCGCTATGAGTTGCGCAAGTTTCTGCGGGTATCGGAAGAGATCGCCAACGCGGCGGGCATCACCACATTGCAATATCAACTGCTGCTGCATGTGCGCGGCTTCGAGGGGCGGCAATGGGCGACGGTCGGCGAACTGGCCGAGCGTTTGCAGGCCGCGCCAAATGGCACCGCTGCGCTCGTGTCGCGCTGCGAATCGGTGGGACTCGTGATCCGCAAGCCCGACGCCGAAGATCGCCGTCAGGTCCAGGTGCATCTGACGCCGAAAGGCGAACGCCTTCTGCTCAAACTCGCCGCCGAGCATAAGTCGCACTACGGCTCGTTCGGCTGGGTGTTCGGCGACGCAAGCGAGTAGCGTTTCACGCATCGGGCTATAAGTGCCGAAAAACAGGGTGTCGCGCATTTATGTCACAATGTGCCTTATCTGGCTCCGGCCACCTGACTTCCCCGATGCGCATTCCCGTATTTCCCGACCGGCGCGCGCTGCGGCGCGCGAGGCGCCTTTGGCTGCATTACGGCGTGGTCTGGCTCGGCGCTGTCGCGACCGGGCTTGTCGCCGTCATGTACGCGTGGCTGATCGATTTTGGCTACGACACGTTCCTGCGCTACACGACGCGTTTCTGGTGGCTACCGCTTGTCCTGACGCCCGCAGTGGGCGCGCTCGGCGTGTGGATCACGCGGCGCTGGTTCGCCGGTGCCGAAGGCAGCGGCATTCCGCAAGTGATCGCGACGCTTCACGATGGGCGCGAACTCGGCCCACGCCTGCTGAATCTGCGCATTCTGGTGGGCAAGATCGCCGTATCGTTCCTGTCGATTCTCGGCGGCTTCACGATTGGCCGCGAAGGGCCGACCATCCACGTCGGCGCGGCGCTGATGTTCAGCCTGCGGCGTTTCTATCCCGCGCGCTTTCGCAGCCTGCGCGGCGTGAGCCTGGAGCGCAAGCTGGCGCTGGCGGGCGCGGCGGCAGGGCTATCCGCCGCGTTCAATGCGCCGCTCGCGGGCGTGGTGTTCGCCATCGAAGAACTGACCCGCAGCTTCGAAACGCGCACCAGTGGCGTGCTGATCACCGCGATCATCTTCGCGGGTGTCGTGTCGCTGGGTTTGCAGGGCAATTACACGTACTTCGGCACGATCAATATCGACGGGCATTTTCCTGATCTGCTCGTGGTCGCCGTGGTGTTGCTCGGCATCCTGACGGGCGTGGCGGGCGGCGCGTTCTGCTGGCTGCTGCTGAATACCGGGCGCTGGATGCCGGCACGGCTCGTCGAATGGCGCAAGGGACATCCCGTTGCGTTCGGCGCCGCGTGCGGGCTGTTCATTGCCGTGATCGGTGTGGTGGCGGGCGGCCATACGTTCGGCAGCGGTTATGCCGAAGCGCGCGGCATGCTGGAAGGTCATTCGCAGCTCGGCGTGAGCTATCCGCTGCTGAAAATGGCGTCGATGGTCGGCTCGTATCTGCCCGGCGCGCCAGGCGGTCTGTTTGCGCCTTCGCTGGCGATTGGCGCGGGCATCGGCAACGCGCTGCATCTTCTGTTCGGTCAGATGCAACTGCCCATGTTGATCGCGCTCGGCATGGTCGGCTATCTCGCCGCCGTCACGCAAAGTCCCATCACGTCGTTTGTCATCGTGATCGAGATGATCAACGGACATGCGCTGGTGCTGTCGCTGATGGCGACGGCGCTGATTTCGAGCCAGGTGTCGAAGCTGTTCGCGCCGCCGCTTTATGAAGCGTTGGCGCAGCGCTATATCGCGAAGCCCGAATAGTCTCGCGATGCAACGCTGCGCTCATTCATCACTGGCTGGGCAGCGCATACGCGATCACATAGTCGCCGAGCTTGGTGCCGAACGATCCATGTCCGCCCGCTGCGATCACGACGAACTGCTTGCCGCCCGCTTCATACGTCATCGGCGTGGCCTGGCCGCCTGCAGGTAGTCGTGCCTGCCATAGTTCTGCGCCCGTGTCCGTGCTGAAGGCGCGCAGATAGTTGTCCGCTGTCGCGCCGATGAAGAACACATGTCCCGCTGTCGTCATCGGGCCACCGAGCATCGGCATGCCCATCCTGAACGGCAACGGAACGGGCGAACTGTCGCGCACCGTGCCGATACGCTTTTTCCACACCACCTGATTCGTCTTCAGATCGAGCGCCGCAACGTAGCCCCACGCGGGCTGCTTGCAAGGCAAGCCGATGGGCGACAGAAACGGATTGAGCGTCACGCCGAAGCGCGCGCCGTATTGCGGCTGGATGCCGGATTCCGTGCCCGTGCCTCCGCCGCCGCTTGCGGGCGGCTCGATGGGATTGCCCGGCCCGCGCGCGATGAGTCTCGACACGAACGGCAGTGCAATCGGGTTGGCAATCGCGAGTTGCCGGTCGGTGTCGACGGCAAGACCGCCCCATTCGAACATGCCGAGATTGCCGGGAAACACGAGCGTGCCTTGTTCGGACGGCGGCGTGAACGGACCCTCGTAGCGCAGCCGGTGAAACATCACCCGGCACGCGAGCTGATCGAACATCGTCGCGCCCCACATGTCGGCGCCCGACAGGTTGTTTGCAGGCCGGAATGTGAGCTGCGAGAACGGCTGCGTCGGCGAAACGTGGTCGCCTGCCGCCGCGCCCTGCGGCACGGGCTGCTCGGGCGCGGGTACGATCGGCGTGCCCGTGCGGCGGTCGAGCACGAAGATGTTGCCCGTCTTGGCGGGCGCATAGATGGCGGGCACGACGTTGCCGCTGCGGTCCGTGATGTCGGCGATGGTCGGCTGTGCGGGCAGGTCCATGTCCCACAGATCGTGATGCACCGTCTGGTAGAACCACGCGAGCTTACCCGTCGATGCATGCAGCGCGAGCAGACCGCTCGCATAGCGCTCGTCCTGCGGCGTGCGGTCGCCGCCCCAGATGTCCGGCGTTCTCACGCCCATGGGCAGATAGACGAGATCGAGCTTCGCATCGTAAGTAGCGGGCGCCCACGAATTCGGCGAATTGATCGTGTACGCATGCTGGTCGTCGGGAATGACGTTCGGCGCGTCGGAACCGGGATCGAACGCCCACACGAGTTTGCCCGTATCCACGTCGAAGCCGCGGATCACGCCGGACGGCTCACGGGTGGAATAGTTGTCGGTCACCGCGCCCGCCATCACGATGATCTTGTCGGTGACGATGGGCGGCGAGGTCGGCTCATACTGGCCCGGCGTCTTTACCGGTTGCAGATGCTGAAGATCGAGATCGCCGTTATTGCCGAAACCGGCGCAGCGCTGCCCTGTGGCGGCATCGAGTTCATACAGATGGCCGTCGTTGACGGGCAGCAGCACGCGTCGCGCACAGGCGGGCAATGCGCGTTGCGCGGCTTCGTCTTTCGCAGCGGCGGCTGCCGCCGTCTGGTAGTACGACACGCCGCGGCAGGTGACGTGCTGGAATGTCGGGTTGGCCTTCAGGCCCGGATCGAAGCGCCATTTCTCCTTGCCCGTCGCGGCATCCAGCGCGAACAGGATCTGATGCGGCGAGCACAGATAGAGCTCATCGCCCACTTTCAGCGGCGTGACTTCGTCGGTGATTTCGCCGGGATCGTTCGGGCCTTTCTTGTCACCCGTTTCGAAGGTCCACGCAACCTGCAGGTTCTTGACGTTGTCCTGATTGATCTGCGTGAGCGGTGAATAACGGGTGCCCGCCTGCGTGCGGCCGTATGCCGTCCATTCTGCGGCAGGCGTATCGGGAGGCGCCATCGACGTGGCCGCGCTTTGCTCGACCTTGCCGTTGATCTCCTGCGGATCGTTGAACGAAGCGTAGACGAGAGCGACGCCGGTGATAACCAGGCAGACCGCGAGCGCAACAGCGCCGGGCCGCGCGGGGAGCGCGAAAGTGCGATAGACGAACGGCAGCAGCAGCCAGACACCGAAGACAACGAGGACATCGGTGCGCGGTGCGAGCGCCCAGAAATCGAAGCCCGCTTCGAAGACGGCCCATATCAGCGTGCCGATCAGCAGCAGCGCATACAGCAGCAACGCGGAACCGTTGCCGCGATGGATCAGCCATGCGACGGCCAGCAGGACGACACCCGCGACGATGTAATACGGCGAGCCGCCTATCGTGACGAGCCAGATGCCGCCCGCCAGCAGATACAGCCCCGCGAGCAAGGCGAAGAGCACGCTGAGCCATCGCGCGATACCTGGCCTGGGTGGTTGCACGGACATGCCGCTGGCCGCGCGCTTCGAGGTATCCGTCTTGTTCACGTCGTTCATGCTGATAGCCTCCGCTTCCGTGCTTCACCATGCGCTGCGCGTGTGCCGCTCAACCCGTACCGCTCAGCAACATGCGGACCTGCTCGCGTATGCAAAGTGGATCAGTGCTTTATCGACAGTGTTTCATCGTGCACCCTGGACGGATGCATCGCAAGCGAGGGACTTCGAAGGTTGGGAGAGGAGAGAAACGATGGCGTTGCTACACATCGCGCAGCACGCGATTCACGAGTGGACGAACGAGGAGGCTGTGAATGTCGTGTACGACTGGAATCCGATCGACTGCGCCCCTTGACGCAGCGCAAACGTTAGCGCGCATAAAGCGGGTCTGCGAGCGTCGCATAAATGACGAAATTTGGGAAATGCCAAGTATTACAACGGATTACGTGTGCTATCGTTCGGACTTTTCGCGGACATTCTTATTCCGGTCCGCCTATTCTGACAGATTCTTTACAGTCAAAAGAGCGTCCGGTAGTCCGGCCAAGACGATTTCATGCAAGTACACAATGCCCGTCGCTGGGCGCCTCGGGGGGCGCGACGGTGGATTGGCGCCGTTGCCGCGCTCTGCATCGCGAGCGGCGTGCGCCTTCTGCTCCACCCGGTGCTCGGCCCTGTGATGCCGGGGACCGCTTTCAGCATTGCAGCCGTGCTGGTCGAATATTACTTTGGCCTTGCTCCTGCGCTGACGGTGATGCTCGCCGGCTTGGGCATCGCCGACTATCTGTTCGTGCCGCCCTACGCAATGCTCGGCGTCATCAACCGTTCCGATGTGCTGTTCGTCACGTCGTATCCGATCGTCGCGCTGCTGCTCATTACGTTGATCGAGCGATTGCGGCGTGCGCAATTTCGCGCTGAGCTGATTACGTCGGTTGCGCAGTCGCGTTACGAAATGCTGCTGCGCCACGACAACGACCGCATGCTCGCGCATCGGGCTGTCGATGAGACGCATCGGCTGCTGCGGCATCTGTCGCAACATAGCAAATCCTTCGTGCTGATCCAGGCGCTCGAGCGCATGCCCGAGTGGACCCATGGCGTCGACGCGGCGAGTACGGCCAGCGCAGCACGAGGCGCTGCTGCATCCAACGCCCCATCAAGCGCAGAGACGTCAGCGCTGGCGGCCACACTGCCTTTGCCTCCCGCTGAAATCGCGCCAGGGCCGCGCTTCGACGATGTCGAGCCGGAAGACATTCGCCGCCTCTCGAATGCGCTGTGGCCGGGCCGGCATCGTTTGCGGCTGCGCGAGAGCCACGCCGCCGCTGCACACGCGCCGGCAGGCGCGCACGGCACGCCAGCCGATAGCGCCGCGCATCTCGTCGATTGCGTGTGCGAACGCTTCACCACGCACGCGGGCGATTTCCTCGTGCTGCGCATCGGCGAGTAACACACATGAAAACCTCGGTTCGCACGATTTTCAACGAAGGCGACGGCCACGCCGTACTGATGCTGCACGGCCTGTCCAGTTCGCCGCTCGAACTGCGCTACCTCGCCCGCTTTCTGAACGACGAAGGCTTCACGACGTGCGTGCCCGTACTGAACGGCTACACGGCCGGCTCGCCGGAGCAGGCGATGGAGCACTGGCTCGACGCGGCGACGCGCGAGTTCGACGCGCTGGCCGCACGTCACGAACGCGTGTCGATCTGCGGGCTGTCGATCGGTGCGGCGCTCGCGCTTGCGCTGGTGCATCGGCGTCCGCAGGCGCAGGCCGTCGCGCTGCTGTCGCTGACGCTTGCTTATGATGGCTGGGCCATTCCGTGGTATCGCTTTCTGCTGAACTGGGCGTACTACTCGCCGTTACGTTCGCGCTACCGGTATCGCGAATCGGCGCCGTACGGACTGCGTAACGACGCACTGCGCGCCAAGATCGCGCGTGCGATGGAGCGCGACGACTTCAGCGAAGTCGGTCCTTCGACGATCTCGCTGCCCGCGCTGCACGAAGCGAGCCGCCTCGCGGCGACCGTGCGTTCGCAGGTGCGCACGATCCGCAACGACTGCCTGATCATTCACGCCATCGACGACGAAACATCCAGCCCGCGCAATCCGCGCTTCGTTGCTTCCGAGATCGAATCGACATTCCTGCGCACGATTTGGCTCGACGATTCGTATCACATGATCACCTCGGATAACGAGCGCGAAATCGTTGCGCGCGAAACTGCGCTGTTTCTGCGCGAAAGCGAAATCACCAGCCGCACGGGCGATGCGGGCGGAAAGCCGGTGGTATCGAAAGCGCTTGCCCGCAGGTTGCGGCAGCTGGCAGCAATGGGTAAAGGACGCGCGTGATGTCGAAGCATGAAAGCATGTTGCTGGCGAAGCGCGCCAGTGTGTTCGCCGCTGCAATGACGCTGGTCTACGCAACCAACGCGATGGCCGACGACGCCGTGACGCCGCCAGATAACAGCGTTGCCGCGCAGCCGGCCAGCAAGTGGAAGATCGGCGTGGGGCCGGGCGTGTTCATCACGCCGCAGTATCCGGGTTCGCACGAGTTGCGCTATATCCCGTTCCCTTCGCTCGATATTTCCTACGATGACCGCGTGTTCTCGCAAGGCCCGGACGTGCTGGGACTGAACGTGATCCGCAGCGAGAACTATCACGTCGGCGCCTCGATCAGCTTCGATTTCCAGTCGCGCCAGGAAAAGGACGATCCGCATCTGCATGGCCTGGGCAATGTGGACGCAGGCCCGAAACTCAAGCTCTTTGCCGATTACACGGTGTGGGCGTTCACCGGATCGGTCGCGCTGTATCAGGACATCGCCGGGCATGGCCAGGGCAAGACCGTTGTCACCGATCTCTATGCGTCGCTGCCTGCGGGCGGCTGGCTGTTTTCGGTGGGGCCGGGCTTTACGTGGGCCGACGCGCTTTATACGCGGACGTTCTTTGGCGTGTCGGGCCAGCAAAGCGCGGCATCGGGATTGCCCGCCTACAGCACGGGCTCGGGCATTCGCGACGTGCATCTGAATGCTTACGTCAGCTACGATATTTCGAAGCACTGGTACGCTTCCGTTGCGATGACGCTCGGTCGTCTGGAGCACTATGCCGCAGCGAGTCCTATTACCGAGCGTCGAAGCGAACTCAATACGCTTGCGTCGGTGTATTACCGGTTCTGACTGTAGTGGTCGGATAAATCGCGTGACGCTCCATCAGCATCACGCGATATCCAGCCTGAAAAGCAACGAATCACGATCCGGATACGCGTACTTCACGGGCAATTCAGCCGCGGTGATCTGCTGGAATCCGTGACGCAGATAGAACTGATGTGATCGCGTCGCGACCGAAGGCGTATCGAGCAGAATCGTCTCGATGCCTTTGCTTCTGGCATGTTCGATCAACATGTCATACAGGCGCGACGCGCATCCAGACCCGGCGCCTCGCCACGCAGCGGCCACAAAGAACTTCTTCAGCACGGCGACTTGCGCCGTCAGCATCTGCAGCGCAATCGTGCCGACCACGTGATTGTCCGGATCGAGCGCGACCCAGAAACCGCCACCGCCGGCAATGAAATGCCGCTGGATATCGAGCAGTTCCGGTTGATCTTCAATCGCGATGCCGACCTTGCTTTCGACATTCTGGATATGCAGGATCAGCGCGACGGCTTCATCGGCATAGGATTCGTGAAACGCGGTGATGCGCGGCGACAAGGTCTCGGCTTGCATGGGCAGTGCTCTCGAAGAAAATGCGAAAGCGCTACCGTATGCGTTGGGCGCGAAACGATCTAGAACGTTTTTGCGCTGCCACGCCGCGCGACGGCGCCCGGCGTCACGCCGAACATCGCCTTGAAGTGACGTCCCAGGTGGCTCTGATCGGCGAAACCCGTCGAGAGGGCGGCATCGGCGGGTGTCACGCCATCCAGCAACAGACGCTTGGCTGTCTTCAGGCGCAACACCAGCTGGTAACGATGCGGGCTCAGCCCGAACGCCGCCGTGAAGCGGCGGCACAACTCGGATGCCGACAACGACGCTTCGCGCGCCAGTTCATCGAGCGTCACGTTGCGGCTCGAAAACGCCTGCAAATACGCGCGTGCGTCGCGCAGACGCCTGTCTGCGCTAACAGCAGTGGACGGTGCGGACGCATGGCGGCCGCTCAAGGCGCCGAGCACCGCATCACACACCAGCGCCCATTCACTCGCGAAGGCTGACGACACGGGCGCGTCTTGCAGCGCCAACGCGGCGAACTGCGTGAACGGCGCGATGGCGCCGCGCATCGGCACGGGCCGCGACAGCACGTGCGGCGAAACATGATGGATATCGCACTGCATTCGCCATTCGGCGTCGGGCACATAGAGCATCACATATTCGCAACCCGCGTCGCCGATCGACATGCCCGCATGCGCCACATGCGGCGGTATCGCGTACACCTCGCCTGCACGGACGATGGCCGGTTGCTGCGTATCCGACATCGAATCTTTCGCGCCGCGTATCACCGCGCCGATAGCCCATGTATCGTGCGCATGCGTCGCGAAGCGGTGGCGATGGAAGCGCGCATGCAGCACCTCGATACCTTCGGCATGGCCGTACCGCGCTTGCTCCGCCAAAGCCTGTTTTAAGGTGTCGTCACGCATGCCAGAGCGACGCCTTTGCACGCAGCGTTTCGATCGCGAGATCGAGAAACGCGCGCACTTTCTGATTCACATGCTTGCCTTCGCGATGCACGACATGCACCGGCAAGGTCGGAAGCTCGTATTCGGGCAGCACCACCTGCAGCGTGCCTTCCGCGAGTTCCTGCGCGACCTGGTACGACAGCAGCCGCACGATCCCCAGCCCCGCCAGCGCCGCCGAGATCGCGGAATCGTTGGTGGTGGTGACGAGGCGCGGCTGGATCGGCAAGGTAAACGGCTTGTCGTCGACATGAAAGCGCCATTCGGGCGCATGCGTGAGACCCGTCGACTGGATGGTGACGTGCGACGCGAGATCGTCGGGATGCTGCGGCACGCCATGCGTTTCCAGATAGGCCGGTGCCGCACACAGCACGCGCCGCACCTTGCCGACAGCGATGGCCTGCAACGACGAACTCGGCAACTCGCCGATACGAACCGCGACGTCGGCGCCTTCATCGACGAGATTGACGACGCGGTCCAGAAACCAGCAATGCAGATTCACAGCGGGATAGCGCGTCAGATACTCATGAGCGACGGGCATCACGTACATCTTGCCGAACAGCGCAGGCGCCGTCACGGTCAGCTGGCCGCGCGGCGTGGTATTCGCGCCCGCTGCCGACAGTTCCGCTATCTCGACTTCCGAGAGAATGCGGCGGCAGTCTTCGAAGAAAGTGGCACCGGCATCCGTCATTCGGACCACGCGCGTCGTGCGCGTCAACAGCCGCACGCCGAGATGCTCTTCGAGTTCGTTCATCACCCGGCTGATGACGGATGGCGACACGTTGAGCTTGCGCGCCGCCGACGCGAAGCCTTCCGTCTCGACTACCGTCACGAAGGTGTTCATTGCCTGGAGCCTGTCCATGTATGCCGGGACGAACGCGAAAAGGAGAGAAGAGGCCTGCCGACCAGCCGCGCACGGCCGCTCCACAGGCGAAGCAACATCAAGCATAGCAGCGTTTGCAAGCGCTTCGCGCATGGCCTGCCCCGATTACAGATCGAGCAGCAGACGATCGCCGCCGCCCGTCTCGGCGTTCGCAGGCACGGCGCAGCAGATCAGCGCTTCGTCGTCCGGCACCGTGAATTCCGGTGTGATCGAATAGGCGACCGCGCCTTCGACAATGCGTGTGCGGCATGTGCCGCAACTGCCGCCCCGGCAGCCGAACTCGGGGTTCAGCCCGCGCGATTCGGCGAGTTCGAGCAGCGAGCCGCTATCGGGATTCCAGCGCGCTTCCTTGCCCGACTTCACGAACGCGATGGGCACCGGCTGCGTTGCAGCGGCGCGCACCGGGCCGGTGGCTGCCGCCGCGTCCTTCCTGCGTTGCAAGCCCGATGGGCCGAAGGCTTCGGCATGAATGCGATTGTCCGCGACATTGAGGTCGCGCAGGCCGTCGTACATCGACTGCATGAATGCAGCGGGGCCGCACAGGTAGAAGTCGTAGTCGTTGAAGGGCAACGTGTCGCACAGCAGCGCGACATCCAGCCGTCCTGCTACGTCGAAGTCCTTGCCTTCGCGCGCGCCGTCCGTATCCGACAAGGTGCGCACCACTTCGATTGCGCCGTTGGCGGACGCCGCAAGCCGTTCTATTTCGCGGCTGAACGCACGCTCTTTCAGCGAACGCGCCGAATGGAAGAACCATGTGGGCCGCACGCGCCGCTTGCGCAGCCCTTCGTAGACGATATGCCGCAGCATCGCGAGCATCGGCGTCACGCCGACGCCTGCTGCGAGCAGCACGGCGGGGCGGCGTTCGGCAGCATCGACGGTGAACTGCCCGGCAGGCGCGCGCGCCTCGATGATGCTGCCGATCTGCAGCGTATCGTGCAGATGCGACGACACGCGCCCGTCGCGCTTCACGCTGATCCGATACAGGCCGTCAGCGGGCGCCGTCGAGAGCGTGTAGGTGCGAATCGTCGGTTTCGTGCAGTCGGGCAGCGTGACGCGAATCGGCAGATGCTGGCCGGCGGCGTGCGGAATCAGACCCGCGCCGTCAGTTGGTTCGAGATGGAACGAGCGGATCGTCGTGCTTTCGTCGACCACATTCGTCACCTTGAAAGGCCGCCATGCGTTCGCCAGTTCCGCGGCCTTCAGGCGGCTCGAGACTTCATCCCAGCTGCCTGTCATCAGCGAGTTCGGCGACCAGCCGTTGGCCTGGAATTTCCAGCGCAACGGCAGCGCGCCCTGGCGATAGACTATCCGTCGCGGCGTGAAGTGCCAGAGCCGCTCGGCGCCCTGAAATGCGGCGATTTCGGGCGAATCGAGATCGACAGTCGCTTCGCCCGTGAGTTGCAGAAGATCGCCCGTTTCGAAATCGGCGAACACAAGTCCTGCACGCGGATTCACGAGGAAATTGCCGAGCGTCGCGAAGAACAGGTTGCCCGCGAAGTCGGGAATGCTCAGCCGGCCGTCGTCGCCGATCCGCACGAAACCTGCCTTGCCGCCGCGATGCGATACGTCGACCTGGCGGCCCTCACCGTCGCCCACGTAGGACGCGACGAAGAACGTGTCGGCGGCTTCGATCATCGCGCGGGCGTGGTCCGTCAGGCTGGCGGATTCGAGCGGCGCGATGCCGGAGAACTCGCCGGGGTCCCGGATGAACTCGAATTCGCGCGCCTGGATGTACTGCGGGCAGTTGCCGAAGCTCTGCATCACCGCGACATCGAAGCCCGTAGCCGTCTTGCCGCGCACGAGCCCATTCATACGGTTGCGGCGGCGCGTGTTCAACTCGATGCCGAGCAGGCCGATCGCCGCGCCGTCGTCCAGCCCGTCGGCAACGGGATCCTGCGGATCGACGCCGATGTTCATGCGCAGCGTACGCTCGGTAGGCGACTGCATGAAACCGGGCTGACCGGCTACGAGCGTCGCCCACACGTCGCCGTCGCGGGCAACTGCGCCCGTCACGATGAACGGCAACTGCCTGAAGAAGGTGCGATGCTGATCGGGCATGTAGTCGCGGATCACGCGGCGGCCAAGCTCGCGCATCTTGCCCTCCACGCCGACCTTCTGCTGCAACGCGACCTCGCCAGCATGCCAGGGCGAGCCAATATCCGTCGATACCGTATTCATGATCTGCCTCTCCAGCGAAGTGGCGGGAAGCTACGCATCGCACCTTGTTGCGCGCGGAGTCGCGCGCACCGTTGCTGCCTTACTGGTTCGCAGCGAGGCCCACAGGCGTCTTCTGGAACTCGACGAAGCCGGGCAGTGCCTCGACGCGGCTCAGCCATGTCGCGACATTCGGATAGAACGACAGATCGACATTGCCTTCCGGCGCACGCGCGATGTAGCTGTACAGCGCCACGTCGGCAATCGTCGGATGAGACTGGGCGATGAAGTCGCGTCCGGCCAGTTCTTCGTCGATCAGCTTGAGGATGTGGTGCGCGCGGGCAATCAGTTCTTCCGCGTTGTATTTCGCGCCGAACACGGTGATGAGACGCGCGGCGGCGGGGCCGAAGGCGATTTCACCGGCAGCGACGGACAGCCAGCGCTGCACGGCCGCTTCGTGTGCGGGCGATTGCGGCAGCCATTCGGTCTTGCCTGTCTTGCGGGCAAGGTACACCAGAATCGCGTTGGAGTCGGCGATGGTCGTGTCGCCGTCGACCAGCACGGGCAGCTGGCCGAAACGGTTGAGCTTCAGGAAAGCAGCGGATTTGTGCTCGGCGGCGGCGAGATCGACCTGGATCAACTCGTGCTCGATGCCGAGCAGCGACAGGAACAGGCGGGCGCGGTGCGAGTGGCCGGACAGCGGGTGGTAGTACAGCTTCATGGCGTTTTCCTCGGGTCAGAGGTGACTGGGACATCCCGATCACTTGAGACCGAAGTCTAGGCACCCTGAGCCCGCAGCAGAATCCGTCGCCAGGTCAATTCATACTTCTCGAAACGAGAACGGTGGCGCCACGCCCGCGAACAGTGGCGCGCGCCGCCTGAACCCGCCCGAATATCACGCGCCCAGCTTGAAGAAACCAACCGTCGAGTTGAGATCCTTGCCCTGCGTGCTGAGCGATTCGGACGCAGCCGCCATCTCTTCCACCAGCGCCGCGTTTTGCTGGGTCGACTGGTCCATCAGCGACACAGCCTGATTGACCTCGCCGATCGCGCGGCTTTGCTCGCGCGCGGAATCGGCGATTTCGCTGGTGATGGTGGCGAGATTCGACACGGCGTCCGTCAGTTCGGCAATCGTCTTGCCCGCAAGGTTCACCTGTTCGGCGCCTGCCTCGACATTGCCGACGGATGCTTCCAGCAGCGCCTTGATCTCTTTCGCCGCACCCGTCGAGCGCTGGGCCAGGTTGCGCACCTCGGCGGCGACCACCGCAAAACCGCGTCCGCTCTCGCCTGCGCGCGCGGAGTCGACCGCGGCATTCAGCGCCAGAATATTGGTCTGAAACGCAATCCCTTCGATCATCCCGACAATGCCGACGATGCGCCCCGATTGCTCGACCGCCGTGTTCATCGTTTTCGCCGCGCCGGACACAGCTTCATTACCGCGCCGCGCCACTTGCACGGCGTTCGCCGCGACCGCGTTGGCGGTCTTCGCCTGATCGGCGGTGCCGCGCACCGTGCCGGCCAGTTCTTCCATGCTCGCTGCCGTTTGCTGGATCGACGCAGCCTGTTGCTCCGTTCTCGACGACAGATCGAGATTGCCCGCCGACACCTCGCTTGCGGCCAGTTCGAGATGACGGCTGCTCGTCATCACTTTCTGCAGCACGCCGTGCAGCTTTTCGACGAACGCATTGAACTGCTTCGCCAGATGGCCGACTTCGTCGTTGCTCAGTTGCGGCAGGCGCCGTGTCATGTCGCCGTCGCCGGATGCGATCTCGTGCATCGACTGCGCGAGATTGCGGATCGGATCGGTCATGCGGCGGCCCAATGCAACCATGATGAGCACGGCGATCACCAGCACCAGCAGCCCCATCCCGATCAGCGTCCACGTGAGCCGGTTGGCGGCTGCCATCATTTCCGCTTCCGGCACGAGCGCGTAGTATTTCCAGCCGTTCTTCGGCGACGTATAGATGAAGCTCCGGTAATCGACGCCGTCCATCTGGATGCGCGTGAGGCCATCGCCTGCATTGGCCAGCTGTTCGTAACCGCCGCCCAGTCCTTTGAGGTCCTTGAATTCGTGTTTCTTCTCGCGCGGATCGATCAGAATCTTTCCGTTGCTGTCGGTGACGACCAGATAACCCGTCTTGCCGAACTGGATACCGCTGGTGAGCCGCGCGAAGTCGTCGAGTGAGATGTCGCCTTCGAGCACGCCGAGAATGTCGTCCTTGTTGTCCTTCACGACGCGCGCAAACGGAATGATCGCGCCGCCGGAACCCGTCGCGCTCAGATAGGGCGCGGGACGCACGACGCGATCGGGCGCCGTCATACCCAGTTCATACCAGGGCCTGACGCGCGGATCGTAGTGCTCGCCATTCAGGCTCTCGATTGGCCACTGCACATAACCGCCCCAGCGTGTGCCGATGTCGAGATACCGCATGTTGGGATGCGTGTCGCCGAATTGCTTGAGCTTGGCGAAGATGGTCTTTTCGATCTCGCCGTTCTTGTCCGGCGTCATCTGACCGCCGTGGTTCAGATAATCGGTGATGCTTTGATCCGTGGATTTGAGTTGCGCGGTTTGCGTGAGATAGGTGAGGTTCTGCTCGACTTCCCTGAAACTCACATCGAGCGATTCATCAGCCTGAACGATACGCGCATGACTGGACTGCTCGAATTCATCGACAGCCTGATTGCGCACGTTCCATGCGCCAACCGTCGTGAGAAGAACTACCGTGATGGCAAGTGCGGCACCCGATGCCGCGCTGAACCTGAATGCAATCGAATCCGTAAGCTTCAAATTGACCTCTGCCCGATGACAACCACTAGCCGATATCGTGAGACGACGCGCTGAAAATGACGTGCTGCGCAGCGTCGATTACGCTGGTTGTCGGCCAATATCGGATGGGCTTGAGCAGTTATTTCGCCGGATTCGATTAATTTTTATGTTGCTTTTTCCGCACCTTTTTTCAATGTCGTTTCAGCGCGGAATCGTGTCGCGATTGTGATGACGGGCCTACGGAAAACAGGTTAAAAACGCGGCCCGTTGCACGTGTCGCGTACTCATGCGGTGGCAGTCGTCTCCTGCAGATACGGCGTGATATTGCGCATCGCACGCGCCACGTATTCTTCTTTCTCGCCAACGGGCGCGACGTAATGCATCGCGCTCGCAGCCGCATCGACGCCTTCGAAGCGCGCAATCACCCATGCCGCCAGATACTGCGACGCGAGACATCCACCTGCCGTCGCGACATTGCCCTTCGCAAAGAACGGTTGATCGAGCACGTCCACGCCGGCTTCCTGTACCCACGGTTTGGTCGTGAGATCGGTGCAGGCAGGCACGCCGTCGATCAGGCCGAGCTTCGCCAGCACGAGCGTGCCGGAACATTGCGCGGCCAGCAGCTGGCGCGAGGGATCGAACTGCATCTGCGCCATCAGCGCGGGATCGGCGACGACATTGCGCGTCAACACGCCACTGCCGACGATAACGGCATCCGCAGTATTCGCTTCGTGCAGCGCGATCTGTCCTTCGACCGTCACGCCGTTCATCGACTTGACGCGCGCATGCGGCGTCGCAAGCGATACGCGCCAGTCCGGCTTCTTCACGCGATTGAGAATGCCGAGCGCGATGAGCGAATCGAGTTCGTTGAAGCCTTCGAACGTGAGAATGGCGATGTGCATGATGTCGCGCCTGCTGTTGAATGGGGTGAGCACATGCTAGGCGCGAAGACCATTACAATCAAATAATTGTCATGGATACATCTGCGTATGGCTCAACCCCGTTACAAGGCACTGGTCGACGCGCTCGCAGCGGATATCCGCGCGGGACGGCTGCGCGCGGGCACGCGTCTGCCGACGCATCGCGATCTCGCCGCGAAGCACGGGCTGGCG
Organism: Paraburkholderia sp. C35; assembly: GCF_003121405.1. Taxonomy (GTDB): domain Bacteria; phylum Pseudomonadota; class Gammaproteobacteria; order Burkholderiales; family Burkholderiaceae; genus Paraburkholderia. The sequence continues at coordinate 39,595 of NZ_QBUY01000044.1, read as the reverse complement.
CTCGTCACCGCGACGCGTGTCTATGCCGAGCTCGCAGCGATGGGACTCGTGAGCGGCGAAACGGGGCGCGGCACGTACGTGCGCGAGATTTCGCTGCCTGCGCGCCAGGGCATCGACCAGTTCGCGCTCGCGGCGGGCATGGTCGATCTCAGCTTCAACTATCCGGCGCTGCCCGGCCAGGGCGATCTGCTGCGTAACGGCTTGCGCCAGCTTGCATCGTCCGGCGATCTCGAAAGCCTGTTGCGCTATCAGCCGCACGGCGGGCGTCAGCACGAACGCGCGGCCGTGGCGCGGCATCTCGCATCGCGAGGGCTGGCGGTGGACTGGCAGCAGGTGTCGCTGGTGAACGGCGCGCAGGCGGGGCTGGCGGCGACCGTGATGGCGCTCCTGCAGCCCGGCGACGTCGTTGCCGTCGATACCTTGACCTATCCCGGCTTCAAGGTGCTGGCCGAGGCCTGCCGGCTGGAACTGGCGCCCTTGCCGTCGGCGGACGGGCAGGGCTTCGATCTCGAAGCGCTGGCGCGCCTGTGCAGGACGCGGCGCGTGCGAGCCGTCTACGTGATGCCGACGCTGCACAATCCGCTCGGCTGGGTGACGGGCGCGCGATGGCGCAAGCAACTGGTGGAGATCGCGCGCCGTCATGGCCTGCTGATCATCGAGGACGCCGCCTACGCGTTCCTTGCCGACAAGCCGCCCGCGCCGCTCGCCGCACTCGCGCCGGAGACGACCGGGTACGTGTCCGGCTTTTCGAAGAACATCGCCACGGGATTGCGGGTGGGGTATGTGGCTGCGCCGACTGAACCGATGAAAGCCATCGAGCGCGTGCTGCGGGCGACGACATGGAACACGCCCGGCGTGATGATCGCGCTGGTGTGCGCGTGGCTCGAAGACGGCACCCTCAGGCGGCTGGAAACGGAGAAGCGCCGCGACGCGAAGACTCGTCAGGCGATAGCGGCTGAGGTTCTCGCCGGGATGGATTGCGTTCGACATCCATCGTCGTATTTCGTGTGGCTGCCGTTTTCTGAAGACGTGCGCGCCGATCAGGTGGCCGCGGCGCTGATGCGCAAGCATATTTCGGTTTCAACGGCGGAGCCGTATGCGACCTCGCATCATGTCCCGCATGCCGTGCGCCTCGCGTTGGGTTCCGTCGAACTGGACGTGTTGCGCGAATCGCTGGAGAAGGTCAGGCAGGTGATTGGCGACTACACGTATTGAAGGCTAGACGTGGTCAGCAGCATCGGGCGATGCCGGCTTCATCGCCGCATATCGCCCCGGCGTGGTGCCCGTCGCGCGTTTGAACATATCGATGAACGCGCTCACGTTGTCATAGCCGAGTTCGAGCGCGATGGTCGTCACGCTGACACCTTCGGCGACCCGTTCCAGCGCGCGCAGCAGCCGCGCCTGCGCGCGCCATTGCGCGAAGCTCATGCCCGTTTCGGCGACGAAGCGGCGACTCAGCGTGCGGGCCGACAGCCCGGCCCATTGCGCCCATTCTTCGAGGCGCCGCGAGTCCGACAGGTCTTGCGCGAGTGCATCGGTAATGCGCGCGAGCCGCGCGTCTTCAGGCGCGGGCAATCCTAGCGATTCAGCGCGCGAGGCCGCCACTTCATCGAGAATCACATCGGCGATGCGCGTTTGCTGCGCGTCGAGTGGCGTGCCGTCCCAGCTTGCGGCGCGGCTGACGGCGGCGCGCAGCAGCGGCGTCGTGCGGATCGCGCGCGGTTCGGGCGGCAGCGCCGCGCAGCGCGGCTCGGCGATGAACACGCTCCAGCCCGCAAACGGCCCATGCGAGCGCACCGAATGCTCGCAATGCGGCGGAATCCAGATTGCGTGCACGGCGGGCACGACCCACTGCTGACGGTTCACACCCACCGACACGAGACCGCTCAGCGCACCCATCAGTTGGCCCCGCGCATGGCTGTGCGGGGAGGTCGCGCGGGATTCGCGCTGCGTGAGTTCGGCGGCGGCCAGAAACGGGCCGTCCGATGACAGAACGAGGTCGGGGCGGATCAGCGGAGTGGTCATGGCCGGAAAACCGTATCGAATGGCTTTTATACCTGAGACACGCCGATCCTGCAGATCTAGACTGGCTTCGACATCATTTACGAGGAGTGCAGTCGATGCGAGCCGAACAGCTTCTTCCCGATCACGCCGATCATATCGACGTGCGCGGCACGACGATCCGCAAGGGCACCGTCGCCGCCTTTCTGGCCAACGCGAGCGCATGGAGCGCCGCCGATACCGACGAAACGGCGCGCGCGCAGGCGGCTGCCGATATCGTCGACGCATTGCCTGCGTTGCGTGCAACCGGGCTTTTCGATGTGCTGGAGATTCGCGACGCGAAGCTGCGCGCGTGGATCGAAACCCAACTGAGCGAGGTGCAATCATGAAAGCAGCCGTTGTTACACAGGCAGGGCAGATGCCCGCATATGGCGACTTCGATGCGCCATCTGCCGAATCCGGCTACGTGCTCGTCGATGTCGAAGCGTCGGCGTTGAGCCACGTGACGCGCGCGAAGGCATCCGGTTCGCATTACTCGTCGACGGGCCGCTTTCCGTTCGTGGCGGGCATCGACGGCGTGGGGCGCCGGGAAGATGGCACGCGCGTCTATTTCTTCGGGCCGAAGGCGCCGTCGGGCGGGCTGGCGCAGCAGGCACTCGTGCCAGAAGCGCAATGCCTCGCCATTCCTGACGCGCTCGATCCCGTCACAGCGGCCGCGATGGCGATTCCGGGCATGTCGTCGTGGGCGGCGCTGATCGAGCGCGCGAAGTTCGTGCCGGGCGAGACGGTGCTGATCAACGGCGCGACGGGCGCGTCCGGTCGGCTAGCGGTGCAGATCGCGAAACATCTGGGCGCGGCCAAAGTGATCGCGACGGGGCGTCATCCACAGACGCTCGAAGGGCTGCAGGCAGTCGGCGCCGATCATGTGGTGTCGCTCGATCAGGATGAAGCGGCGCTGCATCGCGCGTTCGAGCCGCATTTCCGCGCGGGCGTCGATGTGGTGCTCGATTATCTGTGGGGCGCGGCTGCGCAGGCGCTGCTGACATGCGCGGCGCGCGCGCTGCCCGATGGCTATCCGATGCGCTTCGTGCAGATCGGCTCGATTGGCGGGGCGTCGCTCGAATTGCCGGGCGCGGTGCTGCGTGCGTCGGCCATCAGTTTGCTGGGAAGCGGAATTGGCAGCGTGCCGTTCGACCGGTTGATGCATTCGGCGGGCGAGGTGTTGCATGCCGCGGAATCCGCGCGGCTGGAGATCGAGACGCATGCGGTGCCGCTCGCCGAACTTTCGAAGTATTGGCAGAGCGATGTGGGAAGGGCGCGGACGGTGTTCACGATGGCGGAGTGAGAAACCCGGGCACCTCCGAAGCGCAATTCGGAATGTGACCGTGCGCGCAATCGCAAGCTGAAGCGCACTTCGCTGGCACCTCTCTTGCTCGCATTCTCGTCTCGCGGCCGCCATTGCGCCGCGATCTGCTGCCATACGGTACTTCTCCCAAACCGCATCGTCGCACGGCGCCTTTTCGTCATGTAAAGGAGGGAAACGATGAATGGTCGTTTCGACAAAAAGGCGCTGGCGGGCTGCATCGTGATGGGCGGATTGGCACTCGCGGCCGTTGTGGTGCAGATCGGATCGGGCGACATCTGGCCGTTTCATCGCGATGACACGACGGCGACGGACAGCGCGCCCGTTGCGTCATCGAATAGCACTAAGCCGCCAGCCACCGCACTCGACGATACATCCGACGCAGACATCGCATATGTCCTGCAAGCCATCCGCGACAACCTGCAGCGCAACGACCTGACTGCCGCGAAGGTGTTGCTCGACGAAGTGCTGGCCGTGCATGCGGATCTTCCGCAAGCGCTTGCCCTGCAGCAGGAGCTTCGCATGCGCGAAGCGAAGACGAAAGCGGCGACCGCAAAAGCGAATCAGCTGGCCGCAACGCGCGACGCGCCGGACACGGTCGCACAGCATGCCGTCGAAACGCCAGCACGCACATCCCATTCGAGCGCGACCAAAGAAATGCGCGAGGACATGCGCGAGCCAGCGCGCAAGCATGAACGAACCATTCGAAACAGCCATGTCAACACACGCGGCCCGGTCAGCGTCGCGCAACGCAATCACACGGCGAGCGTATCGAACGGACGTCCGAAGACGCGCGCGGAAGTCGTAGCGGAACTCAAACAGGCTCGTGCGAACGGCACGATGCCGAATTTCGGCGGACGCCATCCGTAGCGCACCACGCGCAGTGTGTCCGCTTTACTTTTGCAGAAAAACTGGTCTATAAAGGGAGCACTATTGATTCCAGATCAAGTATGAAAGTCACACTCGACGAACTGCAAACCTTCGCGGCTGTGGTCGACACAGGCTCGATCACGGCTGCCGCCGAGCAGCTCGAGCAAACGGTATCGGGCGCGAGCCGCACGCTCGGGCGGCTCGAAGAGAAACTGCAAACCACGTTGCTGCGGCGGACCACGCGGCGGCTCGAACTGACGGAAGAAGGCAAGGCATTCCTGCAGAACACCCGCGAGATCATCAACGCTGTCGAGAACGCCGAAGAACAACTCGCCGCGCGGCGCGAGCGGCCCTCAGGCCGTTTGCGTATCGACGCCGCCACGCCGTTCATGCTGCACGTGATCGTGCCGCTGGTTGCCGGTTATCGGGCGCGCTATCCGCAAGTCGAACTCGAACTGAACAGCAACGAAGGCATCATCGATCTGCTCGAACGGCGCACCGACGTCGCGATTCGCATTGGACCGCTCAAAGATTCGACACTGCACGGCCGACCCGTTGGCAGTAGCCGCATCCGTGTGCTCGCGACGCCGGAGTATCTGAAAGCGCATGGGCATCCCAAACGTGTAGAAGACCTTGCGAAGCATTCGCTGCTCGGCTTCACGCAACCCGAGTCGCTCAATACGTGGCCGCTGGTCGGGCCGGACAACGAGCCTTACCGGATCGAGCCGGCCATCGCATCGTCGAGCGGTGAAACGCTGCGGCAACTCGCGCTGGAAGGCGCGGGCATCGTGTGCCTGTCCGACTTCATGACGGGCCGCGATCGTCGTGAAGGCAAGCTCGTGCAACTGCTTGCGCGCCAGACGCAGGACGTACGGCAACCCATCAATGCCGTCTACTATCGCAACACGGCCATTTCGGCGCGCATCGCTTCATTCGTCGACTATCTGGCGGAAGCGGTGAAGACCACGGAGTTCGCCCGCTAGGCTATTGCACCGCTTCACCAACCTCACATTCGTTTTGCGCGCTGCCGCCGATTGTTGCCTTGCAGGCAACACGGTGAACGCACGCGCAGTGCTTCTGGCTTTCAATTCCCCTTCCTACAATCCGTCTCGACGATGGTCGTACGGGCCGTTTCTCCCGCGTCGATCAGGCGCGTTTGACCCTGCATTTCGTGGGCCTTTCTGCGTCTGTGATCGATTTCGCAACTTTTTGACTGAAGGCAATGATCATGTCGCAGAAGATTCTGATTGTGGGTGCCGGCTTTGCCGGCGTGTGGGGCGCGCTAGGCGCGGCCCGTGTACTGGACGGCGCGGGTGTGACGAGCAGCGATGTCGACATCACGCTGATTTCGCCGAGGCCGGAATTGCAGATTCGCCCGCGTATGTACGAAGCCGAGCCGCAGAATATGGCCGCGCCGCTGCTGCCCTTGCTCGATGCAATCGGTGTGAAGTATGTCGAAGGCAGCGTCGAGCGGATCTCCGTTGCGGACAAGACGGTGAACGTGGTGTCGCCAGATGGGCAACAGCATTCGCTCGCCTATGACCGCCTGCTGCTGACGAGCGGCAGCAAGCTCAGCAGGCCAGCCGTTCCGGGTCTGGAGCGTGCGTTCTCGGTGGACCGTATCGAAGATGCCGTCGAACTCGACGAACATCTCGACAGGCTCGCCGCGCAGCCCGCAACCACTGCGCGCAATACCGTCGCGGTGGTGGGCTGCGGCTTCACGGGCATCGAAGTGGCAACCGAATTGCCGAAGCGCCTGCGCGAGAAGTTTGGCGCCGATGCGCGGATTCGCGTCGTCGTGATCGGTTCGCAGGATGAGATCGGTCCTGATCTCGGCGTCAATCCGCGTCCGTATATTGCTGACGCGTTCGAAACGCTCGGCATTGAGACCGTGCTCGGATCGCGCGTGGTAGCCGTCGATGCGCAAGGCGTGCGCACGGCATCGGGTCAACATATCGAAGCAGGCACGGTAATCTGGGCAGGCGGCATGCGCGCCAGTCCGTTGGCCGCGCAACTTTCATCGAATCTCGATTCGCTTGGCCGCGTCGAAGTCGCGGCGGATCTGCGTGTGCCGGAAGCGCCGCATGTATTCGTCGCGGGCGACGTCGCGCGCGCACTCACCGACGATGCAGGCCGCTATGCGCTGATGTCGTGCCAGCACGCGGTCGTGATGGGGCAATTCGGCGGACACAACGTTGCCGCGGATCTGATTGGCGCGCCGACCCTGACGTACCGGCAGCCGTTCTACGCGACCTGCGTCGATCTTGGCGAATGGGGCGCAATCTACTCGGAAGGCTGGGACCGGCAAATCAGGCTGACGCATGCCGAAGGCAAGGCGCGCAAGCAGATGATCAACACGCAATGGATCTATCCGCCCGCGCCGAATCGCGCCGATGCACTGGCTGCAGGCAATCCTCTCTCGTCGTTCGGCTAAGCGCCTGTATGCCGTCCGTGCCATGGCGGCATGGGCGGCAGTACTCGTACGTTTCACTCCCCTACGGAGCACACGATGAGATCCCATCTTCTTGCGCGCGCAACGATCGGTGTTTCGATGCTGGCCGCGCTTTTCCCGGTTCATGCTTTTGCTGAGCCGTTCAAGGTCAAGGTCGATGGCCTGAGCCAGGGCCGGTTCGTGAACGAACAGGTGTACGGCGGATTCGGCTGTCACGGCGATAACGTTTCGCCGCATATCTCGTGGTCACATGTGCCGTCCGGTGCGAAGAGCATTGTCGTGACCATTCATGATCCCGATGCGCCCACGGGCGGTCTCGGCTGGACACATTGGGAAGTCGTCAACATACCGGCATCGCAAACATCGCTTGAAAAGGGCGCGTCCGGCGACCCGAAGCGGATGCCCGCCGGTGCAATCGAAACGTTGACGGACTTTGGCGAGTCGAAGTACGGCGGACCTTGCCCGCCGCAGGGCGAAGGGCATCGTTACATCGTCACGGTATCGGCGCTGAGCGTTGCGGGTATCGATGTGAAAGCGGCGTCGAGTCCGGCGCTGGTCGCGTATCAGATGCACGGCAACATCCTCGCGCAGGCGAGCTATGTAGCGAGGTATCGACGCGCGGCGCAGTGAGTGCGTGAAGGCGGAAGATCGCATGGCGATCTTCCGCTTTTTTGTATCCGTTGTTTGTCGTCAGTTCGGTGTGCCGGTGTTGGACGCGCTCAATCTGTCGGCGCGAATCATATCGAATGCGTTTCTCGGCAGTACGCCGCCGCGTTGAAGCGGACGGAACACGGGGTCGCCACGGCGAACGGGTTCGCCCGTCAGTCCGCACACACCTGAAGCGCGCGCGAAGCCGGCACGCCATGTCTGATCCTCGATGCGGCCTAGCGTCGAATCGCTCCACGAAACCAGAATCGTGCAGGTAGTTTGCCATTCGATACGGCGAATCGATGCAGCGTTTGCCATCGCGGGCGGCATCGGGCTGTTGCGCTCGCGCGCGTGGCGCACGGCGAGTGCGGAATCAGGTTGTGCGTTGATTGCTTTGCGTTCGTGCAAGCCGCTGACGATATGGCTCCATGGATCAATGCGGCTCATTTCCATTCTCTCCTACGATGTGGCGAACGGCGTCACAACGTGCTGTCGTGGCGGGTTGCGTCGTGCGCGATGTGCGCAGGAACAATCGTAGGGGGAAGGCGCGATGCGCAGAAGACTCGCGAAGGCAAGCACGGCGTTGCATCTGAAACATCAATCGATCTGTCGTTCCAGCTGTCCGGCGCGACGGCGCACGGCTTCCATCAGCAAGCTCGCGCTAAGCGACGGCGGAGAGAACTTCGAATAGACGAAGGTCGCGACCATCTCGAGCGCTTCCACGAGCGGCCGCACGGTGCAATCGATATCACGCGCTGCGAACTCGTCGACGATCGTCAGCCCGAGTCCGCCGCGCACCAATGCCAGCGCCTGATCGGCGCGCGTGACATCGACCACGGAAGTCAGTTCGACATCGGCCTGCTGGCACGCGTGAACGATCATCGTGCCGAACGGGATGTCGCGCCGGAACAGGATCATCGGCTCCTGCTCCAGATCGGCGAGCGCAATCCGTTCGCGTGCGGCGAGTGGATGGCCCGGCGGCAGCGCGCAGACCATCCGGCCGCGCATGAAGGGCACGGCTTCCAGGTGTTCGTGTTCGATCGGCAGTGATGTGATCGCGACATCGATGGTCTTGCTCAACACTTCGAGGGGCATGTCGGCCATCAGTGACGTGTGCCAGTCGACATTGAGGCCGGGCAACTGCCGCTTCAGTTCGACGATGGCGGGCGCGACCACCGCGGGCGCGAGCGACGGGCTGCACGCGACCCGCAGCAGGCTGGCCGGCCCGCGCGCCAGCGCCCGCGCAAACGCATCGACACGCAGCGCCGACTGATACACCTGCTCGACCTCGCGATAGAGCGCCTGCGCTTCCGCGGTCGGCACGAGCCTGCCCTTGGTGCGCTCGAAGAGGCGCAGCCCGAGCGTGGTCTCCGTGTGAGCGACGAGCTTGCTGACAGCAGGCTGCGACACGTACAGCATCTTTGCTGCCGCATTGATCGAGCCGGTCAGCATCACCGCGCGGAACACTTCCATCTGTCGCAGCTTGAAACGCATTGTTGTTCCGTATCCGTGCAAGTATTAACCAAAGGTTATAGGGTAGCCTAAACACGGTATACGACGGCGGCGCCGCGACTCACTAGTATGGCCGTGCGCGATCTGCGCGGTGGCGCGCGGCAGAGGCACGGCTGGCACATGGAACCTGAGATGAGCGTATTCGAACAAGACAAGATCGACTGCCACTGCCATATCTTCGACCCGGCGCGCTTTCCCTATCGCGAGGACACGGCGTACCGGCCTGCACAGCAGGAAATCGGCACCGCCGCGCAGTTCATCCGGGTGATGGACGCGTATGGCGTGCGGCATGCGCTGCTGGTCGGCCCGACGAGCGGCTATCGCACCGACAACCGCTGCATGCTCGATGCCCTGCAGGCGTACGAAGGGCGCTTTCGCGGCATCGCGGTAGTCGATAACGACATCAGCCGTCACGAACTGATCGCGCTGCAGCGCGCGGGTGTGGCCGGCGTCGCGTTCAATCCCGCGATGGAAGGTATCGAACTGGTACGCGATGCCGGTGCGCTCTTCGCCATGCTGGCCGATCTCGGCATGGTCGCGCAGGTGCAGGTGTGCGGCGATCAGATGGCCGTGCTCGGGCCGTGGCTCGCGCGGCAGGCCGCGCAGGTGGTGATCGACCATGGCGGGCGTCCCGACATCGCCGCAGGCGTCGGGCAGGCGGGCTTTCAGGCGCTGCTGAAACTGGCCGATTCCGGCCGCGCGAGCGTCAAGCTGTCGGGCTGGCAAAAGTATTCGGCGAAAGCGCATCCGTATGAAGATGCGTGGCCCTATGCGGATGCGCTGCTGCGCGCCTTCGGTCCGCAACACTGCGTATGGGGTTCCGACTGGCCGTTCCTGCGCGCGCCCGAGCGCCTCGATTACGGACCCTTGCTGACGCTGTTCGAACAGATCGTCCCCGATGCGGCCACGCGTCGTCAGATCCAGTGGGACACGCCGCGGCGGCTGTTCGGTTTCGAGTGACACGCAGTCGCGCACCCAACCACCCCTATCAACGATGGAGAAACAACGCTTGGAACACATCGTCAACCGGCACGGCCTCGACATGCCGAAGCTCGGTCTCGGCACCTGGCCGATGACGGGCGAAGACTGCACGCGTGCTGTCGTGCAGGCGCTCGAACTCGGCTATCGGCATATCGATACGGCGGCCGGCTATCAGAACGAAGATGCGGTCGGCGCGGCGCTCGCGGCGACATCCGTACCGCGCGAGCAGATTCACGTGACCAGCAAGGTCTGGTGGGACCAGCTCGAACCGCAGGCGCTGCAAGCTTCGTTCGAGCGCTCGCTGCGCGATCTGCAAAGCGATTACGTGGACCTGTTCCTGATCCACTGGCCGACGCCGGACATGAACCTGCGCCGCACGCTCGATGTGCTCGTGAGCCTGAAGGAACGCGGGCTGGCGCGCGCGATCGGCGTGGCGAACTTTCCGTTGCCGTTGTTGCGTGAGGCTGTCGAGACGATCGGCGCGCCGCTTGCAGCGCTTCAGGTCGAATATCACGTGACGCTCGGCCAGACGAAGCTGCTCGAATTCGTGAGGCAGCATGACATGGCGCTGACGGCGTATAGTCCGCTCGCGCGCAATCGCGTGTCGGAGATTGCGGAGATTGCCGCCATCGCACGCAAGCACGGCGTGCTGCCGACGCAGATCGCGCTGGCCTGGCTGCTCGAACAGCCGAACGTCGCTGCCGTGCCGAAGGCGGCGGGCCTGGCGAACCAGACCTCGAATCTCGCTTCGCTCGATGTGTGTCTCGACGATGAAGACCGCGCGACGATTGCCGCGCTGCCGAAGCACGAGCGCCTCGTGAATCCGGCGTTCGCGCCGCAGTGGGATAAGGCCGGCGCCTAGAACCGGTCGATCATCCCCAGTTGCACGCCTCGCACCGCGGCGCCCGGCCACGATGGTGTGAGGCCCGTCACGTTCACGCCCTTGAGCGTGAACTCGCCCTCGCCGCGATTTCGCAGCCAGCCCGCGCTGGCGTAAAGCAGCACGCGCTTCGACAGATCGTATTCGCAGGCCGCGCTGAACTGGTCGGCATCGTTGTCGCCGCCCGAGCGGTCGCGCAGAAACGTGTAACCGAGCGACGCGCGCAATCGCGGTGTGACAGCATAGCGTGCCGATACGGACACGCCATCGTTGTGATAACGCGGCGTGCCGCCGTCGCCATTGAAGAACGACACGAAGCCGGTGACGGGACCGTACACATACGACACGCCGCCCAGGTTGGCGCGCAATGCGCCATCGCCGTGCGTCTGCTGGTGCGCATACGAAATGCGGAATGGCCCGTTGCGCCACGCGAAGGTTTCGATATGGCCGGCGAGGCCGTTGCCGTCGTTATCGCGGGCATCGCGCAACATGGCCATCAGCGTGGTCGAAAAGCCGTGAAACTCCGGCGACAGATACGTGACGGCATTGCTCGCGTACGGCGTGATCTTCGACAGGTTGTCGAGTCCCGATGCGATGGTGCCTGCGCCGAAGGCATCGAGTTGCCCCTTGAACGGAATGTAGATGGGCGAGTACTGGCGGCCGACGCGCACGGTCCCGTACGGCGTCGATGCACCGATCCACGCCTGACGGTTGAAGATCGTGTTCGCAACGGCGAGCGAGCCGTTGCCCGAACTGAAGCCATTCTCCAGATCGAACAGGATCTGCACGCCGTTGCCGATGTCTTCCGCGCCGCGCAGCCCGACACGCGAGCCGCGATACGCGCCCGAATCCATCCGCGCGACGTAGCCGCCGCCAGGATTGGTGATCTCAATGCTGGTATCGAGCGCGCCGTAGAGCGTGACGGACGACTGCGCGTGCGCGCTCGCGGCGCAGGCGGCGAATATCGCGAGCGCTATCCTGGTGCGTTGCACGACGCGCATTATTGCGGCAGCGCGTAAGCGATCACGTCATCGCCGCGATCCGGCGACTGGCGCGCGCCGCCCGCCGAGATCACGATGTACTGCCTGCCGTTCACCACGTAGCTCATCGGTGTGCCCTGGCTGCCGACGGGCAGACGCGCTTTCCAGACCTCGCGGCCCGTCGAGCTATCGAATGCACGCAGATAGTAGTCTTGCGTCGCCGCGAAGAAGACGAGGCCGCCGCCCGTGCTGAGCGAGCCGCCGATAGTCGGCATGCCGATCGGCGTAGGCATATGCATCTGCACGCCCCACAGACGCGTGTCCTTCACCGTGCCGAGCGGCACCTGCCACGCAATGCTGCGCGTCTTCAGGTCGATGGCCGTCAGGCTGCCGAACGGCGGCTTCTGGCACGGAATGCCGAGCGGCGAGAAGAAGCGGTCCTTCGTCACCGAGTACGGCGTGCCACCGAGCGGCACGGCACCCATGCCGGCATTCACCGCTTCATTACCGTTCGACGTGCCTGCCTTGCGGTCTTCCTTCACAAGATGCACCCACAGGCCGAGGCGCATGTCGTTCGCGTAGATCATGCCCGCGTTCGGATCGTACGACAGGCCGCCCCAGTTCATCCCGCCGAGCGAGCCGGGGAAGCTGAGCGACGTATCCGTATCCGGCGCGGTGAACAGGCCGTCGTAGCGCATGCCGCGGAAGGTGATGCGGCACATCATCTGGTCGATGGGCGTCATGCCCCACATGTCGGCGTCTTTCAGTACTTCCGCTCCGATCTGCGGCATGCCGACCGACAGCGGCTGCGTCTTCGCATACGGTTCGTTCGGGATCGTCGCGGCTTTGACCGGCTGCTCGATCACCTTCGTGAGCGGCTTGCCCGTCTGACGGTCGAGCACGAACAGCTGGCCCATCTTCGTGCCGACGATCAGCGCAGGCACCGTCTTGCCATCGACAGGGAAATCGACGAGTGTCGGTTGCATCGGCACGTCGTAGTCCCACAGATCGTGATGGACGGTCTGGAAGTGCCACTTTTCGATGCCGGTAGTCGCGTCGAGCGCGAGGATCGACGCGCCATACGATTCGTCGAGCTTCGTGCGCTTCACGCCCCACAGGTCGATTGCCGCGCTGCCGACAGGCATATACACCGTATTCGATGTCGCGTCGTACGACATCGGCGCCCACACGTTCGGCGTCGAGCGCGTGAAGGTCTTGCCGGCCGCAGGCGCCTGCTTGTCCTGCGGATTGCCGGGGTCGAACGCCCACTTCATGGCGCCCGTCATCACGTCGAAGCCGCGTATCACGCCGCCCGGCATGTCGAGCGACACGTTATCGGCCACCCGGCCGCCGACCACGACGGTGGTGCCCGCCACGGTGGGCGGCGAAGTCAGTTCGTACAGCGGACTTGCCGCGCTGCCGAGGCCCGCCTTGAGATCGATCACGCCGTTGCTGCCGAAGTCGGCGCACAGCTTGCCGGTGTCTGCATCGAGCGCGACGAGCTTCGCGTCGATCGTGTTCATGTAGATGCGGCGGCGGCAGGCAGCGTGTTCATCGGGGACCACAACGGGCGTGACGGGCGTCGAACCGGCGACGTTCGGCTGTTGCACGGGCTTCGTCGCGTCGAAATACGCGAGGCCGCGACAGCGTACCCAGACGGTGGTTTTGGTCGGGAAGGCGTGAAGCCATTTTTCGTGGCCGCTGGCGGCATCGACGGCGATCACGGTGTTGTGCGGCGAGCACAGGAACAGCGTATCGCCGATCTGCAGCGGCGTTTGCTGGTCTTCCGCACCGCCACCGCCAGGGCTGACGGGCACGTCGCCCGTATGGTAGGTCCACGCGACCTGCAGGTTCTTCACGTTGTCGCGGTTGATCTGTGTGTAGCCGGCGAAGCGGTCGCCGCCTGCCGAGTGCCCGTATGCGGACCAGTCGCCGCTTCCGTTGTCACCATTTGCGCCCGCAGCCGCACGGGCCTCCACGCCGAACGTTCCATGCGGCACGAACATGCCGTACACGAAGCCCGCGTTGCACGCGAGCAGCACGAGGCTCGCCACCCATGCCGCGCCTTTCGCCGGGCTTAGTCCCTGAAGGCGGCGCAGCGCGGGATAGACGGGCGCGAGCAGCATGCCGAGTATCGTGAACATGAAAATGCGCGTCTGCAGCGGCCAGAAATCGAAGCCGCTTTCCCAGATGGCCCACAGCACGGTCGCCACGATCACCAGCGCGAAGATCACGCAGGCGGAAGGCTTGCGGCGCGCCAGCTGGATACCCGTTGCGCACACGGCGAGTCCCATCAGCAGGTAGTACGCACTGCCGCCACGCGCGATGAGCAGCGCGCCGCCGATCGCGAAGTACAGGCCGAGCAGCAGGCCAACGCCGCCAGCGAGCATCAGGCCGACGCGGGCGCCCGTCGATATGGGCTTAGTTTGAGGTTGCTTGGACATGGCTTGTTTTCATGGGTACGCAAAGTGAGCGCGCGCGAAACGCCACGGGCCGCGCGCGTGCGCGCGCAGCCCGCCGGAAAGTCGACGCGCGATGGAATCCATCGTGATGGTTTGGCACAGGCGCGCACCGGGCGATGGCTGGGCGCGACGCGTGCGATGTGAGGAGATGCGCGTTGCAGGAACAGCGCAAATTCACATAGAACTAACTAGTTCGTACATTTTAACGCAAAACGGATGTGCACTGCAGCGAGGTCGGACAGGGCGCCTGCGCGCGAGATCGTTCCGCGTTCTTCAAGAGTCTTTTGCAGCGGCCCTTCTGTGAAGTCCGCACGGGCAACTGCTAGACTTCAAAGACTGTAGTGAGAGGCGCGCCAGGCCTTGTGCGACAAGGGATCCAGCGCGAAAAGCCATGACGATTTTCAAGCCATTTGCATTGACCTTGCTGCTGGCAGCGAGTGCCGCGAACGCCAGCACCTTGCAGCCAGCCAGCCCCGCAGCCGGCCATTCCGGCAATGGTGCGACGGCGATGTGCGATTCGGTGTCGTTTGCGACGGGCAGCGCGCAGAATCGCGCGGCATGCCGCCGGTTGTTTGCGCGCGAGGCGCGTCCGACTGTGCAGACGTCGCCGCTGACCGCGTCCGATTACGCGTCGTGATCGGTCAAGACGTTTGACGTGCTGGCCCGCACGACCAGTTCGAAGCCGACATCGACGATACGCGGCTCGATGTCGTCGGCGGGTTCGTGGTCGGTGCGCTCCATCAGTTCCTGCGCGATGCGCAGGCCGATCTCGTTTGCGCGCGGCTGAACCGTGGTGAGCGGCGGCACGCATTCTTCGCTGAACGGCAAGTCGCCGAACCCGGCCACGCGCAGTTGCTGCGGAATCGGGATGCCGCGCCGCTGCGCTTCGAACAGCACGCCAAGGGCGATCACGTCGTTCGAACAGGCGATGGCGTCCACGTCCGGCATGTTCTGCAGAATGTCGGCCAGCGCGTGTGCGCCCGTTTGTGGCGATGCATCGCCCGGTACGTCTTCGATGCGCGCTTCGATGCCCGCCTTCAGCATTTCCCGGCTGAACCCTTCGCAGCGTTGCCGTGCGCGCACGTCGCTCGCCATGCGCGCGCCGATGAACGCCACGCGGCGCGCGCCGATTTCCAGCATGTGACGCGCGACGGCTTCGCCCGCTGCGTAGTGCGAGAAACCCACCTGCAGGTCGAACGGCTGATCGCCGAGTTCCCACATTTCCGCCACGGGCGCGCGTGCGCTACGCAGCAGCGCGCGGGTTTCGTCGTCGTGACGGCAGCCAGTCACGACCAGCGCCGTGGGCGACCACGACAGGAACGTGCGCACGAGATCCGCTTCGCGGCCCGGCTGGTATTCGGTCGCGCCGAGCAGCAACTGATAGCCGTGGCGGTCGAACTCGGTCTGCATCGCCGCGACCGTCGCGGAAAAGAACGCGTTGCCGAGCGATGGCACCACCACGCCGATCGCGCGCGTGCGCGCCGCGGCGAGACTGCCCGCCAGCAGGTTCGGCACGTAGCCGAGCACGTCGATGGCCTGCTTGATGCGCGGCGCGATACGTGGCGACACCGCCTCGGGATTGCGCAGGAACAGCGAAACGGAACTGGCCGACACGCGCGCACGGGCGGCGACGTCGTCCATCGTGACCCGGTTGGTGCTGCGCCGGGAGCGCGGTGCCTTGGCTGTCTGAGACATGGGCTGCAAGCGGTGGGAAGGGCAGGCGCCACCATCGGCGCGGAGCTTATATTGTAATTGACGCAGCGCAACGAGTCATTGTCTCCGCACTAACCCTGGTATCGGTCTCCAGAATCGTAGCGCTATTATTTCGCAGCGCTGCGATTTTAGCGATGCGCCCTAAACAGCTTACGGTGACATGTCTTCTTCCGATCCCCGCTGCGTCCTCGACGCCCGTGCCGAACTCGGCGAATGCCCACGCTGGGATGAGCGCGAGCGCGTGCTGTACTGGGTCGATATTCTCGAACCGGCGCTGCACCGCTTCGATCCCGCGACGGGTGTGGATCAGACGTTTGCGCTGCCGGAGCACATCGGCTGCTTTGCGCTGCGCGAGGGCGGTGGCTTTATCGCCGGGCTGCGCTCGGGCATGTGGATGCTCGACGAGGCTGCGCGCCCGACGGGCCAACTCGCTGCCAACCCGGAAGACGTGCGCACGAGCCGCTTCAACGATGGACGTTGCGACGCGGCAGGCCGCTTTTTCGCGGGCACCATCGATGAACCGAAGGCAGGCGGCAACGCGCACCTGTACCGCTTCGCAGACGGCAAGCTCGACGCGCTGGCAGCGGGTCTGCTGACGTCGAATGGACTGGCGTTCAGCCCGGACAACCGCTGGCTCTATCACTCCGACACACCCAACTTCACGATCTACCGCCGCGCGTATGACCTCGCAACGGGCGCAACAGGCGAAGCCGAAGTGTGGGCCCGCATCCAGCCGACGGCGAGCGACCGTGGCCGCCCCGACGGCGCCGCGATCGACGCCGAAGGCTACTACTGGAGCGCGTTCTACGAAGGCGGGCGCGTGGTCCGCTTCGCGCCGGACGGCAGCGTCGATGCGGTGTATCCGTTGCCCGTGCGCTGCCCGACGATGTGCGCGTTCGGCGGCGACGATCTGCGCACGCTCTACATCACGACGGCGCGCGCCGGACGCAGCGCCGAGGAACTCGAACGCGAGCCGCTGGCGGGCGGACTCTTCGCCATGCGCACGCAAGTGCCGGGATTGCCCGAACCGCGCTGGCGCGCATCGGTATGAATTTTCTATCGACGGAACCTGACATGCCTGATCTGAAAGACCCCACTCTGTTGCGCACGCAATGCCTGATCGGCGGCGAATGGCGCACGGCGCGCGATGGCCGCAGCTTCGACGTCACCGATCCCGCTACGGGCGCGCTGATTGCCAGTGTGCCGTCGATGACGGCCGTCGAAACGCGCGAAGCCATCGACGCAGCGCAAGCCGCGCTGCCCGCGTGGCGCGCGCTGACGCCCAAGGAGCGTGCGACGCTGCTGCGCAAGTGGCACGATCTGATGCTCGACCATCAGGACGACCTCGCGTTGCTGATGACGGCGGAGCAGGGCAAGCCGCTCGCCGAAGCGAAGGGTGAGATCGCGTTCGCGGCGAGCTTTATCGAATGGTTTGCGGAAGAGGCGCGCCGTGTGGATGGCGATGTGATCGCGACGCCGTCGAATGACCGGCGTCTGCTGACGATCCGCCAGCCCGTCGGTGTGTGCGCCGCGATCACGCCGTGGAATTTCCCCGCCGCGATGATTACGCGCAAGGCCGGTCCGGCGCTCGCAGCGGGCTGCACGATGGTGCTCAAGCCCGCATCGCAGACGCCGTTTTCGGCACTCGCTCTGGCTGCGCTCGCCGAGCGCGCGGGCATTCCGGCTGGCGTGCTCAACGTCGTGACGGGCGATCCGCAACCGATCGCCGAAGAGCTGACGGGCAATCCGATTGTGCGCAAGCTGTCGTTCACGGGATCGACGGGTATCGGCGCGCGGCTGATGGAGCAAGGCGCGCGGCATATCCAGAAGCTGTCGCTGGAACTGGGCGGCAATGCGCCGTTCATCGTGTTCGACGACGCGGATCTCGATGCGGCGATCGAAGGCGCACTGATTTCGAAGTACCGCAACGCCGGCCAGACTTGCGTGTGCGCGAACCGTTTCTACGTGCAAGCCGGCATCTACGAAGCCTTCATCGATAAGCTCGCGACGCGCGTGCAGGCGCTGCGTTGCGGCGACGGACGTGAGCCTTCGACGCAGATCGGTCCGCTGATCGACGCGCGTGCGTTGTCCAAGATCGGCGAACTGGTCGACGATGCGCGCACGCAAGGTGCGAAGGTGCTGTGCGGCGGCGAAGCGCTGGCGCTGGGCAGCGATCAGACCAGGCGTTACTACGCGCCGACCGTGCTCACCCACGTCACGCCGTCGATGCGCGTGGCGCGTGAAGAGATCTTCGGCCCGGTCGCGCCCGTGATGCGTTTCACCGACGAGCAGGACGTGATCGCGCTCGCCAATGACACCGAGTTCGGCCTTGCCAGCTACTTCTACACCCGCGATATGGCGCGCGTCTGGCGCGTGGCGGAAGCGCTGGAGTTCGGCATGGTCGGCATCAACACGGGGCTGATCTCGACAGCGGAAGCGCCGTTTGGCGGCGTCAAGCAGTCAGGCCTCGGGCGCGAGGGTTCAAAATACGGTATCGACGAATACCTCGAAATGAAATACCTGTGCATGCACGTGGCGTGATGGCTGGCTGAACGGCGAGCCTTACAAAGCGCTGCAAATTTCGCACTGAAATCGCAGCGCTGCGAAAATAGCGGCGCAGGTTGCCAGGCGCATCGCCCGCACGAAGCCCGACGACAACCTCAAAGGGACGAGGAGACAATGATTTTCACCATACTGAGTTTTGCTTTTTTCACCGCGCTGGTCGGCTTCGTGTCGTACCTGTTCACGCGCCGCGCGAAGGATCACGGCGCGCGCGGCTACTTCATGGCAAGCGGCGGGCTGACTGGCTGGTTCATTGCGGGCTCGATGATGCTGACCAACCTGTCCGCCGAGCAGATGGTCGGTCTGAACGGCGATGCCTACGCGCACAATCTCTCGGCGATGGCGTGGGAATGCACGGCTGCGATTGCGACCGTCGCGCTCGCAATGTTCTTTCTGCCGCGATACCTTCGCGGCGGCTTCTCGACCTTGCCGCAGTTTCTCGAAGAACGCTTTGATTCGACTACGCGGCGCGTGGTCAGTGCGTTCTTCGTGATCGGCTACATGCTGGTTGCGAATCCGTCGGGCCTGTATCTCGGCGCGATCACCTTCAACCAGGTGTTCGGCGTGCAGGCGCTGCTGGGCACGTCGTATCCGGCGACGATCACGATTCTCGTGTGGATGTCGGGGATCATCGGCGCGTTGTATGCGATTTTCGGCGGGCTGCGCGCGGTGGCCGTGTCGGACACGATCAACGGTGTCGGTCTGCTGGTCGCAGGTCTGCTGGTGCCCGTGCTCGGTCTGTTTGCGCTCGGCCATGGCGATTTTCTCGCCGGCGTGCATACCGTCGCGACGGTGGCGCCCGAGAAACTCTCCGCCATTGGCGGCCCGCACGACTCCGTGCCGTTCGGCACGCTGTTCACGGGGATGATCTTCGCGAATCTCTTCTACTGGTGTACGAATCAGGCCATCGTGCAGCGCACCTTCGCAGCAAAGAGCCTCGCCGAAGGGCAAAAGGGCGTGCTGCTGTCGGGTCTGATGAAGCTGCTTGTGCCGCTCATCATGATGCTGCCGGGCGTGGTTGCGTATCACCTGTATGCGTCGCATCCGTTGAGCCGTCCGGACCTCGCGTATCCGCAACTCGTCACCGACGTGCTGCCGTGGTGGGCGAAAGGCTTCTTTATCGCCGTGCTGTTCGGCACCGTGATGAGCCACTTCAATGCGGTGATCAACAGTACGGCAACGCTGATCGCATTCGATTTCTACCGCGTGTGGAAGCCGGAAGCCAGCGATGAAAAGCTGATCCGCGTGGGCAAGACGGCAAGCGTGGTGATCGCCGTGGTGTCGCTGCTGGTCGCGCCGCTGCTGATGTACGCACCGGACGGCATCTATACAGTGATGCGCCGCTTCACCGGCTTCTACAACATTCCGATTATCGCGGTCGTGCTGGTGGGCTTCTTCAGCAAGAAGATCGGCGCATTCCCCGCAAAGATGGTGCTGCTGCTGCATGTGATCGTCTACACGCTCGGCATTCTCGTGTTCCAGGTCGACAAGCTGCTCGGCATCAACTTCATTCACATCATGGGCATCCTGTTCGTGTGCGAAGTGGCGCTGATGCTGGTGCTCGGTCAACGTCATCGCCGTGCCACGGCATATGAGCCGCAATCGCGGCAAACGGGCGACCTCACGCCATGGCGTCACGCCAGCACGATGAGCGTGTTCCTGATCGCGATGCTGGTCAGCATCTACCTGACCTTCTCGCCGATCGGCGTGGCGCGCCAAGGCGGCGTGACGACGCAATACGAAGTGCTGATCGCGCTGACCTGGTGTGTGGCCGTCGCCTTGATCGCACTGTTCCGGCGCCGTGCATCGGCGGGTGAGCGTGCGCTGGCGTGGAGCCAGTCGCCCAGCGAGTCCAACGGACACTGAGCGCGCCGTAACGAAACCGTATCAACTCAACGTAATAGCAAGGTAAAGCTGATGAACTGGCAGAAAGAAGCGGGCGGCAAGCTCGTGTTGCGCGCCGCGGGCCGCACGCTTTTCGAACATGCGCCGGATGCACCCGCTGTGTTCGTGGGACATGGCGTCGAGACGATCGACATGTATCGCGGCAATTTCGACATCAGCGATTACGTTGAAGAACGCGTGGCGCTGCGCGACGCGCGGCTGACCCTGCTCGACGATGGCAGCGCGCGCGTGGAACTGGCGCGCGACGCGCAAGCCGACGCCGAGCTGACTTTCATCGCCAGCCGCACAACGCATGGCGTGCAACTGGCGCTGACGGCGGCAAACGGCGAGATCAACCGAGTGTGGTGGCGCGTGCCTGCGCAGAGCAACGAACATGTGTGGGGCTGCGGCGAGCAGATGTCGTACTTCGATCTGCGTGGCCGCAGTTATCCGCTGTGGACCTCGGAGCCGGGCGTTGGCCGTGACAAGAGCACGCATCTGACCTGGCAGGCCGATACGACGTCGAAGTCGGGCGGCGATTACTACAACACGAACTATCCGCAGCCGACTTTCGTGTCGTCGCAGAAGTACTGTCTGCACGCTGAAACCACGGCTTATGCCGATTTCGATTTCCGTCATCCCGAGCGGCATGAACTGCAATTCTGGGCCGTTCCTGAGCGGCTCGAATTCCTGATTGCCGATGACTTCGTCGCGCTCGTCGAACGCATTTCGCAACGCTTTGGCCGTCAGCCCGCGTTGCCTGCATGGGTGATGGACGGCGCGATTCTCGGCCTGAAAAATGGCCGCGAACATGCGCAAGCCATCATGGAGCAGAGCCGCGCGGCGGGCCTCAAGGTGAGCGGTCTGTGGTGCGAAGACTGGGTCGGCATTCGCCAGACTTCGTTTGGCAAGCGTCTCTTCTGGGACTGGCGCTGGAACGAAACGCGCTATCCGCAGCACGCGGAATGGGTGAAGCAACTCAACGCCGATGGCGTGCGTTTTCTCGGCTACGTGAACCCGTATCTGTGTAATGACGGCACGCTGTATGTCGAAGCCAAAGCCGCCGGCTATCTGGCCACGCGCGCAGATGGCAGCGACTATCTGGTCGATTTCGGCGAGTTCGATTGCGGCGTGGTGGACTTCACGAATCCGGCGGCGTCGCGCTGGTTCGAGCAGCGCGTGATTCGCGACGAGATGCTGAACCAGGGCCTCGACGGCTGGATGGCAGACTTCGGTGAATACCTGCCGACGGACGTCACGCTCGCGAACGGCATCGACGCGAAGCTGATGCACAACGCGTGGCCGACGCTGTGGGCCGAGGTCAATGCGCGTGCGATCGAAGACGCGGGCCGCACCGGCGATGCCGTGTTCTTCATGCGCGCGGGTTATACGGGCGTGCAGGCGCATTGCCCGCTGTTGTGGGCCGGCGATCAATCCGTCGATTTCACGCGTCACGATGGCTTGCAGACGGTGATCTGCGGCGCGCTGTCGTCGGGGCTGCTCGGCAACGCGTACCACCATAGCGATATCGGCGGTTATACGAGTCTGTTCGGCAACCGGCGCACGCCGGAGCTGTTCCAGCGTTGGGCCGAAATGGCCGCCTTCACGCCGATGATGCGCACGCACGAAGGCAATCGTCCCGACGAAAACTTCCAGTTCTGGCAGGACGCCGATGTGCTCGCCCACTTCGCGCGCATGACGCGTGTCTTCGTTGCGTTGAAGCCCTACGTGCAAGGACTCGTCGATGAAGCGGCGGCGCGCGGTCTGCCGCTGCAGCGTCCGCTGTTTCTGCATTACGAGCACGATCGCGCGACTTACGCGATTCAGGATCAGTACCTGTATGGCCGCGATCTGCTGGTCGCGCCGGTTCATGCAGCAGGTGCTGAGCAATGGCGCGTGTATCTGCCGCAAGGCGATGCGTGGACGCATCTGTGGAGCGGCACGCGCTACGACGGCGGCCAGTCCATCGAAGTGGCCGCACCGCTCGGCGAGCCGCCCGTGTTCGTGCGCGCCGGCGCCGCACGCGAAGCGCAATTGCTCGCGCTGGCAAAGGACGCAGCGTGAGCCTCAGTCCGTTCCTCCACCATCTGCTGTTTGCCGTGTGCGTCGCGACTGCGACGTTCACGCAGAGCCTCACGGGTTTCGCGTTCGGTCTGGTGTTGCTCGGTCTCGTCGCCGTGTTTCATCTTGCGCCATTGCCCGTTGCCGCGAACGTGGTCACGGTGATGGTGCTCGCCAACGCCGCGTTGCTGGTGCGCGGCGTGCCCGCGCTGCCGCGCCGTCTGCTGACGCCTTCGTATGGCAGCAGTCTGGTCGGCGTGGCGATGGGCGCCTGCCTGCTGGCGTGGCTATCCGATAACGCCATCGGCGTGGTGCGCTTCGCGCTCGGACTCGCGATCCTCGCGTGCAGCCTGTTGCTGGTCGTGCAGGCGAAGCCGCGTGCACAGCTTGCATCGCCCGGTACGTTCGCGTTTTACGGCTGCATTTCCGGCGTGATGGGCGGCGTGTTCGCCAGCGCCGGTCCGCCGATGGTGTTCCATCTGTATCGCCAGCCGCTCGATCGCGTGGTCGTGCGCGACACGCTGGTGCTGCTGTTCGCCGTCAATGCCGTGCTGCGGCTCGTCATCGTGCTGGCGCAAGGGCGCTTCGATGCGGCGTCGCTCGCATTGAGCGTCGAAGCATTGCCGATCGTGCTGATCGTCACGTGGCTCGCGCGCCGCTATCCGCCTAACTGGTCGCCGGCCGCCGTGCGGCGCGTGGTGTTCGTACTGCTGGCGATTGCTGGCGCGAGTCTCGTCGCGCCCGCCGTCACGAACGCGAGCGCGAAGGCGAACACGAAGACCAAGGTCAGCGCGGCATCCTCTCAACTTCGTTCTATCACGGCGTGAATATCGTGCAACAAAAGCTCAAACAACTCAGCGAACTGCGCAGCCAGCGCTGGCTCGCACCCGATGACATGCGCTCGTTCGCGCATCGTCAGCGTCTGCAGCAAATGGGTTTGCGCCGCGAAGAGTTCATGTCGCGGCCGGTGATCGGCATCATCAATACATGGAGCGATCTGTCGCCGTGTCACGCGCATTTGCGTGAGCGCGCGGAAGCCGTCAAGCGCGGCATCCTGCAGGCGGGCGGCATGCCGTTCGAGTTGCCCGCGATGTCGCTCGGCGAAGTGATGGTCAAGCCGACCACGATGATCTACCGCAACTTCCTCGCGATGGAAACGGAAGAACTGCTGCGCTCGCTGCCTATCGACGGCGCCGTGCTGATGGGCGGTTGCGACAAGACCACGCCTGGCCTGCTGATGGGTGCGCTGTCGGCGGATCTGCCGTGCATCTTCGTGCCGGCAGGCCCGATGCTCAACGACCGTCATCGCGGTCAGGCAGTCGGCGCAGGCACGCATACGAAGAAGTTCTGGGACGAGTACGTGGCGGGCAACATCGAACAGCCCGAGTGGATCTCGCTCGAAGCGCGCATGACGCGCGCGCCCGGCACCTGCAACACGATGGGCACGGCCAGCACGATGACGTCGATCGTCGAGGCGATGGGCTTCACGCTGCCTGGCGCGACCAGCATTCCCGCGATGGATTCGTCGCATACACGTATGTGCTCGACGAGCGGCGAGCGCATTGTCGGCATGGTGTGGGAAGACCTGAAGCCGAGCCGTTTCTTCAATCGCAAGTCGGTCGAGAACGGCGTGGTCACGTATATGGCGCTGGGCGGTTCGACCAACGCAGCGATCCACACCATTGCGATTGCAGGCCGCGGCAACGTGCCGTTGACGCTCGACGATATCGCGCGCATCGGCAAGAACATCCCGGTGCTCGCCGACGTGTTCCCGTCCGGCAAGCGCCTGATGGAAGACTTCTATTACGCGGGCGGCCTGCCTGCGTTGCTCAGCGGCGTGAAGGAATATCTGACGCTCGACTGCGTCACGGTGACGGGCGCAACGCTCGGCGAGAACATCGCGCGCTTCGAAGCGGGTCAGCGTCCGCAAGGCGAAGATGCAATCCGTCCGTTGACCGATCCCGTCAGCGAACGCGGCGCGCTCGGCGTGCTGCGCGGCAATCTTGCGCCGGATGGCGCCGTCATCAAACCGAGCGCTGCCAGCCCGCATCTGATGAAGCATCGCGGGCGCGCCCTCGTGTTCGATTCGATTGCCGAGATGAACACGAAGATTCATGCGCCCGATCTCGATGTCGATGCGAACACGGTGCTGGTGTTGCGCGGCGGCGGTCCGATCGGCGCGCCCGGCATGCCCGAATGGGGCAATCTGCCGATTCCTAAAAAGCTGCTCGCAGCAGGCGTGCGCGACATGGTGCGCATCTCCGATGCACGCATGAGCGGCACGCACTACGGCACCTGTGTGCTGCACGTCGCGCCCGAAGCGGCGGCAGGCGGCCCACTCGCGCTGATTCGCACGGGCGACATGATCGAACTCGATGTCGAAGCGGGGCGCCTTGATGTGGTGCTGTCCGACGAAGAACTCGCGCGCCGCCGCGAAGACTGGCGCGCGCCGCCCGCGCCGCGCAAGCGCGGCTACATCCGGCTCTATATCGAGCGCGTTTCGCAGGCGGACAAAGGTTGCGACTTCGACTTTCTCACAGGCTTCGAAGAACCCGTCGAACCGTCGATTTTCTGAACACAGGACATAACGACATGGCTAACAGCATCAAGAAAGATCCCACGCGCAATGCGTTTCGTGACGCGATCCAACGTAGCGACAACAGCGCGATGCGCGTCAAACCGCTCGGCACATGGTTGATGTCGGGTTCGGCGGCATCGGCGGAAGCATTCGGACATGCAGGCTTCGACTGGCTGCTGATCGACATGGAACACGCACCGCTCGAATTCACGGATGTGCTGCATATGCTGCAGGCGGTCGAATGCGGTGGCGCAGCGCCCATCGTGCGCATTGCACGCAACGATGCGACGCTCGCGAAGCGCGCATTGGACATGGGCGCGCCGACGCTGATGTTCCCTTACGTGCAAAGCCCGGAAGAAGCGCGTGCAGCCGTCGCATCGATCAAGTTCCCGCCGCTCGGCACGCGTGGCTTTGCGGCCATGCATCGTGCGAGCCGTTATGGCACGTGGAGCGAATTCGGCACGCGCGCCAACGAAGCGACGGCGTGCATCGTGCAACTCGAAACGCCCGAAGCCGTCGCGCAACTCGAAGCGATTGCCGCTGTGCCGGGCGTCGATGCGCTGTTCGTCGGGCCGGGCGATCTGTCGGCGGCGATGGGCAAGATCGGCAATCTCGCCGATGCCGAAGTGCGCGCCGCGCTCGCCGATTGCGCACGCCGCGCGAACGCGATCGGCATGCCGATCGGCATTGTCGGACCGACGCCCGCGATGGTGCGCGAGTTTGTCGAGATGGGTTACGACTACGTCGCGATTGCATCCGACATGGGCATGATGATGCGGCAGGCGAATGCATTTATCGCCGAATTCGATCAGGTGAAGGCGAACGCGAATGCGGGTGGACCTTACTGATCATGTCGAGCGCAACCGAACTGTTGTCGCTGAGTAACGACGCCTGGCAGGTGCGCGTCGCGCCTTCGCTTGGCGGCGCGATCATCGATGCGCGCTGGCGTGGCCGCGACGTGCTGCGGCCAACGCCTGCTGCTGAACTGGCAGCAGGCAATGTGCGCAAGACGGCGTGCTATCCGCTCGTGCCGTTTTCGAATCGCATCGCGTTCGGTTCGTTCAGGTTCGGCGATACGCGTCACGCGCTGGCGAAGAATCTGGCGGGCATCTCGCATGCGATTCACGGTGTCGGGTTTCAGCGCGCGTGGTCTGTGCACGCAAGCGCTGCGAATGCAGTCGATATGCGGCTCACGCACACACCGGATGAGCATTGGCCGTTCGCGTTCGAAGCGCAGCAGTGCATCGCAATCGACGGCAATGCGTTGCGGCTCGACTTGCGCATCACCAACACCGACACGCGCAGCGCGCCGTGCGGTTTGGGATGGCATCCGTTCTTTCCACTCGATACAGCGACGGGCGCCACGCATCTGCGCACCGCATGGACCTCGATGCTGGTCAGCGACGCGAACGATCTGCCATGCGAGGCCGCGCGCCCGCCACAGTTCGGTCCGATGGACGACACCGTGGTCGATAACTGCTTTACCGGCTGGAGCCGAAGCGCGCATATCGACACGCCAGACCATCGCGTTGTCATCGAGGCGAGCGATGCGTTGCGCTGCGCCGTGCTGTTCCGTCCCGCAGGTCAGCCGTTTTTCGCCTTCGAACCCGTCAGCCATGCGAACAACGCGCTGAACGGCAACGAGCCGCCGATGCATGTGCTCGCGCGCGGCGAAACACTTGAAGCAGGCGTCGTCATGTCGATGCAGGCGCTGAATACCGAATCAATCAGGAGCGAGTCATGAATTCAACCCGTCCGCTATATCCGGCACTGGCCGGGCAAGTCGCGTTCGTATCGGGTGGCGCGTCGGGCATCGGCGAAGCGATCGTCGAAGCATTCTGGGAACAAGGCGCGCAAGTGGCCTTTTGCGATCTCGATGAACAGGCCGGTCATGCGCTATGCGAGCGGCTCGGCAGCACGGGCGGCGATGCGTCGTCTGTCAGGCGTGTGCGCCCCTGGTTTGCACGCTGCGATGTGCGCGACATCGACGCGTATCGCACGGTGCTCGATGACGCGGCTCGCGCACTGGGACCGATCCGCACGCTGGTGAACAACGCGGGCCGCGACACGCGCCATGCACTCGACGATCTGTCCGTCGAGATGTGGAACGAGATGCTCGCCGTCAATCTGACTCATCACGTATTCGCAACGCAACGCGTTGCACCGGGCATGCGCGCAGCGGGCGGCGGTTCGATCGTCAATCTCGGCTCGATTTCATGGCTGCGTGGACGGCCTAATCTGATCGGCTACACGGCATCGAAAGCCGCGATCTCCGGCATCACGCGCACGCTCGCACGCGAACTCGGCGACGGCGGCATTCGCGTGAACGCGGTGTTGCCCGGCGCCGTCGTCACGCCGCGACAAACTGCACTGTGGCGCGATCCTGCCTCGGATCAGCAGTTTCTCGATTTGCAGTGCCTGAAGTTCCGCGTCGAGCCCGCGCATATCGCGGATTCGGTGCTGTTTCTCGCGAGTCCGCAAGCGGCGGCGATCACGGGCCAGAACCTGATCGTCGATGCAGGACTCGCGCAGGTGTCGGTCGTCGGCTAGACGGACGGCAGCCACTCGCTCTCGCGTCATCACTAGAAGAACCACTAAAACCAAAGGAATCTGGAGACTTTCTGATGCTTCACACGAAAAAGTGCCTGAAAAAGGGCGCGTGGGCGCGCTCGTGCCTGCGAAACGGCGCAGTGGCTGCGACACTGGCGACAGCGGGACACACGGCTGCGTGGGCGCAATCGACGCTCACGCTGTACGGTATCGTCGATTCGGCTGTGCAGTACGGCAAGTTCAACAACACAGTGGGCGCGACAGCGATGGCGGCGAGCGGCAATCTGCAGGCGTCGCGCTTCGGTTTTCGCGGCAGCGAGGATCTGGGCGGTGGCTATCGCGCGAACTTCCAGCTCGAAACGGGCTTCAACACCTATACAGGTGTAGGCGGCGGCTCGACGATGTTCAATCGTGGCGCGTCGGTGGGTTTGTCGAGCAATACTTACGGCAGCATCGATGCAGGCTACATGTACCTGCCGATTTACTGGGTGTTCCTCGCTTCGGACGTCGCGACGTATGGCTTGTCGAATCCCGCCGCGATCATGTCGCTCGAACATACGACGACGCTCGGCAAATCGGGTACGGGTGGCTTCTATCCGAATGCGGTGCGCTATCGCACGCCGAACATCAACGGGCTGTCGAGCGAAATCGGCTATTCGTTCGGCGCGCAGAATGCGTCGGGACAGACGGCGGACGGGCGCAACATCGGCGCGAACGTGATGTACCAGCGCTTCGGCATGATGCTCGGCTACGGCTTCAACCGCTACCAGTACTACGCGAACACGAGTACCTTGACGGCGTCGTCGCAACTCACGCATGTGTTTGCTGCAACGTACGGCTACAGCGGCAATTTTGTCGGCGTGAACTATATCTATTCGAAGCGCACGGACGCGACCAACTGGTTTGCGTCGGCGTTTCTCGTCAACGCGAAGATTCCGGCGGGACCTGGCGATATCGAACTGGGCGTGGCGCGCCGCATCGAGAACGCTGAGGCACGTGCAATGGCCTACAACGCGGGCTATGTGTACTTTCTGTCGAAGCGCACGCAACTGTATGGCTACGCGTCGATGATCACCAACAACAGCCATTCGACGCAGGGCTTCGCGCTGCTCAATTCAACCTATTCGACTGTGACGCCAGGCTTCGATCCGTGGGCGGTGACGGTGGGCCTGCGCACGTCGTTCTGACCATTCCTGCGTGTGCGGATTCGCACACGCTTCTACACTGAAGGAGATTCCATGACTGAGCCTTTGAGATACGGCGTGATCGGTGCCGGCATGATGGGACAGGAGCATCTTCGCAATATCGCGCTGCTGCCGAACGCGATGGTGACGGCGCTGGCGGATCCGCATGCGGAGTCGATTGCATCGGCCACGAAGACCTTGGGACGCGACGTGCAGGTGTTTGCCGATCATCGCGATCTGCTGAAAAGCAAGGCTTGCGACGTGCTGGTTGTGGCCACGCCGAACGATACGCATCGCGCCGTTCTCGAAGACATTCTCAGTGCGCCGACGGCTTACCCGACGCTGATCGAAAAGCCAATCTGCACGACCATTGCCGATTGCCGTCATCTCGCCGAGGCAGCAGAAGGGTATCGTGCGCCGTTGTGGGTCGGCATGGAATACCGCTACATGCCGCCGCTCACGGCGATGATCGACGAGATCCATGCCGGGCAGATTGGCGAATTGAAAATGTTCTCGATCCGCGAGCATCGCCATCCTTTCCTGACCAAGGTCGGCAACTGGAACCGCTTTGCTGCACGCACGGGCGGCACGCTGGTCGAGAAGTGCTGCCATTTCTTCGATCTGATGCGCCTGATCGTCGATGATGAAGCGGTGCGCGTGTTCGCTTCGGGGGCAGCCGACGTCAATCATCGCGACGAATCGTACGAAGGCAACGTACCCGACATGATCGATAACGCGTACGTGGTGGTCGAGTTCAAGAGCGGGCGGCGCGCGAGTCTCGATCTGTGCATGTTCGCGGATGGTGCGTACTGGCAGGAAGAGTTCGCGGCGGTGGGCGCCAAAGGCAAGGTGGAGTGCTTCGTGCCGGGCGCGGGCAAGCACTGGCCGGGACGCGGTGAGCGGCAGGCGGAACTGGTGGTGAGTCCGCGTGACCCGAAGGGTCCCGTGCGGCGCACCGTCGAGGTAGATGAAAAACTGCTTAGCCTCGGCGCGCATCATGGATCGACGTATTTCGAGCACCTCGGTTTCCAGCAGTCGGTGCTGGAAGGGGCGCCCGTCAAGGTGTCGGTGGAAGACGGGCTGAAGGCGGTCGTGATCGGGCTGGCGGCTGAGCAGTCGATCAGGGAAAAGCGCGTGGTGGAAATCAACGGCCTGACACTTCACTGATAACCGGTCTGCGCTGAAATATAGGCTCCCGAATATCTTATTTCGGGAGCGTGATTTTTTGCCGGGGTTTTTAGTACATTCCGCACGCCAGCGAAAAGGCAATCGTTTGCGTGGCGATTAACGACGCAAATAAACACAAAGTACTCTGCGGATTGCGTCGTTCATCCCGGCGTTTCGGCAGTGCCGACGGTATTGGTCCAACGCGAGAAAGATGCACTAAATCCGGTGCTTTTCTATATTTCGAACGGCAAACGTTTGCATTTGTTTATTCTGCAAGTATTCGTGATGAATAGCAGATCTTTTTCAATCACCACCATAACGGTTGAATAACGGATTCAGGAATTGTGTTGTCAATTGTCTAAAGAATTTATTTTCTGTCACGTAAAGTACACAGAGAAACATTAGCGTGCAGGGTTCCTCCATCGACCGGCTCGCTTCGCCATGCATCCCGCGTTTTCACGGTTACGCCGTTCATCTGCACAAGGTGAACCACGCTCTGCGGGCGACCTGTGTCAGCAGGTTCCTTCCGTCGACGCCGAAGATCCCAATTCTGCCGTGATGGAAATCTTCTCTTCGCGCCGTGACATGACGAGTCTCGCGGTGATCGAAGGCAACCGGCCTATCGGACTGATCAATCGCGATATCTTCCTGTCGCAGATGAGCAAGCCATTCCATCGCGAGCTTTACGACAAGAAGAGTTGTATCGCGTTCATGGACAAGGAGCCGCTGGTCGTCGATGCCGGCATGAGCATCGAAGCGCTCACGTTCAAGACGGTCGAAGTCGGCGAGAAGGCGCTGGTGGACGGCTTTATCGTGACGCGTGACGGTAATTTCGTGGGTCTTGGCAGCGGCCTTCAACTGCTTGGCGCAGTGGCCGAGATGCAGGCGGAACGTAATCGCCAGATCATGCAGAGCATCGAATACGCGAGCGTGATCCAGCGCGCGATGCTGCGCGCGTCGCGCGACACGCTCGCTGCGAATCTTCCCGATGCAGCACTCGTATGGGAGCCGCGCGATGTCGTCGGCGGCGATTTCTATCATTTTGCTGCGTTCCCGCACGGCTGGTTCGGTGCGGCGGCCGACTGCACCGGGCACGGCGTGCCGGGCGCGTTCATGACGCTGCTCGCGTCGGCGTCGCTGTCGCAGGCGCTGGAACAGATCGGGCCGCGCGATCCCGCAGCGTTGCTCGCCGCCGTGAATCGCAATGTGAAGACGCTGCTGGGCCAGGTAAACAGCAGCGCCGAAGTGTCGCAATCGGACGATGGTCTCGACGCTGCATTCTTCTGGTTCGATACGCGCGAAAACCTGCTGCATTTTGCGGGCGCGCGAATCGCACTGCACATTCTCACACCGGACGCGGACCAGTTCGAAACCATTGCGGGCGATCGCATGGGTGTCGGCTATGTCGACAGTCTGGCCGATTACACGTGGAAGCTGCGCAAGATTTCGGTGCCGCCGGGCAGTCTGCTGTTCATCTGCACGGACGGCCTGATCGACCAGATTGGCGGGCCGAAGAACATCGCCTTCGGCCGGCGCCGCGCGCTGGATCTGATTCTCGCGCATCGTACGGAAGCGCCTTCCGTCATCTGCGAAAAAGTGCGGCTTGCGCTGGCCGACTGGCAAGGCGCGCAACCGCGCCGCGATGACCTCACCCTGTTTTGTGCCCGCATTACCGACCAATAAAGCATGTCTCAACTACTCGATCAAGACAGCGCCTTTTTCGATCTGGCGCAGCGGCGTAACGTTCTCTTCTATCACAAGGGATATTTTTCTCATAACATCGTGGCCGCGATGGGCGAGGTGGTCAAGCTGCAGCTGGAAATTGCCGGCGTGAGCGGGCCGACGCGCCGCAAGCTGTTTTCGTCGTTCGTCGAACTGTCGCAGAACATCGTTCACTATTCTTCCGATTCGCTTCAACCCGACAGCGAAGGCGGCGGCTCGATTCGCGAAGGCGCCGTCTGCATCAGCACGGAAGGTGAAAGGCATCTGATGATGTGCGTCAATCCGATTGCTGCGGCAGACGTCGAAGGACTGCGCAACAAGCTGGAACCGTTGCGCAGCATGTCGGTGGAAGAGATCAAGCAGGCCTACAAGGTCTCGTTGCGGGCCGATACGCCCGAGGACAGCAAGGGCGCAGGCCTCGGCTTCCTGACGATGGCGCGCGACGCGAGCGCACCGCTTGAATTCGAGTTTCATCCGCGTGCCGACGAACCCGGAACCACGCTGTTTTGCCTGAAGGCCATCATCTGAGTATAAGGCGCACGAGCTATGGACAATCTCTACATTGCCGCGACAGCGACCTCTCCTGAAGTCGACTTTCGTTTCGACCAGCACTCGCTGCTGCTGCGGGGCGAGTCGTATCCCGAGAATGCAGCGGCGTTTTACGCACCCGTCATCGAACAGTTGCGCCAGTATCTGGCAGAGTCGGTGGGCGCGGTGATCACCGTCGATGTCGTTCTGACCTACTTCAACAGCTCCAGCACGAAGATGCTGTTCAGCGTGTTCGATGCATTGGACGAAGCTGCGCAATCGGGCAGCCGCGTACTGATGAACTGGTATCGCGACGAAGAAGACGAAACGATCTTCGAGTTCGGTGAAGAACTGAAGGCCGATTTTCATGCGATCGAGTTCACCGATCGCCCGGTCGCTCATCAGGGACAATAAGGTGCCGCGGACTTCCTCTCTGGATGCGCCCACGAGCGACGCACCCGATCTGTTCCAGAGCGAGAACGAGGCGCTCGACAAGGCGCGTGCGATCCATGCAGCGGCTCACGCCGATGCGAGCGAATATCGCCAGTCGCTCGGCGAACTGATTACGCACTACGAGCGTCTGATGCGCGAGACGCGGCGCCTGATTGGCCGCAGCGATCGCGCCGAGCGCGAAATGCAGGCGCTCGCGCAGCAGTTGGCGCACCGTGCGACGCATGATGCATTGACGGGCGTGTTCAACCGCAGCGCGGTGATCGAGCGCACGGCGAAGGCCTTGCGCCACGACAGCGCGGTGATGATCATCCTCGACATCGACGAATTCAAGCGCGTCAACGACGACTTCGGCCATCCGGCGGGCGATGCCGTGATCATGGGGATCGTGGAATGTCTGCGCGGAATCGTGCGCGAGCCGGGTTTCATTGGCCGCGTGGGCGGCGAAGAATTTACCGTGCTGCTACCGGGCTTCGAAATAGCCGATGCGTTGCAGCATGCCGAGAAGATGCGTGAAGCGATTGGCCGGCTGGTGTTTGCATCGCCCGTCGACCGCCGCATCACGGCGAGCTTTGGCGTCAGCGCGAATGCCGCTGGGACCGATTTCGACACCGCGTATGGCCTGGCCGATGAAGCGCTTTATCGCGCCAAACGCAGCGGGCGCAATCGCGTGGAGTTTGCTGGCGCGTAAAGCGCCGACGTGAGCCGCGCTTACGTCAAAGCCGGTTGCACGTAGCCGCCGAGAATCAGCGCGGCCTGCACGGCGCCAAACAGCACGATGACGAGTGCGCCTGCTATCGCGACGACGCGTCGTGTCGCATCGAACCGTGCGCGCAGGTGTCCACTGCGGCCCATGAAGAACCGGTTCGCACCGATCGCGCTCAAGCCGAACAGCGTCACCGTCACGGCAACGCCCGCACCGATGGCGAAAGTCGCCGCGATACCCACCCACGGCGCGTGCGCCGCCACCGACGCAATCAGCACGAAGATCGATCCGACACAGGGCCGCACACCCGATGCGAAGCCTGTGGCGAGAATCTGCGAGGTGACGGAGACCCGCACGCGCCCGAACAGCTTCGATTGCCCCGAGTCCCGCGCACGAAGCTGCAGCTTTGCGCCGAGGTAAGCCGGTTCGTCCTCCGATGCGCTGGCGCGTTCCGCAGGCA
Source organism: Paraburkholderia sp. C35 (assembly GCF_003121405.1). Lineage (GTDB taxonomy): Bacteria > Pseudomonadota > Gammaproteobacteria > Burkholderiales > Burkholderiaceae > Paraburkholderia. Next base: position 5,881 of record NZ_QBUY01000044.1, on the reverse strand, counting down.
CGAGTTTCAACGCGCGCGGATCGACGCAGCAGTCGCGCCGCGCGAGCGTGCTGTAGATCGTCCAGCCACCCGCCACACACAACAGCGCATAGCTGACGATATCGAGCGAGGCCGCGCTGGACAGCACGCTCGTTACACCTTCCTTTGCGAACCACACAGCGCCGAACACGAGCACGATCGCGCTCATCGCCTGCACGGCGGCACTCCAGCTAGCCAGCGCGACGGCCTGCGCGATGCGCGTCTGGCGCGAGCCGATCCACGTGCCTGCTACCAGTTTGCCGTGTCCGGGTCCCAGCGCGTGCAGCGCGCCATACGCGAACGAAAGGCCGAGCAAAGCGAGCCAGGTCCATGGCGTCGAGGTGCGTCGCAGATCTTGCGCGGCGTCGGCGATGCGTGCGTTGAGCCGGCCTTGCCAGATGATCGACGTGGCGAGCACGGTGCGCACGAACTCGGGCAGCACGATGGTTTGCGTGCTGACGCTGGCGGACGGCGCGCTGGCTGACTCAGCGCTCTCCGCTGGCGAAGAAGCCGATTTCACCGGTTGACCGTATACATCGACAGCGGCAGAAGCCGCTTGCGATGGCGCAGCGAAAACGCCCGCTGCAACCGAGATGCAAAGCGCGAGCATCAGACGAAGCAAACCGCGTTCGAAGTTCAGCATGATATGGCCGTCGCTTGTGGCACGACGATGCCGTTGAAGATCGGGTGCGCGTGATCCTGAAAGGGCTTGGCGGTGCAGGGCGAAGCCGCGTGTCCGTCGATGCTGACGGCATTCGCGCCATCCGGTTCGTAATCGACAAAGAACGATTCGTCCCAGATGCCGAGTGACACCTTGTGAGCCGTCACATCGATGGGCTTTTTGAGCGGCAATACGAAGGTGTAGACCAGCTTGCCCTGATCGATCGATACGCGAAAGCCTGTGGGATTGCCCAGACGTTGCACGTCGCCGTCGGCATAAAGGTGGCTGAAGTAACCGGCTCCCGCGAGCGACGAGAAGGCCTGTTCGCGGAAGATCGCGGTCTGCCTGGCGTCGAGTGGTCCGCTATCGGGCAAGGTATCGATGCCGACGAGCTGGACTGGAAAGCCTTCTGAAAAGCGCCATGTTTCCGCTATGGCAGTGACGGACGTGCCTTGCATCTGCACGTGCGCGGTAAACCGTATCCACACATGTGGATGCGCGGCAGCCACCCCGGATACGACGAACAGGGCGGCACCCGCGAGCCGCCTCATGAAAGAAAGATTCAACATCGCGTGTGGTTGTAGGTTCTACGATGACAGGCCGGCATGTTGCAAGCGCATCGAGCATGCCGTTGCTTTCTTTCAGGAATGAGGCGATGTCGCGAGAAAGCGCGTCATTGTCGCATGAGCACGCCCGGCACGCGCAGAGCGATATTGGCACATCGGGCAGCATGCAGCACAATCGTTGCCACGCATCGACATCTGTCACGAGGAGCCGTCATGTTGCTACTGATCGTGGGGTTGCTGCTGTTTCTGGGTGGGCATTCGGTTCGCATCGTCGCCGAAGACTGGCGCAAGGCGCAGATTGCACGGATGGGCGAGAAAAAATGGAAAGCGGCGTATTCCGTCGTTTCCCTGATCGGGCTGGTGCTGATCATCCTCGGTTACGGCATGGCACGGCGCGAGCCGGACGTGCTGTGGGCGCCGCCCGTGTGGGCACCGCATCTGACGGGTCTGCTGACACTTCTCACGTTCATTCTGTTTCCGGCCGCGCACGCGCCGGGCAATCATTTCAAGTCGTTTTTCAGGCACCCGATGACATTCGCTGTCGCGCTATGGGCATTGGGACATCTCATCGCCAATGGCACGCTGAACGCGGTCGTGATGTTCGGTGCATTCTTCGTGTGGGCCGTGCTCGATTTTGCCGCCGCGCTGCGGCGCGATCGCGCTGAGGGTGTGATCTATCCGAGCGGCACGCTGTCGCGCGACGTGATGCCCGTCGTGGCGGGTGTCGTCATCTGGGCCGTATTCGCGTTCTTTCTGCATGGCTGGTTGTTCGGCGTGAAGCCGTTCGGCTGACGTACGCGCGGCGACACGCTAGGGCCGGAGGTCAGCGAGCATCTGTTCGGCGAGAAAATCGCACGGCGGTCGCGATGAGCGCGCGCTGCGTGCCAGCACGACTTCAAGTGGGGCGAGGGGCGGCAGGTCTTCCGCCTCGCCGAGTTGCGCGAGATGCGGCGGAACGCTGCAGCGCGCGAGCGGCGCGACGGCGAGCCCCGCTTCCACCATGCAGATCAGGCCGAGCAGACTCGGGCTTTCATACGACATCCGATAGCGGATATTGGCCTGCTGCAGCGCGCCAATTGCATGCGCGCGCGCCGTGCTGCCGGGCGCAAACACGGCGATAGGCAGCGGACGCTCCTTCCATATCTGCTGGTTGCCGCGCGCGGCGGCCCACACCATCCGCTCCGAACGGATCGGCACGCCCGTGACGCCGCGCGTCTTCGTGATGCATGCGAGATCGAGCGTGTTGTCCTTCAGCAAAGGCACGAGTGCGCCGCTTGCCATGCCGATCACGCGCACCTGAACGCGCGGGTGCGCCACCGCGAATTTGCGCAACACCGTGGGCAGCAGCGACGACGCGTAATCGTCGGGCACGCCGATCGTGACGCGGCCTCGTATCTCTGGACGCACGACTGAAGACCACGCTTCCTCGCGCATCGCCAGCATGCGCCGGCCGTAGTCGACGATGGTCCTGCCTTCTTCCGTCAACGCGACGTTACGTGTAGTACGCACGAATAGCGGCTTGCCAAGCGCTTCTTCGATGGTCTTGATCTGCATGCTGACGGCCGACGGCGTGCGGTGCAACGATGCGGCGGCGCGCGCAAACGAGCCCGTGTCGGCCACGGCGACGACCATTTCCAGAACGTCCAGATCGAGCTTTTTCATCAGTCAGAAAAATTGAGGAATTCATTCAGTTTAAATCGTTTTACTTAGCTGTCGGGCAAATCGATACTGCCAGCGTGGTCGGTATCACGGACGTAGCGAGGCAGCGTATGAGAACGATGGTCGAATTCATCACCGTAGGCGGCATGCTGGCCGTGACGCCCGGTCCCAACATGGTCTACGTGATGATGCGCTCGGTCGCGCAAGGCACGCGCGCCGGGTTGATTTCGTTGTCGGGCGTGATGCTCGGCTATCTGACGTACATGTTCGGCGCGGCGTTCGGCATCACGACGCTGTTTCTCGCGATACCCGGCGCAGCGCGCATGCTGGCCGTATGCGGTGCGCTATACCTTCTGTATCTCGCCTGGCAGATGTTGAGGCCCGGCGGCCGTTCGCCGTTGCAGGTCGAAGTCGCGTCGATAGAAAGGCCGCGCAGGCTGTTCGCGATGGGCGCGACCACCAGCCTGTTGAATCCCAAGCTTGCACTGATCTTTCTGTCGCTATTGCCGCAATTCATCGACTATCGCGCGGGTGACGTGTTCCGCCAGTCGTTGACGCTGGGCTTTTCCCTGATCTTTGCCTTCGCTTCCGTCAACACGGCGGTGGCGATGTTCTCGGGCAACCTGGCGCGCTTTCTGTCGACGCGTCCCAACTGGCTCGGCGTGCAGCGCTGCGTGATGGGCGCGATGCTGCTCGCGCTCGGCGCGAGAATGGCGCTGGACGCGTGGCACTGGCATATGGCGGCGTGACGCTTTGCTGCGTGTGACGGCCAATCACCCGTCGACGATCCCGCTTGGAAAAAAATCCACAAGTAGTCTATTATGGATAAATATGTCCATATGAGACTTCTCCGTCTCTTCGACGAAACGGCTTTGCGGTGGATCTGTTTTTCGAGCAACCTTTGAAAAGGGCGAGATCGACGTGACGGTGCACAAAGAGACGATAGACCTGCCGCAGGTGGCGCCCGGCGCCGCGCATCAGCTGATCCGATACACCTTTGACGGCACGGGCGCCACGACTCGCAGCGCGTACATTCAGGCGGGCCTGCATGCCGACGAGCATCCCGGCTTGCTGGTCGTGCATCACCTGCTCCGCATGTTGAGCGCGCTCGAAGCGGACGGGCGCATCAAGGGGCGCATTGTCCTGTTGCCGTTTGCGAATCCCGTCGGCATGAGTCAGCGGATTTTCGGCATGCCCACCGGGCGCTTCAATCTGGAGAACGGCGAAAATTTCAACCGCCATTTTCCGTCGATTGCGGGCGCCGTCGAACACGCGTTGAGCGACGCGCGCTTCGAGCGCAACGACGTGACGCAATTCAAGGCGCTGTTCGCGCGCCTGCTTGCTGCACAGTCGCCACGCGATCCTGTCAGGGCAAACAAACTGCATCTGCTGCGCGAGGCGTTGCAGCACGACATCCTGCTCGATCTGCATTGCGATACGCGCGGCATCCTGCATCTCTACAGCACGCGTGCACAGGAGATGCGCGCGTTGCGGCTCGCGAAGGCAATGCGTATCGAAGCCGTGTTTCTCGAAGAGCGCGCGGGCGGCGGTCCATTCGACGAAGCGTATATGGAGCCTTGGAACGTGCTGGCGTCGGCGGGTCTCGTCGATTCAGCGCAAAGCGGATTTGCCGCCTCTGTCGAGTTGCGCGGTCAGGCGGATGTGAGCGATGAACTCGCTATCGCCGACGCGCAAGGCATTCTGCGTTTTCTCGCGGCCGAGTCGATCATCGATTATGACGAACACGATGCGGAGCGCACAGCCGAACCGCGTGTCTATCCGCTGGAAGGCTTATCGCATGTCGGTGCACCTTCGACGGGGATTGTCGTGTACGCGAAGCAACCGGGCGATACCGTTGCGCGTGGTGATCTGATCGCGGAGATCGTGCGCATCGATGCGCCGCCCGACGCGCCACGCGAGCGTGTGCTCAGCGATGTCGACGGCATTTTCGTGGTTGCGCAGCACTTCAGGCTGGTGAAGGCGGGGCAGCGGATCGCGTTGCTGGCTGGCGCGACGCCGCTGCCGGGCCGCACGGCCGGCAATCTGTTGAACGATTTCTGAAAGGCCCGACGATGGAAGATCTCTACGAACGCATTCTCGACGCACACCGCGTGCTCAGACCGCAGGTGCGCGTGACGCCGCTCGAGCACAGCGCGCTGCTGTCGGAGCAGACGGGCTGCGATGTCTACCTGAAGTGCGAGCATCTGCAGCACACCGGCTCGTTCAAGTTTCGCGGTGCATCGAACAAGCTGCGTTTGCTCGATGCCGAGATCAGGCGCCGCGGTGTCGCGACGGTATCGACGGGCAATCATGGGCAGGGCGTCGCGCTGGCGGGCAAGCTCGCGGGCGTGCCGGTGACGGTGTATGCATCGGTGACGGCGTCGCCCGTGAAGCTGAACGCGATACGCGCGCTTGGCGCGACGGTCGTCACGATCGACGCTTCGACGCTGGAAGTCGAACTCGAAGCGGCGCGGCGTGCGCAAGCGGCGGGATTGCCGTTCGTCTCGCCGTACAACGATATCGATGTGATTGCGGGGCAAGGCACCATCGGCGTCGAGCTGATGGAGCAGCAGCTAGGACTGGCAGCCGTGTTCGCGTCGGTGGGCGGTGGCGGATTGATTTCCGGCATCGGTTCGGCGATCAAGGCGGCGAGCGCGAGCACGGACGTCGTGGGGTGTTGGCCGGCGAATGCTACGACGCTTTACCGCTGCATCCAGGCGGGCAAGGTGATCGATGTGGAGGAGACGGATACTATTTCAGACGGCACGGCAGGCGGTGTCGAGCCGGATACGATTACGTTGCCGATTGCGCAGCGCGTGATCGATCGGTGCGTGCTGGTGAGCGAGGAGGAAATTACTTCGGCGATGAAGCGGCTCGCGCAGACGGATAGATGGATGGTGGAAGGCGCGGCGGGTGTTGCGGTTGCGGGTTTTTTGCAGGTTGCGGCTGCGGGGCGCGGGGGGGGGGGTGTTGTGGT
>NZ_QBUY01000043.1 GCF_003121405.1 Paraburkholderia sp. C35 | reverse complement strand
GTGTTAGCCCGCTTTCTTTTGCCTACTTTTCTTTGCGGCGGCAAAGAAAAGTAGGTGCCGCCCCGCACAGGGGCAACGCTAGCGGACCAACAACAAAACGCGGATGCCAGCGAAAACCCAAACCCAAACCCAAACCCACACCAAACCAAAAACCCCAGCAAAAACAAAACATTTCCGGTATACCTGTCGCCCAGCGCAACCCACCACCCGCCGGGCAGGCAAAAAAAAGATGCTCCCCAACCTGCTAGTCCAACTGATCAACGGACTCGCCGACGCCTCGGCGCTCTTCCTCGTCGCAGCAGGCCTATCGCTGATCTTCGGCGTAACCCGCATCGTCAACTTCGCACACGGCTCGTTCTACATGCTAGGCGTCTACGTCGCCTACAGCATCGTGAGCCGCTTCGGCGCGAATAGCGTCATGGGCTTCTGGCTTTCAATGCTGGCCTCGGCACTCGTGATCGGCCTGCTGGGCGCCATCGTCGAATTCGTCGTGCTCAGGCGCATCTACAAGGCGCCAGAACTGTTCCATCTGCTGGCCACCTTCGCACTCGTCCTCATCTTCCGAGACGCCGCGCTGGCGATCTGGGGTCCGCAAGACCTGTTCGGCCCGCGCGCGCCGCGTCTCGCAGGTGCCGTCGAACTGCTCGGCCATCAACTGCCCACGTGGGACATCGCCTTGATCGTCATCGGGCCGCTCGTGCTGCTCGTGCTGTGGTACGCACTCACGCATACCCGCTGGGGCACGCTGGTGCGCGCCGCCACGCAGGATCGCGAGATGCTCGGCGCGCTCGGCATCAATCAGGCATGGCTGTTCCCCGGCGTATTCTTCGTCGGCGCGTTTCTCGCGGGGCTCGGCGGCGCGCTGCAAGAGCCGCGTATGTCGGCGAATCTTTCTCTCGATCTGGAAACCATCGGCAATGCGTTCGTCGTCGTCGTGGTCGGTGGCAGGGGTGCGATTCCCGGCGCCTGCGTCGCGGCGCTGCTGATCGCGGAGATCAAGGCGCTCTGCATCGGCATCGGACATGTGTCGCTGTTCGGCATCGACCTCTCGCTGAGCCGCTTCACGCTGGTCGCGGAGTTCGTCGTAATGGCCATCGTGCTGGTCGTGCGTCCATGGGGTCTGCTCGGACGTCCCACATCGACGGTTCGTGCCACTGCGCCCGCCGACATGCCTTTGCAGCCCGCAAGCACGCGCGTCAAGTGGCTCGCCGCATGCGTGCTCGCCGTGCTGGTGCTCGCGCCGCTCGCGGCGAACGCCTTTCCGTATATGCCCGTGCTGCTGGTCGAAATCCTGATCGCCGTGCTGTTCGCCGCGAGCCTGCACTTCATCATGGGACCGGGCGGCATGCATTCGTTCGGGCATGCCGCGTACTTCGGGCTGGGCGCTTACGGCGCGGCACTGTTCCTGAAAGTGCTCGACCTGCCGATGGAAGCCGCGCTCGTGCTCGGCCCGCTGTTCGCCGTGTTCGGCGCGCTGGTGTTCGGCTGGTTCTGCGTGCGGCTCTCCGGCGTGTATCTGGCGATGCTCACGCTCGCGTTCGCACAGATCGTCTGGTCGGTCGTGTATCAGTGGGACGACGTGACGGGCGGCAGCAACGGCATTCTCGGGCTGTGGCCGTCGAACTGGTTGTCGTCGCCCGTCGCCTTCTATTACCTGACGCTCGCGTTCGCCGTGCTCGGCGTGTGGCTGCTGCGCCGCATGCTGTTTTCGCCGCTTGGCTTTGCGATGCGCGCGTCACGCGATTCGGCGTTGCGCGCCGAAGCCATCGGCATCGATACCAAGCGCGTGCAATGGGCTGCGTTCGTGATTGCATCGCTGTTTTGCGGCCTCGCCGGTTCTCTGTATGCCTTTTCCAAAGGGACGATTTCGCCGGAAGTGATCAGCGTGAGCCGTTCCGTCGATGGCCTCGTGATGGTCTTGCTCGGCGGCATCCAGACCTTGACGGGCCCCGTCGCGGGCGCCGCGCTCTTCACGTGGCTGCAGGACACCGTCGCGCGGCAGACCGACTACTGGCAGGCGCTGCTCGGCGTCGCGATCCTGTTGCTGGTGATCGCGTTTCCGCAGGGCATCGTGGGTTTCGTGCGCGAGCGCTTCGAGCGTGACGATGCGCGCGCATCGGAGGTCAGCCGATGAGCCTGCTGCGCGTATCGAATCTGTCGATGTCGTTCGGCGGCGTGAAAGCCGTCGACGACGTGTCGTTCGACGTGAAGCCGGGCGAAATGCTTGCGCTGATCGGCCCGAACGGCGCAGGCAAATCGACATGCTTCAACATCGTCAACGGACAACTGCGTCCGACGCGTGGCTCCGTCATGCTCGATGGCCACGAACTGGTCGGCATGCGGCCGCGCGATATCTGGCGGCGCGGCGTTGGCCGCACGTTTCAGGTCGCGGCGACCTTCAACTCGATGACGGTGCTGGAGAACGTGCAGATGGCGCTGATGTCGCGCGAAAAGCGCCTGTACGGTGTGTGGAAACGCGCTGCATCGTACTTTGCAGACGAAGCGTTGACGCTGCTCGATCAGGTCGGCATGGCCGCGCATGCGCAGCGCGCGTGCAGCGTGCTCGCGTATGGCGATGTGAAGCGTGTCGAAATGGCGATTGCGCTGGCGAACCGTCCGAAGCTGCTGCTGATGGATGAGCCGACGGCAGGCATGGCGCCTCAAGAGCGCACCGAACTGATGGCGCTGACGAAGCGCATTGCCACTGAGCGCAATATCGGCGTGCTGTTCACCGAGCACAGCATGGACGTGGTGTTTTCGAGCGCGGACGGGATCATCGTGCTGGCGCGCGGCAGGTTGATCGCGCAGGGCAGCGCCGACGCGATACGCAACGACGCGAACGTGCAGGCTGTGTACTTCGGCACGGGCAAGACGTTCCAGGCGCACGCGGCCCTCTCGCGCGATGGCGACGCACCGCAGACGGAGCCACGCGTATGACTGCACCGCTGCTGAAGGTCGATGGTTTGAATGCGTTCTACGGACGCGCCCAGATTCTCTTCGACGTGAGTCTCGAAGTGGGACGCGGCGAAGTGGTCGCGCTGATGGGCCGCAATGGCGCGGGCAAATCGACGACGATGAAGTCGATCATGGGCATGATGGCGCGCCGCGAGGGCACGCTGCATTTCAACGGCGCGGATATTTCCGCGCTGCCGCCGCATCGGATTGCGCGTCTGGGCCTCGGTTATGTGCCTGAAGACCGGCGTGTATTTACCGGACTGAGCGTGCTGGAGAATCTCGATACTGGGCGTCAGCCCGCGCGTGACGGTGCGCCTGTGTGGACGCCCGAGCGGCTTTTCAGGCTGTTTCCGAATCTCGGCGAAATGCCCAGACGATTGGGCGGACAGATGAGCGGCGGCGAGCAGCAGATGTTGACCGTGTCGCGGACGTTGATGGGGAATCCGTATCTCGTGTAGCTCGATGAGCCTTCCGAGGGTGTTGCGCCTTTGATCGTCGAGCAGATGGCCAACATGATTCTCGAGCTCAAGCGGGAAGGATTGTCGATATTGCTATCCGAGCAGAATGTGCATTTTGCCGGGCTGGTGAGCGATCGGGCGTATGTGCTCGAGAAGGGGCAGGTCCGGTTTGGCGGCACGATGCGCGATCTCGCGGACGATCACACGCTTCGGCGGGCCTATCTCGGGGTTTGATGTTTCAAGGCCAAACCACAAATCCCCACCAGCATTGCAGACAAATCCCGAAACCCGCATTACCCGGTACGATGCACGTTCCGCGCGGCGCGACCCGCGCACCTTATTGAAAAAAAAGGGGAGTTCCGCACCATGACTTCGCGCGCAGCATGGACATTCCGGATAGCTGCCTCGCTGGCCGTCTCGGCGACACTATCGTTCACCGCACCCGGCGCCTCGGCGCAGCAGACCATCAAGATCGGCGAGATCAACAGCTACAAGGCGCAGCCTGCGTTCCTGATGCCGTACAGGAACGGCTGGAACCTCGCACTCGACGAAGTCAATGCAGCCGGCGGCGTGCTGGGCAAAAAGCTGGAAGTGGTGTCCCGCGACGACAACGCCAACCCCGGCGACACCATTCGCGTCGCGCAGGAACTGATCGCGCGTGAACAGGTGCAACTGCTGTTCGGCGGCTATCTGTCGAACACCGGCCTCGCGCTCACCGACTTCGCGAAACAGAAGCGCATGTTCTTCCTCGCCGCCGAGCCGCTCACCGACAAGATCGTCTGGGCCGACGGCAACAAGTACACGTATCGTCTGCGGCCGTCCACGTACATGCAGGTCGCGATGCTCGTGCCCGAAGCGGCGAAGCTGCACAAGAAGCGCTGGGCCCTCGTGTACCCGAACTATGAGTATGGCCAGTCGGCTGCGGCAACCTTCAAGAAGCTGCTGAAGGCCGCGCAGCCCGACGTCGAGTTCGTCACCGAGCAGGCCACGCCGCTCGGCAATCTCGACGCGGGCTCGACCGTGCAGGCGCTCGCCGACGCCAAGCCCGACGCCATCTTCAACGTGCTGTTCAGCGCGGATCTCGGCAAGTTCGTGCGCGAAGGCAATACGCGCGGCCTCTTCAAGGACCGCAGCGTCGTGTCGCTGCTCACAGGCGAACCCGATTATCTCGACACGCTCGGCGCAGAAGCGCCTGTCGGCTGGATCGTGACGGGCTATCCGTGGTATTCCGTCGATACGCCCGCCAACAAGAAGTTCGTCGCCGACTACGAAGCGAAGTATCACGACTATCCGCGTCTTGGCTCGGTGGTCGGCTACTCGGCGCTGATGTCGATTGCGAATGGCATCAAAAAAGCAGGATCGACCGATCCGGACAAGCTGGCGGCTGCGTTCAAAGGCTTGAATGTCGATACGCCGTTTGGCCCGATCACATATCGCCCGCAGGACAACCAGTCGACCATGGGTGCGTTCGTCGGTGTCACGGCGCTGAAGGACGGCAAGGGCGTGATGACGTCGTACCGCTATATCGATGGCGCCAGCGTGCAACCCTCCGACGCCGACGTGAAGAAGCTGCGTCCCGCGGACTGATTGCGTCGAACGTCACAACGGACCCGAAGGCCAGCCGGGCGCACGCAAGGCTGGCCTTTTTCGTTGCGTCCGGCGTTATTCCTCGGCGTCGTGCTCGGCCACGAAATGGCGCAGATAAGCGAGCACCGCCGCTTCTGCCGCACGATGATCCGCGCAGCTTTTCGAACCGGCGTTCTCTTCGTCGCCGAATAGTGTCGATGGCGCATTGTGCACGTCCACTTCCTGACCTTCGCGGAAGATGCGGATCTCGTGCATGGTCTCCGCGTACTCGGCGACCCAGTGGATACCTTCGATATGCGCGCCTGCCCTGACTGTCTGCGTGTTCATGAGGCGTCTCCTGACGGTTCGATCACCGGCCCTTGACGTAAACCATAGACGCTATCCGCGCAGAGCGCAGCACTCAATGCGCATGGATTGCCCGTGCACCGGTTGCCATGCAGTGCGAATCATGAAAGACAGGGGGAGAGCACCGCTGCGGGCGCAGCGGTGCGACAGACCTTACTGGATCGAAGCCAGCGCGTTGCGCACGGTCTGGAAGACCTGATCGACTTGTGCTTCGTCGATGATCAGCGGCGGCGAGAACGCCAGGATGTCGCCCGTGAAGCGGATCAGCACGCCCGCTTCGTAGCACTTGACGAAGGCCTCGTAAGCCCGTGCGCCCGGCGCGCCGTCGCGCGATTCCAGTTCGATGCCCGCGACCATGCCGAGGTTGCGGACGTCCTTCACGTGCTTCGCGTCGCGCAGCGCATGGGCAGCGGCTTCGAACTTCGGCGCCATCGCAGCCGCACGCTCGAACAGGCCTTCATTGCGATAGAGATCGAGCGTGGCGACGCAGGCCGCCGCGGCGAGCGGGTGCGCCGAGTACGTGTAGCCGTGGAACAGTTCGATCGCGCCTTGTGCGCCGGCGTTGACGATCGTGTCATGCACGTTGCGGCTGGCCGCGACCGCGCCCATCGGCACCGACGCGTTGTTGATCGCCTTCGCCATCGTCAGCAGATCGGGCTTCACGCCGAAATACTCGCTGGCCGTCGCCGCGCCGAGGCGGCCAAAGCCCGTGATCACTTCGTCGAAAATCAGCAGGATGCCGTGCTTCGTGCAGATATCGCGCAGCTTCTGCAGGTAGCCTTGCGGCGGAATCAGCACGCCCGTCGAACCGGCAACCGGCTCGACGATCACAGCGGCAATCGTCGATGCGTCGTGCAGCGCAACGATGCGTTCGAGTTCGTCGGCGAGATGCGCGCCCCATGCGGGCTGACCCTTCGAGAACGCGTTGTGTTCGAGGTTATGCGTGTGCGGCAGATGATCGATCGACGGCAGCAGCGCGCCCGAGAACGTCTTGCGGTTCGGCGCAATGCCACCGACCGAAATGCCGCCGAAGCCCACGCCGTGATAGCCGCGCTCACGGCCGATCAGGCGCGTGCGCTGGCCTTCGCCGCGCGCGCGGTGGTAGGCGAGTGCAATCTTCAGCGCGGTATCGACGGATTCGGAGCCCGAATTCGTGAAGAACACGCGGTCGAGCCCTTCGGGCATCAGTTCCGCGACTTTCGCCGCCGCTTCGAAGGCGAGCGGGTGGCCCATCTGGAAGGTCGGCGCGAAGTCGAGCGTCGCGGCCTGTTTCTGCACGGCGGCGACGATCTCGTCGCGGCCATGGCCGGCGTTCACGCACCACAGGCCCGCGCAGGCGTCGAGCACGTCACGGCCGTCGGTCGAACGGTAATACATGCCTTTGGCCGATTCCAGCAGGCGCGGCGCAGCCTTGAACTGGCGGTTGGCGGTAAAGGGCATCCAGAAGTTCGACAGATCGTCGATCACGGGGCGCGAAGTCATGGGTTTCTCCTCGATTGGATAGCGAAACTGTAGCGTCCGAGGTTTAATGGCGGACATAAACAGTTCGCTCACTGCGCTGCTAACTGTGCTGGCGGAATAGCCTAAACTGTGCTGGTCTTTACGTCGCTTCTGCGCCCGGCTGGATAAATCAGGATGATCGAACTCGAACTGGACCGTGACCGCCGTTCCGCGCCGACGCTCGTCGAGCAGGTGGTGCAGGGCTTCGCCCACGCCATCGACAGCCAGGCGCTGCGCGCGGGCGCACTGCTGCCCTCCGTGCGCCAGCTCGCGCACTCGCATGAACTGAGCACGTTCACGGTGACGGAAGCGTACAACCGGCTGGTCTCGATGGGACTCGTGACGGCGCGGCGAGGTTCCGGCTATCGCGTGGCGCCGCGTGAGCGCGCCGCGCATGCCAATACGGTCGACTGGCAGCCACCCAGCCTCACCGCGAACTGGCTGCTGTCCGACGTATTCGCCGATCATTCCGTGCCGATCAAGGCGGGTTGCGGCTGGCTGCCGAACGAATGGATCAACGAAACGGGCATGCAGCACGCGTTCCGCGCGATGAGCCGCGTGCCCGCCGTGCGCTTCGGCGATTACGGGCATCCGTATGGTTTCGCGCCGCTGCGCGCGAAGATCGCCGAGCAGATGGACCGGCGCGGCTTGCCTGTCGAGGTGTCGAATGTGCTGCTGACGCAGGGCGCAACCCAGGCGCTCGATCTGATCGTGCGCACGCTGTTGCGCGCGGGCGATACCGTGGTGGTCGAAGATCCCGGCTACTGCAATCTGCTGCAGATTCTCAAGCTCGCGGGGCTGAACGTGATCGGCGTGCCGCGCACGCCGGCGGGCATCGACACGCACGCGCTGGAGCAGGTCGCGGACCAGCATCATCCGAAGGCGATCTTCGTCAACACGACCTTGCAGAATCCGACGGGCGCAACCTACGGCATGGCGTCGGCGTTCCGGCTGCTGCAGATTGCCGAGCGCCACCGCATGTGGGTGATCGAGGACGACGTGAGCCGCGAACTCGGCTCGCCCGGCGCGCCGATGTTTGCTGCGCTGGAAGGGCTGCGCCGCGTGCTGTACATCAGCGGCTTTTCGAAGACGGTGACGCCCGCGCTGCGCTGCGGCTATGTGGTCGCCGAGCGCGACGTGCTGCGCGAACTGGCGCGCACGAAAATGGCGGTGGGATTGACGTCGTCGGAGGCGATCGAGCGGATCGTCGACAAGGTGCTGCATGAAGGCCGCTATGCGCGCCATGTCGATCAGGTCAACGACAGGCTGCGCGCCGCGCATGCCGTGGTCGAGGAACGGCTGGATTCACTCGGGCTGGAGGCGTTTCACAAGCCGCGCGCGGGGCTGTTCCTGTTCGCGCGGCTGCCCGTCGAGCCGGCGCGCGCGGGCGAGATTGCGACGGCGGCGCTGGCGGACGGTATCTGGCTTGCGCCCGGTTCATACTTTCGGCCCGACGATGCGCCGAGCGCGTGGTTCCGCTTCAACGTCCCGCATTCGGTCGACGGTGCGTTGTGGCGCTTCATCGAACGGATTGGCAGGCTTTGAGCGGTGTTCAGGGACGCGCGAGCGCGTCGATCAGTTCGGAGATGTTTTCTGAGCCGACATTGTCTTCCAGCAGCCCGATAAACACGCGGCTATACATCTGATCGCGCTGGACTTCGGGCAAGTCAGCGCGGGCGTTGGCAATCGCTTCCGCCGCGCGGTGCGCGGAACTGACGATGCGTTGTGCAAGTTTTTTTTCCATACCCTGCGCTAACGACCGCAAGCCCGAAAGCTTGAGCCGGTTTCCCTGTTTTAGAGCATTCGTTTCGGTCGTATCAAGCCGCGTGCCGAATGCGTTGTTGTGGTCGTACCCTACTGCGGTCCATCTCACGCGACGAGCGCGCTTCGTACCGGCGGCGTGTAGCTTGCGCGGCCACGTTCCTTGGCGTCGTACATCACGTGATCGGCGGTTTTTACCAGATCCGCCGCGCGTTCGCCCGCCTGCAGCACGGCAATACCGAGGCTCGCGCGCACGTGGTACGCATTGCCGTGCACGCTGACGGGCACCTCCAGCGCCGCCGTGATGGCGTCGGCGATGGCGGGTGCCGACACCGCGCCATCGTCGATGACCACCAGAAACTCGTCGCCGCCCAGCCGCCCGACCTGCGCGCGGCCCTGCGCGGCGTCCCGCAGGCGTCGTGCTATGTCAGCAAGAATCGTGTCGCCTAGCTGGTGCCCGAAGGTATCGTTGAGTTCCTTGAAGCGATCCAGATCGACGAAGATCACGGCCACGCGGCCAACGGCATCGGGTGCGGCGACGGCTTCTTCCAGCAGGTCCATGATGCAGCCCCGGTTGGACAGGCCCGTCAGGCGGTCCGTGTGCGCGAGACGGTGCAACTGTTCGCGACCTTTCAGCAGCTTCAGGATCAGCGCGGCGATCCACGTTGACAGGCCGACCAGGATCGCCGAAATCACGCTCGCCATCGTCACGTAGACGCGGCGCATGCGGTAGTAATCGTCGAGTGTTTCGGCAAGCGACAGGCCCGCCATCACGGTCAGTCCGTAACGCTTCACCTCGCGGCTCGCGACGATGCGTTCCACATGATCGATGGGATCGGTGAAGGTCTCGCCGTTGCGATGTGGATCGATATAGCCCGTCGGCAGCGTGTCGCCGGTGCGGCTGGGCGCTTCGCCCGCGCGGCGCGACAGCATCGAGCCGCGATTCGACAGCACCGCGATCATGCCGTGCTCGCCGAGCGCGGCAGTCGTGTAGAAGCCATCCGTGAGCCACGCCGGGTTTTCCGACACGATCACGACGCCGCCAAAGCTGCCGTCCGGCCGGTTGATGCGGCGCGTGGCCTGAATGGACCATTGGCGCGAAATGCGGCCGATCACCGGATCGCTGAGAAAGAGGCCGACGTCGGCGTGCTCGCGATGCACGCGGAAGTGCTTGCGGTCGCTGAGATCGATTGCGCCGGAAAACGGAATGGTCGAGGCGACCACGTGGCCGTCCGCGCCCGCGATGGTGACCTGCAAGGCGGTATCGGCAGTAATCAGCCCGTAGGCCTGGTACTTCTTGAGATCGAATGTTTCCGGCGAGCTTTCGAGGCCGTATTTGACCAGCAGGGCGATCGCATCGACATCGTGAATCGTTTTCAGCGTGTGCGTGTCGAGTGCGCTCGCGACCGTGCCGGCAGCGACGCGCGCGTCGTGCAGCACGGCTTCCTTTTCGACGCGCAGCCGCATCAGGATCGTCACCCACAGCACGGCGAGGATCAGTACGGTCAGCGCGGGCAGCAGAATGAATGCGCGGTGCGGCGCGCTGCCGGGGCCGCGCGGCCGCAAGCGCCTGATGAATGTGCGAAGTCTGTCCATCTGCGACCTCGTAACGGACGCGGTGTTCTTCACTGGCTGATGGCTGATGGCTGAAGCCTGAGGGACTCAAATTCGACCGTTCGTAAGAGGCAGCGCGCACGCTGCCGTCACCTTGCTGAACCCATATAACGGCAGCGTTCGGGGGAAGTTGATTGCTATTTGCAGATTCGTTTGAAACAGAAGAAGCGTGCTGATTTGAGCGCTGCAGGGAGCCAGAATCGACTCGCTGGAAGCGGTTTTCAGCGGCGAATCATGCAGGCGGTATTTGTTGCACGGCGAACGCGTAGCCGTTCTTGCCGTGACGTTTGACGTCGTACATCGCGCTGTCGGCGGCGGCGACCAGCAGACGGTGATCGGCGACGCGATCGGGATAGGTCGCGATGCCGACGCTCGCGCGCACGAAGCCGAGGCCCATGTGCGCGTCGGTATCGCCGACGCAGTTCATCAGGCGCGTGGCGATACCCGCGAGTTCCGCGTCGCCGCCGAAGCCGGACACGAGCGCGGCGAATTCGTCGCCGCCCATGCGGGCGACGAGATCGCCCGGACGCACCGACTGGCGAAAACGCTGCGCGAGCGCGATCAGAAATTCGTCGCCGATTGCGTGGCCCAAGGTGTCGTTGATCTGCTTGAAACCGTCGAGGTCGATATACAGCACGGCGCAATTGCCGGGCGCACGCTCGGCGGCGATGCGGTCGAGCCGCGCGAGCAGTTGCTGACGGTTGGGCAGGCCGGTCATCGCGTCGTGCTGTGCGGCGTGACGGAACTGATGCGTAAGGCCTGCGAGCCGCCTGTGGCGCCGCGCGAACACGATCAGCGCCGCGAACAGCGCGCCCGTTACTACCACGGTCAGCACGGCGAGCACGCTGGCGATGCGTCGCGTGCGACGGCGCACGTCGGTGCTGACGGCGTCGCGGCGGGTGCGCCAGTAGTCTGCTGTGGCAGCGAGCGATTGCTTCAGTTCGTCGAGGCTTTTCTCCGATGCATTGGCGCTCGGCAGGCGCGGCGCGGGAATGGGGCTGGATCCGATCAGCGCATCGAGTTCGGTGACGCGCGCGTTGAGTTCATCGAGCGCCTGCTGATACTGGGTGTCGCTGTTTTTAGGGGGCGCGATGCGTTTGAGCAGACCGGCGAGATCGAGCGCATTGTCAGCGCGGCCGACCGCTTCGAGCACGAGCGACGCGTATTGCTGCTGGAAGTGATCGGAGAACAGCGCGCGAACCTGCAAGGCGACGTAGAGCAGCCCTGCAACGAGACAGCCCAGCGCGATCGCGCCGACCACGACCGGCTGCGGACGCCATCGCGGGCTGGGCGGACGGAGTGGCGTGACGGTTCGCTTCACGCCCGAGGATCAGGGATGCGAATAGGGGTCGGGGTTATTGCCTGGCTCGCGGCTGGGGCGGTGATAGGCGACCTTGCGGAACATCGCTCTCAACCGCGACACGAAGGTTTCCTTCGGTTGCTTGACCCGCTGCGCGTGGCGGGCGGCGCTGCCGGGCTGTTTGCCACGGTCGGCGCGCGCGGCAGCAGCGGGCGCGTTTCGCGTCGCCTGAGGCGCGCTGTCGCTATCGGCATCGGCGTCCATATCGTCATCGGATGCTTGCGCCGATGCGAGTGCGTCGGTGTTAGCGGGCGCGGGCTGCGCCGGGATGGCCGGTGTCACGCGGCCCCAGACCGCGCTGGTGGGCACGGCGGCATGATTGGGAACCTGCAGGTCGGCGTTCGTGCTGGTTGCTGGCGGGGCGGGCGGGCGGCGCGCCGATTCGACGGCTTCGGCGTAAGCGTCCTGATCGCGGCTGAACCAGATCACATAGGCTGCTGTGCCCATCACGCCGACGGCAAGACCCATCGCGGAGATGAGGCAAATTTGCACCCAGTTGTAATGTCGTGCCTGCGGATCGTCGCTTTCGGGTAGAAACGCGCTGTCGTATTGCTGCTGCCGGCGGCCGCGCTCGCGGTCCGGCGAATCCTGTGCGTCCATGTGTGCAACGCCTCCGACCCTTGCGGTCTGAGTCAGTCAATGGCGGGACTGGCGCGACGGTGGGCGCGCCGGTGGTGTGTGCATCGGGGATAACCTTGGTCTTGGAGCAATTTGTAAGCCTGAATGCGCTGGTGACCGGCATGGGTGCCGGTGAGGCGGCGCTGGCTCGCTCGCGTGGACAGGGTTATGTGTTGGGTATTCTACTGGCAAATTGCCAGAGGGGATGTGGTGGGAAACGGATGTTTCAAGCGGTAGGTTTGGGTTTGGTTTTTTTGCTTTTTGCTTTTTGCTTTTGGCTTTTTGCTTTCGCTTTCGCTGGCATCCGCGTGATGCTTTCGTGTCGCATGCGTCGCCCCTGTGCGGGGCAGCACCTACTTTTCTTTGCCGCCGCAAAGAAAAGTAGGCAAAAGAAAGCGGGCTAACACCGCCAATGCTAGTTGTTGCCTGCGGGCCCCCAACCGGTCCTATCCCTCACACGGCATCCCCCTTCTTCTTGCTCGTTGCTCACGCTTCGAATAGTCGCCTACCCCGCTCCAATCACCCGTAGCGTCCCGAGCGACAGCGACTCGCATATCCAGCCCAGGTGGCAAACGGTGTGTAGGTTGTCGCGCATTACGCGTCGGCGATCCTACAAGACACACCGCCTTTGCTTTTCAGTCCGGAGTGGTGCGCATACGCCGCGATAACCGACACACAGTTTGCCACCTGGGCGGCCTGGGCCGAACCGGTAAGGCCTGCTGTGACGCGGGTGCTTGAAGAGGGTGATGCGCCTGTAAAGAGCGCTGGCAGCGGGCATCAAGCGTAGTGATGCCGCGAACAGGACGGGGCCGCTGGGGGCCCGCAGGCAAGAACTAGATCTAGCGGTGTTAGCCCGCTTTCTTTTGCCTACTTTTCTTTGCGGCGGCAAAGAAAAGTAGGTGCCGCCCCGCACAGGGGCAACACTAGCAGACCACTAACAAAAAGCGGATGCCAGCAAAAAAAAACATCAAACACACTCAGTCTGCACTTCAGCAGAAGACCCCACAGCCACAGCGCCTCGCGCGCCATCACTCCGCGATCGAAAGCTCCACAAAGTAACAAGCCCAAGCACCGCCAGCACACTACCAAACCAGAAATCAACAGGAATACCAGCACGATCGACAATGGTGCCCCCTACCGAGGACCCCACTGCAATCGCCACCTGAATAATCCCGACGAACAGCGCCGAACCGGCTTCGGGCAGATCAGGCGCGGCTTCCTGCATCCACACGCTCACGCACAGCGGAATCGCACCAAACGCGACACCCCACGCAAGCACGACACCCGTCACCAACGGTGCCATATCCTTCAGCAAAGGCATGCTCAGCAGCGAAAACATCAGCAGCATCGTCACAGCAGCCAGCGAAGTCTTCAGCCTGCGCGCAACGAACGTCGATACCGCGAAGTTCGAAAAGAACCCAATAATGCCGAACCCAAGCAGCACCGCCGTAATCGTCGACGCACCAAAATGCGCGGTCTCCAGAAACGGCGCGATATACGTGTACGACGAGAAATGCGCACCAAAAATCAGCGCAACCATCAACAGGCTCTTGCGCGGAAACGGACGCCGCACGAGCGTCACGAGATCGACGAAACGCAAGGCCGCTTTCGACGGCAACGACGGCAGCAGCGCAATCTGCGAAATCAGCGCCACGGTGACGAGCACCGCCGTCGCGACGAACGACATGCGCCACGATGCGAGATTCGCGATGAACGTGCCAAGCGGCACGCCGATCACCGTCGCGCAGGTGACGCCCGCGAGTATCGTCGCCGTCGCGCGCGGCGCTTCGTGCGCTTTCACGAGCCGTCCTGCCGCCGCGAGCGCAAGCGTCCAGAAGCCGCCGAGCGCGGCGCCGAGCAACGCGCGGCCGACCAGCATCAGCGGAAAACTGGGTGCGAACGCCGACAGCAGATTCGACGCGAGCAGCATCACGGTCAGCAGGATCAGGATCAGCCGGCGGTTCACGCGTCCCGCTGCGAGCATCAGGCCCGGCGCAGAGATGGCAGCCATGATGCCGGGGATCGTCACCATCAGGCCCGCTGTGCCGGGCAGGACGTCGAAGGTCTTCGCGACATCCGGCAACAGGCCGACCGGCAGAAATTCCGTGGTCACGAACGCGAATGCGCCGACTGTCACCGATGCAACCGCGAGCCATGCGCGCAATGGCGATGACGTCGTGTCGTCGGCTTCAGTCGTGCTGACTGGAGGAGTGTTTTCGAAGTTCATGTCTGTGTTCGTCGATTCGATGCATGGAGGCATGGCATGTGGCGTCGCGCGCTGCGTATAAATAGCGTGCAGCCACGCGGCAGAGTCCGCAGCCCATTGATCCCAGAGGAGCCGGCACAGGGAGCCGGCAGAGCCACTAGCGCGTCACCATATCATCGCTTCGTGAAACAGGCAGACGGATTGCAAAGCCCGCGTTGCGCGCGTGGTTTCAGGCGTTTTCTGGTGTTGAAACGCCTTGTTTCGGTGCATGCGCAAGATTCTGCCGATGCAGAGTTAGCGCTGTCTTAGCGTGGGAATGGTGTGCGGCTGGCGGGCTGCTTCGAGGCGCGCGGCCGCGCGTTACATCGCAAACGCAATGCGACGCGCAGGGGCGGCATCATAAAGGTTTTGCGACGCTTCAGGTAGTCGCGACGAGAAACGCTTCGCCCGTCGATGGGCGCAGTCCGTCCGGACGGTCGGCGAAATAACGGTCGACAAGATCACCTGTCGATACATGTTTGACGCCCTTGAACCCCGCTTCGCGCGCGAGCGTGAGCATATCGGCGGGCTTGAAGAAACTGATGAACGGTGTGCCCGCCGCGCGTGCGCGTTCGTAGACGGCCTGGTGCTGCGCGCGCTCGGCGGAATCGATCAGTTCGAGCGGCAGCAGGAAGGTCATCGCCAGCGTCGAGCCGGGTGCGAGCTTCGCGATCTGACGCAGCGTCGCGAGGTTGGCCTCGCGCGTGAGATACATCGACACACCCGTCGAGGCGATCACAGCGGGCGCCTGCGCATCGAATCCCGCCTGCGCGATCTGCTCCCACCATGACTGACCGGCTTCGAAATCGACGGGGACGAGGCGCAGCCAGTCCGGAATGCCGTAGCCGAGTTCGAGCAGGCGCTCGCGCTTCCATGCTTGCGCGCCCGGCCGGTCCACTTCGAAGATGCGCAGCCGTGACGCAATCTCACGCTGGCGCTGCGCGAACGTATCGAGGCCCGAACCGAGAATCACGTACTGACGCACGCCTTGATCCGCCTGCTGCGTCACGAGGTCTTCGATAAAGCGCGCACGTCCCACGATCGACGCACGATAGCCGCGCGTACCCTGCGCGTCCATATCGGGACGATTGCGCCAGCTTGCGTCGGGCGCGGCGAGCCGCAGGCCGGTTTCATCGGCGAGCACATGCGGCGGTGCGTCGACCTGAACGTGCATGGCGCGCCACAATGCGGTGCGCACGGCCGTGCTGTCCGGCCCGATACGGTGTTGTTCTTCCATGATGCCTCCCTCGGAAATCGATGGTTTATGACGGGAGTCTAAAACGCCGTTGCCGAGGTCTGTCAACACGTATGCGTCAACCGATGCCGACCGCATATGCATGACTCGAAACAGCATGATCGTAAGCACTCCCGCCGTTTTTCACGCAGATTCGCTTTCGATGCAAGCGCAATGCCCGGCCATGCAGACGGGGACAGGGCGCGGCGCTATACTGTCAGCCCGTCTACACACTACAAGTAGCCGGCGTGGCGGTGTGTCGTGACGCGACAATATCGGCCGCGCGGCGACGACATAACAAATTGGCAGATCACGATCTGAAGCGGCTGAAAATAGACCGGCCCGCCGTCGCTACGGGCGGCCGCCGGCGCAACTGGATCGGCTACGGGGTCATCGCGCTGATCCTTGTTGGCGCGCTCGTCGCCGGCCTTCGGCTGACGGGGCCGCAAACCGTCGAGACCACCACCGTCGTGTCGGCCTATCCCTCGCAAACCTATACGTTGCTCAATGCGACCGGCTATGTCGTGCCGCAACGTAAGGCGGCAGTGTCGTCGAAAGCGCAAGGGCGGCTCGAATGGCTCGGCGTGCTGGAAGGCACACGCGTGAAGAAGGACGAGATCATCGCGCGCATCGAGAGCAACGACGTCGAGGCATCGCTCGCGCAGGCGAAGGCGCAGATCAAGGTCGCGGAGGCCAACCTCGCGTTGCAGCGGGCCGAACTGCAGAACGCCGAAGTCAATCTGCGCCGCTCGAAAATTCTCGCACCGAACGGCGCCATTTCCGCGACCCAGTACGACGCCGATGTCGCGCGCTATGACAAGGCGGTTGCATCCATCGACAACAGCCGCGCCGCGATCGTGGCGGCCCAGGCGAATGCGCAGGCCGCGCAGGTCGCCGTCGATCAGACCGTGATCCGCGCGCCGTTCGACGGCGTGGTGATCGAAAAGCATGCGAACGTGGGCGACAACATCACGCCGTTCTCGCAGGCATCGGACAGCAAGGGCGCCGTCGTGACCATCGCCGACATGGATACGCTCGAAGTCGAAGCCGACGTGGCCGAATCGAACATCGGCAGGATCGCGGTGAACGCGCCGTGCGAAATCCTGCTCGACGCGTTGCCGGACATGCGCCTGGCGGGCAGCGTGTCGCGTATCGTGCCCACCGTCGATCGCTCGAAAGCGACCGTGCTCGTCAAGGTGCGTTTCGTCGATCGCGATGCGCGCGTGCTGCCCGACATGAGCGCGAAAATCGCCTTCCTGTCGAAGCCGGTGCCGCCGGAAGACCGCAAGCCTGTCATCGCGACGCAGCCGTCTTCGATTGTCGAGCGCGACGGCCGCAAGGTCGTGTTCGTGGTGAAGGGCGATATCGTGCACGAAGTGGCCGTCACCACGGGCGCGACCCTCGGCGAACTGGTAGCCGTGAGCGGTGTGCATCCCGGCGACGTGCTGGTGCGCGCACCTGACGCACGTCCCAAGGACGGCGCCAAAGTCACCGTGGCCAAAAAGCAGTGAGCGAGCCGAACCTCACTTCAACGCCGCTCGTCGATATCCGGCACCTCGTCAAGTCGTACCGGCGCGGCGTGCAGACCGTGCCCGTGCTGTCGGACATCACGCTCGCAATCGGCGAAGGCGATTTCGTCGCGTTGATGGGGCCGTCCGGCTCGGGCAAGAGCACCCTGCTGAATCTGATCGCGGGTATCGACCGGCCCGATGACGGCGAGTTGCGGGTCGGCGGGCTGGACATCACGCGGCTGTCCGAATCCGCGCTCGCGCAGTGGCGCGCCGCGCATGTCGGCTTCATCTTCCAGTTCTACAACCTGATGCCCGTGCTGACCGCGTTCGAAAACATCGAACTGCCGTTGATGCTCACACGCCTCACGCGCAAGGAGCGGCGCGAGCGCGTCGAACTCGTGCTCGACATGGTGAATCTGGGCAATCGCGCGCATCACTATCCGTCGGAACTGTCGGGCGGGCAGCAGCAGCGCGTCGCGATTGCGCGCGCGCTGATCACCGATCCGACGCTGATCGTCGCCGACGAACCCACGGGCGACCTCGACCGTGCGTCGGCCGAAGAAGTGCTCGCGATGATGCAGCGCCTGAACCGCGAACTCGGCAAGACCATCATCATGGTGACGCACGACGCGCATGCTGCAGGCGCCGCACGCGCGCTGGTGCATCTGGAGAAAGGGGAACTGATCGATGGCACGGCTCGCTGACGTCCACCGTTCAGCGTCACGGAGCAGGCAGCCATGTTCGTGCTGAAGCTGATCACGCGCAACGCGCTGCGCCACAAGCTGCGCACCACGCTGACGGTGCTCGGGCTGACTATCGCCGTGCTCGCGTTCGGTCTGCTGCATACCGTGATCGACGCGTGGTATGCGGGCGCGGCGGCGGCATCGAATGCGCGGCTCGTCACACGTAACGCGATCTCGCTGGCGTTCCCGCTGCCGCTCAGCTACGAGAACCGCATTCGCGGCGTGGACGGCGTGACGATGGTCGCGCGGTCCAGCTGGTTCGGCGGCATCTATCGCGACCCGAAGAACTTCTTTGCGCAGTTCGCGGTGTCGGACAACTATCTCGATCTGTATCCCGAGTTCCTGTTGTCCGCGCAGCAGCGCTCCGATTACGAACGCGACCGCAAAGGCTGTCTGGTCGGCAGGCAGCTTGCGGATACGTATGGCTTCAAGGTCGGCGACGTGATTCCGATCAAAGGCACCATCTATCCGGGCACATGGGAATTCGTCGTGCGCGGCATTCTGGATGGCCGCGACGAATCGACCATCACGCGTCAGCTGATCTTTCACTGGGACTATCTGAACGAATCCGTGCGCAAGATGCCGGGGAGAAAGGCCGATCAGGTTGGCGTGTACGTAGTCGGCATCGACCATCCCGACGATGCCGCGGCGATTTCGCGCAATGTCGACAATGTGTTCAGGAACTCGCTGGCGGAAACCTTGACGGAGACCGAGCAGGCATTCCAGCTTGGCTTCGTGGCGATGTCGAATCAGATCATTGCCGCGATCCGCCTCGTATCGTATGTGGTGATCGTGATCATCATGGCCGTGATGGCGAACGCGATGGCGATGAGCGCGCGCGAGCGCACCACGGAATACGCTACGCTCAAGGCGCTTGGCTTCGGGCCGGGCTTTCTTGCGCTGCTGATGTTCGGCGAATCGCTGACCATCTGCACGGTGGGCGCGGGCCTCGGCATGCTGGCGACACCGCCCGCTGCGAGCTTCTTCAAGCAGGCGACGGGCGGCGTGTTCCCCGTCTTCACCGTGTCACACGAAACGATGCTGCAACAGGCCGCATGCGCGCTCGTCGTCGGGCTGGCGGCGGCGATCATTCCCGCGATCCAGGCGGCGCGCGTGCGGATCGTCGAAGGCTTGCGGGCGATCGGCTGAGTTCAACGCGACACTACACACAAACCCATCGTGGCCATCCCGCTTTCGTACATCGCCCGCAACCTGTGGACGCGCCGTCTGACCACGGCGCTCACGGCAGGCGGCCTCGCGCTGGTGGTGTTCGTGTTCGCCACGGTGCTGATGCTCGACGCGGGACTCAAGAAGACGCTGGTGTCGACGGGCGAGCAAGACAACGTCGTGGTGATCCGCAAGGGCGCGGAAACGGAAGTGCAGAGCGCGATCGACCGTGGTCAGGCAAACGTGATCGAAATGCATCCTGCCGTAGCGATGGGCGGCGACGGCAGGCAGATGGCATCGAAGGAATCGGTCGTGCTGATTTCGCTGCTGAAGCTCGGCACGGGCAAGCCGTCGAACGTGGTAATTCGCGGCGTGTCGCCGGCGGGCATGAGCTTGCGGCCGCAGGTGACGCTCGCGTCGGGGCGCATGTTTGCGCCGGGTTCGTCGGAGATTGTGGTGGGCAGCAGCATTGCGAAGGGCTTTACGGGCACGCAACTGGGCGAGCATCTGCATTTCGCGCAGCGCGACTGGACGGTGGTAGGCACTTTCGATGCAGGCGGCAGCGGCTTCGATTCGGAAATCTGGGGCGACGTCGATCAGTTGATGCAGGCGTTTCGCCGGACCAGTTATTCGTCGATGGTGGTGCGGCTCGCGCAATCCGACCAGTTCGAGCGCTTCAGGAGCGACCTCGACGTCGACCCGCGACTCGCAGAGGAAGCGAAACGCGAGCAGACGTTCTACAGCGACCAGTCGAAAGCGCTGTCGACGTTTCTCAACATTCTCGGCTTCACGCTCTCGACGATCTTTTCGATTGCCGCGATGATCGGCGCGATGATCACGATGTACGCGTCGGTGGCCAATCGCGTCGCGGAGATCGGCACGCTGCGCGCGCTCGGTTTTCAGCGCGCGAACGTGCTGGCCGCGTTTCTGATCGAAGCGGTGTTGCTCGGGCTGGTGGGCGGGCTGGCGGGGCTGGGCTGCGCGGCGTTCATGCAGTTCGCGTCGTTTTCGACGACGAACTTCCAGACCTTCGCGGACCTGTCGTTCCGCTTCATTCTGACGCCGTCGATCGTGGTGAAGACGTTGGTGTTTTCGATGACGATGGGGCTGGTCGGCGGTTTTTTGCCTGCGCTGCGGGCGGCGCGCATGAACATTGTCGATGCGCTGCGCACGCGATGAAACGGGCGGCCAGCCTTGACCGGCCTTGCCGCCGTAGTCGGATTATTGGGGCTTGTGCGCCTGCTGATCGATCTCGGCGCGCAGACGGTCTTCCTGCTCGCGTAGTTCAGGCGTGAATTCCGCGCCGAAATCTTCGGGCGAGAAGACCTGACGGATTTCGATATCCGAGTCGCCTTCCATCGGATTCGGGCAGCGACGGACCCATTCGATCGCCTCTTCCATCGATTTCACCTGCCACAGCCAGAAACCGGCAATCAGTTCTTTCGTTTCTGCGAACGGACCGTCGATAACCGTGCGGCTCGCGCCCGAGAAGCGCACTCGCTTGCCCCTGGAGCTCGGATGCAAGCCCTCGCCGGCCAGCATCACGCCAGCTTTGACCAGTTCCTCGTTGTATTTGCCCATGGCTGCCAGCAACTCTGTGCTGGGCATCTTGCCGGCTTCGGAGTCGGTGGTTGCCTTGACGATGACCATGACGCGCATTTTTATCTCCTTCGGAGTTGGGATAGGTAAGTGGTTTCTGGCCGCCGGTGGCCGTGGTTCTCACTTACTACGTCGACGTTCGACGATAGCGGAAATCGACATCGGTTTATCTGTTTTTCCGGGCGACGGCGCGATGGGCATCGGCATGCTCGCGGATCATCGCAATCAGTGCTCGCAACCCGGCGGGCGCGTGCCTGCGTCCAGGATAGTAAAGACACAGCCCGTCGAGCGGCGGCGTCCAGTCTTCCAGCACGCGAACCAGCGTCCCCGCCTGGAGATCTTTGGCCACGGTCCATTCGGACAGGTACGTCAGGCCCACACCGGCCCGCGCAGCACCGAGCATCAATCCCGCTTCGTCCAGGGTCAACGCACCCTTCACGTCGATACGCATCGTCTCGCCGTGCCGCTCGAATTCCCATTGGTAGATCGAGCCGCTCGGCATCCGCGTGCGGATACAGCGATGCTGGCCAAGCTCGTCAGGCGTGCGCGGCGGAAGATGCGCGGCAAAGTACGCCGGGCTGCCCACCACGGCAAAGCGCTGCTTGTCGCCGAACGGCACGGCAATCATGTCCTGCGGCACGGTCTCGGCGAGGCGGATGCCCGCATCGAAACCTTCGACAACAATATCGATCAGGCGCCCCTCCGTGACGATATCGAGCTTCATCTCCGGATAGCGCTGCAGAAACGCGATAAAGACAGGCATCGCCTGATGCGCCGCGCCCACCGCCGTGTTGATCCGCAACGTGCCGCTAGGCGTGTCGCGGAAGCTGCCCGCCTGCTCCAGCGCGACGCGTATGCTCGACAACGCGGGCGCCACGCTGTCCACGAACTGTGCGCCCGCCTCCGAGAGCGACACGCTGCGCGTCGTGCGGTTGAACAGCCGCACGCCGATGCGCGCTTCGAGCGCCGCCACGGAATGGCTCAGCGCCGACGTCGACACGCCCATGTCGTTGGCTGCGGCGCGGAAGCTGCGGTGCCGCGCTACCGCCAGCACCGCCTCGAGTTCTGCCATTCCGGTTGTCTTCATTATCCTGTTTTGCTCAATAGGTCATGTCCGATTGTACGGCTAGTCGGCTTAATCGCGCGTCGGTATCTTGGTGGCACTGCAAGGCACGTCACGGGATACGAGATGCATACGATTGATCAGATTTACATCGACGGCGCGTTCGTCACGCCGCACGGCGAAGAATGGTTCGACCTGTTCAACCCGGCGACGGAGCGCGTGATCGGCCGCGTGCGTCTCGCCGACGCCAAGGACGCCCGCGACGCGATCGCCGCGGCAAAGCGCGCATTTCCGGCGTTTTCGCGCACCAGCAAGCGGGCGCGCATCGACATGCTCAAACGCATGCATGCCGCCGTCGTCGCGAAAGAAGACGAGCTTTACGAGGCGATCGTCGAGGAATACGGCGCGCCGGTTTCGCGTGGCCGCTGGATGGCGCAGCACGCGAGCAACGTGTTGAGCGAGGCCGCGAAGGTGCTGGAGCAGTACGAGCTCACGCGGCACGCGGGCACGGCGGAAGTGGTGATGCAACCGCTGGGCGTCGCCGGGCTGATCACGCCCTGGAACAGCAACGCAGGCTTTATCTGCGGCAAGCTCGCGGCTGCACTGGCGGCGGGCTGCACGACCGGCATCACGCCAAGCGAGATGAGCGCGCTGCAAACGCAGATCGTCACGCGGGCGCTGCACGAAGCCGACCTGCCGCCGGGCGTGTTCAACATCGTGACGGGACGCGGCGAATCCGGCGGCGCGCAGATCAGCTCGCATCCCGATGTCGCGAAGATTTCATTCACGGGATCGACGGCGGTCGGCAAGACCATCCTGCGCACGGGCGCGGACACGCTCAAGCGCGTGACGCTCGAACTGGGCGGCAAGTCGCCCACCGTCGTGCTCGATGACGCCGACTTCGAGCAGGTCGTGCCGCTCGTGATCAACGCGGGCTTCATGAACAGCGGGCAGGCGTGCATTGCCGGCACGCGCATTCTGGTGCCGCGTCGGCGGCTTGCCGAATTCGAGGCGCGCGTTCGCGACGAAGTGGCGCGTGCACGATCGGGCGATCCGCGTGATCCCGCCACCACGATCGGTCCGATGGTCAGCCAGAAGCAGTGGGAACGTGTGCAGCGCTATATCGGCATTGGCATCGATGAAGGCGCGCGTCTGATCGCGGGCGGCGAAGGTCGTCCAGCGGGTCTCGACGCGGGCTGGTTCGTGCGTCCAACGGTTTTCAGCGACGTCACCAACGACATGACGATCGCGCGCGAAGAAATCTTCGGGCCGGTGCTGTCGATCATCGCCTACGACGACACCGAACAGGCAATCAGCATCGCCAACGACACGAACTACGGCTTGCAGGCCTACGTGTTTTCGCAGGACAAGGCGCGCGCGCACCAAGTGGCGTCGCGTCTCGAAGCGGGACGCGTGCTGGTCAACACGCTCGCGCATGAGCCTGCCGCTCCGTTCGGCGGATTCAAGCAGTCGGGTATCGGTCGCGAATACGGCGTGTACGGAATCGAAGCGTTTCTCGAACCGAAGGCGCTGCTCGGCGTGCTGTGAGCGTTTTCTGATCCGTCGACGATGGCGGTGAAGGACGCCATGTCTTTCGCCGCCTTTCTTTTTCTGTCTCGTATTAGCGGCGCCGATGCGCCGCGCGCACCGGCTGGGCGTAGCGCGGCGCGTGCAGGCGTTCGCTATCGAGCCAGTACGCATGTGATACGTGAAAGCCTGCGTAAGCGAGCGTCCCGCGGCGGATCTCCCATCGCGGGAACCGCGTTGCTATCGTTTCAGCACCTTCATTACCGCAAGGGCAGGCGCGATGCCTGCCGATCGCCATGATCTCGCTGAAACGAATGTCTCTTCTCGCCGCGCTGCTCGCGCTGACGTCTGCTGCTCACGCGCAAGTGCAGCCTGCACCCGATTTTCCGCCGCCGCACGAAGGCGTCGGTCACGATGGCCCGCCGCACGACATGCCGCCGCATGGTCCCGGCTTTGCGGTCATCAACGATCTCGAGCACCTGCAACGTCTCTACGACATGAGCGGGCGCGATGCCGATATGAATGCCGTCTATCACGACGTGCTGGCGAAGACGCACGATCCTGCCTTGCGTCACTACGTCTATCTGGCGCTGGCGCGCAACCAGTTGAAGCCCGCCAATGTCGATCAGGCAATCGACACGATTCGCAAGAGCCTCGACGAAGATGTCGATACGCTCGAGAAGCATCCCGTGGTGCCGCCGAAGCGCTAAAGCCTGGCTGTTTCGCTCGCTGCGCGCATCATGCGAGCAGCGAGATCAATCCTCCAATCGTCAGGCCCGCCGCGAGCCATTTGCCTGCTGTGTAGAAGGCATTGCGCTCGTGTTGCGGCTGATCGGGCCGCTCCAGTCCTAACGCACCATACGCGAATGCCTTGACAGGCGAGACGCCGCTGGTGGTGGCTTCGGCGCTGTCGGTGGTTGCGCTGGTTGCTGATGTGTCTGCCGTCGCGTTGTCGCCGCCGTTGACGACGGCGGCTGAGTCCGCCGAGCCGCTGCTTGCATTCGCACTCGCCGATGATGCCGACGCGCCGCCGTCCGTCTGAGCCGCCGACTCCACACGCTGTGCGCGCGAAGCCGCCGCCGCGCCTTCCGGCGAAATGCTGACCGTCACGCCGGGTTGCGCGGGCTTCGTCGCGGCGTCCTGCTTTGCGTTGTTCTGTGTGGCGTCCGCCGCGCTCACCGCCTGGGATTGCGCGGCTTGCGCCGATGCTTCGCCGGACACGGAGGCGCGTTGCGTAGACGGCGAAGAAGCCGTCCCATATCCGACACTGCTTACCATTGCACGCCTCCTTCAGTCGCGAAAACAAGTTGCACTGATGGCGCTAACGTCTGCTTGCGCGCACAACTTGAGGCCTCGTAAGGCCCGGTAAGCAAAGTGGCCGTGCCTGTTATGCCGGGAACGCCGCTTTTAAGCGGCGATATAGACCCACGCGTCCGTGCCCGACTTCAACGTAACGAGCACGCGCTTGTAATCCGATACCTCGTACTCGTCGGCGGCGAGCAATTCCTGCTGGGTGATCTCGAAGACCGTGCCTGCAACTTCGTCGGTGGGATTGCCGCTCGCGCGCACCACGGGGTGATGCGTCTTGCCGCTGATCTCCACGACTTTCGGATCGGCGATGGCCAGCATGGTCTGCGCATAGCCGGGCAGCGCATCGGGGCGGCCGGCCAGTTCGCGGCCAAAGCTCGAAAGCTGCACGTTGCGATCCTGCAGCGTGCCGTACGAGAAGAGATAGACGATGTCGGGCGTGCTCAAGTGAAGGCTCCTTTTTCCTGGTTCGAACCAGCAAGGAGTCTACCGTCGCGGGTGACGGGGCGCCCGCGACCGTCGCCGGAGTTCCCGCCAGAAAGATTCAGAAAGCAAAAATGTGACACCGTTGTTGCAAATGAGAATAAATCTTATTAAGATTGCGCGCTTTCAATCCGCTTAACAGCGCCACGCGCGCAACGACAACGACGACATGACAGACCACACGCCTTTCACGGGGCGCGCCGCCGGCGCGCGTGCCTTAGTCCGCCGCGCCAGCCGCTTGCCGGGCGCGACGCGCCTGCCGCTCGGTGCGGCGCTTCTGGTCAGCGCGGGTGTCGCGTTGTCGTCGGTGACGTCGGCGGCGTGGGCGCAAGCCGCGACAGATTCGACGGACACGACGAAAACGACGAACGCGCAGTCCACGCAGCAGCAGGACAAGACGCTGCCGTCCGTGAAGGTCGCGGCCAAACGCGATCTGGCAACCGACACCGAAAACATCAGCGCCGGCGCGCTCGGCACGCGCGCGCAGGTGGATACGCCGTTCTCGACCAACGTGAAGACGAGCGAGGACGCGAAAGATCTGTTCGCCAACACCGCGAACGATCTCTTCAAGTACGACCCGTCGGTGACGATCGTCGGCGATAACGCGACGGCTGAAAACTCCGCGTTCAGCGTGCGCGGCCTGCAGATCGACATGCTCAACGGCGTGAAGGTGGACGGCCAGAGCTTCCCCTCGTGGGACACCGATCTTCCGCTGGAGCCGTGCGAGCAGGTGCAGTTGCTCAAGGGGCTGTCGGGCTTCATGTACGGCTTCGGCTCGCCGGGCGGTATCGTCAACTACGTGGTCAAGCGGCCGACGGATACGCCGTATCGCAGCGTGTCGGTGGGTTATCAGTCGGCGGGTGTGTTCAGCGAAAAGCTGGATGTGGGCGGACGCTTCGGTAACGACGACCGCTTCGGCTACCGCTTCAACCTCGTCAACGAAGACGGCAATACTGCCGAGGCGAATGGCCATCTGCGCCGCCAGGTCGCGTCCGTCGCGCTCGATTTCCGCATCACGCCGGATCTCACGTGGAGCATGGATGCGTTCTACCAGAAGCGCAAAACGAACGGCACGCTGTTCGCGATGTACTTCGGCTCGGGCGTCGGCATTCCGGATGCGAGCACGATCAGCCACAACCTGACGCAGCCGCAGAACTACTACGAAACGGAAATGGCGTCGTTCGGCACGGGCCTCGACTACCGGATCAACGACAACTGGCACGCCAGCCTGAAGTACCGTTTTGCGAAGGAAAACCGCTACAACTCGGACAGCCTGCTGTACGTCTACGACAACGCGGGCGACTACTCGAACACGCTCTACGCGGCGCTCACGCGCTACTTCTACCAGAACGTCGATGCGATGGTGGAAGGCAAGTTCAACACGGGCAGCGTCAAGCATGACCTCGTGCTGGGCGCGGGCTATCAGACGCAGACCAGCGTGTACGACAACAGCACGGGCTGGAACGACGGCTACAGCCTCGGCATCGGCAATCTGTACACCAGCACGCTGCTGACCAACGACGAAGTGCATATCGGCGAGAACATGTATCGCCAGTCGTACACGTCGCAAAGCGCGCTGTACGCAAGCGATACCGTCGACATCACGTCGCGTCTGTCGGTGCTGCTCGGCCTGCGCTACACGCAGTTCAGGCAGACTTCATATAACACCGACTACACGGTCAGCGCGGGCTACAGCAAAAGCCCCGTCACGCCGACGGCGGCGATCATGTTCAAGACCGATCCGTATTCGACGGTCTATGCGAGCTATGTCGAATCGCTGCAGCAGGGTGGCGCGGCGAGCAACCTGAACGTGAACTACGGGCAGACCTTCGGGCCGCTGCGCAGCAAGCAGTATGAAGTGGGCTACAAGACCGATCACCAGAAGTGGGGTGCCAATATCGCGCTGTTCCGCGTCGATCAGGGCTACGAGTACACCAACACCGAGAACGTCTTCGTGCAGAGCGGCAAGAAGCGCTACACGGGCGTCGATGCGAGCGGCTGGCTGCAACTGGCCAACGACTGGCGTTTCCTTGGCGGCGTGATGTGGCTGAATGCGAAGGCCGTCGATATCGACGATGCTTCGATCGAAGGCAAGCGCGTCTACTCGACGCCGCGCTTCACGGCGACGGGCCGCGTCGAATACAACCCGTCGTATCTGCGTCAGCTGACGCTCGCGTTCGGCGGCAAGTATGTCGGCAATATGGCTGTCGATGCGGCGAATACGCAGTTCACGCCGGCCTACACGCTGTTCGATCTGAGTGGCAAGTACGATACGCGCATCGCGGGCAAGGACGTGACGTTCCGCGCGGGTATCAACAATCTGTTCAACCGTCATTACTGGACGGCTGCATACGGCTATTACGCGCTGCCGGGTGCAACGCGCACGGCGGTGGCGAGCGCGACGCTGCAGTTCTGATCCTGTTGTAGACGCAACGAAAAAAGCTCGAACGTTTCGACGTTCGAGCTTTTTTGTTTTGGGCTGTGCTGATTGCTGCGAGTTGTGTGTTTCGTGTTTCAGCAAGCGCCGCCGCTGTGACTACTGTGCAGCGCTGCCGTCGGCAGCAGGCGGCGCGACCATCGCCACGCCGCAGAACCAGCCATCCGATGCAGCGTCACGCGCCTGCCATTGCGAGTGCTTTTCCAGCACGTTACTGCACTGCACGGGCGGCATGAGATCCTGCGTCGTCGCCGTGCATTGCTGGACGTCGCGGTTGAATGCCTGGGTGTCGAGTGCCTTCGGTTTGACGGCGGGCTTGCTGACCGCGGCGAGGTCGGCATCGACGGGTCTGGCATGCTCGTCGTCGGGTGAGGGCGTGTGCAGCTGCTCGCGAATCTCTTCGATGCGCGTCGAGTACCAGTCGGTCAGACAGGCGATGTCCCGACAGTTTTCCTCGCGCCATGCCCATTTGCTGTCGCTGTCCTTGCGGTATGCGCGCGGATCGGCAGCCTGCTTGCGCGCCAGCCGGAACAGCTTGCCGAGTTCGTCGTCGGCTTTGGACAGGCCTTCATCGTGGCAGATCAGCGTTTCCGCCGGCGAATGCGCTTTCGCGCAGTTGAAGCTGGTGGCATGCGCATCGGTAAGCGCAAGCAGGCCGAACGCGGCCACGACGTAGCGATTGATCTTCATCGGCAGGCAGGAGCGGATAACGGGGCTGATAACTGAGCTAGTGGCATACGACGACGCACGTCACGGCGCTAATGCCCGCCGCCGCGCCGACCAGGCCGCCGAGCATGAAGGTCTGAAGCGACGTCGCGCATCCTTGCAGGCAGAGCACGGCCGCGAGCAGGATGGAAACAGTGGTAAAGCGCATTGGCCCCTCGGTGCAGATAGTCTCGACGTGCAAGCATAGGTGCCGCGTGCGCGCGCATTCGGGCGAGCAACGGGCGATAACGCCGATTGCTTACGAGAAGTTGCGTGTGCGTGAGGAAGTGGAAGACATACCCCGCGGACATAAGCCGCACGCGACGGCGCGCGCACAAACGTTCAAGACTGCGCGCCGTCGGACGCGCTACGCTGCGTGCCGTACGGTCGATCCGGATATCCAGCGCGAGGGCAATATGACGGCTTCCACTACGTTCACCACGACGGAACGGCCTCGGGTGCTGCCGCAGATCCGCGCAGCCGTTTTTCCGGGCGACACTGCGCGTCTCGTCGAGATCATTCGCGAGTATGTGAAGTGGCTCGATATGGATCTGTCGTATCGGGGCTTCGAAGACGAGATGCAGGCGTTCGAGCAGACGTATGCGTTGCCTTCAGGCATCTTCTTTATCGCGGACGCGGGCGAGGAACTGGCAGGCTGTGGCGGGCTGCTGCGGCATTCGGACGAAGTCGCCGAAGTGAAGCGCCTTTACGTGCGCCCTGCCTATCGCGGGCTTGCGCTCGGCGAGAAGCTCATGGCCGAGGTGATCGACAAGGCGAAGGCGCTGGGTTTCAGGAAGCTCGTGTTAGATTCGGTGCCTCAAACGGCTTTCGCGCAACACCTGTATGAACGTCTCGGGTTCAGGGAGACGGCTCCGTACTACGCGCATCCTGTAGCGGGAACGCGCTTTCTCGAACTCGTGCTGTGAGTCGATTGCAACGCTGGGTGCAATTGCAGCGTCCGCCACTTTGACTGCCTATGGCGCGGTTTTTTCCTACATAAAGGGAATAAAAGGTTGCAACTGCAACTTGATTTGCATTCGATGCAAACTCTGCGCACCCACAAACGTTAAATGTCAAACGCACATACACGGCCGGCATTGACCGCCGGCGTGTGCGAATTCATGTGAAGTATTAACCTCAGGCCTTTGCTGCCGTTATACATCGGCAGAGTGAGCGAAACTGGCCTGAGTAGATAATGCTTTTCTCCCCGACGGAACACACGTCCGACGCCGGATTTAGAAGCCGGTTTCACCGACGTTCGCTGGAACACCAGCGGCCCCTTTCAACCGTGACGATGGCGTTTACCGTCGTCGCGTACATCACCTTCGCGTGCGCGCGCAGCCTCGTCGAGGGACCGGCTGTGCCGCTTGCGTGGCGGCTTGCGTGCGCGCTCGCGCTGGCGCTGCTCGTGTTCGCGATACCGCGTACGAAGAGCACGTGGGTATTCGGCGGTATCGGCGTGATGTACACGCTGGTGCTGCTGGTGGGCATCGCGCTGAACGTCACGGGCCTGGCGGAGCCGCTGTTATGGGCGTTGCCCGCGATCGTGGTGATCTCGGTGTGTGCCGCGCCGCTGTGGCTCACGCCCGCGCACTTCTGCGTCGGCACGGTGCTGTTCTTCGCCGCAGGCACGCCGCTGCTGCTGAGCTTGCCGCATCCGCGCGGCGACGTCGGCATCGTGTGCTGGATGTGGATTCTGATCGCGGTGCCGACCTCGGCTGTGTTTCACTTCGGCTTCTACTGGTTCCGGCGCAATCACTTCCTGCTCGAAGACCGTCTTGCGCGGCTCGCCGCGACCGATCCGCTCACGGGCCTGCAAAACCGCCGCGCGTTTCTCGAACAGTCGGCGCTGCGCCTGTCGAAGCTGGACGAGGGCGCGAAGGTCAGCGCGATCTTTCTCGACATCGATTACTTCAAGTCGCTCAACGACCAGTTCGGCCACGCGGTGGGCGATCAGGCGCTGTCCGATGTGGCGCGCGTGCTGAAGGAATTGACGGCACACGGCGATATCGTGAGCCGCATCGGCGGTGAAGAATTTGCGCTGTTGCACGATGCCGCGCTGCGGCCCGCTGCGCAGCTTGCCGAAACGCTGCGCGCGGCGATCGGCCGTATCGCGCGTCCTGACGGGCAGTTGAGCGCGAGTTTCGGCGTGGCCGAATACCGGCCGGGCGAAAGCGTAATGGCACTGCTCGATCGCGCTGACGAGGCGCTGCTGCGCGCGAAGTATTCCGGGCGCAACCGCGTGTGCGCGGAGCGCGCGACCCTCGTCGATCCCGTGCGCCTCACATGGACGCACGATCACACCGACGGCGCCGCCTCGCAACCGATCCGCCAGCAGTGGGACGACTTCTGGCTCACTTCACATTTCCAGCCGCTCTACAGCCTGTCGCACCAGAAGCAGGTCGGTTTCGAGGCCCTGTTGCGCGGCGAGCGCGAAGACGGCGCGCAAGTGCCGCCCGCCGTGCTGTTCTCGCCGAAGCCGTTCACCGACCAGGGCGAACTGGACCGCACCAGTCATGCGCTGCATCTGGGCAACGCGCGCCGCCTGATTCCCGACGACGCGTGGGTTTTCCTCAACATTCTGCCCGCCACCTTCGTCGCCGACGGCTATCCGGACCAGCTTGCGCAGATCGCGCGTTCGGCGGGCATTCCGCCGGGGCGCGTGGTGCTCGAACTGCTCGAATCGCACGGCGGCAGCGTGGACGACATGTCGCGTGCGGCCAGTCAGTATCGCGATCACGGCTTTCTGATTGCCGTCGACGATTTCGGCGCCGGTCATTCGAATCTCGACCGGCTGCTGCGCATCCGTCCCGATCTGGTGAAGCTGGACGGCGAACTGATACGCGCAAAAAGCCCCGGCGCGGATCAGCCGATCCTGCCGAAGCTGGTATCGCTGCTGCATCAGGCGGGCATGCTGGTGGTGGTCGAAGGCGTCGAAACGACGGAGCAACTGATTCTCGCCGTCGAGTCGAATGTCGATTTTGCGCAGGGTTATCTGCTGGGCCGTCCGGCGGCATCCGTCACGCCGCCCGATGCCGTGCATCGCCGCATCGATCACGCGTTCGATGTGATCGCGGAAGGGCGCGCGCATCAGCATGCGCTGTTCGAATCGGAAGTGCTGCCGTACCGACGCGCACTCGACAAGGGTGTCGACGCATGGCTCAAGGGCATCCCGCTCAACGATGCGTTCTACGATCTCGCGCAGATGGAGCTATGCATCAGCTGCTTCGTGCTCGACGATACGGGCCGTCAGATCGGGCTGGAAGTGACGGGCAAGGCGGCGGGGATCGATGGTGGGTCGCTGCATCCCGTCGCGAATCCGCGCGATGCACGTTGGGACCACCGGCCGTATTTCCGCAACGCCGTGTTGAGGCCGGGCGTGCCGATCACGAGCAGCCCGTATCTGTCGCTGGCGAGCGGACGTCCATGCATCGCCGTGACGGTCGCGCTGCAATCGGAGGCGGGGCGCTGCGTGGTCGGCGCCGAACTGGACTGGTCGCTGCAGCGCTTGCCCTGGCCGACGGCCGAGCACTGGTGATGCGCGCCGCGCTAGCGTGATGCCGGGAGCGCCGGCTCGCCGGCGCTCGAATGCAGTTGCGTGAGCAGTGCGCGAGCCTGATCACGCAGATCAGAATCCGTGGGCCGCAGCGCAAAACGCAGCGATTCAGGCAGCCGCGCAAAATGCTTGCCGGTGCTGCGTGCGTAGGCGGGATCGTAGTGAAGATCGATCAACTGCTCGAACAGTTCGACGCGGCGATCGTCGTCGATCATCTGGTGCCATTGGCCGATGCGTACACGGCCATGCAATTCGACCAGCTTCGCGAGTTGCGCCTTGAACAGGTCGCGGTCGTCGAACAGATGCGCGTAGTCCTGCAGTAGCAGGCGGATCCGCTCGTCGCGCTGCGTTTCCACCGTGACACATGAACCGCGATGAATCTGCTCCGTCAGTGCGACGGGCAAAGAAACGGAGCCGATGCGGCGGCTCTCCGCTTCGACGAACACGGGCTGATTCGGGTCGAAATCGCGCAATGCACCGACCAGCGCGGTCTCGAACGCTTTCTGCGAAGGCTGCGGCGCATGCGGGATCGTGCCGAGCAGCGAGCCGCGGTGTGCCGCGAGGGCTTCGAGATCGAGCGTTTGCGCATCGGCATCCGCGAGCGCGTTCAGCAAACGCGTCTTGCCGCTACCCGTATGGCCCGCCAGCACGATATAGCGATAGTCACGCGGCAGCGCTTCAAGCAATTCGACGATATTGCGCCGATACGTCTTGTAGCCGCCATCCAGTTGCCGCGCGCGCCAGCCAATCAGATTGAACCACGTTGTCATCGACGCCGAACGCTTGCCGCCGCGCCAGCAATAGACCAGCGGGCGCCAGTTGCGTGGCCGATCAGCGAAGGTGGTTTCCAGATGCGCGGCAATGTTGCGCGACACCATCGCCGCACCTTGCCGCGTTGCCTCGAACGGCGACACCTGGGCATACATCGTGCCGATGATCACGCGCTCCTCGTTGGACAGCACAGGCGCGTTGATCGCGCCGGGAATGTGGTCTTCGGCGAATTCGAGTGGCGTGCGGACATCGACGATTTCATCGAATTCCGCCATCTGATCGAGCGGGACGAGAAGCGAGTTCAAGGGTTTGAACCAAGTGCTGCCGCGGCGCGGCGTATCGGCTGATTATCGCACGCCCGTTTCTTGTGTCTGTGTGCCTTCAAAGGCAAATATCTCACGTTATGATGTAAAGTGTCGTAAGGCGGTGTCAGCTGCAGAGGTGGAGGCGCAACATGTCGATTTCGTCGGTTTTGAACTGGTGTTTCGGAACCCAGCGGCCTCATGCCGCGGCGGACCCCGGCAACGGTGAAGCCGGGCGGAACGAACGTCAGGCGTTGCTCGATGAACTGCAGCGGCAGGCGTATCTGCGCGGCCTGTTGCAACTCACCTGCGCGGACGTGATGCGCAAGCCTGCCATCACGGTGACGGTGAGCGAGACGATCGGCGGCGCGCTGAAAGCGCTCGATACGCACCACATCAAACTCTTGCCCGTGGTGGACGCAGAAGGGCGGCTGCAGGGCGTCGTCACGCACGTCGATCTGCAACCGCTCGACGCCGTGCTGCCATTTCTGAAGCTTACTTCCGTTGCGACGGCACCCGAAGCCGAACGACGCGAGCGGCCGGTTACGACGGTGATGTCGACCCAGATTCATTCCGTCGATGCCGCTACGCCGCTCACGGAAGTCATCCCGCTGTTCGCTCGCAACGGCCATCATCATTTACCCGTGGTGGAGCAAAGCGGGCGCGTGGTCGGCATGCTGACTCAGGCGGATATCGTCAGGATCATGACGGGTTATCCGGGCAGCGTGTAGCGCTGCTCACGCGCTCAATTGACGCAGCGGCTCGCTGCGCGCGGCCACGTGGTCGATGGCTTCGCCAATCGCGCCGCCGATCAGGATCACAGCCGGGCTAGCCATCTGTTCTTCCGTGGCGCGTACTGCGATGTCACGCAGCGTCGCGCAGACGCGCCGCTCGCGCGATGTGCCTGCCCACTGCACGATGGCTGCCGGCGTATCGGGCGCGAGCGTGCTGCCGAGTGCTTCACTGATGCGGTCGATGCGGCTCGCTCCCATGTAGATCGCGAGCGTCATCCCTGTTGCCGCGAGCGCGGCCCAGTCGGGTTCCGTGCCGTCGCGCAGATGCGCAGTCACGAAGATCACGCCCTGACAGTGATCGCGATGCGTGAGCGACACGCCCAGCCCGGCCGCTGCCGCGAAACCCGATGAGATCCCGTTGACGATCTCGACATCGATCCCGGCGCGACGCAGGTCCGCGATCTCTTCGCCAGCGCGGCCGAACAGCAGCGCGTCGCCGCCCTTGATGCGCACGACGTGCTTGCCTTGCAGCGCATAGCGGCGCATCAGGCGCTGAATGAACGCTTGCGGCGTCGATTTGCAGCCGCCGCGCTTGCCGACCTTCACGATGCGCGCGTGAGATGCTTTCAGGGTCGCGATGTCTTCGTTCACGAGGTCGTCGATCAGCAGCACGTCGCCCGCGCCGATCGCTCTGGCTGCCCGCAAGGTCAGCAGATCGAGGTCGCCGGGTCCGGCGCTGACGAGTGTGACTTTGCCTGTGTTCATCCTGTTCTCCATCGCCTGATTGTCGAGTCGTGGCCGCCAATGCAAAACGGCGTCCCGTCCGTGCATGCACGAAGGGGACGCCGCTGTCCTGACTGATCTTGCCTGTGTCGATTGCCGCGCGCGCGATGTTGCGCGCCCAGAGTGTTGTCGATGCCGGCGCCTTTGCCGGCAGAAGTGAAGTTGCAAGAACGAGGCCAGTCTCTGTGATGTATCGGCATGGCAGGCCGGTTGACGCTCAGCGGGTCTGGCTGCGCAAGCCATGCATGCGTGGCGGCAGGCGGTGTTGACAACAGCATGGCATCGGCAGCGAGCGCACTCGCCCTGTGCTGCAACGCACCACGGCAGTGCCGCAACGCTCCATGATGACTCGCGCGGCGATCGGCGCAACAGGCCGTGCCGGTACGCGAACGCATGGCACGCCGCTTGCATCATCAGACGCCCGCGGCATCAATGGCGATGCCGCGCCTGAGCAGGTCTTTGAGCAGCATTGAATTGGACAACGGCGTCCCCTCGGTCTGGTTTCGTACCGGGCTGACGGGACGCCGTTCGCGTTTTGTTTATCTACGCACGTTCGCCGCATGGCACGCCAACGCGCGAAAGCAGACTGGAGACAACATGAAGCAGCGCATCTCGACACTGATCGGCTTCCTCACGCGAGACAAGGCATCGGCGAGCCCAGAGACGCACGATGAAGACGGCTTGCGCGACGGTGCGAGCCTGCGTCCCGAGCGTTCGAGAGAGCGGCGCGGCAAGCGCGCGCAGATGCGCCGCAGCGTGTCGTGGAGACCCGCGCGCACGGCACGTTGCGCGGGTTGAGATCGGCTTGGCGAAGCTGGCAGGATGAGCGGGTGTGTGCGTTGCATGTCGACAGCAGCCGTCAGCGTGCTGACGCTGCTCTGCACTTGAATGTCTGCTACTGTTGACGGACCCACATTGCACGTTGCATGCGTTGCGCGCTCCGCTTGCGCCGCGCCGCTCATCTCCATCGATAAGGACTGTCATCATGCAGACACTGGAATGCGTATTGCCCGCAGCCGCCGCGCTCGGCGAATGCCCGCGCTGGGACGAGCGCCGCGGCAAGCTGTGGTGGGTCGATATCCAGGCGCCCGCGCTGCACGGCTTCGATCCGAAGTCGGGGCAGGACACGGTCATTCCGATGCCTGAAAACATCGGCTGCTTTTCTCTGACTGAAGATGATGGCTTTATCGCCGGGATGCGCACGGGCATCTTCCTGCTCGATGCGAAAGGGCAGGTGGTCCGCAAGCTGTGCGCGAACCCGGAGAATCCCGCCACCAGCCGCTTCAACGATGGCCGTTGCGACGCGCACGGCCGCTTCTGGCTCGGCACACTCGAC
Organism: Paraburkholderia sp. C35; assembly: GCF_003121405.1. Classification (GTDB taxonomy): domain Bacteria; phylum Pseudomonadota; class Gammaproteobacteria; order Burkholderiales; family Burkholderiaceae; genus Paraburkholderia. Next base: position 31,744 of record NZ_QBUY01000043.1, on the reverse strand, counting down.
GAACCGAAAGCGGGTAACGCCGCGTCGCTGTATCGATACGCAACGGGCGCGCTGACGAAGATCGATGCGGGTCTGCTCACGTCGAATGGCATGGCCTTCAGCCCTGACTACAAATGGTGCTATCACTCGGATACGCCGCGTTTCACGATCTACCGTCATCCGTATGACCTTGGCAGCGGCGAAGTCGGGCCGCGCGAAGACTGGGTGAAGTTCGAACCGACGCCGACGGATCGCGGGCGTCCCGATGGCGCGTCGGTGGATAGCGAAGGCTATTACTGGTCGGCGTTGTACGAAGGCCAGCGTGTGGTGCGCATTTCGCCCGAAGGCAAGGTCGTGGAAGAGCATCGCTTGCCCGCGCGCTGTCCGACCATGTGCGCATTCGGCGGCGACGATCTGCGTACGCTGTATGTGACCACGGCGCGTCAGGGGCGTCCTGCCGAAGAGATCGAGCAATTCCCGCAATCGGGTGGCGTGTTCGCCATGCGCGTGTCCGTGCCGGGCCTGATCGAAAAACGCAGCGCGTTGCGCGTGACGGACTGAGCGCACGGCGGCGTATAGATCGCGCCTGATGGGGTGCACGGCGCTGACGGTATCATAGGCGCCTGTTCACGAACGCGACCCCATTGATCAGCATGTCGAGCACTCCACGCACTACCCGGCGCGTCTCCGAAACACGCAACGCGCTCGCGGGTCCGCCGCGCATGTCCGATGTCGCAGCACGCGCAGGCGTATCGAAGATGACGGTATCGCGCGTGCTGGCCGGGCGCGGCGTGGCGCCTGCCACGCGCGAGCGCGTGCAACTCGCCATCGACGAACTCGGCTATGTCGCCGATGCGGCGGCGGGCGCGTTGTCGTCTGGCCGCTCGGCGTTTGCTGCCGTGCTGGTGCCGTCGCTCGCGAGTTCCAACTTCTCCGACACCGTGCGCGGACTCACCGCCGCGCTCGAACCGCACGGCCTGCAACTCCTGATCGGCGATACCGATTACGACCTCGAACGCGAAGAGCGGCTCGTGCGTTCGATGCTGCGCCATCAGCCGCGTTGCATCGCGCTGACGGGCGCGCAGCATACGTCCGCGACGCGCGAACTGCTGTTGCGCTCGGGCGTACCCGTGGTCGAGATGTGGGACTTGCCCGCTACGCCTATCGACGCAGCCGTGGGTTTCTCCAACGTGAAAGCCGCGCGCGAGATGGTCCGCTATCTGGTTGGGCGCGGCTATCGGCGGATCGGCTTTCTGGGCGGCGCGAGCGAACTCGACCGGCGCGGTCTGGAGCGTCTGAAGGGCTATCTGCAGGAAGTCAAGGCGCAAGGCCTGGGCGAGCCGCGCGTAGTGCGCCTTGGCGAATCGCCGATCACGATGAGTCACGGCGCGCCAGCGCTCGATGCGCTCCTGCAGCAGTGGCCCGACACGGACGCCGTGATGTGCGTGAGCGACATGTCCGCCTTCGGCGCGATCATGCAGTGCCATCGGCGCGGCTTGTCGGTGCCGGGTGATATCGCCGTCGTGGGCTTTGGCAACTTCGAAGTGGCCGCGTGCTGCACGCCCACCATCACGACCATTTCCGTCGACGCGTATGGCATCGGCGCGCGCACGGGCGAGACGCTGCTCGCTGCGCTTGGCGAGATCGATGGCGCTGCGCAGCGCGTGTCCGTGCGGAAAAGCATCCGCGTCGACTACACGGTGATGGCGCGCGAAAGCGCGTGAGGCACGCGCGTTATCGTCGAACTGTCGGGCAGCTTTCGACGCCGCAACTGGGCACATTGCGCAACACGTTGCGGCTGAGCACGGGGATCACGCCGTGGACGTTCGGTGTGCGCGCGTTGTACGAGAATCTCGCGGCGCGTGGCCTGTTTGGTTCGAAAGCACAATAAATTTTTTCGCGGCACCATGCTGCGAATTTCGTAGGTAGAAAACGTTTGCGAGTTTCTGGATGTTTACTCGCAAACGTTTAAATAGTCAGGATGGCAAAATCTTTTATCTGCGCGCCATTCTTTCCCCATTTAAATATCTTTAAAGAAGCCTAAAGACGGGCAATTGGGCGTCGTTATACACAGAAGGGCAAAACCGGAGCGATCCGGCGACGCAAAGCTATAGGGACTCCGCAAGGAGTTAGCCAGTTGCCCGTTGCATCCGCAACGGGCCAATCGATGGACGGCAATGAAAGCCGTCGTCAGGAGGCATCGAGATGTTCAACGCTCGCCTACCCGTTACGGGTTCTCGCGCTATTCAATGGTTGCGTCGTGTAGCGTTGCTTGCAGTGGCACCGCTTGCCATTGCCGTTCACGCCAATGCCTATGCGGCCACTGTGTTGCCGCTCACGGTTCCCGCGTATTTCGATCCCGTCGGCAAGGGCGCAGGCTTCTGGAGCGATCTCGCGACCACGGCCGCCAAGGTTCCTACCACGGTCATTCTCAATCCCAATAGCGGCCCCGGCACGAATGCCGACGCCACGTATATCGCGGCTATTGCGAAGGTACATGCAGCGGGCGGACGCGTGATTGGCTACGTGTCTTCATCGTATGCAAAGCGGTCGTTGTCGGCGGTTGTGACGGACATCAACCGTTATGTCGCGCTCTACAAGATCGATGGTTTCTTTATCGATGAAATGACTTCGGATAGCGTGACCTCGCATATCCAGTTCTATCAATCGATCTACAACTACATCAAAGGACTGTCACCTGCGTACTCGGTGATGGCCAATCCGGGAACGAATATTCCCGAGCTGTATGCGAGCCTGCCGACTGCGGATCAGTTCGTCGTGTTCGAAGATTCTGCGAAACGTTACGCGAACTATGTACCTGCGAAGTGGCAAGCCGGTTATCCGGCAAAGCGTTTCGTGCACATGGTGTATGGCGCGACGGATGCACAGATGCCGGCGATCGCTTCGTATGCTGCGAAGCATGGTGCGGGGAGTGTGTTCATCACGTCGACGGGCTTGCCGAATCCGTATAAGAACCTGCCTTCGTTCTGGAGTCAGCTGGTGAGCACTGTGCTTGCTATTCAATAACCAATAAGAAGAAAGGCGCTTTACGCGCCTGTGTAGTTCGATGCCAGGCGCGGTTGGGCCTGGCGTTTTTTTTTCTCCACCGTGCAACGCGTGTGAGCATGCCATATCCGATTAATCGAATACGCTTAGAATGCGAGCAGAAAACGAACATCGTTCGTTGCATCGAGGCGCACGCATAGCGCCGTTTTCAATGGAGAGGATGTCGTGCACTATCTGAATCGCACGGTTGCTTTAATCAATCGCATGCTGCCCGTGCTGGGTATTGCGTTAACTTTAGGCAATAGCGCCACGGTATTCGCTGCAAGCCAGGCGGCGCCCAGTGCCGAAGCGTCCAAACAAGCTGCTGACATGCAAGCGGCGAGTGGCGATCATTTCATCGCCGACGACCCCGTCAAGGTCCGCGACATGCTCGCCCGCCAGATGCCTTCGACGGACAAGCACTCTATTACCGACCGTATCCGCAATCTCGCGCGCGAACCGTACGACCGTCTCGTCCATGGCAACGAAGGGAAGGCAGGCGATGGACAACGCACGTTCCTGTTCATGATTCCCGCGCCGCACGGCATTCTGTACCGCGCGAATACGGACATGCTGAGCGTGAACGTTCCGCTCTCCGGTGACGAACATCCCAATACCATCCTGCTGTATCAGAAGGTCGACGGGCAGAGCGGTCGCGGCCTGGTGATCGCGCCGGACGCGAAGGCGAAAGGCTTTATCCAGAAGATCGATTCGATCGACCTCGCGGCAGAGAGCGCGCAAAAGACCACCGCGCGCGGCCGCATCAAGCTCTCGCAGGCAGCGTTCGAGCAGGCCGACGACAACTTCGCGATCGTGCTCGTCTGTACGCTGGAACCGCCGTATCTGACGGAGGTGCGCGAACACGACGATCCCACCGACGAAGAACCCACCGACATCACTCGCCGCACTTCGACATTGCATGCGAATGTGCAGGCTGTGTGGCTCGTCAACCAGAAGGACAACACGGTATTGGCGAAGGGACTACGGCTCGGGAAGTAATGCCCAACACGCTTTTGGAAACCCACCGTGCGTATTCGAAAGGTTGCACGTACCCTTCTGCGACTTTTTCTTTCTGATGGGGTAATGTATATCGCTTCTCACAGCAGCGGCAGTCCCTCGCAACATTACACATCGGAGAATAAGCTATGAAGGCAAAGTGGGCAGCGGTTCTGATCGCGGCATCGACGTTCGGCGTGATGTCCAGCCAGGCAAGCGCACAGGTGGCAGGTTCGCAGACCATTGGCGTGAGCGTCGAGCAGGAAGCGATCATCGTCAACGGCTGGAGCGCGAAGAAGAGCCTGCTCGGCAAGCCGATCTACAACGAGCAAGGCCAGAAGGTGGGTGTGCTGCACGACATCATCATCTCGCCGGATAACGCTGCTTCGTTCGCAATCGTCGCGGCGCATCAGTTCCTCGGCGTGTCGCAGCATGACGTCGCCGTGCCGTTCTCGCAGATCGACTATGCAGATGGCAAGCTGGTGTGGGCAGGCGCAACCAAGGACGCCGTGAAGGCAATCCCCGCGTTCCAGTACGCAAAGGTTCGCACGACGCCGATGGCGCGCAAGGAATACGACGAGCATCACTAAGCGCTAGCAGCGCGAGCGTTCTCGCTCGCGCTACCTGCAGTTCGCATTTCACGAACCGCAGGCGCAAAAAAACGCGGCAGCCAGATGGCTGCCGCGTTTCATTTGAAGCTTCGAAAAGGCCGCGCCTCGCGGGCGATGGCCTTCGGCATTAGCCGCGTTCCAGGAACGGGCGCAGCTTGTCCGCGCGGCTCGGGTGATTGAGCTTGCGGATCGCCTTGCCTTCGATCTGGCGGATACGCTCACGCGTCACGTCGAACTGGCGGCCCACTTCTTCGAGCGTCAGTTCCGAAGCCGTGTCGATGCCGTAGCGCATACGCAGCACCTTGGCTTCGCGCGGCGTGAGCGCGTCGAGCGCTTCGTCGATGGCGCGGCGCATGTTCGCGTGAACGGCAGCATCGGCCGGCGACGTGGCCGACGAATCTTCGATCATGTCGCCAAGCGTCGTGTCAGCATCTTCACCAACCGGCGAATCCAGCGACGCCGGATTCTTCGCGATCTTCAGGATGCTGCGGATCTTCGCTTCGGGCATGTCCATGCGCTCGGCGAGCACCGACGGATGCGGTTCCTGACCCGTCTGCTGCACGATCTCGCGCTGGATGCGGTTCAGCTTGTTGATCGATTCGATCATGTGAACCGGCACACGAATGGTGCGCGCCTGGTCGGCGATCGCGCGCGTGATGGCCTGACGGACCCACCACGTTGCGTACGTCGAGAACTTCCAGCCGCGACGGTATTCGAACTTGTCCACCGCCTTCATCAGGCCGATGTTGCCTTCCTGGATCAGATCGAGGAAGTGCATGCCGCGATTCACGTACTTCTTCGCGATCGAAATGACCAGACGCAGGTTAGCTTCGATCATCTCGCGCTTGGCCTGACGCATCTTGCCTTCAGCCGAACCGAGCTGCTTGTTGATCTGCTTGAGCTGCTGCAGCGGCAGCGCGATCGACGCTTCGATGTCGACCAGCTTTTGCTGTTCTGACTGGATAGCCGGCAGGTGACGCTCGAGCGCCGGGCCATACGTCTTCGACTTCGCAGCGACGCGCATGGTCCAGTCGAGATCGGTCTCGTTGCCCGGGAACGATTCGACAAACGCTTCGCGCGGCATATCGCAACGGTCCACGGCGATCTGCAGGATGCTGCGTTCGATCGCACGAACCTGCGCGACCTGTGCCTGCACTTCCAGGCAGAGGCGGTCGATGGTCTTCGCGGTGAAGCGGATCGGCGTGAGTTCCTGCTGGATCGACTCGCGCAGGTTCGCGATAGCCGTTGCACGGCGCTTGTCCGTGACAGGCATGTCGGGAACGCTTGCGAACAGGTCGCGCACACGCGTGAAGATCGCGAGGCTATCTGCCGTCAGCTGTTCGAGACGCGCTGCGTTGGCCTTTTCGCCACCATCGTCCGACATGTCGCCGTCTTCGTCGTCCGAATCTTCGTCCGACGCGCTCGCTTCCAGTTCTTCTTCAGCGGCGGCTTCAGCGGCTTCGTCGTCGAGTTCGGCGGCTTCGTTCGGGTTGCTGATGCCGTCGACGAGTTCGTCGATGCGGATTTCACCTGCCACCACGCGGTCCACGTCCGAAAGAATGGTCGCGATGATCGACGGGCACATGGCAATGGCTTGCACCATGTCCTGCAGGCCGCCTTCGATACGCTTGGCGATTTCGATTTCGCCGGCGCGCGTGAGCAGTTCGCTCGCGCCCATTTCACGCATGTACATGCGGACCGGGTCGGTGGTGCGGCCGAATTCGGAATCGACCGTGGAGAGCGCGACTTCCGCTTCTTCATCGGCCTGATCGTCCGAAGCGGCAGCCGACGGGCCGTCGTTCAGAAGCAGGGTTTCCGCGTCGGGCGCGGTTTCGTACACGGACACACCCATTTCGCCGAACGTGCTGACGATGGTTTCCATCGCGGCCGTTTCGGTGAAATTATCGGGGAGGTGGTCGTTGATGTCGGCGTGCGTCAAATAGCCGCGCTCGCGACCAAGCGCGATCAGTGCGCGCATCTGACGTTGACGTTCTTCAACGAGGGATTCCATCAAGGCTGCGTCTTGCGGCACGACGGCGGTTTGCGCCTTGGCCTTGGCGGCGCGCTTGGGCGCCTTCGGTGCGGTGATTTCCAACTGGGAATTGTCCCGGTCAAGCTTTGCCAATACGTTCTCCTCGGCAGGCTGTTTCGCATCCCCGCGCGCACGGGTGCGGCAGGCAGCGTGGCCTGTCGGATCGTGAGGGAGGGCGGGGTGTTGCACGAATCGATTGACGCGGAACGATGCGTTCGAGGTCAGCGGAGCGACACTGACATGTCAGTGTTTTCTCACAACCCTCAACACAAAGCTTTCCAGTAGGACGCAATTCGACGCGTGCGGAAAAGTGAATCTGCGACTATAGCACAGAATGTGGTGCAGTGCACCAGTTTTATGCAGTTGCCGATGCCCTGTGCTGGTGCATGCGCATGGGTCAATGCAGGATCAACGATCGCGGGACAAATCGGACGCGACCACGCCGGCAAGTGCGGCGACCAGCAGGCAGCCGACCGTCAGCAGCGTCTTGGCGACGGCCATGCTGACGTGTTCGGGCCCGATCACGGCGAATGCGCCGACCAGCAAGCCGACCGCCGACAGCGCGAACATCGCCCACGGCGTGCCGCTGCGTTGTGCGGCGTCCTGCGCGACGCAGGCAGTGTCCTGCGCGCGTTCCGGTTCGGGAACGGTAGACGGTGTGGTCACGGCCGGGGCGCTCGACGACGAAGTGATAGATCCTATCTTATGCGACGCATCGTTCATTTCGACTACGTGTTTCTTTCGATCCGATAACTGGAGCAAGGCGGACAACCACCGCTGGGGGCGGGTGCGCTGCGAGATCCATCATGTTATGACATAACGGCGACGCCGTCAGCGCATCGCATGCGCGACGTGCAGAAGTACAACGTCTCGCGGTTGAGATTGGTTTACCTGCCTGGGGCCGCGGCCGTTGCACAGCCCTCTAGCTGTTCCGACATGCGCCTTCGCCACGACTCAAACGCTCCTGGCAGAAATCCAGATACGCACGAACAATCGACGACGGATGCCGGTGCGACGGATACAGCAGATTGATTTCCTGCAATGGCAGCGGATATTCGGGCAGCAGTTCGACGACACGCCCCGCCGCGAGATCGTCGTCGATCAGGAACGGCGGCAATTCCGACGCCGCCTCGCCGCGCAGCACACGGAACCGCAGATGCGCGTAATCGTTGGTCGACAGTAACGTGGCGGGTTGAAACTTCGCGTCGCCGAGTCGCCAGAGCGGGCGCGCGTAGCTGTTCTGCATCCAGGCGGCGCACGGATAACGGTGGAGGTCATCCGGCGAAGCAGGTGCGCCGAGTTGCTCGACGAGCGCCCGGCTCGCCACCAGCACGTGACGGTAGGCGAACATCCGGCGCGCGACCATCGATTCATGATCGATCGCGCCGACCCGCAGCGCGACGTCGATGCCGTCGGCCGTCAGATCGACGCGGCGCTCGGTCGAGTAGACGAACACCCGGATGCCCGGATAGCGATGCTGGAATGCATCGAGCAGCACCCACCACGGCTCGAACGACGGCGGCAGCGACAGCCGCAGATACCCCTTCAACTGCGCCTGCGAACTGAGCACGGCCTCTCTGGCATCGACCAGAGACTCGATCCCGCGGCTTGCGTGTTCATAGAGCCGCGTGCCCGCGTCCGTCAGCTTCGTGCCGCGCGCCGAGCGTTCGAGCAGTTGCACGGACAATTGCTGTTCGAGTTCGCGCATCTTGCGGCTCAACGTGGGCAACGGTACGCCGAGCCGCTGCGCCGCAGCCGACAGGCTCCCCGTCTGCACGACATTGACGAACATTTCGACCGCGTTCAGATCCATCGTGAGAGCTTCTCAAATTTGAGAGGGCGCATACCGATTATCGCCGTTCCCGTTCGGAAATCGATGGATCAAAGTAGCACCACACCGTCCCAATCGACAAGGAGAACCGTATGTCTACCGCTGAACAGCTTATCGAGTCGCGCATTTCCGCTAACCATTTCGATACCTCGCGCCGTCTCGCCGACGGCGAGATCGAAGCGCTGATCCGTCTCGCCACGAAGGCGCCGTCGGCGGTCAACCTGCAGAACTGGAAGTTCGTCGCCGTGCGCAGCGACGCGGCGAAGGCGCGCCTGCTGCCGCATGCGTACGGGCAGCAGAAGGTGGCCGATGCCGCCGTCACATTTATCGTGTGCGGCACGCTCGAACCGCATCTGACGCTACCGCGCTCGCTGCAGCCATCGCTCGATGCCGGGTTGATCGATGCCGCGACCTTCGATGGCTGGGTTGGCGCAGCGCGTTCGATGTATCAGGACAACCCGGCTTTCCAGCGTGACGAGGCGATCCGCTCGGCATCGCTGGCCGCGATGACGCTGATGCACGCAGCGCAGGCGAGAGGACTGGTGTCGGGACCGATGATCGGCTTCGACCCCGCCGGTGTCGCGCGCGAATTCGGCCTGGCGCCGACCGATGTGCCGGCGATGCTCGTCACCGTCGGTTATGCCGCGCCGGGCAACTGGCCGCAAAAGCCGCGCAGACCTGTTGCCGACGTATTGGTGTTTGCCTGACCTCACGCAATGAAATCGACATGAACGAGTTGGTCATTTAATCAGGAGTCCAAGATGAAGGCTTATGTGATCGAACAACCTGGCGGACCGGAAGTGCTCGAACTGCGTGACTTGCCGTCGGTTGCGCCGCAGCGCGATGAAGTACGCATTCGTGTGCGTGCATTCGGCATCAACCGCGCCGAAGCGTATCTGCGGGCCGGCAAGCTCGGGCCGATCGACGCGCCGCGCGTTCCGGGCATCGAAGCCGTCGGCGAAGTGCTCGACGATCCGTCCGGCAGGTTTCGCGTCGGCGAGCGGGTCGCGACCGCGATGGGCGGCATGCAGTTCGAACGGAAAGGCAGCTATGCGGAAGAAGTCACCGTACTGGCGCGCAATGTCATATCGCTGCAGGGCGTCGCGCTGCCTTGGGAGGAGCTGGCCGCGTTGCCGCAAGCGTATCTGACCGCGTGGGGCGCGCTGCACAAGAGCCTCAACATCAAGGCGGGGCAAACGCTGCTGGTGAGGGGCGCGACCTCATCGGTGGGACTGGCTGCCGTGACCTATGCGAAGGCATCGGGTGTGCGCGTGTTAGCCACGACCCGTTCCGGCGAGCACACCGATCGATTGCGGCGCGCAGGCGCGGACACGGTCATCGTCGATACGGGAGCAATCGCAGAACGCGTGCGCGACCTGAAGCCGGCGGGCATCGACGCCGCGCTTGAGATCGTGGGCGCGCCGACTCTCCGCGACACGGCGAAGACGCTGCGTCCATTTGGCGCCATCACGGTGATTGGTTTGCTTGGCGGGCCGCCTGTACTGGAGCAATTCAATCTGGTTGCCGATCTTCCGCCCGCTGCGCGTTTGAGTTTCTTTCCGAGCCAGCTGTTCGGCACGGAAGCATTGCCGCTCACCGACACGCCGCTGAAGCCGCTCGCCCTCGATGTAGAAAACAGGCGCATCCCGACTCATCTCGCGAAAGTGTTTGCATTCGATGAGGTGCAGGAAGCGCATCGTCTGGTCGAAAGCAATCGTGCGCTCGGAAAAATCGTGGTGCGGCTGTGAGTGCCGCTCAGAAGAGGAACCTCGGCATGACAGTCAGGACAAGCCTTGCTTCTGTGCTGTTCGCGGCTAGCGTGGCGTTTCCGCGCGTCGCGATTGCTGCGCCCGCCGACGAAACGGACCGGGCCATCACCCGGCAATTGCATCGTTACGAACAGGCGCTGAACCGGTCGGACATCGACGCGATCATGAAGCTCTACGATGATGCGCCCGTTGTCATGGCGCAGAACATGCCGTCTGCCGTGGGACGCGAGGCGGTGCGCACAGCCTACACGCAGGCGTTCAAGGCGATCCGGCTGAACGTGCGCTTCACGATCGACGAGATCAAGCCGCTGTCGCGCGATTGGGCGTTCGTGCGCACGAATTCGACGGGCACGATCGAAACGATTGCAGGCAAGCCTTCGACGCAGCCCGAAGCGAATCAGGAGTTGTTCATCCTGCATCGCGGGCCTGATGATGTATGGCGTGTCGCGCGCTATATCTTCACGGCAACGGCTCCGCCTGCGGCGGGATGATTATCTGCGTCGGCCAGATCCGCCGTCTACGCGCGCCCCGGCAACGCCGTTCCTGTCCGGCGGCGCGCTTCAGCCGCCTCGCTGACGTCCCAGAACGACAGCACCTGCACCGACAGCCGGCAGCGATGCCAGTACATGCCATGCAGGCGGCGACGGATATTGTTCAGCGTGGTCCAGTTGGCGCCCTTGATCGCGATGAGCGCGGCGGGATGCTCGTCGTCTTCGCCGACCAGTTCGATGTCGCGGCAATCCGCGTGCGAATAGCGGAACACGAGTGCTTTGACTTCATCGAGGGTCGCTTTTTGCGGCAGGCCGCTGATCAATAGTTTCATGCCCTTGCCCCGTGTCAGCCAATGATGCTCACGCCGCCGGCGACGAAGATCGTGTTGCCCGTCATGCGGCGCGCATACGGCGTCGCGAGAAATGCGCAGGTGTAGCCGACGTCCATGATGTCGACCAGTTCGCCGATGGGCGCGCGCTCGGCCGCTTCGTTGAGCAGCAGATCGAAGTCCTTCAGCCCCGATGCGGCGCGCGTCTTCAGCGGTCCCGGCGAAATGGGATGCACCCGGATGCGCTTCGGCCCGAGTTCGTGCGCGAGATAGCGGCACGACGCTTCGAGCGCGGCCTTCACCGGCCCCATCAGGTCGTAGTTCGGCACGACGCGTGTCGCGCCGAGATAGCTCATCGCAAACATCGATCCGCCGTCGTCCATTAACGGCGCCGCCAGGCGCGCCATACGGATGAACGAATGACACGAGATGTCCATTGCCATCGCGAAGCCTTCCGCCGAGCTGTTCAGCAAGCCGCCTTGCAGATCGTCTTTTGGTGCGAACGCGATCGAATGTACGGCGACGTCGAGCCGTCCCCATGTCGCGCGAATCTCGTCGAATACGGCTTCGAGTTCGCCTGGCTTCGACACGTCGAGCGGCAGCAGCAGCGACGCGCCGAGTTCTTTCGCGCGCGGCTCGACATAGGGCTTCGCCTTGTCGTTCAGGTAAGTGATGGCGAGGTCGGCGCCCAGATCGCGAACCGCGCGCGCACAACCGTAGGCGATCGAATGCTCGTTCGCGATACCGATGATCAACACTTTCCTTTGCGCCAGCACGGTGCTCGTCGGCGTGTCCATGCTCAACCCTCCAGCCGGCGCAGCGTGTGCCGGGCGATCATCAGTTCTTCGTTGGTTGGAATCACCCAGACATCGATGGCGCTTTGCGCGCTGCTGATGCGCGGACCGTGACGCTGATTCGCCGCTTCATCCAGCGACACGCCGAGCCATGCCGCCAGTTCGCCCACACGCTTGCGCACCGGGTCCGCACGCTCGCCGATACCCGCCGTGAACACGATCGCATCCAGCCCACCGAGCGCCGCCGCGAGCGAACCCAACTCACGCGAAATGCGATAGCAGAACAGTTCGACCGCTTCGGCGGCTTTGGGGTCGTCGCTGGCTAGCAGCGTGCGCATGTCGCTCGAAATGCCGGACACGCCGAGCAAGCCCGAGCGCTTGTACAGCAGCGATTCGATTGCACGCGCATCCATCTTCGCTTCTTCGAGCATCCACAATACGACGCCGGGATCGAGACTGCCCGAGCGCGTGCCCATCACCAGCCCTTCGACGGCTGTGAAGCCCATCGTGCTCGCGATGCTTTTGCATTGATCGAACGCTGTCATGCTCGCGCCATTGCCCAGATGCAGCACGACTGTCTTGCCTTTGGCCGCGCGTTCATCCACTTCCGGCAACACGCTCGCAATGTATTCGTACGACAGCCCGTGAAACCCATAGCGCCGCACACCGCGCGACGTGATGTCGGGTGGCAGCGCAAAACGTGTCGCGACGGCTGGCTGTGTGTGATGAAACGCGGTATCGAAGCACGCGATCTGCGGCACCTGCGCATTGCGCGCCATGATCGAGCGAATCGCGGCCAGATTGTGCGGTTGATGCAGCGGCGCGAGCGGTATCAGTGCTTCGAGTTCCTGCATTACGTGCGCATCGACGCGCACGGGCGCCGAGTATTTGTCGCCGCCATGCACCACGCGATGACCGACGCCGAGCAGTGTCGCGTTGCCTTCGTTATGGCTGCGCAGCCAGTCGAGCAGAAACGCAATCGCGTTGTCGTGTCCGAGCTTTTCGCCTTCAGGCCAGCGTTTGTCTTCGACCACTTCGCCGTTTTGCCGCTTCACGGTGAAGCGCGGATTCGTGTAGATCTCTTCGAGTTTGCCGCCCGCTATGGGTTCGAGTTGCGTGCCTTGCGCTTCGAACGCATGAAACTTGATGCTCGACGAACCCGCGTTGATGACGAGAATGACGTCCATGCCGCTCCTTCGAGTCTGGTTCAGGCAATGGCAGAAGCCGGATGTTCGCGTCGCGCGAGCGCAACCATCGACGCAACCGCGCACGAAGCCAGCCGCGTGATAACGGAATCGGCGCGGCTGGTCAGGATGATGGGCACTTTCGCGCCGAGCACGATGCCCGCAGCGTCCGCGCCGGCGAGGAACGTGAGGCTCTTGGCGAGCATGTTGCCCGCTTCGAGATCGGGCACGACAAGTATGTTTGCATGGCCCGCGACGGGTGAATCGATGCCCTTGATCTTCGCGGCTTCTTCGTTGATCGCGTTGTCGAGTGCGAGCGGGCCGTCGAGTATGCCGCCCTTGATCTGCCCGCGGTCGGCCATCTTGCACAGCGCGGCGGCTTCGAGTGTCGACGGCACTTTCGAGTTGACGGTTTCCATCGCCGAGAGAATCGCGACGCGCGCAGCGGGAAAGCGCAGTGCGTGCGCAAGATCGATGGCGTTCTGCACGATGTCGCGCTTTTCGTCGAGTGTCGGCGTGATGTTGACGGCGGCGTCGGTGATGATGAGAGGATCGGCGCGGCCCGGAACGTCCATGATGAAGCAGTGGCTCACGCGCCGTTCGGTGCGCAGGCCCGCCGCACGCGCGACCACGGCGCCCATCAGTTCATCCGTGTGCAGCGAGCCTTTCATCAGCGCCTGCGCCTTGCCTTCGTTCACCAGTTGCACCGCGCATTCGGCGGCGGCGTGACTGTGCGGCGCATCGACGATAGGCAGATCGCCGAGATCGAGCTTGCCTTCCTGCGCGGCCGCTTCGATTTTCGCGCGCGGGCCGACGAGGATCGGCGCAATCAGTTTCAGCCGCGCCGCTTCGACGACGGCTGATAGCGAATCGTGATCGCAAGGATGCGCGACGGCTGTGGGTGTAGGCGGGAGCGTCGCGGCGAAGGCGACCAGGCGCTCGTATTTATCGCGCTTGTGTTCCATGTTCTTTTCCCTCGTAGATGATGCTATTGCGATGCGCTGTCGTTCATTCGACCTGCTGACGCGTCGACTCCGTGCGCCGCGTGGTTTTCTTCTTCGACGCCGATTCGAAGATGGTCAACACGCGCGCGAGATCGGCGCGCTCGTGATCGTCGAGCGGCAGCATCGTGCTGAGCTTGTCGATGTCGCGCGCGGCATCGCGCACGGTATCGGGTGGTGCGCTGGCGAGCAGTCCGGGCAGCGCTTCGATGGCCGCTTCGGTGTCGAGGCGCAGCAGCGCCGCCTGTTCGCGCACGACATGCTTGAACGACAGAATGCCCTGATCCGACAGCTTGCTGAGCATTTCGCGCGCAAGATTGAAGCGGCGCTCGTCCGCTTCGCCATGCGTGCGCCGTACATATAGCAGCGCGCGCACGCTCGCTTCGACGAGTCCGCCTTCTGTCATATCGTGACGCAGCCGTTCATGTTCGGCGACGATCGACGCTTCGCGTTCCTCGGTGTCGCCGGGTTCCGTCAGCATGGCGCTTGCTTCGCTGTCAGTGTGCGGCGGGAGTCCTGCGAACGCCTGCAACCACGGCGCGCCATAAACGGTTTCGAACATCTGCTCGACGGCGGCGTCGCGCATGTCGCGATAGAAATCGAATGACGCAATGATTGCGTTCGACATCACCGTTTGCATCTGCATGAACGGGTTATCTGCAGTGACGGGTGCGCGCATCTGCTGCACGCTTTCGGCGGCCTTCGCCACCGACGACGCCAGCGGATTGCGATCCGACCACAACTCGTACGTGACGCGCAGAGGATGCAGCTTGCTGCTCACATCGGCTGCCCACGGTGTCGTGCATGCCCGCACCCATGGTTGCAGGAAACTGCGATACAGGCCCAGATTGAAGCGCGATACATACGCAGCGGTAGCAAAGCGCCGGTCGCTCTCGGAATCGGGTTGCACGATCGCGCGCACGTCGGCGATGGTGCGCGGAGAAATCGACAGCACGTATTGGCCTTGCACGAGATCCGCGTGCGGCGTCGCGTCCGTCTTCGCGCCCATATGCGCTTCGTAAAGACCCGACGGCAGCAGATCGATCAGATCGATATTGCTGACGAACTCGCGGTGCTCCTTCTTGCCCGTGCTGCTCGACACGAAAATGCCAAGGTGGCCGATGCTGTCGTGCGTCGCATAGACGATGGTCTGATCGTGGCCGAGCAGGTCAGCGTCGTCGCGATAGAGATCCGTGATCCAGCCGAGCGCTTGCGGCGGCGGGGTAATGTTGTCGCCATATGAACAGAACACGACGATAGGCGAACGGATATTGCGCAGATCGAGCCGCACGCCATCCGACGTAACGATCTCGCCGCTCACGAAGCGATTGCCGACGAACAGGTTATCGACGATGTACTGCATTTCGCCCGGATTCAGGAACACGTGGCCGCCCCAATATTTCTCGAAGCCGAGATAGCGCGGGCCTTCAGTATCGATGTTCGCGTACAGGTTGTATTGCTTGGTCCACAGCGTGTTGGCGGGGTTCAGGTTCTCGAAGTTCTGCACCAGCCACGCGCCGTCGAAGCGGCCATCGCCGAGATCGCCGGTGAGGGCCGTCAGCCACGAACCGCCGAGCATGCCGCCCGAATAACGCATCGGATTCTTGCCACGCCATCCGGCCCAATACGATACAGGCGCGCCCGCAACGACGATCGGGCCGAACAGGTCGGGGCGCATCGCGGCTGTCATTAGGATTTGCCAGCCGGCCTGGCAATTGCCGATCACAGCCGGCTTGCCGGGGCTGTCGGGATGCAGTTCGATGATCTTTTCGAGGAACGCGGCCTCGGCATGCATCACGTCTTCGACGGTTTGCCCGGGAACGGGATCAGGCAGAAAGCCGACGAAGTAGCACGGATGTCCGGCACGCAGCGCAGCGCCGATTTCGCTGTCGCGCTTGAAGCCGCCGATGCCCGGCCCATGCCCCGCGCGTGGATCGACAACGACGAACGGGCGCAGCCGGCCCGGATCGCTGCCTTCGACGAAGTCGTGATCGGGTGTCAGGTCGTCAGGTGGCAGGATGCGCACGAGGCCGTAATTGACGGGGCGCGGCAGCGTGCGGCCATCGACGATAAGCTCGGTGCGAAACTCCGTATCGAGCACGTTCGGCACGTGTTCCTGCAAGTGCGCCTGATACTGGTTGCCGCGCTGACGCATCACGTCGGCGAACAGCACGCTGCGTTGCCATGCGTCGACGGCGTATGCATAGCCTTGCGCGAACAGATTGCCGGGCATGGATGCAAATGGCATCGGCTGCACGAACGTGTCAGGCGAGACGGCGAATAAAGCGGATACCGGTTGAGACTGATTCATGGTCGCATCTGCTCCGTCAAAGGGTCGGCGCCGTGGTCTCATGCGAGGCTCACATGCGCGCCCGATGCCCGCATGAAACGCTTACCCGATGCGCGTGCATCGTCGCAATGAGTCGCGCGGCCTGAAACCAGGGCGAGACATCAACGCGCCTCGACGAGGCGCGGCTTCGATCAAGATCAGCGATAAAAATGGCAGAAGCATGACGCTGTGATGAATGCGTGTTGCACACGCAGGCGAAGCGCGTGTGTGCACTTGTTGCATTGCGTCAATAAGCCAGTGTAGGACGCGATGATTCTTCTGGCAACGTCAAATAAGCCTGGTGTTTGAAGCAGGCTTATCAATGTATTGACATGGATCAAGGCAGTTGTAAAAACCGCCTTGATCCAGAGGGGAAAGGTTTAACGGCCTGCGTCGCGAATCATGTTGCGCGCGATCACCAGTTGCTGGATTTGCGTGGTGCCTTCGTAAATGCGGAACAGGCGCACATCGCGATAGAAGCGCTCGACAGCGTACTCGGACACATAGCCCGCGCCGCCATGAATCTGCACCGCGCGATCGGCGACGCGGCCGCACATTTCCGAAGCGAACAGCTTGCAGCACGACGCTTCCGTCGAAACATCCTGTTTGTCGTCGCGGCGGCGCGCGGCATCGAGCACCATCGAGCGCGCGGCGTAGATTTCCGCGCGGCTGTCGGCGAGCATGGCCTGCACGAGTTGAAACTCGGCGATCGGCTGGCCGAACTGCTTGCGCTCCATCGCATAGCGCAGCGCATCGTCGAGCATGCGCTCGGCGGCGCCGACGCAGATCGCCGAGATATGCAGGCGCCCTTTGTCGAGCACCTTCATCGCGGTCTTGAAGCCGACATCCTCCTTGCCGCCGATGATGTTCGAAGCCGGCACGCGGCAGTTCTCGAAGATCACGTCGCAGGTATGCGCGCCTTTCTGGCCCATCTTCTTGTCGATCTTCCCGAGCGACAAACCGGGCGTGCCTTTTTCGACGATGAACGCCGAGATGCCGCCCGCGCCTTTGATCTCGGGGTTGGTGCGTGCCATCACCGTGTAGATGCCGGCTTCGGGCGCGTTGGTAATGAAGCGCTTGGTGCCGTTGATGACGTAGTGATCGCCGTCGCGCACGGCAGTCGTGCGCAGCGAGGCTGCGTCTGATCCGGAGCCCGGCTCCGTCAGCGCAAACGACGCGATCAGTTCACCCGATGCGAGCTTCGGCAGATAGTAGTGCTTCTGCTCATCGGTGCCGTCGATGATCAACCCTTGCGAGCCGATGCCGTTGTTGGTGCCGATCAGCGAACGGAACGCAGGCGAGGTCTTCGCGATCTCGAACGCGGCGAGTACTTCCTCTTCCATCGTGAGGCCGAGGCCGCCGTATTCTTCGGGAATCGACAGCCCGAACAGACCCAGCTCGCGCATTTCATCGACGATCGCAGCGGGGATTTCATCTGTTTCGGCGACTTCGTTTTCAGCGGGCACGAGCCGTTCGCGCACGAAGCGCGACAGCGAATCAAGCAGAATGGACAGTGTTTCCTGATCGCGGATCATTGTGTATTACCTGTTCGCTATGGCGCGGTTTGCGTTGTGCGTTCGCATGAACGCTTCAGGCATGCCGCGCGAGTTCTTCTTCATCGCCGCCCGATGGCGGCTTCCACTCGTTTGACAAGGGCCGCGAGCCGCGGACCGATGTCGTTCACCAGCTTGTCGCGGCCCAGCACGAAGGCAGGGCCGCCGCAATTGAAGGCCATCTGCGTGCCGTCGGGCGCCGTGAACGGCGCGCCGACACTCGCGATGTCCGCATCCCAGTCGCCATACGACAGGCAGAAGCCACGCGTGGCGTAATCCTCCATCGCGTCATTCACGCCGCGTTCGACGCGCGGCCAGGCCGCTTCGTCCTGCGTGCGCACCTGTTCCAGCACCTCGCTGCGCTCTGCGTCGCCGGCGGCGGCGAGATACGCGCGGCCCATCGACGTCGTCGCGATCGGCAAACGCGTGCCGATGCTGCGCATCACCGTGATGGGCGCGCTGCTGCGCACCCATTCGACGTACATCATCGACATCCGGTCGCGCACGCCAATGGCCACCGAGCAGCCCGCGTATTCGGCCAGTTCCTGCATCAGCGGTCGCGCCAGATCACGGATGTCGAGATTCGACAGCATCGCGTAACCCAGCGACAGCACGCCCGTGCCGAGACTGTACTTGCCGAGCTGCGCGTCGTAGCGCAGATAGCCGAGCTTCGCCAGCGTGCCGGCCAGCCGCGCGACGGTGCCTTTCGGCAAGCCCGTTCGACGCGCCAGTTCGGTCAGGCCGAGATGCCGCTCTTTCAGGCCGAAGCAGCGCAGCAGTTCGAGGCCGCGAGCCAGTGCCGTGACGAACTGTCGGTCCGTCTCGTACTGCTGGTCGTCGAAGCGGGCGATGTCGCGGGATTCTGTCGCGTGCTTCGGCTCTGGGCTGCGGACGTCGTCTGCCTGGGTGCTACGGGCGAATGCTGTCATGTGGTTCGATTCCGTGTCAATCGGTTGCGAAGGGTGGGTTCGCATAGCAGACCATTGTAGGCGACGCGCGAAGATGCGCCAACAGGCCGTGTTCCCGATCTGGCACGGAATTGGACGTTATTCGGAGATGCTTTGCAGGAATAGATTGACGGGTTAACCACTACGCTGCGCATGATGCACGCAAGTGGGGGCCAGTCGCGTCGGAGATTGGCACTCAATGCGAATATGGTTCGCAATGCGGACCGATTGGCCAGGCCGCGACGGATTTATAAAGGACGTGCCGATGGCTGATCGCTGTGGCTCGGCGCGCCGCCTGGACCATACGGGTCAGGATTGCCGAAGCGCGACATCGTGCCGTTCGAGCGTGCGCGGTTCAGTTCGTCGCGTACTTCGGCGCGTGTCTTCGGTCCGCCGCCTGTAGCAGCGAAGACGGGCGGAGCGGAGGACTCGCGAGAAGCCGGTTCCGATGAGGACGATGACGGCGGCGTAGCCGTCTGTGCTGACGGCACGGTCGGCGCAGCGGCCGTCTGCAACGGGGCAGCGCTAGCCGTTTCCGGCGGCTGCACATGAGGTTGAAGCAAGGGCGTATTGACGACGGCCGGAGCCGTTGTCGTGGCATTGCCGGTTGTCGCGTTGGAGCGGAGATCGACTGATGGCGTTGTGTCGTTCGTCGTTACGGCACGTGTCGACGGGACCTGATTCACACGCCGAGACGGAACAGCTCGCGCATGCGTGGGCGTGGTCTTGACGGCAGCTTTCGCATGCTGTGCCGGCGGTGTGGCGTTTCGATCGTCGGGTACGGATGCCAGCGCTACCCGATCCTTGTCGTTACGCGCCTTCTCTTCGCGCGCGGCCAGTTCCTTTTTCAGCAGCAGCGCCTGCGGCTCGTCGCTGCGCATGGTCAGCACTGCGTCGAGGAGCAGGTGCGCGGACGCGAGATCGCCGCGTTGCAGGCTGTCGTGCACCGCCTGCAGCACGCGCGCGATGCCCGCATTGCGCCGGTCGTCACTGGAAGCGTCGGGCATCACGGGCCGCGCGGTGGAAGACAGCGCGCTATCGACGCGCGCGTCCGCCTCTTTCGCCGACGACAGACGATTACCGAACTGAAGCCCAAGCGCCCCGAGCACCAGCGTGCCGATCAGCAGACCACCGGCAACGAACATTCTGTTGGATTCGCTCAACATCGTGTTTTCCTTCGGTTCTACACAGCACACGTCGATACACGCATCGGCCCGCACGCATTCCACAGACAAAAAAGGCCGAGCGCCGCCTGTATGCAATACGAGTTGTAGCAGCAATCGGATGCAGTCAGGCAAGCAAATAAATAACGGCCGGCTGGGATTCGTCACAACTTTGCTGGATGCGCCGCCAATTTCCAGTAGCATGGCGCCAACGCTTCTAACGGGAATGCAGATGGGTTATCTGTTGGTCCTTGCCGTCGGACTTGCGGCAGGCACGCTGAGCGGCGTGATCGGCACGGGTTCGTCGATGATGCTGATGCCTGTCCTCGTGATGCTGTATGGGCCGCAGCAGGCTGTGCCCGTCATGGCGATCGCGGCCATCATGGGCAATTTCGGCAAGGTGCTGGCGTGGTGGCGCGAGATCGACTGGCGCGCGTGCGGCGCGTACTGCTCGACGGCCGTGCCGGGCGCGGCGCTCGGCGTGCGCACGCTGCTGGCGCTACCGCCGCATGCCGTCGAGATCGCGCTCGGCCTGTTCTTCGTCGCGATGGTGCCCGCGCGCCGCTGGCTCGCAAAGCGCGCCGTGCGCTTTTCGCCGTGGCATCTCGCGGCCATCGGTGCGCCTGTCGGCTTTCTGACGGGCATCGTCGTATCGACGGGGCCGATCACGGTGCCCGTATTCATGGGCTATGGCCTCGTCAAAGGCGCGTTCCTCGCGACGGAAGCCGCCGGCTCGCTCGCCGTCTACGCCGCGAAGGTCGCGACGTTCAACCACTTCGGCGCGCTGCCGCTGCATGTCGTGCTGGACGGACTGATCACCGGCTCCGCGCTGATGGCGGGCGCGTTCTGCGCGCGGCGCATCGTCGTGCGCATGAGTCCGGGCACGTTCCGGCTGGTGGTCGACGGCCTGATGCTGTCGTCCGGCCTGTCGCTGCTGTGGGCGGCCGGGCGCTGATCGAACCGCTTCAACAGGGAGAGCAACGATATGATCGAACGCAACATGGTCTCCACGACCTTCGATTTGCCTGGCTATAGCGTCGATACGTCGCTGGGCATCGTGCGCGGCATCATCGTGCGGTCGCGCTCGGTGGTGGGCGCGATCGGCGCGGGGCTGCAAACCATTTTCGGCGGCAATATCTCGCTGTACACGTCGCTGTGCGAGCGCGCGCGGCTCGACGCGTACGAGCGCATGCTCGCCGAAGCGGCGTCGCTAGGCGCGAATGCCGTCATCGGCATGCGTTACGATGCGACCGAGATCGGCGCGGGCGTGACGGAAGTGCTGTGCTATGGCACGGCCGTCCATGTGCGCCGCGACGTCTGAGCGACGTTTTTCAACCTCTGCACTCACTCATAGAAAGGAAGTTACATGCGCCTGTTGCTTGCCCTGCTGTTGCCGTGGTTCCAGTTCTTCACGATTGGCCGTCCGATCGCGGGCATCATCTGCCTGCTGCTGCAGATCACCATCATCGGCTGGCTGCCTGCGGCGATCTGGTCGGTGTATGCGTTGAGCCAGTACAAGACCGACCAGAAGATCGAAGCGGCGCTCGGCCGGCGCTCATAAATGCACCAGGCGCCGTAACCTGCGCCGCACCAGGCGCATCGCCGCGATGCGCGGCCGTTGCATGGATCGGCCTCAAGCAAATGCGCTTCGAGGCCGATAACCAGTCGTTGGGCCTCTGTACCGGGCCCCAATGCAACGGCCCAGATGAGCACACCACACACGCCCCAGTCCGTCCGCCTTCGCGCACTCGTCGACACAGTGCAACGCAACGAACGCACGTTGCGCCGCTTCCAGGATGTCGAGTTGCAACTGATCCGCGCGCAGGATTTCCAGTCGCTATGCCGGGTGTTGCTCGACTATTTGCCGCGCGAATTCGGACTGGAGCGCGTGACGTTGTGGCTCAACGACACCTTGCCGCTGCTGCATGAACTGGCGCTGCGGCATCCGTCCAGCAAGGCCAGCGTGAGCGCCGGCTCGTCGCTGAAACCCGCGCGCGAAATGGGCGAAACGGCTGCGCAACTCTGCGCACAAGGCCGGCCGTGGCTGGGCACGCCTGCCGCGATGACCGGCGCGGCCTCCGATGCATGGTTCGCCGCCGACGCACAGCCCGCCAGCGTGGCGCTTCTGCCGCTCGCGGCCAACGGCGTGCCGCACGGCTACATGTGCCTCGCGAGCGACAACGAAAGCCGCTTTTCGCCCGGCATGGCAACCGACATGCTGGAGCGCTTCGCGGTGATCGTCGCGGCCAGCCTCGATAACGTCGCGCATCGCGAGCAACTCGAACGGCTGGGCGCAACCGATGCCCTCACGGGCTTGCCCAACCGGCGCTACTTCGACGAGCGGTTGCGCGAAGAGACCACGCGCGCGTCGCGCTACCGGCTGCCACTTGGTTGCCTCTTCATCGATATCGACACCTTCAAGCCGATCAACGACCAGCACGGTCACGCCGTCGGCGACCGCGCGCTGGCGATGGTGGGCGCATGCCTGCGCAAGCAGACGCGGCTCGGCGACACGATCGCGCGCTACGGCGGCGAAGAGTTCGCGGTCCTGCTGCAAGGCGACCTGAAGGATTCTCTGGTGGTGGCCGAGCGCATGCGCGCCGCGGTCGCGCAGCTGGAACTGCGCGGCGACGATGGAGCACGCATCGCGTTGACGGTATCGATCGGCGTATCGGCGCACTCGATGCAGCAAGGCGCCGATCTCGATGGGCTCGGCCGCACGCTCGTCGACGAAGCGGACCGCGCGATGTACAAGGCCAAGAGCGACGGTCGCAACCGCGTGGCGACGCTTTTGATCTAACCGGCGCTGTCGTGGTCGTCGACGAATAGCATCGACACG
Source organism: Paraburkholderia sp. C35 (assembly GCF_003121405.1). GTDB lineage: Bacteria > Pseudomonadota > Gammaproteobacteria > Burkholderiales > Burkholderiaceae > Paraburkholderia. Next base: position 8,851 of record NZ_QBUY01000043.1, on the reverse strand, counting down.
TAAAGAACAGTCGACACGACGATGATGCCGACGCCCACGAAAACCTTCGTGCGGTTGAATTCGAGTCCGCCGTTGATCGCGACGGCAATGCCGGCAACAGCCGACAAGGTGCCGATCGCGGCCAGCGCGACGTGCGCCTTGCTCCAGATCATTTTGCGGCGCGCGCGGCGCTTCGGAGATTTCCAGGGTTCGATGGGCATCAGATAGAAAGACAGGTGTTGCGAGGTTCGGCACAAGCCTGTCCTGCCGCGATGACACGGCACGCAAGACGGCAAGACAGGCAAAACGGTAGGGCGCGAAAGGGCGATTACTGGATCGGCGTGCCGTTGCGCGTGATCTGCACGGCCGTCGCCGATGCATAAGTTGCGCGGATACTGTCGCCGACCTTGAGCTTGTCGAGCGGGACGTCCGGCGCGACCTGCAGCACGACAGTGCGTTCCGGCCCGCGCAAGGTCACCTGACGCTTCTTGCGATCGATCTTCTGCACGGTAGCGACGACTTCCACATGACGTGTCTGCGTCGATGCGCCACCTTGCTCGGGCGTGGTCGTCTGCGTTTCGACGCGGGAGCGCACGCCCTTCGTATCGACCTTGTCCGCCGACAGCAGCAGCGCGCCCTTGTACGAGATGTGCACTTCGTCGCCCACTTTCAGTTTCTTCACGTCGCCGACATCGGGATCGACATCGACAATGGTCAGGCCACCGCGTGGTCCGCGGATGGTCACTTCATTGTTGTCGGCGTCTATCTTGACGATGCGCGCCGTCACGTCGGCGACGGCAGCCGTGCCGACGGCATTCGGGGCAGGCGAGGATGCTGGATTGTCCTGCGCGCGGGCGTCGAGGGCGGGCGCGGCGAGCACCGCGCATGCCGCCGCAATGGCGAGGATGCGAATCGGGTGGCGAGCTGCAGCTTGCATGAGAGACTCCTCGGATAGTTGGACTTCGGGTCCGGTGGCCGAATTGTTGGGATGTGTCACGTGCGAATCTGGCCGTCGGTTCAGGCGGGCTCTGCGGCGTGGCTGGCCGCCTTTCTTCTTGCATCGTCATACACGCGGCGGCGCTCGGCCTCGACCAGCAGGCGCTTGCGCTTGATCGACTGACGATGGATGGGCGGCCCCATCACCGCGACATAGTCCGCAAAGCGATGCTTCTGGTAGCGGCGGAAAAAGTCGGGGCCGGGCAAGCCGTTGCTCAGCGCAAGCAGCACGCCGTAATCGATGTTCGATACCTCGCCGAGCGACGCCACGGCGCGTTCGAGCGCGTCGTAGCGGGCCGTGAGCGGATCGCTCGCGCCGAACAGTGCGTGAAAGCGCTGATAGGGCAACAGGCGTTCGTGCTCTGCGGCGCGTCGCAAGGCCACTGCGATGCGTTCAATCCGTTCCACTTCCATCTCGACCTCCGCGCGTGATGCGCCGCTGCGCACGACGTTACTGTCGGCGCGAAAGGCGGCTGCAATTAATTGGTCAGGCTATTTGCTGTTTAAAGCTTTTTTGACGTTTATGAAAAATTGATTTAACTCAATTGTCAAAAACAGTTTTGTGGGCGCGTAAATATTCACACCGCTTTGTTAGCGATGCGAACGAGCAGGAATAATAGACTATTGTCGCGGCTTGAAAAGCCTCGCGATCAAGGTGTGTGATATTGAAACCGGCGTAAGGCCATACGACGTTCCCTCGGAAAACGTAGCAGGCGCACCAATCACAGTGCGGAGTGTCAGGATGGGTCGCATCTGGTGCGAGTAATGATTACTGCATGCTAGCAAACGATTTCGCCAAGTTCAAGCCGCGCACCACCATTCGCAATAAATGTGAGGATCTTTATTGTTGACCAAAATGGTTTGACTGTTTAATGACGTTAAATGCAACGCAATAAAATTGATAAATGATTTTTCCGCTTTCATGAAATTTCGAGTGCGGCATATACAAAATCGCCGGCAGGATATATTGGTCGATTTTGACCTTTGTCAGGTCAGTGCAAGGCCCGTCACGCGCCGATCAGGCTTGCGCGCTCCGACCACCTGCGAGACCGTTCATGCCGCCACGAAACGAAGCATTGCCGACCGTCATGCGCAGGCTTGCCGCAGGCAAGATGCTGATGGAAGGCGCGTCCGTCAGCGACGTCGCCACCCAGTTGCATATCTCCGAGAACACCGTGCGCAAATATCGGACGCTGGTGAACGAGGGCGGGCTGGAGTCGTTGCGGCAGATGAGTGTAGGCGGGCGCTCGTCGGTGCTCGACGAGGCGGCGATGCAGTGGATCGCGGCAGCGCTGAACGGGCCTGCCGGCGTCCACGGCTTTCCGTCGGATGCGTGGACCAGCAACCGGCTGCGCGAGCTGATACATGCGCAGTTCGGCGTCAGCTATTCGCGCGTGTATACGTGGCAGATCGCGACCAATCTCGGGCTAGGGCACCGGCTGACAAAATCGCGCAAGTGAGTGCGCGAGTGAGCACGTAACGGGGCGCGCCGGTGACGGCAGACGCCGTCAGTGCGTCGCGGGCAGCAGTTCGCCCCACGCGACGAGAATCTTCTGGATGCTGAGCGCGTAGGCGTCGCGCTCTTTCGGCGATTCCGAGTGATACGCGCCGACTGCGCGCCACGTATTGCCGTACTTCACCATCTTCTGCTTGATGAGCCACGCCGCGACATAGATGTTCACGCAAGCATCCGTGAGCGCGCGATGCGGAATGCCAAGGCGCTTCAGATCGCTGAAATGCACCGAGTTGATCTGCAACTGGCCCACGTCGATCGAGCCATTCGAGTTGTGATTGATGGCAGTGGGATCGCCCTTCGATTCATGCCACGCGACCGCGCGCAGGATCGACGGATTGACGCCCTGGTACACGGCTGCCTGCTCGAAGCAGTCGTTGGCGCGCGCGGTGCCGCAAGTCAGCGACGCGAACGACAGCGCAAGCGCGGCAAGCGCACCCTTGAACGGGCGCCGCGAGCGGGGCGCGGCGTGGAGTAGGTGAGTGGTCACGTGTGACGCTCCGTTGAGTGCGCGCATTCGCGCTTATTTCGCCAGCGCGAGGTCGAGTTGTTTGTCGATCGTGCGCAGATAGGTGCGCGACGCGTCGGATACGACGAGGCGCGCAGCGGGCGTGGCAGGGCGCAGGTCGACTGGCGCGCGTACCTTGCGTTTCTTCGCAGCGGGCTTGGGCGCGAGCGGTTCGTCGTCCTCGGCGGTCGTTTGCGGCAGCATCGCGAGCGTCGGCAGCGGCGGATAGACCTTGTCGGCAGCGGCGGACGAGTTGGCGCCCGCCGTCCCCGCGGCTGCATTGGCAGACAGCGCACCGGCGACGGCCGGCTGGCCCGCGTGCGCGGGCTGGCTCATGAGCGCGGCGAGCGCGATGCCCGCTGCGAAAGTGGCGAAACTGGCTAGACGGAACATGATGTGGCTTCCCCTCATGGCGTCGCGGCCGTCGGCCGGATCGACACGCTGTACGGCTGGCTCGCGCCTGCCGTCAGGTTCTCGAGGCTGAGCTTCGCGGGATGCTGAGACGGCACGCCGCGCCAGATCGCCTGGTTCAGATACGGCAGATCCTGACCCAGGGCAGTCACGAGAATGGTGGTCGGCTGCTTCTGCGAGGCGGCCAGCGCACCCGCCTTGGCGAGCACCGCCGACAGCTGCGGATCGCGCGCGCCGAGTGCATCGGGCGGAATCGTGAAGCTGATCACATCGTTCGACACGGGCGGCTTGTCCGCCTGCGATGCCGTATTGGCCGGCAGCTGCGCGCAGCCTGCCAGGACGGCGAAAACCATACAAAACGCAAGCTGTTTCACGAGCCGCTCCAGAAGTCGTTGACGCTATTTCGGTTTTGACGGCACGATTGCGGCGAACTTGATATGCAAACCGCAAACGTTTGGCAAATCGGGAAACTTGACTCAAGATGAGCGGCCGACCGGAAACTCTGACCGTCGAGAAGTGGGAAAGCGGAGAGGTTGCCTCAGTGGTTTGGCGTGTCCGGAAGCATGCTTGAGCGCGCAACCGCTTTTATGCGGAATACATTTCGCGCGGCTCGCCAGGATTGCGAGACGACCTCTGCGTTTATCTGGTGCGCGACATATTTGCGTAACACAGTCATGAAACAAAGCGGCCTCAAGATAACGTCCCTTGTTCCGGCGTGAGCGATCGGGTTCGTTCCACAGCGGTTCCGCCTCAACCTGCAAAACGACCTGCAAAACGATATGTCAGCGGATTTCATCTGGAGGCTGCTCGCCGCGTTTGCGTGCGGCGTGGCAATTGGTCTTGAACGTCAGATGCGCCAACGTACGGCGGGGCTGCGCACGATCACGCTCGTCGCCAGCGGCGCATGCCTGTTCGTCACACTCGGCATGCTGACGGGCAATGGCGTCGCGGGCGTCACGCAGATCGCCGCCTATGTGGTGTCGGGCGTCGGCTTTCTCGGCGGCGGCGTGATCATGCGCGACAAAGGCTCGATCCAGGGCATCAATACGGCGGCGACGCTGTGGTGCTCGGCGGCAGTGGGCGTGTTGTGCGGCTCGGGTCACTATGGGCCGGCGGTTGCGGGCACGGTCGTCGTGCTCGTCACTAACACGGTGCTGCGCGAAGTCAGCCGCATGATCAACGCGACGCCCGTGTCGAGCGCGGATCTCGTACGCGAATATGTGCTGACCGTGGTGTGCCGCGAACACGAGGAGATTCATATCCGCACCGTGCTGTCGAATTCGATGTACTCGCAACCACTGTCATTTCAGAGTCTGACGAGTGAGGATGTCGAAGGCGATCCATCGCGTATACAGGTAACGGCAACGCTGCGCATGCATCCGAAGGATCAGGCCAAGCTCGAACTGATGGCGAGCCGTATCAGCATGGAGAAAAGCGTATCGAGCGTGAGCTGGTCCGCAAAGGAAGTGGAGCCGACGCCCGAATGAAAAAAGCGCATCGCAGTGAGACTGCGATGCGCTTGCAGCCGTGTGACGGCGCGTTGACGAATGCGCTTATTGCGTGGCGAGATGCTTGCGCTTCGCCAGTTCCTGCGCTGCTGCGTATTGCGCCTGAATGGTGGGCAAGGCCTTTTGCGCAGCGTCCTTCAGCTGTGCATTGCGGCCCGATGCGATCTCGGCCTGAAACGCCGACAGCGTTTTCTGCTGGCCGCTCAATGCGACCTGCTCGATATACGCCTTGTCGCAGTCTGCGCCGCGCAGATTCTTGATGCTATCGAGCGTGGCCGTGTCCGGATTGTTGTGCGGCACGTCGACACCACGCGGGCTGGCCGCGCGCAGTGCGTTGGCGATCGAGAGGTTGTCGGCGGCGGCCTTTTCAGCGAACGCTTTCACGTCGCGGTCCGTCGAGCGCGACGTGGCAATGCGTGCTGCGTCGCGCTGCGTGGCGACGCCTTGCGTGCCGTCGTTGACGAAGCTCTGGTCGGCTTCGTGCAGCCGCACGGTATCGGCGGCTTGCGCTTGCGTTGCCTGCGCCGGTTGCGCGGTTTGCGCGTTCACCGCCGATGCGAACAGCAACAGACTGGTCGTGGATGCACAGACGATGGAAGCGATGGGCAAACGGATCATGTGTTCTCCTTCAGTAATCTGCGAATGAACTGATAAATCAGCCGAGAGGCATTCTAGGTGCCGGTTTCGCGCCCAGGTGAAACGGCAATGTCGCTTGTGTAACGGTGCGTAAAGGTTGTGGCGTGCCGCGCGCATTGATGCGGGCAATCTTGCGGATCGGGATGGCGTCTGTTGCGTGCTTCATCGAAGACAGAGGCGGCGAACCGGGAGTATCGTGAGCAGCGCGGCAAACTGTGCCGTGCTTCAGCAAGGCGACGCATGTCGCGCTCTTATCCTCGACAGGAGATCGCAATGGCCAAAGTTCTCGTTCTGTATTACTCGGCGTATGGGCACATCGAACAGATGGCGGAAGCCATCGCAGAAGGTGCGCGCGGTGCGGGCGCGCAGGTCGATATCAAGCGCGTGCCGGAAACCGTACCTGAAGAGATCGCAAAGAAAGCGCACTACAAGCTCGATCAGCAGGCGCCCATCGCGACTGTCGCCGATCTCGAGCAATACGATGCCATCGTGGTCGGCACGGGTACGCGTTATGGACGTATGTCATCGCAGATGGCCGCGTTTCTCGATCAGACGGGCGGGCTGTGGCTGCGCGGTGCGCTGAACGGCAAGGTGGGTGCCGCGTTTGCATCGACGGGCACGCAACACGGCGGGCAGGAGACGACGCTGTTCTCGATCATCACGAACCTCATGCACCTTGGCATGATCATCGTGGGCCTGCCGTATAGCCATCAGGGGATGATGAACATGACGGAGAGCGTCGGCGGCGCACCCTATGGCGCGACCACGATTGCAGCAGGCGATGGCTCGCGTCAGCCGAGCGCCATCGATCTCGAAGGCGCGCGGCATCAGGGCGCACTGGTGGCGAAGACGGCAGCGAAACTGTTTGGCTGATCAGGTTGCTTCGAGGGCGTCGGGCGAGTCTGGCGGCAACGTCAGTGGTGCGATTTCGACGTTGCCGAGCTGTTCGAGCAGCGACGGCGCGAGCAGCAATTTCGCTGCGCGCACGCCCGCGCCCATCACCACTTGCTGACGTTGCATCACGGCGGCATCGACGAGAATGCGCCAGCTTGCAGGCAGACCGAACGCCGTGATGCCACCGAATTCCATTGCACTCTGTTCCGTCGCAAGCTCGCGTTGCGCGAACGAAATGCGCTTTGCGCCGAGCACTGCCTTGACGGCGCCGTTGACGTCGAGCCGCAGCGAGCCGAGCGTCACGATGGCAGCCAGATGCTCGCCGCCATCCTTCTTGTATTTGACGACAATCGTGTTCGCGCAGTCTTCCATCGGGAAACCGTAACGTGCGCTGAAATCGGCGGTGTCGGAGGCGTCGTCGGTGACGGAGAACACGACGATGTCGCGGCCTTCGATCGATGCGGCAACGTGTGCCGGAAGATGCGCGCCGACCTGATCGGGCGCGATGATGTCGAGCTTCTGAAGCGGTTCGTGCGAAAGCATGGTGACCTGTGAACAGTGAGCGGACGAAGATAGCGCGCACTCATTGTACGATCGATGGCGCATACGGGGCGGCGCCCTTCATCGGCTTGCGAAGCTTTCCGCGTATTCAAAAGTAAAACGCCGCCCGTGCGTGGGCGGCGTTTTGAATGTCACGCGTGCACGTCGGGCGTGCAGCGCATTGACGCGCGGTCGATCATTCGAGGTCGTCGAGCTGTTCGGCGAGAATCATCTGCGACATGTTGCGCGGGCGGCTCGACGGACGGCTGAACGGTCCGTAGACGGCATCGCCGCGCACGATGTTCGCGCCCGTGAGCGCGCAAACGCCGCGCGAACGTGCGATGCGGCGCACCCAGAGTTGCTCGGTGTAGCGGCCGGCTGTCGAATCACGCCAGGTGATCGAAATCGATTTCGCGCCAAAACGTTCGACGAACGTGATGACGGCGCCGCTGTGCTGGTCGGCGGCCGCTTGTGCGCGCTCGGTGTTGGCGCTGCGGCGTGCGGGACGTGCAGCGCATGCGCCCTTGTCGCACGAGCCGAGCTTGATGTCCTGTGCGGGCGCTTTGCCCAGCCGTGAAATGGTTGCCGTCCAGGGGTCGCGCAGCGCGGGCGCACTGCCGCCGCCAGCGGACTCAGACGGCAGGCCAGCGTATAGCGTCTCCTTGCGGCGCAGTTCCGGCTCGCCGCTCGCGCGCCGGTTTGCGTGGGCGCGAGGCCTGGTATCAGCCGGTGTGGCTGTTGCAGTTCCAATCCTGCTCACGTCGACTCCTCGTTAAAGCGTGGCCCTTCGGGGCGGCTCATCCAGGTCCGCAGAACCTTACGTTCTGCTTTTGATGGCCGCCCGCAGCCGCAAACGCGGCTGCCTGCGCGGGCGAAAACGCATGCACCGCGCGTCGCTACGCCCTCACGGCGAACGATCCGAGCGGTTCCACGCTGGGTCACAGCGTTGCAATCAGCTTTCGCGGCCGGCTCGAACCACCGGTCGCATGGCGTGCATCCTAACGATTTGCCTGGACCAGATAAATGCCAGCTAAATGAACACTCAATTTATCTAAATCAAACAATGGACGTCCGGTAAGCCGCTGGCGACGGCAATCGCTTGCTGTACTGGGCTGCGCGGGAATGCATATACACAGTGACGTCGGTGGAAACGGGCCGATTGGGGCTACGGGGTGCGGGGTCTTGTCTTGACATCGCGAGGTGGGCGTCCATACTCGGACAGTACTTCGCCGCCCGGCCCTCAACCGTTTTCTTCTTTAGGATTAGCCGTCATGGAAAAGACAGTGAAGATTCCTGGTCCCGATCATCCCATCACGATTGCAAAGAGCGGTTCGCGGGTGGTGGTGTCGGTAGCGGGGCGCACGATTGCCGATAGTACCGATGCATTGTCTTTTCATGAGTCGTCGTATCCGGAAGTGCTCTACATTCCGCGCAAGGATGTGGATATGACTTTGCTCGAGCGTACTGATCATTCCACCTATTGCCCTTATAAGGGCGAGTGCAGTTACTACAGTATTCCCGTTGGTGGTGAGCGGTCGGTTAATGCTGTGTGGAGTTATGAAAGCCCATATGAGGCTGTTGATGCTATTAAGGGGCATGTGGCGTTTTATGCTACTCGCGTGGATGGGATTGAGGTTTCTGGGCGGTGAGGTTTGGTGTTTGTTTTTGTTTTTGGGTTTGCTAGTGCGCGTGGTGGGTAGGTTGTTTTTGCGCTTTCGCTGGCATCCGCGATTTGTTTTCGTACTTCACGCGTTGCCCCTGTGCGGGGCAGCACCTACTTTTCTTTGCAGCGGCAAAGAAAAGTAGGCAAAAGAAAGCCGCTAACACCACCCTCTACGGTCCTTGCCTGCGGGCCCCCAGCCGGTC
>NZ_QBUY01000042.1 GCF_003121405.1 Paraburkholderia sp. C35 | reverse complement strand
GCCGCGGCAAAGAAAAGTAGGTGCCGCCCCGCACAGGGGCAACGCTAGCAGACCACTAACAATGAGCGGACGCCAGCCCCCCCCTACTGAAACGCCACTTCCGCAAAACTCCGCAATTTCCGACTATGCAGCTTATGCAAGCCATTAGTCCGCAAAATCTCCATCGCCTTCACACCGATCTGCAAATGCTGATCAACCTGCGCGCGATAAAACTGATCAGCCATACCCGGCAGCTTCAACTCACCATGCAACGGCTTGTCCGACACACATAACAAGGTGCCATAAGGCACGCGGAAGCGAAAACCATTCGCGGCAATCGTCGCGCTTTCCATATCGAGCGCAATCGCGCGGCTTTGCGACAGGCGCAGCACCGGCTCGCGATGATCGCGCAGTTCCCAGTTGCGGTTATCGACGCTCGCCACCGTCCCCGTGCGCATCACCCGCTTGAGCTCAGCGCCATCGAGTTGCGTGACCTGCGCGACGCCACGCTCCAGCGCGACCTGCACTTCGGCGAGCGCCGGAATCGGCACCCACAGCGGCAGATCGTCGTCGAGTACGTGATCCTCGCGCACATAGCCGTGCGCAAGCACATAGTCGCCCAGACGCTGCGTATTGCGCAGCCCCGCGCAGTGACCGAGCATGATCCACGCATGCGGACGCAGCACGGCGATGTGATCGGTGATCGTCTTCGCATTCGACGGCCCGACGCCGATATTGACCATCGTGATGCCGCTGCCGTCCGCGCGCTTCAGGTGATACGCGGGCATCTGCGGCAGGCGCGGCGGCGCGTGGCCTTCGTCTTCCTGCTCGCCGAGATTCTCGTTGTACGTGATCACGTCGCCCGGTTCGACAAACGACGTGTACTCGCTGCGATAGGCACGCAGATCGGCGTCGTCGGTCTTCGCCATCATCGTGCGGCCGAGCTTCACGAATTCGTCGATATAGAACTGGTAGTTCGTATACAGCACGTAGTTCTGGCAATGCGTCGGCGAAGTCGCCGTGTAGTGCTTCAGCCGATGCAGCGAAAAATCCACCCGCGCCGCCGTGAACAGCGCAAGCGGATGCGGCTCGCCCGGCAGCGGCTCATACGTGCCGTTGACGATGCGGTCATCGAGCAGCGCGAGATCGGGCGCATCGAACACATCACGCATCGCGAGCAGACGCTCGCGGTCCAGATCGCCTTCGAGGTGAATGCCTTCGGCAAACGCAAAATGAATCGGAATGGGCTGATCGGACACGCCCACTTCCACCGACACATGATGGTTCTTCACCAGCAGCCGCAACTGCTCGCGATAGTAATTGCCGAACAGATCGGGCCGCGTGACGGTGGTTTCGAACACGCCCGGACCGGCGACAAAGCCGTACGAGCGGCGCGAGTCGACATGCGTGTTGGTCTCGGTGCGCACGCGCACGAACGGATAGCAGGCGCGCACGCGCCGGTCGAACGGCTCGTTGCGGCGATAGCGCGCAAACGCATCGCGCAGGAACGACGTGTTCGCTTCATAGATGGCGGAAAGGCGGGTGACGGCGTCGGTTGCGTCGTCGAATGCCTCGGTTGGGAACGCGTTGGCGGGCATATGCACCGCGCGTTGATTGGTCTCGTAGTTCATCTTCGTTCGCCTCGATTGATGCAACGACATTACCACGGAACCCGCGCTTTTCGATGAAGCCCCCGCCCGCGCCTGGTGCGTTTGCGTGCAGCCGCGCACGCACGACCATGCTTTCTGCAGTCCGCGCGGGAAGCGCGCAAAATAAGGCTATCGCCCGTTGCTCGCGCCCTTGGGCAGCAGTGGATTTGCTAGAATTGGGCCACCTAATCGGAGAAACACCATGAAGCCGCTCTTCCCCGTCGCCGTTGCGCTGATGCTTGCCGTCAGCAGCGCCGCGATGGCTGCCCAGTCCGAGCAGGACGCCAAGGCAGCCGCAGACGCCCAAGCTGCAGCCAACGAACGGGCCGGTCTGCCGGATCTGAGAGCAATCAACCGCCCCGCGGCCGAAGTCAGCTCGAAAGTCGAGATCAACCAGCCGCGCACCCCGAGCTTCTACGAACGCAGCGGCAACGGCACCGAAATCACCGAATATCGCGACAAGGGCAAGCCCGTCGAAATCGACGTGCGCTCGAACTTCGGCACGCGCTATCAGATGAGCGCGCCGACCGACACCTCGCCGCGCGTGTACGAAGCCGGCAAGCCGCCCGCGCGCCTGCCGTCCGTGAACCTGCATTACTGATCGACCCCGCTGGCGCGCCGCCCTTGTGGCCGCGCGCCGGCTTTGCGTCTGACGGGCCGAGCGCCGTACGCACTGTCCGGCGACACCCGCAACGACGCTTTCAACCCGCTTGCCCCGACCTCGCACTGGCATGACGCCAGCCGACCAACCTGATTCGACGTCCCACGCATGGCCGTTTTCACCGCTGTCACCGAAGCCCAACTCGCGCAATGGCTGCGCCACTACGATCTCGGCGAAGCCGTCGAGTTTCGCGGCATTACATCCGGTATCGAGAACAGCAATTTCTTTCTGACGACCACGCGCGGCGAGTACGTTCTCACGATCTTCGAGAAACTCACGGCGCAGCAGTTGCCGTTCTATCTCGATCTGATGCGCCATCTGGCGTCGCACCGCGTACCGGTGCCGGACCCGATGCCGCGCGACGACGGCGCGCTGTTCGGCATGCTCAACGGCAAGCCCGCGACCATCGTCACGAAACTGGAAGGCGCGCCTGAACTCGCGCCCGGCGTCGCGCACTGCGTCGAAGTCGGGCAGATGCTCGCGCGCATGCATCTGGCGGGCCGCGACTTCGCGCATCATCAGCCGAACCTGCGCAGCCTGCCGTGGTGGCAGGAAACCGTGCCGAGCGTCCTGCCGTTCCTGACGGACGCGCAGCGCACGCTGATCTCGGAAGAACTCGCGCACCAAACGGCGTTCTTCGCATCGGAAGACTACGCGTCGCTGCCCGAAGGCCCGTGCCATTGCGATCTGTTCCGCGACAACGTGCTGTTCGCTCATGCCGCGCCCGGCACGCACCATGATGTCGCGCTCGGTGGCTTTTTCGATTTCTATTTCGCAGGCTGCGACAAGTGGCTGTTCGACGTCGCCGTGACCGTCAACGACTGGTGCGTCGATCTCGCAACGGGCAAGCTGGATGACGCGCGCGTCGAAGCAATGCTGCGTGCGTATCAGACCGTGCGCCCGTTCACTGCCGCCGAAAACCGGCACTGGGGCGACATGTTGCGCGCGGGCGCGTATCGCTTCTGGGTCTCGCGCCTGTATGATTTCCACATGCCGCGCGCCGCCGAACTGCTCAAGCCGCACGATCCGGGTCATTTCGAGCGCATTCTTCGCGAGCGTCTCGCAGGCGCCGCACTCCCAGGCATTCATACCTCATGCAACTGATCGAAGTTCCGGCGAAAACCGGCTATGTGTGGTTCCGGCAAGGTATCTGGCTGTTCCGCAGGAACCCGCTTGCGTTTCTGACGCTGTTCTTCGCGTATCTGCTCGCGATGACGGCCATCTCGCTGATTCCCATCATCGGCGGCGTGCTGCCGCTCATGCTGATCCCCGGTGTGGCCGTCGGCTTCATGGCGGCATGCCGCGACACAATCGCGGGCAAGCCAGTGCTGCCCACCATACTGGTCGATGGCTTCCGTTCGTATGGCGGCCAGGTCGCCAAGCGCCTGCTGCTGCTCGGCGTGCTGTATATCGTCGCGATGGGCGTCGTGCTGGCCGGCTCCGCGCTCGCGGACGGCGGCACGCTGCTGCGTCTGATGATCAGCGGCGAATCCGTGCAGGCCGAAGCGGCCGCGAACGGCGACATCCTGCTGGCCGTGATGACGGCGCTCGCGTTCTACGTGCCCGTCGCGATGCTGTTCTGGTTCGCGCCCGTGCTCGCCGCCTGGCACGACGTGCCCGCCATCAAGGCGATGTTCTTCAGCATCGTCAGTTGCTGGCGAAATCGCGGTGCGTTCGCCGTGTATGGCGCGCTGTGGTTCGCGGTTGCAACTGCCGTGTCGTTCGGGTTGTCGCAACTGCTGGCGGCCCTCGGGGCCGGCGATCTCGCGCTGGTGATCCTGATGCCCGCGTCGATCATCGTGACAACGATGCTCTACTGCTCGTTCTACGCGACCTACCGCGGCTGCTTCGGCGTGCAATCGCCTGGTCAACCGCTGCCGCCCGCGTCGTCCACGCCGACTTCCTGACCAGTCATCGCTCCCTGTCCGTGCCGCTTCGGCGGTGCGGATTCTTCACGCTCCCGTGGCGTTTCGATGCAACGCGCCGTTGTTTTGCGGCACAATAGTTTGCACGCAATCCATTCGCACGCTTCGCTTCGAGGGGACGTCCATGACCCAGCGCACCGCTTTTCCCGTCACGCTCGACGAGCAACTCTGCTTCGCTCTCTATTCGACATCGCTGGCGATGACGAAAGCCTACAAGCCGATTCTCGACCGGCTGGGCCTCACCTACCCGCAGTATCTGACGATGCTGATCCTGTGGGAAACCGACGACGTCACCGTGAAAGACATCGCCGCGCGCCTGAACCTCGATTCGGCGACGGTCACGCCGCTGCTCAAGCGGCTCGAATCGCAGGGCTTTATCGAGCGTGTACGCGGCACGGAAGATGAACGTCTGGTCTTCATCCGGCTGACGAAAGCAGGCGTCGCGCTCAAGCGCAGCGCGCGCGACGTGCCGGAAGAAATCTTCTGCGCGATGCAGCAGAAACCCGATTTCCTGCTCCAGTTGCGCAGCGATCTTCAGCAGTTGCGCGGCTCGCTGAACGACTACCTCGAACTCTACTGACAACACGCACGTCGGCGCCTATCGTATCGATAGTCAATTTAGTTTGCACACTAATGATTTGTACGCTACATTTATGTCCATGCCAGCCCGACAGCGATGACACGAAGCACTGGCAAGCACAGACCCTATCAATGGAACCGGACAAGGAGCATCAAAATGAACGTACTCTACAAGGCAACGGCAACGAGCAACGGCGGTCGTGATGGCCGCGCTGTATCGTCGGATAACGCGCTCGACGTGAAGCTGGCCGCACCGCGCGAGCTCGGCGGCAACGGCGCCCAAGGCACCAACCCGGAGCAACTGTTCGCGGCCGGTTACTCGGCGTGTTTCCTGAGCGCGATGAAATTCGTCGCTGGCCAGCGCAAGCAGGCTGTGCCGGCTGAAACGACCGTGACGGCCGATGTCGGCGTCGGTCCGAACGACAACGGCGGCTTCGCGCTTGACGTCGAATTGCGCGTCTCGCTGCCCGGCCTCGACGCAGCAGCGGCGCAAGACCTCGTGAACGCGGCGCACCAGGTTTGCCCGTACTCGAACGCGACGCGTGGCAATGTCGACGTGCGCGTGAAAGTGGTCTGATCTGACCTGAACTGATCGTCCCTTCGTGACCAGCGCCCGCCTTTCGCGCGAAAGGTGGGCGCTGCTTCATTTTTGCGTCGGTTCCTGATGCTGCGGGCATTGGGTTTGCGGGTTGAGGACACTATCATCGGCGGTGGTTTTTTTGTCTCAACCTACGTCACCGCTGACGCATAACAACTCAACAGGCCATGACCCGCGCTTACCAGATCGACGCACACTTTCAGAACGGACTCGTATGGTTTCGCCGCGACCTGCGCACGGGCGACAACGCCGCGCTGTACTACGCGCTCAGGCATTGCGAGCGCGTCTGGTGCGCGTTCGTGTTCGACACGACGATTCTTCAGCCTTTGATCGATTGGGCGCACAAGCACGATGACCAGAAAGGGAAGGTGCAGGACCGGCGGATCGAATTCATTCTTGCGTCGCTGGAGGAACTGGATGCATCGCTGAAGAAAGGCGGCGGCGGTCTGATTGTGCTGCATGGCGATCCGGCTGAGGAAATCCCAAAGCTCGCCGCGCAGCTCGAAGTCGAAGCCGTGTTCACGAATCACGACTACGAGCCGGTTGCGATTGAACGCGATGAGACCGTGGCCGAACGGCTGGCTGATGAGAAGCGTCAGTTGCTGACGTTCAAGGATCAGGTGATTTTCGAGCGCGATGAACTGCTCAACGGACAAGGCAAGCCCTTCGCGGTATTCACGCCGTACAAAAACGCGTGGCTCAAGAAGCTGACACCTTTCGATCTGAAGCCGTATCCCGTCGAACGATACGCGAAAAGTCTCGCGCGGCCGCCGCACAAGCCCGAACACGCGTGGCCGACGCTCGGCAAAATGGGCTTCGCGCCCGGCAAGCTCGCGGAAGCGCAGATGTCGGCGGGTATGAGCGGCGCGCAGGCGCTGCTGGAAGATTTCCTGACACGCATCGATAGCTACGCCGACCGGAGAGATTTTCCCGCCGCGCGCGGCACGAGCCATCTTTCGGTGCATTTGCGCTTCGGCACGGTGTCGATCCGCACACTCGCAAGACTTGCACATCAGATGTCGCTGCAGCCTGACGGCCAGGGCGCCGCCACGTGGCTATCGGAACTGGTCTGGCGGGATTTCTACTTCATGATCCTCGCGCATCATCCACATATTGCGAAGGGCGAGTCGTTCAAGCGCGAATTCGACGCGGTGCGTTGGGAGACGGGCAAGCACGCCGATGCATTGTTCGCCGCGTGGTGCGAAGGACGCACCGGCTTTCCGCTGGTCGACGCCGCCATGCGGCAACTGAACCAGACTGGCTTCATGCACAACCGTCTTCGGATGGTGACCGCGAGTTTTCTCGCGAAAGATCTGGGTATCGACTGGCGGCGCGGCGAGCGTTACTTCGAGGAAAAGCTCAATGACTTCGACTTTTCAGCGAACAACGGCGGCTGGCAATGGGCAGCATCGACGGGATGCGATGCGCAGCCGTGGTTCCGGATCTTCAACCCCGTGACGCAATCGGAGAAATTCGATCCGCAGGGGCTGTTCATCAAACGCTTCGTGCCGGAACTGGAGAAGGTGCCCGCGAAGTGGATTCACGCGCCGTGGCAGGCGGACCGTGAAGATCTGCAGGACTGGGGTGTGGTGCTGGGGAAAGACTATCCGCAGCCGGTTGTCGATCATGCTGAAGCGCGCCAGAAGACACTGGAACGCTACGGCGTACTGCGCTCACGTTGAGCGCAGCGCTGCATGATCATGGCCGGCAAACACGCCGGCCTTGCTTGCTGCTTAGTGCTGGCTCATCCACGACGGTTGGCGCACGCGCGCTTCACGGTCGATCTTGCGCATACGAAATTCGAGGTCGTAGAGATCCGTAGCTTCGGCCAGGAACGCGTCATTTTGCTCTTTGAGGCGCTGGTCGTAGGACTTCGTCAGGAACAGGAAAAGGCGGCTGAGCAGATACATGGTGAACCTCGAATTTGGTGTTAGGTGGCTGACACCTAGGGATAACCCCTATTATAGGGAAAACCCTAGGAATGCACCAGCGCCAAATTAGAAGTGTGGCAATTTGTCAACCCGCACGCTGCCGGGCGCCGTCGGCGGCGCGTCTGGCGGCTCTTGCCGACTCGGTCCGGCGTTGATGCCGAAAAAAGTCCCACAACAGACTGGACGCATCCGGACCCTTCGACGAGTGAAACGGCACCGCATCGTCGCCGCCGCTCCACGCATGGCCCAGCCCCTGCACGCGGCACAGACGTACGACGCGACGACCGCCGCGCGTGTAGTCGCGGGTGGTGACGGTCGCCTTGCGGTCTTCCTTGACGTCGCCGACCTTGCGCACGCCTTGCGCATCGACGATACCGTTCAGCCGCAGAAACTGCTCGGTCAGCTGTTCTGCGTTCGCGGGCGCGACGACGTGATCGGCGTCGCCCTGAATGATGATCGCGGGCATGCCCGGATAGGCGGTCACGTCCGCGATGGCATCGACGAGCGCGACGGGCTCCTTGCGTGTGCCGCGCCGCATCACGTCCATCGCGGTGATGCCTGAATGGGCTTCGCCCATCGCCGGTCCCGAATGCATCGCGACCGCGGCGAAGCGATCCGGAAAGTGCAGCGCGAGCAGCGACGTAAGCCCCGCGCCCGCCGAAATTCCCGCGACATAAACGCGCTCGGGATCGAAACCATGCGTCTCAACGAGCGCGTCGACCAGCGACACAACCGCGCGCGCCTCCGCGCGGCCAGCGCGATCCGTATCGTCGTACCAATGCCAGCAACGATGCGCGTGGGCGTGCTTCGACTGCTCCGGATACACGACGGCGAATCCATAGCGATCGGCCAGCAGATTCATGCGCGTGCCTTCGGCAAATTCGTCGATGGATTGCTGGCAGCCGTGCAACATCACGACCAGCGGAGCGTGCTTGACGGATTTCCCGGCGGGCAGATAGAGCCCGTACTGCAGATGATTGACAAGGCTGCCGGGCGCAGCCGGCGCGGAATGGAACGACCGAGTCCACGAACCGCTCGCCCAGGCAGCGGCGCGCGGACGCACGCGCGATTCGCGCGCGCCGCGTTGCGGCACGTCGCGCGTGGCAGTCTTGCGAACCTTGGCCGACGGTTTGGCGACCGTGGCTGCCGGCCGCGTCGCAGACCGCTTCGGGGTGCGCTTTGCCGTGGCGCGGGCGTGTTCCGTCTGGATCGCAAACAGGCGTTTCAGACCGCCTAGCCAGATCTTCGTAAAGCTTTTTGGCATAGGATTTTCTCGTAAATAGGGACTAATGCTGTCTGCCAAACGGCAGACTTGTGCAATGCACAATAACATCAATTTTCGGGCGATGCTGACATCTATCAAGCCCGTTTTCGGAAAAAGTCCGTCGTCACGGGCTTGTCATCAGACGATTTCCGATTTGTCCTAACGTCTGGCAGTTTTCGCGCTTTTCCTTTCGATCTGCATCGGAACGGCTACCCCTATACTTATAGAATACGCGCGAGCCGGAAATGTCCTACCCGGTCCGGCACCGTCGCCCGCCACCATGAATCAACTGGCGGCAGCCACGCTAGCGCCCAGCACATGTCGTCGAAACGAATTGCTTATGCCTTTTCTGCCCTACCACCTCTGGCTAACGATTACGAACTTTGGCGGCGCCGGCCTCACGCTGCCGCTCGCCTTCGCCATCGCGCTGTGGCTCGCCTTCGGCTATTCGTGGCGGCTCGCCGCCGCCTGGATGATCCTGCTCGGCGTGGCGATCGGACTGGTCACGGCGACGAAGATCGCGTTTCTCGGTTGGGGTGTCGGCGTGCGCGTCTGGGACTTCACGGGTCTGAGCGGGCACGCGATGCTCGCCACGGCGGTCTTCCCCGTCGCCGCCTTGCTGGTATTGCTGCCCGCGCCGCCCGCCGTGCGTGTAGCAGGCGTCACGCTCGCGCTGCTCGGTGGCGCGCTGGTCGGTTTCTCGCGCGTCGTCATCGAGGCGCATTCGCCGTCTGAAGCGATCACGGGCTGCGTTGTCGGCGCGTTGACGGCGGTGGTGTTCGTGCGTATCGCGTGGCACGCGACGCCGCCGGGGCGCTTGCCCGTCGTCCCCGTCGTGTTGAGCCTGATGGTGCTCACGCTCGGCCTGCATCGCGTGCATCTGCCGACACAGCGCTGGGTCACGCATATCGCGCTGAAAGTCTCCGGTCATGACCACCCGTTCGTGCGCGCCCGCTGGAAGGCGCTGCGCAACGCCATCACCCCCGGTTCGCCCGCCGCACCCGTCGCGCCGATCGCGCCCATGCAGAAAACGCGCAACGTCGCGATGCCATTACCCGATTCTGACGCATAAATCACACGAAAATAGCCATCTTTCGTGCAGCATGTTCAACATATCGACCGCTGTAACCCTGCATATATTACGATGGCGTTTTCAACTTCCTTGCAGCCGCCCCGGCGCTCACTTCCCATGTCCTTCCCGTCGATGACCCGCTTTCTGAAACCTGCCCTGCTCGTCGCGAGCGCGATTTCGTTTGCCTTCGGCGCGCAGGCGCACGCCGATGAGCTCGTCGTGTCCGCGGCCGCGAGCCTGACCAACGCGTTCAAGGCGGTCGGCGACGCCTACGAGAAGGACCATCCGGGCACCAAGGTGCTGTTCAACTTCGGCGCGTCGGATGTGCTGATGCAACAGATCGTGAAGGGCGCACCCGCCGACGTGTTCGCCTCCGCCGATCAAAAGGCAATGGACAAGGCCGCCGAGCAGAAGGTGATCGTGCCGTCCACGCGCAAGGACTTCGCCGCCAACTCGCTGGTGCTGATCGTGCCGACGGACAGCAAGCTCGCGCCGTCGAACCTGAATGAACTGACGGCGGCAAGCGTCAAGCGCATCGCTTACGGCGACCCGGCATTCGTGCCTGTCGGCCGTTACACGGAAGGCGCGCTGAAGGCGGCTAACGTGTGGGACGCGGTCAGCGCGAAGGGCGTGCTCGCGTCGAATGTGCGTCAGAGCCTCGATTACGTGGCACGCGGCGAAGTCGACGCCGGCTTCGTGTTCGGTACCGACGCCGCCGTGATGGCCGACAAGGTCAAGGTCGCGCTGACGGTGCCGACCACCACGCCGATCACCTATCCGATCGCGGAAGTCGAAGGCAGCAAGCACGCCGCCGACGCGCAATCGTTCATCTCGTTCGTGCTGTCGCCGGCAGGCCAGGCGGTGCTCGCGAAGAACGGATTCAAGCCGGCGCACTAAGCCAGCCAGCAACAGAAAACGCGAAGCCGAGATCATGCAACAGGCCTGGATTCCGCTGATGCTGTCGCTGAAGGTCGCGGGCTGGGCGACGGCGCTGAACATCGTGTTCGGCGTCGCGGCAGGCTTCGGCCTCGCGCGCTGGCGCTCCAGCGCGCGCGACTGGATCGACTCGCTGCTGACGCTGCCGCTCGTCATGCCGCCCACGGTGCTCGGTTATTACCTGCTGGTGCTGCTGGGCCGGCGCGGCGTGTTCGGCGCGTGGCTCGACCGCTTCGATATCCAGCTGGTGTTCACGTGGCAGGGCGCGGTGATCGCGTCGATGGTGGTGGCGTTTCCGCTGGTGCTGAAGTCGGCGCGCGCCGCCTTCGAATCCGTCGATCCGCAACTGGAGCGCGCGGCACGCACGCTCGGCATCAGCGAAGCCGCGATCTTCTTTCGCGTGACGCTGCCGCTCGCGTCGCGCGGCATTCTCGCGGGCGCACTGCTCGCGTTCGCGCGCGCGCTCGGCGAGTTCGGCGCCACGCTGATGATCGCGGGCAATCTGCCGGGCCGCACGCAGACGCTGTCGGTGGCCGTCTACGCCGCCGTGCAGGCCGGCGACGACAGCACGGCCAATTTCCTCGTGCTGGTGACGTCTGTCACCTGCGTCGTGATTCTCGTGCTCGCGGGGCGCCTCGTGCCGCAGCATTCGCTGATGACGTCCCGCTGACATGCCGCTCACCGTCGATATCCGCAAAACGCTGCGCACGGCCGAGCGCGAGTTCACGCTCAACGTGTCGTTCACGGCCAGCGCGCACCGGATGGTGCTGTTCGGGCCGTCAGGTTCGGGCAAGACCCTGACGCTGCAGGCAATCGCAGGCCTGCTGCGTCCCGACGAAGGCTCGATCGTGCTGCACGGCGACGCGCTGTTCGACAGCGCGCGCGGCATCGACCAGAAACCGCAAGCGCGGCAACTCGCGTATCTGTTTCAGGACTACGCGCTATTTCCGCATCTGAACGTGCGGCAGAACATCGGCTTCGGCATGCACAAAGGCTGGCTGAACCCGGGGCGGCGTTTCGTGCACCCGCAGATCGATTACTGGCTCGATGCGCTCGATCTTAAAGCCGTCGCCGGGCAGCATCCCACGCAGCTTTCGGGCGGACAGAAGCAGCGGGTGGCGCTGGCGCGTGCGCTGGTTGCGCATCCTAAGCTTTTGCTGCTCGATGAGCCGTTTTCCGCGCTCGATCACGCGTTGCGCGCGCGCATGCGGCGCGAACTGTCGGATCTGCAAACGCGGCTTGATATTCCGATGCTGTTGATCACGCACGATCCCGACGATGTCGCCGCATTCGGCGATCAGGTCGTGCAGGTCTACGACGGCAGCGTGCGCGAAGGCGCGCCGTTCAAGGGTTATCCGCGCACGGTGTCGTAACGAAAGATGCTCAGGCCGTCACACCCAGAATCACGCTCGATGCCTTGAACGCGGCCACGAGCGGCTGCCCTTCTGCCACGCCCAGTTCCGACACGCTTTCGTTCGTCACGACAGCAGTCACGACCGCGCCGCCTTCGAGCGTCAACGACACTTCCGCATTGACCGCGCCAAGCTGCACCGCCGACACCGTGCCGCGCAGGCGGTTGCGCGTCGATAGCCGGTCCGCCGCGCCATCGTCGGCGACCAGCAAGACCGACGACGCCTTCACCAGTGCCACGGCTTCAGCGCCCACCGCAAGCCCGAGCGTCTCGGTACTTTCGTGCGTGACGACTGCGACCACCGGTTGCCCGCCAGGCAACGTCAGCGCAACTTCATCATTGACGGTGCCGCGCTGGATCGCGCTGACCTTGCCGTACCACTGATTACGCGCACTCGTCTTCATGCCGATGCGGCCAATCAGTTGCCAGTCATCGGAGAAACCGGCGACCGCCGCGCCCGCGCGTTCCAGAAACAGCCGATGCTCACGCTCGACGGCCCGAAACGTGTCGATCAGCGTCAGCGCGCGCGGCGTGAGCGTCGTGCCGCCGCCGCCCTTGCCGCCCGTCGAGCGGATCACGAGGGTTTCGCCCGCGAGGTTGTTCATCGCGTCGACGGCGTCCCACGCAGCCTTGTAGCTCATGCCGATCGCTTTCGCTCCGCCCGTGATCGAACCTGTTTCGCCGATTGCAGCGAGCAGCGCAATGCGTTGTGCGCCGCCGAGCGCCTGCTCGCCGGAACGGAACCAGACTGAGCCGCCAAACTGCAGGGAATCGGGAGATGCGTCGTTGTTATCGGTTGTCATGGCTCGCGTGCGCGTGGGCTGAAGAACGGAGGAAAGTGCAATCCATTATAGCGACGCACTTTCCGCAAACCCGACGCACGCGAGCCTTTGCAGCACGCTCAAAGCGCGTACTGCGCAATGCCATTGCCGAACGACCAGTTCTCCTTCAGCACTTCAACGAGATTGATGAACACATCTTCGCGCCGCACGCCGGGATGCTCGGCGAGGTTATCGGCGATGCGTGCGTAGAGCGCCTTCTTCTGCTCCTGCGTGCGCGAGTTGGTGACCGTGAGCTGGATCATCACGAAATCGTCGCTGCGCTCGATGCCGAGGTAGCGGCGGTCATAGACGAGGTTGCTTTCGTCGTGTTCGGTGATGGCCATGAAGATGTCGTCTTCCGGCACGTTGAACTCGGCGACCAGCGCGCGCTGGATACCTTGCGTGAGCGCCCGGCGATATTCAGCGGACTTGCCGGCGCGAACTGCGATGCGGGTGAGAGGCATGTCGAACTCCTGTGAATGAAGAGAAAGTGCATTCAGAGTAGTTCGCGCCTATGATAATAAACAGACATAGCTGGATATTTCATCTATTTCGATCTGAAATGAAAGTACTCGATCTCGATGCCGTGCGGGCCTTCGTACTGGTCGCCGATCTGCGCAGCTTCACTCGCGCCGCCGATGCCCTCGATACCACGCAATCCGCCGTCAGCCTCAAGCTGAAGCGGCTGGAAGCCCATCTAGGCAAGCCTCTGCTGGAGCGCACGCCGCGCGTCGTGCGGCTGTCGGAACACGGTCAGGCGTTTCTCGACGGCGCGCGCGAACTGCTGGGCGCGCACGACCGCGCGCTCGGCGCGTTGTCCGCCGACCGGCGCCGTCTGGTGCTGGGCTTGAGCGAGCACGTCGCGGGCGTCGACCTCGCGGCGCTATTGGCGCGCGTGAATGCACACGATCCAGGACTGGTGCTGGAGTTGCACATGGGGTTGTCGTCGGCGTTACTGCAGCAGTTCGACGAACGGCGGCTCGACGCCGTGGTGGTGCGCTCCGAACCCGACGATATCCCGCGCGAAGTCGGTCAGTTGCTGTTCACTGAGCCGCTGTCGTGGCTCGCGACGCCCGAATGGCAGCCGCGGACGGGCGAGCCGCTGCCGCTCGCGCTGCTCGCCTCACCGTGCAACGTGCGCGGCGTGGCGGTGCGCATGCTCGATAGTGCGGGCATCGCGTGGCGCGGGGCATTCGTGGGCGGCAGCGTGCTGGCGGTCGGCGCGGCGGCTGCGGCGGGACTCGCCGTGTCGCCGCTGGCAAGGCGTGTCGCACCGCGCGGTCTCGTCGATTCAGGCGCGCGGCTCGGCCTGCCGCCGTTGCCGGAATCGCGCGTGACGCTGCATTCGCGCGTGCGCGATGCGCGTTCGATCGAGTCGCTGCGGCTCGTGACGAATGGCCTGAGCGCCCAATAACGCGTTAGTGGAGGATGGGCGGAAGTTCGCGCGGCGGCTGCGCGCTGGCGGCTTGGTTCGTGTTGTTTTGCGCGACAGGATGTGGTTTCGCAGCGGCTTCGACGTGTTTCGCGTGCACAGGAGCCGGTTTATTTGCAGCGACCTTCGCCTTGCCGGGCTTCGGCTTCGTCGATGCAACGGATTTCGCCGCAGCCTTCGCATGCGGCACAGGCTTCGAGTAACTCGCACTCTTCGTTGCATGCGCGCTGTGCCGGACCGTCCGCGCAGCCTCCGGCGGATTCCACACTTCCTTGTATTCCGCGCGCGCCATCGTCGACGCGCACAACAACCCAACCATCACCCACACCTTCGAACGCAGCAACACCGCCGTCTCCGTGCAAAAACTCGAGGCACGGATTATACAAGTCATCTTGCATTAATCCATATATAGACTAATATGTGAAAAAAGTTCAACTCAGGACTCCAATCATGTCTTCCGCCGCCCACTACTCGAGCGCCGAACGACCGCTGCGACAAGCACCCGCCGAACCGTCGATGGCGGACATGTCCGCCGCCGGTCTGCGCGCGTTCTTCAACATCGCCAACGCCTGGGAATTGAGCACCGACGAGCAGATCGTCCTGCTCGGCTCACCCGGCCGATCGACCTTCTTCCAGTGGAAGAAAACCCCGCAATCCGCCCGCCTTGGCCGCGACACGCTGGAGCGGCTGTCGCTGCTGCTCGGCATTTACAAGGCGCTGCAAATCCTGCTGCCGCAACCCGCCGCCGCCGATAGCTGGATCAAGCGTCCCAACAGCGCGCCACCGTTCGGCGGCCGCCGCGCGCTCGACCGCATGCTGGCAGGCAACATCAGCGATCTCGTGGCCGTGCGCCAGTATCTCGACGCGATGCGAGGCGGCTGGGCGTGACTGAACTGAACTGGCAAGACCGCTGGCGCGCCACGCCGCTCGCCTGGACACCTGCGTTCCGCGTGATTCCGACGCGTTTTCCCGCTGTCAATCTGTTCGACCGTGTCGCGTCGCCGGAAGACTTCGAAGCGCTCTACGCACTCGAAGCGATGACCAACGATCGCGTGCGCACCGAAGTCGGCGATCTCGATCTCGTGCCGCGCGAAGAACGGCGCTTCGGTCCCGGCTACGGGCCGATCATGGCCGCGCTCACGCATCTGAATCCGCAAGGCAGCCGCTTCTCGGACGGCACCTACGGCGTCTTCTACTGCGCGCGCTCGCGGGAAACCGCCATCGCCGAGACGCGCTTTCACTCGGGCCTCTTCCTCGCCGCCACGCAGGAACCGCCGATGCGCCAGCAGATGCGTCTTTACACGGTTATCGCGCAAGGCGAGGTAGTGGACCTGTGCGGCGCGGATGCAGCCGATCCATCCGTGTTGTCGCCGAACGATTACACGCCGGGCCAGGCGCTCGGCCGCGCGGCCCGCGAAGGGGGCGCGCCGGGCATCGTGTATCCGTCGGTGAGGGATGCGGGCGGCGCGTGTCTCGCCGCGTTCAGGACGACGTTGCTGCGCGACTGCCATCACGCCGCGTATCTGGAATACAACTGGAACGGCAGCGCCGTCGATATGGTCTTCGAACTGAATCAGGTAGGGTGAAGGCGCTGGCTTGGCAGCATCAAGGCAGTGCCAGCGCCGAAGCGCCGACCGAACGCGCCACGTCGTTCGTCACCGACCAGCGTTTCGTCGTGCGCGCTTCGACAATGGTCAGCTTGCCGCCAGGACCGAAGGCACCCGTATCGATGAACACCTGAGCGCCGATTTGCTGCACTTCGCGCACGGGCGTATGGCCGCAATAGGTGAGCGACAACCCTAGCTGGCGCATCGGGTCGCCCGCGCCCATCGCCAGGCTGCGGCCCCACAGCAATTGCTGACGGATTTCGTCGGAGAAGTGGTCGGCGTCGAGTTCGGCGTCCGTGCCGAGAAACTCTGCGTGCAGGATGTTGAAACGCTCGCTGCCCGAGCCGATCACGCGCACCAGCGGCAACGCGCGCAAACGTTGCGCATACGCACGCAGCCGTTCGATCGGCACATGCGCGCTCCACAACCCGCCGATCCCGTACCACCACTGCTTCTTCAACCGGCCTTCCGCGACGGCGCAGAGCGTGTCTTCATGATTGCCGAGCACGGCATGGAACCACGGCTTGTCGAGCAGCGCTAGCGCCTCTTCCGACTGCGAGCCGCGATCGACCAGATCGCCGACGGAAAACAGCCGGTCGCGCGACGAATCGAATTCGACCTCGCGCAGCAGAAAGCGCAGCGCATCGACGCAGCCGTGCAGATCGCCGACCACGAAATCGCGTCCGGCTCTATTGACGGCATGATGTTCGACGACAGTGACAAGAGTGGCATCCATTACTGCATGATAGTGCGAGCGCGCAAGCTGTGTATGCGCGGCATCTCGCGTTCCCACGCCTATCGTCAGCAAGAATCGAGCAAGACGCGGCACTTTGCATGCGTCGTGCATGCATTTCTGCAAAAGGTTCTCAGACGCGCCGCCAGAACACCGGCATCCGCCGCCACGCTCACTGCGGCGTCGCGCGCAACTGGCCGACCTGCTCGACGCTCACCGTCGATTGCGGATTGCCGAAGCGGCTCGTCACATAGTTCGTCACGGCGGCGATCTGCGCATCGGTCAGTTCGCGGTCGAATGCGGGCATCAGCACATCGGCGTCTTTAGTCGTGCGATGCACGCCATGCAGGATCACCATCGCGAGATTGTTGGCGTCGCCCGCACCCGTGACGCTGTTATGGATCAGCGACGGATACGCACCCGATGCGCCCGCGCCGACGCCCTCGCCCGTCCACTGGTGGCAGCTCGCGCAATTGGCAAGGAAAAGCTGCGCGCCGTTCACGCCGTCGATCCGCACGCCGCGCAACGCTACCGCGTCGCTGGCAGGCGCACCCCATTCGGCGCGCGAGCGACGCTCGCCGCGATCGACGGGTTTGAGCGAACGCAGATAGACGGCAATCGAGCGCAGATCTTCGCCGTTCAGATACTGGGTGCTGTCCGAGACCACCTCGGCCATCGGTCCCGCTGCATTCGCGCGGCCCTGCGCGATGCCCGTCGACAGATAGCTGACGATGTCCTGATCCGACCAGCCGCCAATCCCGCTCGTCTTGTGCGGCGTGATGTTGTACGCGTGCCAGCCGGCCTGGATCGCGCCCGACAGGCGCTCACTGGTCTGCAATCCCTGCGTGAAGTTGCGCGGCGTGTGGCATTCGCCGCAATGCGCCAGCCCTTCGACCAGATACGCACCGCGATTCCATTCCGCGCTCTGTTTCGGATCGGGCACGAAGCGCCCTTCATCGAAATTGAACATGTTCCAGAAGACCATCAACCAGCGCTGGTTGAACGGGAAGCGCATCTCGTTCGGCGGCGGCGTGTAATGCACGGGCACCACCGTATTCAGATACGCGCGAATGGCCTGCACGTCCTGATCGGTGACCTTGGTGTACTCGGCATACGGGAACGCGGGATACAGCCGCTCGCCTTCCTTGCCGATACCCTGGTGCATCGCGCGCAGGAAATCGGCGTCCGTCCAGCGGCCAATGCCCGTGTCCGGATCGGGCGTGATGTTCGGTGTGTAGATGGTGCCGAACGGCGTGCTGATCGCGAGGCCGCCTGCGAACGGTCGGCCCTTGTCCGACGTATGGCAGGCGATACAGTCGCCGGCGCGCGCCAGATACTCGCCGCGCTTCACAAGATCGGGCCCGCGCCCCGACGCGCCGCTCGCGGGCGCGCTGGCCTGCGCGACGGCTTCGCCAAGCGGCGATTCGTCGCTGTGATGCGGCTCGGCGTCGTACGCTTCGAGCCACGCGAGATACAGCGCGAACAGCGAAAACGCCGCCGCCAGCGCCGCCATCTTCCACACGCGCCGGCGGGTCCTGAGCGCCGCATGCCGGCTCGCCGAGAAGACCGTTGCATCGAGGTTGCCGCCCTGTCCGTCTGATCGTTTCATATGCAAACGGGCCCTCAGATTTCGTGCTTGAGCTTGTCGGCGAGCTTCAGCGACAGCGCGGCAATCGTCAGCGTGCAATTCACCGATGCCGCGCCCGGCATCACGCCGCTGCTCGCGATGAACAGATTCGGGTGATCGTGCGTGCGGCAGTCCGCATCGACGACGGAACTGGCGGGATCGCTGCCCATGATCGTCGTGCCCATGATGTGGTTGTTCGGCGCGTAGGTATCGTCGAACGAAACCTCGGTGCCGCCGAACAGCCCGGCAATCTGTGCGTAGAGCTCATGCGTGTGCGCGGCGCTTTTTTTCACGTAATCGTTGATCGAGTAATAGATTTCGGGCTGGGCGATGCCGAGCGAGTCCTTGTGATCGGCGGAAGGCACGATGCGGTTTTGCGGCTCGGGCAAGTGCTCGTGGAAGCTGTTGATGGTCACCGTGCGCGCGGCGCGGTCGCGGATCTGCCGGTCGAGCTCTGCACCCGTCAGACCGCCTTTGAGCAGCGCCGCGGTGATCGCCATGGTCGGCACACCGTTCGATACATGCAGCTTCTTCGCCGCGTATTCCGAGCGGAACGCGCCGTCGCGGAAGTTCACCACGGAGGTCATTTCCATCGGCCCGCGTCCAGGCCACAGCGATTCGTTCGCGAGGAACGTCACGCCCGTGCCGGGATGGTCCATCAGGTTGCGGCCCACCTGATCGGAACGGTTGCCGATGCCGTGCGGAAAGGCGTCCGAGGTCGACATCAGCATCAGCTTGGGCGTCTCGACGCCGTTCGCCGCCAGCACGAACAGCTTGCCCGTCACGCGCGTGCTGTTGCCGTTCGGATCCTTGTAGTGCACGGCCGTGATCAGCCCTTTGTTGTCCGCCTCGACGCGATAAACGACTGCTTGCGCAATCAGCTTCGCGCCCGCGCGCTCGGCCTTGTCGGCGTGCACGATGCCGTTGTACATCGCGCCGATCGGGCAGATCGGCATGCAGTTGTTGTTGCCGCAGCAGGTGGGCCGCGCATCGTACGGACGGCTGTTGCGCGCGACCGGCTCGGGCACGACCCTGAAGCCGTTCGCGTTGAGCACGGTGGAAAAACGCTGGTCCATGTACGACAGCGGCAACGCGTTCATCGGATACGGCTTCGAGCGCGGCGAGCCGAGATCGACGGATGAATCCGGCCCGGACACGCCCAGCTCCACTTCAGCCGCGAAGTACCACGGCTCGAGCGTTTCATACGGATACGGCCAGTCGCGGCCCACGCCGTAGCGCTTTTTCAGTTCAAAATCCGATGGCAGCAGACGCCAGGTCGCAGCCGCCCAATGCCATGTCGTGCCACCGACCAGCCGCACATACTGCGAGTTATACGGATACTCGCCCTTCTGGATCAGATAGTTGTTGGCGGGCGTGTACTGAGGATGCGGCGCATAAGGCGTCGAAGGATACGGCGTCGCGAACTCTGCTTTTGCCGGCGAGTTGCGGAAGTTCTCGACGATCTGCCCGCGCTGCAGGCGCGGCCCGGCTTCGAGCAGGATCACCGAAGCGCCCGCGAGCGCCATCTGGTACGCGACGAGACTGCCCGCCACACCCGAGCCGACGACAACGATGTCGGCGGAATTTGCGTTTGCCATGCTTGCCTCTTCGGTGCCCTCTTATTCGTCTGCTGGCTTGTTTCTGTCGATGTCCACGCAACGCTATCGTGCGACATGGATACGCCGCGGCTACGCATTGGCCGGCTTGCGCGTCCAGTAAAACGGCACGTCCCGACAGTACGACGGGACGGTCAGAATGTCCTTGACGGGTTCGAACATGAGCGCGCGTTCGTAGGCAATCACCTGCACGTTCGGCATCTCGCCGACCAGCCCGAGATACCACGCGCGCGTGATCGCGCTGATGGTCTTCGCGAGTTGCGGCTGATCGATCTGCAAGGCTTGCGTGACGACATCAGACGGCACGCCGCCGTGCGAGCCGAGCCACGTATTGAGCGCGGCCACGTTCTGCGCGAACTGTGCGTCGGCGTGGGAAAGCGCGTCATATGCACGCTTGCCGTGCACCGGATCGAAGCTGGGATGCCCGGTGAGCTTGCCGGACAGCGCGATGAAGGCGGCATATCCGGCATTCGCGCCGCCTGCGGGCGGTGGCGTTTGCGCGAGTGCCGTCGCGATGCCCGGCGCTGCGCCATGACGCGCCGCCGATGCAAACGCAAGGCCGGCCGCCGAAGCGAGCGTGCCGATCAGCCATGCACGGCGGCGCGGCGAGCGCGCGGCATGAGCGTGCACAGCGTGACGATCAACATCTGTCATGGGGGTTCCAGATGATGTTTGTATTCGACCGGCGCGCGCCGCATCCGGCCATTGGCCGATTCATGCAGGCACGCCGGGCGTCCGCCCCAAAACTGGTCTTGCGCCGCTGTCTCGCGGTCTCTGATGCCTGGCCATGCGACAGGAAACCTGCCGTCGGCGTGTCGCTATTGCATGCTCACGGGTCGCTGCGCGCGAGAACGCAGCAACGGGTGAAAGCCGCATGCAAGGCCATTGAGCAAAACTGCGGGAAAACTATAACGTCCCGATACCCCTTTCGACAAATCATGCAGCATATCCACGTGCAACCGTCGCAACCTTTACTGTCGCTTCGCGACATAACCTTGTCATATCCCGCTGCGAGGAGCACACACTGATGAGTGTCTATCCACAGGTATTGCGTAACCGCCCGCGCATGGTAACGGGCCTCGTGCTCGGCATCGTGATCGGCGTGCTGCTGGCGGGCGCGCACATGCGCCCAATGATCCGCGTGCTGGTCTCGTGGGATGTCGCCGTGTGGACCTATCTCGCGCTGAGGTGGCTGGAAATGGCGCGCGCCGATCACGACCGCGTGCGTGAGATCGCGCAACGCGAAGACGAAAACGCAGGCGTGGTGCTCGCCATCGTTTGCCTCGCGACCATCGCGAGCGTGGCGGCCATCGTGCTGGAGCTGGCGCAATCGAAGGGCAGCACGGGTGTGTCGCACTATCTCGTGACGGGCATCACGCTGATCGGCGCGTGGTTCCTGATACCCACTATTTTCACGCTTCACTACGCGCGCATGCACTTCGCCACCGGTATGCAGGAAACCGCGCTGAAGTTCCCCGATCACAAGCTCGATCCGAACTACTGGGACTTTCTGTATTTCTCTTTCACGATCGCCGTGGCGTCGCAGACATCGGACGTCGTGCTGCGCTCGCGCGAAATACGCCGGGCGGCGCTGGCGCAGTCGGTGCTGTCGTTCTATTTCAATGTCGCCGTGCTCGGGTTGTGCATCAACATGGCGGCCGGGTTGCTCGGCTCATAGCGTGCTGTGCTGTCGCGCCCACGCGAGTATGGCAACATGCCATGTAACAGCCACCTGACGACACGCCCGATTTACACGTCTTCCTTCTGTTTTCCCGTGTCATTCGTATGAATGACACGGCGCCCGCATCCGTTTCGTCGCGCCGTACCAGGCTGTCCAGCCGTCGCCGCACGCCTTTCGCCGTTTCAACCGTTTCCTTGCTGTACTGCTTTCTGGCATAGCGCTTGCTGAACAACCGCCTGTCGATTGGTCCCGGACCAACGATGTGCAGCGCACGTCGCGATCAATTTGAACTGACGCGCCGCATGTCGATCAATGCACTACATTGAGCAGTACGCGCCGTCGCAGGACGCATCGCGCGGCATCCGGCTCTGAAGCCTAATTGGCGGTCGTGATCGCACCCAGGTGCATCCACGCCGCACAGCAGGACGAAATCTGGAAACGACCGATGGAAGCTCCCCACGCCTATGCGCCGCGGATTTACTTCGTTCATTCTCCCCTCGTTGGACGGCTGGAAGCATGGCCTGCGCAGTTCGAGCATGCCGCGCAACTCGGTTTCGATCATGTGCTGATCGGCGGGCTGTTCCAGCCGGGACAGGCCGGCCACGCGCAGATCGTCAGCGATCACGCGCGGCTGCACCCCGCGCTCGCCACCAGCCTGAGCGCGGACGAAGTGCTGCAACGTCTCGCGGAAACCGCCAGCCAGCATGGCCTCACGCTGCTGGTCGATCTCGTGATCGACCGCGCCGCTGCCGACGGCCAGTTCATCCGCGAGCACCGCGACTGGTTTCATCCGTTCGAGCCGGAAGAAGAGCGGCTCGATCCGCGGCATGCGCGTCATGAAGACAATGTCGCCTATGCCAACTTCGACAACGAACATGTCGCCGCGCCGCTGATCGACTGGTGGGCGCAAACGCTCGACCGGCTCGCGGACGCAGGCATCGGCGGCTTCCGTTTCGATTCGCCGCATCGGGTGCCGGTATTTGCGTGGCGGCGCCTGCTTAATGCCGTGCGCGCGTCGCGCCATCCGTCGACGCGCTTCCTTGCCGCCACGCCCGGCCTCAATCGCGCGGATGTCGTCGCGCTCGAACAAGTCGGCTTCGACGCCGTGTTTTCATCGTCGCGCTGGTGGGACTTTCGCGCGCCGTGGATGCTCGACGAACATGCGCTGCTGATGCGCATCGGCTCGCCGGTCGCGTTTCCCGAAGCGCCCTACGGCACGCGCCTCGCAGCCGACCTCGAACACGTACACGACGCGGCCATCGTCGAGCGTGCGTATCGGCGTGCGTTGTTCACGGCGGTCTCGACGGGCACCGGCTGGATGATGCCGATGGGCTTCGAGTACGGCATCGCGGAACCGATCTCTCATACACTCGGCGATGCCGCGCATTACGCCGATCTTCGCAACGGCGCGCGCCTCGATCTGTCCGAGCGCGTACGGCACGCAAACGCAATTGCACGCGATACATGGTCGTTGCAGACCAACGGCGAATTGCGCTCGCTGTCCGGCCCGGACACGCATGCCGCGATCCTCTTGCGCGGCGACGAACGCGATCTGCGCGACGCCGACGAAGCCGTGATGATCGCGATCAATCCCGAACTGGGCACGCCCGTGCGCGTCGAGCCCACGCGCTTTCTGGACGGCGTGCCGGGCAGCTTCACGCGCTTCGTGCAGCTTGGCACCGATTCGCGCGGCGCGCCGCAGCCGCTCGGCGCATTCACGCTCGCGCCGGGCGCGTGCCGGCTGTTTCGCGCGGTCGCGGAAAAGCCCGGCGTGCTCGCGCCGCCCATCGACAAGGAGAAGAGCAAGACCTCCGGCCACAAGAGCGTGCTCGACGCAATTGCAAACTCGCGCGTGGCAATCGAAAGCGTGTCGCCTTCCGTCGATCACGGGCGCTTTCCGGCCAAGCGCATCGTCGGCGAGCGTGCGCACATCACGGCTGCCGTGTTCGCGGAAGGCCACGACAAGATCGCTGCCGCAGTGATCTGGCGTGCCGCCGACGAAACCGCCTGGCATGAAGCACCGATGACGCCCGCGCAGCCCGCCGGCAACGACATCTGGGAAGCGCGCATCCCGCTCGAGCGCGTCGGACGCCATGAATACACGGTGATCGCGTGGCGCGACGATTTCGCGTCGCTGGTCGATCACATCCAGAAGAAGCTGAAGGCCGAGCAATCCGTCGATCTCGAAGTCGAGGAGGCGAAGCATCTGTTGGCGCTCGCGCTGGCCGAGACGGAAACGGTCGAAGGCTCCGAGCGACATCAGCTCGAAGCGATCGTCAAGGAGTTCATGAAGGCCGACACGGGCGAGCGTCTCGCCATCGTGCTCGCGCCGACCACGGCGCAGGCGTTCGCCGCCGCACGTCATCGTCCGGGGCTGTCGCGCGATCCCGTCGTGTATCGCATCGACGCCGATCGCGCGGGCGCGCGCTTTGCCAGCTGGTACGAGATCTTCCCGCGTTCGATGAGCGACGACGAACATCGTCACGGCAACTTCGACGACGTGATCGGCAAATTGCCGCGCATTCGCGACATGGGTTTCGACGTGCTGTACTTTCCGCCGATTCACCCTATCGGCATCGCCAACCGCAAAGGCCGCAACAACACGCTGACGCCGGGACCGGACGATGTCGGCAGCCCCTATGCAATTGGCGGCGAAGCGGGCGGCCACGATGCCGTGCATCCGCAACTCGGCACGCTCGACGACTTCAAGCGCATGCTCGCCGCCGCGCATGATCACGGCCTCGAAATCGCGCTCGATTTCGCGATTCAATGCTCGCCCGATCATCCGTGGCTCAAGCAGCATCCGACGTGGTTCGCATGGCGTCCCGACGGCACGCTGCGTTATGCAGAGAATCCGCCGAAGAAGTATCAGGACATCGTCAATCCCGACTTCTACGCGCGCGACGCGAAGCCCGAGTTGTGGCTTTCATTGCGCGACGTGATCCTGTTCTGGATCGACGCGGGCGTGCGCATTTTCCGCGTCGACAATCCGCACACGAAGCCTTTCCCGTTCTGGGAATGGATGATCGGCGACGTACGCGCGCGGCATCCCGATGTGATCTTCCTCGCGGAAGCGTTCACGCGTCCGCGCGTGATGGCGCGTCTCGCGAAGCTCGGCTTCTCGCAGTCGTACACGTACTTCACGTGGCGCGAATCGAAGCGCGACTTCACCGAATATATGACGCAACTCACGCAGACCGATCTGCGCGAATCGTTCCGGCCGAACTTCTTCGTCAACACGCCGGACATCAACCCGCGACATCTGCAGGCGCAGGGACGTCCGGGCTTTCTGATTCGCGCCGCGCTCGCCACGATGCTCTCCGGCCTGTGGGGCGTGTATAGCGGCTTCGAACTGTGCGAGGCCGCCGCGCTGCCGAACAGCGAAGAATATCTGGACTCGGAGAAGTATCAGATCCGCGCGTGGGATTGGAACCGGCCCGGCAATATCGTGCGCGAGATCACGGAGCTCAATCGCATTCGTCGCACGAACCCGGCGCTGCACTCGCATCTGAATATCACGTTCCTGCCCGCGCACAACGAGAGCATCCTGTTCTTCGAAAAGGCCACGGAATCGCGCGACAACGTGATCGTCGTCGCGATCAATCTCGATCCGTACAACGAGCAGGGCGCGGATATCGAACTGTCGTGGGGAACGTTCAACGGCTGGGGCCTGCCCGATCACGGAACCATCGACGTGATCGATCAGATGACAGGCGAGCAGTTTCAATGGCAAGGCAGATGGCAACACGTGCGGCTCGATCCCGGCACGCGGCCCTTCGCGATCTGGCGCATTGCGCCCGCGGGCGGCCTGCCGCGCGAGCCCGTGCCCGATGAAACCGATGCACATCGGGCTGCTCAGGAAACCACTTTCAACGAAGGTGCGATATGAAACGTGACGATACCGCCGAAAGCACGACGCAAGCGCATTACAGCGACACGACGGCCGCGTCCGCGCCATCGCAGCCGCGCGCGTCGCGCCGCGGCAAGGCGTCGACGCTGTCGGATGATCCCCTCTGGTACAAGGACGCGATCATCTACCAGGTGCATATCAAGTCGTTCTTCGATGCGAACAACGATGGCGTAGGCGATTTCCCCGGCCTGATCGCGAAGCTCGACTACATCGCGGAACTCGGCGTGACGGCGATCTGGCTGCTGCCGTTCTATCCTTCGCCGCGACGCGACGATGGCTACGACATCGCCGACTACCGCTGCGTCCATCCGGACTACGGGTCGCTCGCCGACGTCAAACGCTTTATCCAGGAAGCGCACGCGCGCGGCCTGCGCGTGATTACCGAACTCGTCATCAACCATACGTCGGATCAGCACCCGTGGTTCCAACGCGCGCGCCGCGCGAAGCCCGGCTCGAATCATCGCAACTACTACGTGTGGTCCGATACCGACAAGAAGTACGAGAAGACCCGCATCATCTTCATCGATACAGAGCCGTCGAACTGGACGCATGACCCGGTCGCGGGCCAGTATTACTGGCACCGCTTCTATTCGCACCAGCCCGACCTGAACTTCGACAATCCCGCTGTGATGCGCGAAGTGCTGCAGGTGATGCGCTTCTGGCTCGACATGGGCATCGACGGGTTGCGGCTGGATGCAGTGCCGTATCTCGTCGAACGCGAAGGCACCAACAACGAGAACCTGCCCGAGACGCACGCGATCCTGAAGAAAATCCGCGCAGCCATCGACGCCGACTATCCGAACCGGATGCTGCTCGCCGAAGCGAACCAGTGGCCGGAAGACGTGCAGGAATACTTCGGCAACGAAGACGAATGCCATATGGCGTTCCACTTCCCGCTGATGCCGCGCATCTACATGTCGATTGCGAGCGAGGACCGCTTCCCGATCACCGACATCATGAAGCAGACGCCGGATCTCGCGCCGTCGAATCAATGGGCGATTTTCCTGCGCAATCACGATGAACTGACGCTCGAAATGGTCACCGACTCCGAGCGCGACTATTTGTGGAATACCTATGCGAGTGACCGGCGCGCGCGCCTGAACCTCGGCATTCGCCGCAGGCTGGCGCCGCTGATGGAACGCGACCGCCGCCGCATCGAACTGATCAATTCGCTGCTGCTGTCGATGCCCGGCACGCCCGTGATCTATTACGGCGACGAACTCGGCATGGGCGACAACATCCACCTTGGCGACCGCGATGGCGTACGCACGCCGATGCAATGGTCGTCGGACCGGAACGGCGGCTTCTCGCGCGCCGATCCTGAACAACTGGTGCTGCCGCCCGTGATGGGTTCGCTGTATGGTTTCGACGCAGTGAATGTCGAAGCGCAGACCCGCGATCCGCATTCGCTGCTCAACTGGACGCGCCGCATGCTGTCGACGCGCCGCGCCAAGCACGCGTTCGGACGCGGCACAATCCGCTTCCTGAAGCCGAACAACCGCAAGATCCTCGCGTATCTGCGCGAGTTGCCGGGCGAGGCGCCGATTCTCTGCGTGGCGAACCTGTCGCGCGCACCGCAGGCAGTCGAACTCGATCTGTCCGAATTCAACGGCGCCGTGCCGATCGAAATGACAGCGGATTCGGTGTTCCCGCGCATCGGTCAACTCACCTATCTGCTGACCTTCCCGCCGTACGGTTTCCTGTGGTTCCTTCTTTGCGAAGGCGGAGGCCGTCCGACATGGAGCCAGGCGCCGTCCGAACCGCTGCCCGACTTCGTGACCATCGTGATCCGCGAAGGACAAGGCGGACCGACGCCGGAGAATGTGCGGCTGCTGGAATCGGAGGTATTGCCGTCGTGGCTGAAACGCCGCCGCTGGTTCGCATCGAAAGATCAGAAGATGCATGCCGTGCGCCTGGCCGCGCTCACGACCATTCCCGAAGCCGGTTTTGCCTTCACGGAAATAGAAGCGGACGTCGGCGATCACACCGAGCGTTATGTTCTGCCGCTCGCCATCACGTGGGGCGCGGACACGACCACGCCGCTTTTCATGCAGCTTGCTCTGGCGCGCGTACGACGTGGTCGCACCGTCGGCCATCTCACGGATGCATTCGCGCTGCCGCAGTTCGCCTACGGCACATTGCGCAAGCTGCGCGAGCGCGCCGCCGTGCCGACCGTGCAGAAGAGCACGATCCACTTCATCCCCACTGACCGCTTCGATGAACTCGAACTCGACGATCAGCCCGAAATCCGCTGGCTCGCCGCCGAGCAAAGCAACAGCTCGCTGGTGATCGCCGACAAGGTGGTGCTGAAACTCGTGCGGCGTCTGCTGAAGGGCATGCATCCCGAAGCGGAAATGAGCCGCTATCTGACGCAGCTTGGCTACGCGAACACGGCACCGCTGTATGGCGAAGTGGTGCGTGTCGATCCCGAGAACGTGCCGCACACGCTGTGCATCCTGCAAGGCTTCGTCGACAACCAGGGCGATGCGTGGAACTGGGAACTCGACACGCTGCGCCGTTCGATCGACGAACTCGCGCTCGTAGGCGAAGGCGCCAACGATAACCAGGCGAGCCAGGATCGCGTGAACGAAGAAGAGGCCATCGAAGGTTACGCGTCGTATATGGGCATCATCGGCAAGCGGCTGGGCGAGTTGCACGTCGCGCTCTCAACGCCTTCCGACAACCCCGCGTTCAACCCCGAACCCGCCGACAGTAAGCAGGTGCAGGCGTGGATCGACGGCACGCAGAAGCTGCTCGCCACCGCGCTCGAACTGCTGGAGAAGAACGTCGATCATCTCGGCGACGATGGCGCCGCGCTCGGCCACAGCATTCTCGATCGCAAGGACAAGCTGATCGAAGCCGTCGCCAACCTGGTCAAGCCTGACGCCCATGCGCTGCGCACGCGCATCCACGGCGATTTCCACCTTGGCCAGGTGCTGGTCGCGCAAGGCGACGCGTTCCTGATCGACTTCGAAGGCGAGCCGGCGCGCGAACTCGAAGAGCGTCGCGCGAAGTCCAGCCCGTTGCGCGATGTCGCAGGCCTGTTGCGTTCGCTGTCGTATGCGAGCGCAGCCGCGCAATCGACGATGGAAGCCGCGCCGCAAATGACGGCCGACCGCAAGCGCGCGCTGTTCGAGCGCTTCCGCGCCGCTGCCGCCGAAGCGTTCCTTAGCGAGTATCGCGAGGCGACGCAAGCCGCGACGCAGCCACTCGTCGCGCCGGAGAACGAACAGGCGCTGCTCGATCTGTTCCTGATCGAGAAGGCGGCCTATGAAATCCGCTATGAAGCAGCCAACCGGCCCACGTGGCTCGGCTTGCCCGTACGCGGGCTGGCGGCACTGACCAGCCGCCTGCTCGGCGATACGGGTGCAGGGCCGCATTCGCCCACGGCCGCGTCGGCGCCTCCTGCAGCATCAGAGGGTGATTATGAGTGAGCACCACAACGTTCAACTGGAAGCAGCGGGTCTCTATCGCGGTGACCTGGACGCGCTCGTCGATGCGCGTCATCACGATCCGTTTTCGCAACTCGGCATGCACGACACAAGTGCCGGTCCCGTCGTACGCGTGATGCTGCCCAACGCCGCGCGCGTCTCCGTGATCGCGCGCGACACGGGGAGGCTGCTCGGCGAACTGGAGCAGTTGCATCCGGGCGGCCTGTTCGCCGGGCCGGTCAGCGAAGCCGTGCCGTATCGCTTGCGGATCGACTGGCATGGTCCTGTGCAGGAAATCGAGGACACGTATTCGTTCGGCCCAGTGCTCGGCGATGAGCCGTTGCAGCGCGTCGCGTGGGGCGACCCGTATGCCGTGCTCGAATGCCTCGGCTCGCGGCCCTACACCGTCGATGGGGTGCCTGGCGTGCGCTTCGCGGTGTGGGCGCCGAATGCACGGCGCGTGTCGGTGGTGGGCGACTTCAATGCATGGGACGGCCGCCGTCATCCGATGCGGTTGCGTCATCAGGCGGGTGTGTGGGAGCTGTTCATACCGCGCATCGGCGCGGGCACGCGCTACAAGTACGAGATGCTGACACGCGACGGCCATCCGTTGCCGCTGAAGGCCGACCCTTGCGCGATGCAGACGGAGAAGCCGCCTGCGACGGCTTCCGTGGTCGCGCATGTCGACGACGTCGAGCGCTTTCCGTGGACGGATGGCGACTGGATGCAAACGCGCGCATCGAAGCAGACGCCGCAATCGCCGATCTCGATCTACGAGGTGCATGCGGAGTCTTGGCTGCGCATTGCGGAGGAAGGGCATCGCGGGCTGAACTGGGCCGAACTGGCGGACCGCCTGATTCCGTACGCGAAGGAAATGGGCTTCACGCATATCGAGTTCATGCCGGTGGCCGAGCATCCGTTCGGTGGATCGTGGGGCTATCAGCCTTTGTCGCAGTTCGCGCCGTCCGCGCGCTTCGGCACGCCGGAGCAGTTCGCGCACTTCGTGAATCGTGCACACGAAGCAGGCTTGGGCGTGATACTCGACTGGGTGCCCGCGCACTTTCCGAACGATGCGCATGGGCTGGTGGAGTTCGACGGCACGCCGCTCTACGAGCACGCCGATCCGCGCGAGGGCTATCACCAGGACTGGAACACGATGATCTACAACCTCGGCCGCAACGAGGTGAGCGCGTTCCTGATTGCGTCCGCGCTGGCGTGGCTCAAGCGTTATCACGTCGATGGCTTGCGGGTGGATGCCGTCGCATCGATGTTGTATCGCGATTATTCGCGCGCGGCGGGCGAGTGGGTGCCGAATATTTATGGCGGACGCGAGAACCTCGAATCGATTGCGTTTTTAAAGCGACTGAATCATGAAGTGCAGCACATGCCCGATGTACATGGCGCCATCACGATTGCCGAGGAATCGACGGCATGGCCGGGCGTGACGGCGCGCACCGAAGATGGCGGGCTGGGCTTTCAGTTCAAGTGGAACATGGGCTGGATGCACGACACGCTGCATTACATGCATGAAGATCCCATCAATCGACGCTGGCATCACCACAACATGACGTTTGCGATGGTGTATGCGTACTCCGAGAAATTTGTTCTGCCGCTCTCGCACGATGAAGTGGTGCACGGCAAGGGATCGCTATTGGGCAAGATGCCTGGCGACCGCTGGCAGAAGTTTGCGAATCTGCGTGCGTATCTGGCTTTTATGTGGACCCATCCCGGGAAGAAGCTGATGTTCATGGGTGGCGAGTTTGGGCAGATGGCCGAGTTCGATCACGATGGGTCGCCGCATTGGCATCTGCTCGATGATGAGTTGCACCATGGGGTGCAGAGGCTGGTGCGGGATCTGAACCGGCTTTACCGCGAGGAACCTGCGTTGCATCGGCTGGATACCGAGCCGGGCGGGTTCGAGTGGATCATTGGCGACGATAGCGGGAATTCGGTTTTTGCCTGGCGGCGCGTGGATGGGGCTGGGCGTGAAGTTATTACTGTTTGCAACTTTACGCCGGTGCCACGGCATGGGTATCGGATTGGGATGTCCCGTCCGGGGCGGTGGGTTGAGATTTTGAATAGCGATGCTGGGGTTTATGGTGGGTCTAATGTTGGGAATGGAGGTGTGATTTATACCGATGAGGTGGCGGCGCATGGGCGGCCGCAGTCCGCATCTTTGGTGCTGCCGCCGTTGGGGACTGTTGTGCTTCGTGCTGATTAGGTTTTTTTCTCTGCGAGGCTTTGGGGTTGGGTTTGGTGGGTTTTAGTTTTGCGCTGGCATCCGCGTTTTGTTGTTGGTTCGCATGCGTTGCCCCTGTGCGGGGCGGCACCTACTTTTCTTTGCCGCCGCAAAGAAAAGTAGGCAAAAGAACGCGGGCTAACACCGCAAGCTCTTGTTATTGCCTGCGGGACCCCAACGGCCCCGTGCTTCACCCGGTAACGCACTCGCACATGTTCGTTACCAACATGCTTGACCAACGCATCACCCGCTCCAGATATCCGTACATCGGCAAATGGCAGCGAACGATTCAGGCCGCCCAGGTGGCAAACGGTGTGTAGGTTGGCGCGCCTTACACGTCGGCGCTCCTACAAGACACACCGCCTTTGCTTTTCAGTCCGGAGTGGAGCGTGTACGGCGCGAAAGCCGACACACAGTTTGCCACCTGGAGAACCTGGGCAATTTGGTCGCGCGTGCGGTGACGCGGGAAGATGAAGCGGGTGATGCGTGCCTTAGAACGTTTGCAACGATCATGGACGAGCACGACGCCGTGCGAAGTGTAGGACCGGTTAAGGTCCCGCAGGCAGGAAGAAGAGTTAGCGGTGTTAGCCCGCTTTCTTTTGCCTACTTTTCTTTGCGGCGGCAAAGAAAAGTAGGTGCCGCCCCGCACAGGGGCGACGCGAGAAGTGGTACATCACATCGCGGATGCCAGAGAAGAAGCAAACTGCGAACGCAAAACCAAACCACAAACCAGCTTCAACCGCCGAAGGCAAAAAAAAATGCCGCACGTACTACCAGACCGACTACTACCGGGCAGCCCGTACCCGCTGGGTTCAAGCTGGGACGGCTTAGGCGTCAACTTCGCGGTCTTCTCAGCGAACGCGCAGAGAATAGAGCTATGCCTCTTCGAGCCGACAGGCAGAAAAGAGCTAAAGCGTTACGCATTACCAGAATGCACCGACGAGGTATGGCACGGCTACCTGCCCCACGCCCACCCAGGGACCGTCTACGCGTTCAGAGCCCACGGCCCCTATCAACCGCAAAACGGCCACCGTTTTAACCCGCATAAGCTCCTGCTCGACCCGTACGCAAGAAAACTCATTGGCCAGTTCCGTTGGTCCGACGCGCTCTTCAGCTACCGCGTGCATTCGAACAGAATGGACCTGTCCATCGACCGCAGAGACTCGGCGCCCGCCATGCCCAAATGCGTCGTCGTCGATGAAGCCTTCGACTGGTCTCACGACACCCGCCCCAACGTGCCGTGGAATGAAACCGTCATCTACGAAACCCACGTGCGCGGCGCCTCGATGCTGCGCAAAGACCTGCGCGCGCCCGAACGCGGCACCTTCGCCGCACTCGCGTCGCCGGAATTCATCGAGCACCTGCTCAAGCTCGGCGTCACCGCTGTCGAACTGCTGCCCGTCCACGCGTTCCTCAACGACCGCTTTCTCGTCGAGCGCGGACTGCGTAACTACTGGGGCTACAACACGGCCGCGTTCTTCGCGCCTGAGCCCTCGTATCTGTCGGCGCATCGGCTGGATGAAATGCGCATCGCCGTCCGTCAACTGCACGCCGCGGGAATCGAGGTGATACTCGACGTCGTCTATAACCACACGTGCGAAGGCAATGAGATGGGCCCCACCGTGTCGTGGCGCGGACTCGACAATGCCAGCTATTACCGCCTCATTCCAGGCGATGAACGCCATCACATCAACGATACCGGCTGCGGCAACACGCTCAACCTGCCCCACCCGCGCGTGCTGCAAATGGTGAAGGATTCGCTGCGCTACTGGTCGACGGCCTTCAATATCGATGGCTTCCGTTTCGATCTCGGCGTCACGCTCGGTCGTGAGCACTCGGGTGTCGATCCCGGTTCGGGCTTCTTCGTCGCGCTTCGGCAAGGCCCCATCCTGTCGCAACGCAAGCTGATTTGCGCGCCATGGGATATTGGTCCCGGCGGCTATCAGCTCGGCAATCATCCGCCCGGCGTGAGCGAATGGAACGACCGTGTCCGCGATTCCGTGCGGCGTTACTGGCGCGGCGACGCCGGCATGCGCCCCGATCTCGCCGCGCGCCTGACAGGCTCGGCCGATCTGTTCAACCGGCGTATCCGCAAGCCGACGGCGTCGATCAACTTCGTCACGTCGCACGACGGCTTCACGCTCGCCGATCTCGTCGCCTATTCGCAGAAGCACAACGAGATCAACGCCGAAAACAACAACGACGGCCACAACGAAAATTACAGCTCGAACTGGGGTAACGAAGGGCCGACGGATGAACCGGCCATCGTCGAGACGCGCGAGCGCGTCTCGCGCTCGCTGATCGCCACGCTGTTCATCGCGCTCGGCACCCCGATGATGCTCGCCGGCGACGAAATGGGGCGTACCCAGCGCGGCAACAACAACGCGTATTGCCAGGATAACGAAATTTCCTGGGTAGATTGGGAACGTGCCGCGCTCCCACATGGGCGCAAAATGTCTATGTTCTTTGCGCGCATCATCGCGTTGCGAAAGCAGCATCCGCTGTTGCGCGAAAACCGCTTTCTGTTCGGCGACCGCGAGGTGTTGCCTGGTCTTTTCGACGTCGGCTGGTTCGACGAACATGGCGAGGCGCTCACCATCGAAGCCTGGCAAGACCCCGAAGGCCGCGCCTTCACGCTGCGTCGCGCGGGCGCGGGACTGAATGGCGAAACGGAAGTATTGTTGCTGATGTTGAATGCGTCGGGCGGCGCGGTGCGTTTCACGCCACCGCCGCCGCACCTGGAATGGCATGTGCTGCTCGATACGGCAAACCCGGAAACGGCGCCTGCGCCGCTCGCCGCACCGGACCTCGAAGTCGCTGCACACAGCATGGTGGTGCTCGCGGCGCAGCCCACGGGCGATGCGGACTGGCAGGCAAGCTGGCGCGCGGGAGCGCAGTATGGTCCGCGTCTGCTGACGGCGTTGCCGCCGGATCCCGGCACCTCGATGCCCGATCCGGAGCAATCCGGCTGACTGCACGCAGCGGCAACCGGAAGCATCGACAGCAAAGCCATGCTGTACATGTCGCAACGATTACCAGGCGAATCAACATGCCGATGAATGGTGACAATCATGCATGAACGTCCGATCGACCCTCACGCGCATCATCACGCGCACTGCCTGCCATTCGGCGCGCAGCTGCTCGGCGCGGCGAGCGCGAAGCCGCGCACGCGCTTCAGGCTGTGGGCGCCATCGTGCGCGAAGGTGCAGGTGGTGATCGAAAACGGCGACGCATCCGGTGTGCACGACATGAGCGCGACGGGCGGCGGCTGGTTCGACACGGAGATCAGCTGCGGCGCGGGTGCGCTGTATCGCTACAAGCTCGACGACGGGCTGCTGATTCCCGATCCCGCCTCACGCTTCCAGCCGCAGGACGTGCACGGCCCGAGCGAAGTGATCGATCCGCGTGCGTACAAGTGGGAGCACACGCACTGGTCTGGCCGGCCGTGGGAAGAAACGGTGCTGTACGAACTGCATGTCGGTGCGCTCGGCGGCTACGAAGGCGTGATGAAGCGCCTGCCCGCCATCGCGGCGCTCGGCGTCACGGCGATCGAACTGATGCCACTCAACGATTTCCCCGGCTCGCGCAACTGGGGTTATGACGGCGTGCTGCCCTACGCGCCCGACGCTTCGTATGGTCGTCCTGAGCAGCTGAAAGCGCTGATCGATGCCGCACACGCGCACGGTCTCGCCGTGTTTCTCGACGTGGTGTACAACCACTTCGGCCCAGACGGAAACTATCTGCATCAGTATGCGAAGACGTTCTTCCGCGAAGGCACGCATACGCCGTGGGGCCCCGCCATCGACTTCGAACGCAGCGAAGTGAGCGAGTTCTTCTGCGACAACGGGCTGTACTGGCTCAACGAATATCGCTTCGACGGCCTGCGCCTCGACGCCGTGCACGCCATCGACAACCACGACTGGCTGCGCGGTTTCGCCGATCACGTGCGCGCGCACGTTCAGCATGGCCGTCATGTGCATCTGGTGCTGGAAAACGAGCGCAATACGGCTGAACTGCTCGGCACGCATTTCACCGCGCAGTGGAACGACGACGCGCACAACACACTGCACGTCTTGCTGACGGGCGAACACGAAGGCTATTACGCCGCGTACGCCGATCAGCCGATACAGCGGCTCGCACGCATACTCGGCAGCGGCTTCGGTTATCAGGGCGATCCGTCGCCGATCCACGACGGCAACCCACGCGGGCAGCCCAGCGGCCATCTGCCGCCTGCATCGTTCGTCGCGTTCCTGCAGAACCACGATCAGATCGGCAATCGCGCGATGGGCGAGCGTCTGCGCACGCTGTGTTCCGACGACGCGCTGCGCGCAGCAACGGGCCTGTTGCTGCTGTCGCCGCAAATTCCGCTGCTGTTCATGGATGAAGAATACGGCTCGAAGCAGCCATTCCTGTTTTTCACCGATTACACCGGCGATCTCGCCAATGCCGTACGCGAAGGACGGCGCAAGGAGTTCGCGCGCTTCTCCGCTTTCGCCGATGAAAAACGCCGTGCGCTGATTCCCGATCCGAACGATCCGAAGACGCTCGCGATGTCATCGCCGCCCGAACGGCCTACCGGGCGTCACGGCGAAACGCCTGATGAAAAAGACGCACTCGACTGGATGCATTTCTACAAGTCCGCGCTCGCGGTGCGCGCCAAACTGATTGCGCCGCGTCTGCGGCACGCGAAGGCGCTGGGCGCGGCCGTGCTGAAAGCAGCGAGCGGTGGAGACGCCAATGCACTCATCGCGCGCTGGAAACTCGACGACGGCGAGAC
The DNA here is from genome assembly GCF_003121405.1 of Paraburkholderia sp. C35. Lineage (GTDB taxonomy): Bacteria > Pseudomonadota > Gammaproteobacteria > Burkholderiales > Burkholderiaceae > Paraburkholderia. The sequence goes on along the minus strand of NZ_QBUY01000042.1, from coordinate 31,753 downwards.
GCTATCGATTGCGGTGAATCTCGGCAACGAAGCCGCGCCACTCGACGAACAGCCCGCCGGCAAAGTCATTTTCGAAACGCCGCCGCGTGTGCGCGATCGCGTCGATGAAGGCGCGTTGCCGTCGAATGCATTCATCGCGTGGCTGACGGGCGATGTCAGCGACTACGCCGTCGGCCACGACGCGCGCAAGCATTTCTCTATGGAGTAACCCGCGTGGCCACGACTCGACGCCCCGGCATTTCCATCGCCACGCTCGCCGCACGCGCGGGCTTCGAAGTCGAATGGGAAGACGCGCACCACAATCGCAAGCGCGTACCCGACAGCACGCTTGCCGCGCTGCTCGACCGCATGGGCCTGCCATGCGGCAACGCTACGCAGATTCGCCAGAGCGCCGCCGCGCTCGAGGCCGAATTGTCAGGCCGCAAGCTGCCGCCCTTGATGACGGTCGAATGCGGGCGCGGCATTGCGCTGCCCGCTGCCGCGATCAAATCGGGCAGTCACTACCGGATCGAACTGGAAAGCGGCTCGCTGATCGACGGCCGCTTCACGGCGCCGCGCGGTGAAGCGGCGTTGCTGTCGCCCATCGATGAGCCGGGTTATCACACGCTCGTGCTCAATGATCACCGCATGACACTCGCCGTCGCGCCCGCGCAGTGCTACACCGTCGCCGACGCATGGCGCGCGATGCATGGCGACGACGCGCAGGTGCCGCCGCTGTGGGGCATCGCTGCGCAGATTTACGGCCTGCGGCGTATCGGCGATGGCGGCATCGGCGATTACACGGCCCTCGCGACGCTCGCGGTCGAGAGCGCGAAGCGCGGTGCCAACGCGCTCGCCATCAGTCCGACGCACGCGATGTTCAGCGCGCTGCCGGGATCGTTCAGTCCGTATTCGCCGTCGTCGCGCTTGTGGCTGAACGTCACGCATATTGATCCTGCCGCCGTGTTCGGCGCGCAAGCCGCCCAGGCCGCGCTCGATGCAGCGGGTGGCGTCGACGTGTGGCCGCAACTCGAAACGCTGCCGCTGATCGACTGGAAAACGGCGACGCCGCTGAGGCTCAAGGTGCTGCGCGTACTGTTCGAGCGTTTCTGCGCCAATGACCGCGCGCAGGATTCGCCGCGCGCACTCGAATTTCACGGCTTCTGCGAACGCGGTGGCCGCGCGCTCGAAGACCACGCGCGCTTCGAGGCGCTGCATGCGTTCCAGTTGCTCAACAGCGGCGAAGGCTACTGGCGCAAATGGCCCGATGCGCTGCAAGACCCGCGCAGCCCTGAAGTCGAGGCGTTTGCGAACGAGCATCGGCATGAAGTCGAGTTTCATCTGTTCCTGCAATGGCTTGCGTCGAAGGGCTTGTCGCACGCGCAACATGCGGCGCGCGACGCCGGCATGGCCGTCGGACTGATTGCCGATCTCGCCGTGGGTTGCGATAGCGCCGGCTCGCACGCCTGGTCGTATCGCGACGACATGCTGCATGGCGTATCCGTCGGTGCACCGCCCGATCTGTTCAACCAGGCGGGGCAGTCGTGGGGACTCACCACGTTCTCGCCGCGCGCGATGCGCAATCAGGGCTTCTCGGCATTCATCGACATGCTGCGTGCGGCGTTTGCGTGCGCGGGCGGCATCCGTATCGATCACATTCTCGGGCTGCGGCGACTGTGGCTCGTGCCCGAAGGCGAACCCGCGAAACATGGTGCGTATCTGCGCTATCCGCTCGAAGACATGCTGCGGCTGATCGCGCTCGAATCGTGGCGGCATCGCGCGATTGTGATCGGCGAAGATCTCGGCACTGTGCCGCCCGGTTTTCGCGAGCGGCTCAGCGAACACGGGCTGGCGGGCATCCGCGTGCTGTGGTTCGAGCGCACGCGTGACGGCAAGGGCTTCATGGCGCCGAACGAATGGGATCGCGGCGCCGTCGGCACGACCACCACGCACGATCTGCCCACCGTCACCGGCTGGTGGCGCGGCGAGGATATCGTGTGGCGCAACCGTGTCGGCCAGACGGCGGCGCGCGCCGAGGGCCGCGACCCCGTCGCGCTCGCGCAGGCCGAACGCGCCGAGGACCGCGCCGCGCTCTGGCAGGCGTTCCAGCAGGCTGGCCTTGCCGCATCCGATGTCGAGCCGCCGCCGCCCGGTGCCGCGCCCGTCGACGAAGCGCTGGCCTTCGTCGCCGCGACACCGTCGCCGCTTGTCACGTTGCCGCTCGAGGACCTCCTCGCGCTCGCCGATCAGCCGAATCTGCCCGGCTCCATCGACGAACATCCGAACTGGCGGCGACGCATGCTCCAGCCCGTCGACGAACTGTTCGCCGACGACACCTTCTGCGACCGTCTGCTGGCCATCGAACAATCCCGCGAGCAGGCACGCATCAACCCAACCTCCGCTTCTTCGTTGTCCGATACGCCATGACCGTTCCGCGCGCCACGCTCCGACTCCAGTTCCATCGCGACTTCACGTTCGACGATGCGCTTGCGCACGTCGACTATTTCGCCGCGCTCGGCGTGAGCCACCTGTACGCTTCGCCGATCACGACAGCTACGCCTGGCTCGACACACGGCTACGACACGGTCGACTACAGCCAGGTCAGCGCCGAATGCGGCGGCGAACATGGCTTGCGGCGTCTGACCGACAAGCTGCACGAGCTCGGCATGGGCCTGATCATCGATGTCGTGCCGAATCACATGGGCGTGAGCAGCCACAATGCGTGGTGGCAGGACATCCTGGAATGGGGCCGCCATAGCGCATTCGCGCGCTATTTCGACGTGGACTGGCATTCGCCCGACCCTGCCCTGCGCGGCAAGGTGCTGATGCCCGTGCTCGGCGGGTCGTACGGCGACGAACTGGTGGCGGGCCGCATCGCGTTGCATTTCGACGCTGACAACGGGCGCTTCAGCATCGTCTATGGCGAGCATGCGTGTCCCGTTTGCCCGATCGATTACGCGGCGATCCTGCAATCGGCGGATCGCGCGGATCTGAGCGCGCTCGCCGAGCGCTTCACGTCGATCACCACACAGCCCACCGATCACCCGCGCGCCGCCGAAGGCCGCGAAGCGTTGCGCGAGTTCGTCAGGCAGAACGGCGCGTCGGCCATCGAGTTCGTGCTCGAAGCGTATTCACCCAACGAGCCTGTCACGCGCGACCGCCTGCACCGGCTCATCGAGCGCCAGCATTTCCGGCTCGCGTGGTGGCGTACGGCATCCGACGAAGTGAACTGGCGCCGCTTCTTCGACATCAGTTCGCTGGCGGCCGTGCGCGTCGAGCGTCCCGAGGTGTTCGACGCCGTGCATGCGCTGGTTTTCCGGCTCTATGCCGATGGTGTGATCGACGGCGTGCGCATCGATCATATCGACGGACTGGCCGAGCCGCGCGAATACACACAGCGGTTGCGGCAACGGCTGTCGGAACTGCGCGAAGGCACGACGCCGTATATCGTCGTCGAGAAGATTCTTGGGCGCGGCGAGGCGCTGCGTGATGACTGGCCCGTGGATGGCACGACCGGCTATGACTTCATGAACGACGCCGGCGCACTGCTGCACGATCCCGCAGGCGCCGAGCCGCTCGCCCAGGCGTGGGCCGAATTGAGCGGCCGCCCCGCGCGCTTCGCAGACGAAGCACTGCCCGCACGGCGCAAGATTCTCGCGGAGAATCTGTCGGCGGAACTCGACCGCTCGGCGCGCGCACTGCATCGGCTGGCGCGTGACAGCATCAACACGCGCGACTTCACCTACACGGCGATCCGCCGCGTCACCAGCGAGCTTGCCGCGCACTTTCCCGTCTATCGCATCTATCCGCAGAACGGGTTGCGCAGCGCGGCGGATAACGTGTACTTCGACGTCGCGCTGGATATGGCCCGACAACAGCTGTCGCGTGCCGATTTCGGTGTGCTGGCGCGCGTCGATGCGTGGCTGGGCAGTGGCGCCGACGAAACCGGCAATGGCGCGCGTAACGGTGCCAATCAGGCGCCGCAGCAGAACGGCGGCGCCGGCGCGTTCAATCACACGGCGTCGGCTCGCCGCACCGTGCAGACGCTGTTCTCGCAACTGACGGCGCCCGTTGCCGCGAAAGCCATTGAAGACACCGCGTGCTATCGCTACGGACGCTTGCTGTCGCGCTGCGAAGTGGGTGCGGACCCTGGCGAGTTCGCGCTGACCGTCGAACAGTTTCATGCGGCAAATCAGGAACGCGCGCGCCGCTTTCCGCATGCGATGCTCGCAACGGCGACTCACGACCACAAACGCGGCGAGGACGCGCGCGCGCGCATGGCCGTGCTGAGCGAAATCGCCGACGAGTGGATTGCGACGCTGCGCACATGGACGGCATTGAACACGCCACACCGGCGCGCGATGGACGGCAACACGGAGGACTGGGCGCCCGGCCTTGCCGCCGAAGCGATGCTCTATCAAACGCTGGTGGGCTGCTGGCCGCCAGGTCTTGCTCCCGACGACGAAGCCGGCGTCAAGGCGCTCGCCGAGCGCGTCGCCCAATGGCAGTTGAAGGCGCTGCGCGAAGCCAAGCTGCGCACCACCTGGCTTGCACCCGACGAAGCGTTCGAAAACGGCTGCCGCGAGTTTCTGTTCGATATTCTTGCGCCGCAACGCCGCGATGATTTTCTGCGCGAGTTGAGCGGATTCGCGACTCGCATCGGCAAGGCGGGTGTGGTGAACAGTCTGCAGCAGACTGTGCTGAGACTGGCTTCGCCCGGTGTTCCCGATCTTTATCAGGGCACCGAACTATGGGACTTCAGTCTCGTCGATCCCGACAACCGCCGGCCCGTCGATTTCACGCGGCGCAACGCGCTGCTCGCGGAAGCGCCACCTTCCGAATACCTCGCTGGCTGGCGCGACGGCCGCGTGAAGCTCGCGATCATCCAGCGGATGCTCGCGCTGCGCATGCAGATACCCGAGTTGCTGAGCAACGGCAGCTATATCCCGCTCACGGTGCAAGGCAAGCACGCGGATCGCGTGATCGCATTCGCGCGCAGGCAGGGCAACTGCTGGGCCGTGGTGATCGCGACGCGTCTTTCGATGGCGCTGCTCGATGCGGGCAATGATCTGCCGCTGATCGATCCGATTGCGTGGGACGATACGGCTGTGCAGATGCCCGAAGAACTGTTCGGACGCGCGTTGTTCGACTGGCTGAGTCCCGCTGCGCCGAAGGTCGAGGATACGGGCCGGCTCTATCTGCGCGATGCACTGACGACGATGCCCGTGGCCGTGCTGGTTGAGGATGGGGTGCCGCGGGTTTGATGGCGCCTGGCCGTTGACGACGTCATATCATGACGAGCGAGGCCATCTTCGCACGTACCGCGTGATAACGGTCATGGCAGTCCACAACACGATCGCTACCACAGCGCAACTCGTTACGAGCAAACAAACCAGACCCAATGTTTCGATATCGTCTTCGTTATCTATCTTATTCAGGCCGATAAAATTCAGTGCGGCGTGAATCGACGCGTACAACCACTGCGGCATCCAGAACGGCATGCGGGACACAAGCGCCCCCAGATACCACCCGCCGATACATGAGGCGGCGGTATGTCCGAAGAGATACACAATGCGAAAGCGAAACGCTGTCATCTCACCTCGACTGTCCCATACGCACGCATTAGACCACCGGGAACGGGCAAGTCGGGCTTGCGCGTTCGGATATAGCGTTGCAGGTTATCGAATGCGAATGCGTTGACTACAGTGATGCAGCCTTCGCTCAGATGCATGGGCCCTTCGGGATGCAGTCTGAATTTTCCTCGCTGAATACCGTTGATCATGGTCGTATCACCACTCTTCGGATTCCAAAGCATAAACCATCTGGAACGATCAGTCGTTCCCCATCCGTGCGCAGAAAACCAGTCCTTTATCCATCCAAGTGTTCCGCCCGACTCCCGGTCAACAATGTAATATGTTCCAACTGGTAGTGGACCGACGTTCGGCATGGCCGTAGCGCGTGGATTATCGCGACCTTGTCTCGTGCCAGAATAAGCTTCAACAGAGCCGAATCCGGAACAAAATAACTGAGAGGTTGCCTGATCATTCAACAGGAAAGTGCACCGTATGGTCACAGCCTTCCCCTTCAAATGTACGACCAGGCATCTTTGAATATCAAATTGCCGTCAGCATAGATCCACGATATTTCTTCATAGCGAAATTCTACGATTTCGAAATGATTACGGTGCTGGCTCTCGACCTCCTTGATATTCAGTACCTTCGGAGAAACACCCACCACTTTCACGTTCTTCATGTAAATCGTGAAGTACGCTTCTTCCCTCCCCGCATCGGTCGTGCGATAAAACCTCAACTCCCCCGACTGCAATGTCGCGCCTTGCGCAACTGCTTTGTAAAGAAGAGCCGTTGAGCGGTCTATTTCCTTTTCGACGGTTAAAGGACGATGAGACCGTGCGCCGATAAGCTTTCCAGTGTTGCTATCCGTAGGTGAATGAAGGCCGTGCGTCAGACTCAAGATTTCAATGCTTCCCTCTCGCCCGTAGACTTCACTGGAACCTCGAATGTCCGCACCGCTTTCGTCTTTCAGCCAAAGATGCAATGGAACTGCCATCGGGCGGATCTCCTTATTTAGTGATCCTTCCGTTTTAGCATATCCATCAGTCGATTCATGTCAAAAACAGTCAAAGGCGCTGGCGCAGGAGCGAAGCGCTTTCGTCTGCGCCAATCGGCGATATCGCGCCTTGGCGGGAAGGCGGGATCTAGTAGATCAGGTGAGTTGAACGGATGCCCTAACCACCCTCATCATCAAACACCTTCGGATACACACGCACAAGCACGATACGCGGCCCCTTCATCCGCTTCACGACCACATCGAAACGGTCGAACTCGACGCGCTGCCCTTCTTCGCGCAAATCAGCCAGTGCGTTGATCACCAGACCGCCGACCGATTCAGCGCTGCCTTCGTCAATATCGATACCCAGCGCACGCTCCAGCGACACCACAGGCAGACTGCCCTTGCCCATCAGCGTGCCGTCGTCCATGCGGGTCCAGTCGGCATCGCCCTGGCGGAACTCGTCGTGAATCTGGCCGACAAGCGCGCCGAGCAGATTGTCGAGCGTGAGAAAGCCGATCGGCTTCGCGTTCTTCTGCCCAACCAGCGCGAGATGCGGCGCGCCCTTGCGGAAACGGCGAAACAGTTCGAGCGCGGGCATGTTCGGCTTCACGTACTGCACAGGCCGCACGTAATGCGACAGGTCGTCGAGCGTGCTGCCCGCATGACGCGCCAGCAGCAGATCCTTCAGATGGATCGTGCCCGCCACGCGCTCGCCCGTTGCATCTTCGAGCAACGGATAACGGCTGAAGCGATGCCGCGCGATGATTTGCATGTTGTCGCGCCACGGCAGATCGCGGCGCAGGCTCACCAGTTCGTGCGCGGGACGCATCAGATCGGACACGGTCATGCGCGAGAAATCGAGCGAGTGCGCGATGGTGTTCCATTCGTCCTGCGAATAGGCATCTTTCGGGCCGTCGAGTTCGTTCGCCACGCTTGCGTGGCGGCCTCGCAGGATCAACTTGAGTTCGTCTGTCGAGTAATGTGTGTCGCCGCCGTGATCGGCCGTGAGACCGGCGAGGCGCAGCACGGCGTTCGCACTCGAGTTGAGCACCCAGATGGCCGGGTACATCGCCCAGTAGAAGCCGTACAGCGGCATCGCCGTCCACAGCGAGACATGCTCGGACTGACGGATGGCCAGCGACTTCGGCGCCAGTTCACCCACCACGATGTGCAGGAACGAAATGCACGAGAACGCAAAGAACAGCGAGATGCCGTGGATCAATTGCTCGTTCTGGATGCCGAGCAAATGAAACACCGGGTTCAGCAATTCAGCGAAAGCCGGTTCGCCGATCCAGCCAAGACCCAACGATGCCAGCGTGATACCGAGCTGACACGCCGACAGATACGCATCCAGCCGGCCATGCACCTTCGCGAGCAGCTTGCCGCGCAAGCCATGCTTCGCGGCGAGCGTTTGCACGCGCGTCTGCCGCAGCTTGACGAGGCCGAATTCTGCGGCGACAAAGAAACCGTTGAGGGCAACGAGCAACAACGCGCCAATGAGGGCGACGAACTGGATCAAAGCGAAGGACTCCGGCAACTAAAGCCGTCAGTATAGAGTGCGAAAGGCATCTGAAAGTGCCGGTCGCGCGTGAACTGGCCATCCGGCCAGGTCGTGCGCCGCCGGTTGCGTGCGTGGACGGGCGTCATGCGCCCGCGAGCGGCACGCGCAGCTTGAGCGTGGTCGGCACGCCGTCCGTCCATTCGCCCTGCTCGAAAGCGCCGTCGTGTGCCTCTGCCACGCGTTTGCACAGCCCCAGCACCCACGAAATGCGGCCTGCTTCGCGCGGGTGTGTCGCTTGCGCACGCGCGAAGTTTTCGAGCACGTGAGGCAGCGCGGCATCCGTTAGCGCGGCCGGCGTGGCCTGCCAGGAAACGCTCGCGTGGAACATGGAAGCATCGACGGAAGCATCGAGCGTCACCGTCGCGCCACGCGCACTGGCTTCGACTGCGAACACAGCGAGTAACCACAGTGCCGCAGCAAGACGCTCGCGATCGGCATCGATACGCTGTTCGGCAAGCGCGGTGTTCAGTTCGAGCGCGACATCACGCCGCACCGCAAGCGCGGCGCGCACATCGCCGATGGTTTCGTCGAGCAGTGGACGCACTGCAAACGGTGCGCGCTGCAACGCAAGCGCGCGCGTTTCGGCACGCGTCGTATCGACAATCGATTCGAGCAGCTTCACCTGCTGCTCGACGCCGCTACGAATGCCTTCGAGCGCGCGTTGCGCAGTGGCGTCGGTTGCATCGATCTTGCGATCGAGCACATAGGCCCAGCTGTGAATCGCGTTGAGCGGACTGCGCAGATCATGCGAGACCAGCGACAGCACATGGTCGCGCATGAAGAGCGCCGTTTCCGCGCTGCGTCGCGCGGTTCGTTCGGTGACGGCAGACATCTCCTCGTTGCCGGAAGAAGACGGGGTAGACGTAGTCACGATCGACATCCTTGTTGGCGGTTCATCGTTGGTTGCGGTCTGGACATTATAGGCATGGCCGTCCGGCCAATCTTCTCGACAGTACGACAACACGCCTACAATAGCGGTTTCGAACGATTACAAGGAGCATCGCATGTCCACAGTCACCACGGCCTCGGGCCTCCAGTACGAAGACCTGACGGAAGGCACGGGCGCCGAAGCGAAAGCCGGCCAGACCGTTAGCGTGCACTACACCGGCTGGCTGACCGACGGCCAGAAGTTTGACTCGAGCAAGGATCGCAACGACCCGTTCGCGTTCGTGCTGGGCGGCGGCATGGTCATCAAGGGTTGGGACGAAGGCGTGCAGGGCATGAAGGTGGGTGGCGTGCGCAAGCTCACGATTCCGCCGCAACTCGGCTACGGCGTGCGCGGCGCAGGCGGCGTGATTCCGCCGAACGCCACGCTCGTGTTCGAAGTCGAATTGCTCGACGTCTGAGCGTGTTTGCTGTTTTGGCAGCCGGTTGATCGTGAGTCACGCCGTCATCGACGCACCCAGCGTTTCACTGCGCCGTTACGGCGCGGTAGAAGCGTCGGATGTGCACGATTTTCATCAGATCGTGCGCGGGCTGGATGGGTCGATGGTGATGGCCGTGGATGGCGTCGCCAATGAAATCGACAGCACGTCCGCGTGGCTCATTCCGGCGGGCGCGCGGCACGACTATGCGGGTGTCGGTGAAAACCGGCAACTTGTGCTGGATTTGCCCGCGTCATCGGTCGCGGTCCCGCAACGTCTGTTCGATCGGGCCCGTGCCGTGACGATCGATTCGTCGCTCACGCAACTGGTTGCGCATATCGCGGGCCGCGCGACAGGACATATCGACGGCGACGCGGCCTGGCGGCGCTTCAACTGGGACGCTGCCGCGCGCTTGTGCGCGGCGATCATCGAAGACACGGGCACAGTGGATGCTGCGCCCGGCGCGGGACTCGATTTCGCACGCATCGATGCATGGCTGCGCGCACATCTTTCCGAACCGCTGCGCATCGCGGATCTCGCTACGCATTGCGGTTTCGGCATGCGGCGTTTTCATCAACTGTTCATCGACGCATTCGGCGAAACGCCGCATCGCTATCTGCAGCGTCTGAGACTCGATACATCCGTTACGTTGCTGGCCGATCCACGCCGCTCATTGACGGACGTGGCGCTCGAAGTCGGCTTCGGCGATCAGAGCGCTTATACGCATGCGTTCACACGGCGCTTCGGTATGGCGCCGGGCCAGTGGCGCGCGTTGCTGCATTGAAATGAAAAACGGGCGCTTCGTAGCGCCCGTTTTCATTACGTCATCAGCCTGCCAGACCGCGCGCCAGATCGTCGCGGATATCGGTGGCATTCTCCAGACCAACGGCCAGACGGATCAGCCCTTCCGTGATGCCCGCTGCCGCGCGTGCCTCCGGCGTGATGCGGCCATGTGTGGTCGTGGCGGGATGCGTGATGGTCGTGCGCGTATCGCCGAGATTGCCCGTGATCGAGCAGATCTTCGTGCTGTCGATCACGCGCCACGCATTCGCGCGCATTTCTTCGGGCGTGCCGCCCTTCAGTTCGAACGACACGATCGCGCCGCCCGCCTTCTGCTGACGCTTCGCGATCTCGTATTGCGGATGCGATTCGAGACCAGGATAGAACACGCGATTCACTGCCGGATGCTGATCGAGCCAACGCGCGATTTCAAGCGCGTTCGCCGACTGACGCTCGACGCGCAGCGACAGCGTTTCCATGCCCTTCAGCAGCACCCACGCATTGAACGCGGACAGCGTCGGACCCGCGCTGCGCACGAACGGGAACACCTTCTCCATGATGAACTGCTTCGAGCCGACCAGCGCGCCGCCGAGCACACGCCCTTGCCCATCGAGAAACTTGGTCGCCGAATGCATGACGACGTCCGCGCCGAGTTTCAGCGGCTGCTGCAGCGCCGGGCTACAGAAACAGTTGTCGACGACGAACAGCGCATTCGCCGACTTCGCGATCTTGCTGATCGCTTCGATATCGGCGATCTCCGTCAGCGGGTTCGACGGCGTTTCGAGGAAGAACATCTTCGTCTCGGGACGCACGGCGTTTTTCCACGCGTCGAGATCGGTCGGATCGACGAACGTGGTCGTGATGCCGAACTTGCTGAAGATCTGCGAGAACATGCCGAGCGTCGAACCGAACAGGCTCTGCGAACTGACAAGATGATCGCCCGCCTGCAACGCCGACATCACGACCGACATGATCGCGCTCATCCCCGACGCCGTCGCCATGCAAGCCTCGCCGCCTTCGAGCGCCGCGAGACGTTCCTGGAACATCGTCACGGTCGGGTTCGTGAAGCGCGAGTACGTGTAATAGTCTTCGGAATTCTTGAAGCGCTCGGCTGCATCGGCGGCGCTCTCGAACACAAAGCTCGATGTCAGGAAGATCGCTTCCGAATGTTCGCCGAAATCGCTGCGCAACGTGCCCGAGCGGACCGCGAGTGTGTCGAAGTTGAGGGAGTCGTCCATGTCCGTTCTGTTCCGTTTTTTCAGGCCACGCTCACTTGCCGTTGAGGCACATGCACGCGATAGCGACAAAAAAGCCCGCTTTGCGTCGGCATAAGCGGGCTTCGTGTGCGGGGAACGCTGTCAGCGCGATGAGTGTTGCTGCTCACCGTTCGCTTTAGCTGTTTTGGGTTTCCCCGCGTCCGCAAGCTGAGATCAAATCGACGCAAGACCCGATACTAACATTGCGCGCGGGCTTCCGTTCTCAAACGAGGCGCGCGAGATTGCGTTTGAGCGAATCTCGCGCGCTTACGACGCGTTACTCGACCGACAGCTGCAAGTGCAATTGCGAGCGCGCTGCGCCGCCGTCGATCGCTTCGCTGGCTGCATCGCGGTCCGATTGCGCGGACGGCGCGAGACGGGCCGATTCGATGCGGTCGAGGTATTCCGAGGTCACATCGCCCGTGATGTAGTTGCCGTCGAAGCACGAAGCCTCGAATTCCTTCAGCGCCGGGTTGATGTCGCGGATCGCGTTTTTCAGCGCGTCGACGTCCTGATAGACCAGGAAGTCGGCACCGATCAAACGTGCCACGTCTTCGTCCGAACGGCCGTGCGCGACGAGTTCGCTGCGCGTCGGCATGTCGATGCCGTACACGTTCGGGAACTTCACGGGCGGCGCCGCCGAAGCGAAGATCACCTTGTTCGCGCCCGCATCACGCGCCATCTGCACGATTTCATGCGAGGTCGTGCCGCGAACGATCGAATCGTCGACGATCAGCACGTTCTTGCCCTTGAACTCGATGCCCATCGCGTTCAGCTTCTGGCGCACCGATTTCTTGCGCACTGCCTGGCCCGGCATGATGAAGGTGCGGCCCACGTAGCGGATCTTGAAGAAGCCTTCGCGGTATTCGACGCCGAGTTTCGCGGCGACCTGCATGGCTGCCGGGCGCGACGAATCGGGAATCGGCATCACCACCTCGATCTTCACGTCTTCGGGCAGTTCGCGCAGGATCGTCTCGGCCAGATAGTCGCCCATGCGCAGACGCGCGTTGTAGACGGGCACGCCGTCGAGCACCGAGTCCGGACGCGCGAGATACACGAGTTCGAAAATGCACGGGTTCAGGCTCGCGTTCGGCGCGCACTGCTGCGAGTGGAAGTTGCCTTCGAAGTCGATGAAAATCGCTTCGCCCGGCGCCACGTCGCGCACGAATTCAAAACCGATACCTTCCAGCGCCACCGATTCCGACGCCAGCATCCACTCCGTGCCCGACGCCGTTTCCAGCTTGCCGATACACAGCGGACGGATGCCGAACGGGTCGCGGAAACCAAGCAGGCCGTAGCCCGAGATCAGCGACACGATCGCGTACGAGCCACGCACCCGGCGATGCACGCCCGACACCGCCTTGAACAACGCGGCGGGATCGAGTTGCAGGCCCGAGCTGGACAGCTGCAATTCGTGCGCGAACACGTTGAGCATGACTTCCGTGTCGGAATTCGTGTTGATGTGGCGACGGTCGATGCGGAACATCTCGTCTTTCAACTGCTGCCAGTTCGTCAGATTGCCGTTGTGCGCAAGGATGAGGCCGAACGGCGCGTTCACGTAGAACGGCTGGGCTTCTTCTTCGCTCGACGCAGAACCCGCCGTCGGGTAACGCACCTGGCCAATGCCGCTGTTGCCGGGCAGGCTGCGCATGTTGCGCGTGCGGAACACGTCGCGCACCATGCCGTTGGCCTTGTGCATGTGGAAATTGTTGCCGTTCGCCGTGGCGATGCCGGCCGCGTCCTGACCGCGATGCTGCAGCAGCAGCAGGCTGTCATACAGAAGCTGATTGACGGGAGACTGGGAAACTACGCCTACGATGCCGCACATGGCATGTCCTTCAAAGGGTACGAAATTCGATCAGTGCGGCCTGCCTGGGAGGCAGCCGCGCGCGCCGTGGTCCTGCATGCTTCACCATCGGCCCGCCTTGTCATCCGCCTTCGCCCCTTCTTGCGTGCAACGTAGTCGTTACACGTGGACGTAGGCGGCGAGGGTATCGGGAAGCAGAGGCTTCAACTCTCGCACGCCCTGCTCGGCGTAGGGCCGCAGCAGCGCGTTGCGCCAGAATTCCTGTTTGGGCAGTTCGGTCAAGCCAGCGAGGGCGACCAGAACCAGCACCAGTATGACCCCGCGTACGAGGCCGAACATCAGTCCAAGCGAGCGGTCGATACCGCCCAGGCCGGACACCTGCACCAGCCGGTGCAGCAGCGCATTCGCCACGCTGGCCACCAGCATCACGCCGATCACGATCGCCGCGAACGCGATCAGCCATTGCGTCAGCGCGCCGCCCGGCCAGTTCGCCGGCACGTAGGGCACCAGCAGGGTCACGAACCGCGCTGCCACCAGAAACGCCACGACCCAGCCGATCAGCCCGAATACCTCGGACAAAAAGCCGCGCCACGTGCCGCGCATGGCGGACAGGACGATCACCGCCATTACAGCGTAGTCGAACGCGGTGAACATCGCCGGATTACTGCGCAGTGCCGTTGTTCGCACCCGACGTCAGCCCGGCCTCGCGCACCTTCGCGATAGCCGCCGACGCCGCCGCACGATCCGCGAACGGACCCGCGCGCAACAGGGTACGGGAAGAGCCGTCAGCCTGCTTGCGACGCTCCGTATATACGGGCACACCCGCCGCTTTCAACTTGTTCGTCCACGCATGCGCGCTGGCGTCGTCAGGGAACGAGCCGAGCGCCACCACGAAGCGGCTGCCGGGAGGCGCTGCGGGCGTGCCGGTTTCGGTGCCCGACGCGGGTGCCTGTGCCGTGTCCGTGACTGCGGGTTTCTGTTCTGGTTTTGCCGTGGGCTTCGTGTCGGCTTGAGGCTTCGCTGCCGGTTTCGCCGCTTGCGCCGTTGCATTGTTCGCGGCCATGTTCGACGTCTGCGGCTTCGCCGGCGGCATGGCGATGGGCGCGTCCTGGCTGTTGCCGCTGGCTTTGTCGCGCTGCGATGCCACGGCGCCCGTGGCCGCCGAGCCCGACGCGGCGGGAGCGAGGCCGGAGGCGGCCATCGCAGCATCCGGTGCGGCGGGATTGTCAGGTGCGACGGCGGCTTGCGTGTCAGTGTCTTCCGATGCGCGCGCCTTCGGCGCCGGATGGCTCGGAATATCGATGGAAATGTCGTCGGTGACGGGCTTCGGATGCGAATCCAGCACCATCGGCAGAATCACGACGGCGGCAATCACCAGCGCAATTGCGCCCACCAGGCGGCGGCGTGCGCGCTGTTTCTCAGGAAGCGTGGGGTCGAGCAGCATCGCATCTGCGTCGCCGGAACGGTCCGTGCGGCGGCTGCGCCGTTCGACCCGCTCCGCGCGGTCAGCGCGCTCGGTACGACTACCGCGAGAGGAACTGGAATTTGCGCCGCGCCGCGTAGGTGCGTCGTCTTTCTTGCCGAACGAGAAAATACCCATGAATGGCTTGGTCGAGGCCCGCGCGTTCAGTGTTGCTGCGATTTACGGTAGGCCATCACGCCTGCAACCGTATAGAAACTGCCGAAAACCACGAATCTATCATTGTCAGTGGCTCGTTTTAGCGCGTCCTGGAAAGCTTCTGCCGGTGTGGCAAAACGCGTGACACTACAATCCGGCCCTTCGATGACGCCTGCCTCGTGCAATGCCGTTTCAAGTTCATCCGTGCTGGCGGCGCGTGGCGTCGGCAGATCGGTGACGTTCCAGTGGTCGATTTCGCCTTTCAGATGCTCCAGCACGCCGGCGACGTCCTTGTCGCGCATCGAGCCAAATACGGCGTACGTATAGGGAAAATAGCCCATATTGCCGAGATTCTGGCCTAAAACGGCGGCTGCATGCGGATTGTGGCCGACGTCGAGCACGATCGACGGCTTGCCCGGCAGCACCTGGAAGCGGCCCGGCAATTCGACGTTCGCAAGCCCCAGCCGAATGTCCTGAGCCGACACCGGCAGACGGTCGCGCAGCGCTTCAAGCCCCGCCAGCGCGGCTGTCGTGTTGATCAACTGGTTCGCGCCGCGCAGCGCCGGATAGGCGAGCGCCGAGCGACGCATCGTCGGGCCGATGTAGCTCCATTGCTGACGCTCATTGCCCGGTTGCGCTTCGTAGCGGAAATCGCGGCCAAAAAGCCACAACTCGGCGCCAACTTGCTCAGCGTGATCGATCAGCGTTTGCGGCGGAACGGGATCGGCGCAGATTGCCGGTTTGCCCGCGCGGAAAATGCCCGCTTTCTCAAATGCGATTTTCTCGCGCGTATCGCCGAGGAAGTCGGTGTGATCGATGTCGATGCTGGTAATGATCGCGCAGTCGGTATCGAGGATATTGACGGCATCCAGACGGCCGCCCAGACCCACTTCGAAAATCACCACGTCCAGGCCGCGATCGGCGAACAGATGCATGATCGCCAGCGTCGTGAACTCGAAATACGTCAGCGAAACCGGCTCAGGCAGCGTCTGGCGCGCCTTCTCGACAGCTTCGAAGTGCGGCAACAGGTCGCTGTCCGTTGCGATCTGGCCATTGATTCGCGCGCGCTCGTTGAACGCCAGCAGATGCGGCGACGTGTGACAGCCAACCGTGTAACCCGCGCGCAGCAGGATCGATTCGAGGATCGCGCAGGTGGACCCCTTGCCGTTCGTGCCGCCGACGGTGATCACCGGGCATGCAAACTTCAGGTCCAGCGCATCGCGCACCTTGCTGATGCGCGCAAGTCCCATGTCGATACCGACAGGATGAGCGGATTCCAGGTGCGTGAGCCACGCGTCGAGTGTGGGGAAAGTGGTCATCTGAAAAACTGGCAGTGCGGACCGGAATTATCCTAGAAATGACAACGCGCCGCTTGGAGACTTCCGCGGCGCGTTGGTTTTTTCTGTTGGCCGCGCACAACGTCACGGCCCAAAGCGGCGTCAGGCGACGGCGTCAGCCGGCTGGCGCGTCAGCAGCGCCATCAGTTGCGCGAGTTCTTCGCGCAGCTTGCGACGGTCGACAATCATGTCGATTGCGCCCTTTTGCAGCAGGAATTCGGCGCGCTGGAAGCCTTCCGGCAGCTTTTCACGCACGGTCTGTTCGATCACGCGCGGGCCGGCGAAGCCGATCAGCGCCTTCGGTTCCGCGATCACGACGTCGCCGAGGAACGCGAAACTCGCCGAGACACCGCCCATGGTCGGGTCGGTCAGCACGGAGATGAACGGCAGCTTGGCTTCGGCGAGCTTGGTCAGCATGGCCGTGGTCTTGGCCATCTGCATCAGCGACAGCAGGCTTTCCTGCATGCGCGCGCCGCCCGAAGCGGTGAAGCAGATAAACGGCACGTGCTGCTCGATCGCGTTCTGTGCGCCGCGCGCGAAGCGCTCGCCGACCACGGAACCCATCGAGCCGCCCATGAACGCGAACTCGAAGTTTGCGACCACGACGGGCAACGTGTGGATTGCACCGCCCATCACGACCATCGCGTCGGTTTCGTCGGTGTCTTCCATCGCCTCTTTCAGGCGATCCGGATACTTGCGGCTGTCCTTGAACTTCAGCGCGTCGACCGGCAGGATTTCCTGGCCGATTTCATAGCGGCCTTCCGGATCGAGCAAGCCGTCGAGCCGTTCGCGCGCGCCGATCCGCATATGGTGGTCGCACTTCGGGCAGACGTGCAGATTCGCCTCGACGTCGTTGCGGTAGAGCACCGCTTCGCACGACGGACACTTGATCCACAGCCCTTCCGGAATGCCCTTGCGGCTTTTCGGGTCGGTTTGCTTGATTTTCGGCGGCAACAGTTTGTCGAGCCAGCTCATGTTCTTTCCTTCCAGGATTCGCGATACGAAAGGCGGCGCAGCAGACACCGCGCCGCCATGCTAACCGCGACAAAAATGATGTTTATCGGGCAGTCGCGCCGATACCGTCGAGCGCCTGACGGATTTCAGCGATGAAATCGGTCAGTTTGCTCGCAGCGGTCTCGGGTGCTGCTTCTTCGAGCAATTGCACGATACGGCTGCCGATCACGACGGCATCGGACACTTCGGCCACAGCGCGCGCGGATTGCGCGTCGCGAATGCCGAAACCGACGCCCACCGGCAGCGGTACGCGCGACTTGATGGCCGGGATTTTACTCGCGATGCTCAAAACGTCCAGATTTGCAGCGCCCGTCACACCCTTGAGCGACACATAGTAGACGTAACCAGACGCGATTTTACCAACCTCCGCGATGCGCTCGTCGGTGGACGTGGGCGCAAGCAGAAAAATCGGATCGATTTCCGCCGCCTTCATCTTTTCGGCGAAGATCACCGATTCTTCCGGCGGATAGTCGACAACCAGCACGCCGTCGACGCCCGCTTCGTTCGCAGCCTTCGCGAAGGCATCGGCACCCATGCGTTCGATCGGGTTGGCGTAGCCCATCAGCACGACGGGCGTCGTGTTGTTGGTTTCACGGAAACGCTTGACGTCGGCGAGTACGTGTTTCAGCGACACGCCCTTTGCCAGCGCCCGTTCCGACGACAACTGGATCACTGGACCATCGGCCATCGGGTCCGAAAACGGCACGCCAAGCTCGATCACATCGGCGCCGCCTTTGACGAGCGCATGCATAAACTCAACCGTGCGCGCCGGATCGGGATCGCCAGCGGTGAAAAACGGAATCAGACCTTTCTTGCCCTGCGCGGCCAGTGCCGCGAACGTGTTTTGAATACGGGACATGGAATTCTCTCGAAGTCGATAACTGCGCGGTTGCGGCTCAAGCGGTTGTCGTCGGATCGACGACAGTGCTCTTGCGGCGCGGAACGGGTGCAGGCGGATTTGCGGCCAGACTGACGCGTTCTCGCGCTATCGCGCAGTAACTTTCATTGATCTCATAGCCGACGAATTCGCGTTTCTGTCGGGCGCAAGCAACGGCCGTGGTGCCGCTTCCCATAAAGGGATCGAGCACACGACCACCCGGCGGACAGCTTGCCAACACCATTCGCTCGACGATTTCGAGCGGCTTCTGGGTCGGATGGTCGACGCGTTCCGCGTGCTGCCGGTGCAGACGCGAAACCGACCAGACGTCCTTCGGGTTGTAGCCCATTTCGAGCCACTTGCTACCTTCGAACAACTTACGCGAACGCGCCTTCTTCGTGGCGGCATCGTACGGGATGCGGACGGGATCGAGATCGAAGTAATAATCTTTCGATACCGCGAAATAACCGATGTTGTCGTGCACCGACGTAAAACGGCGCGTCGTGCCGCCCATGCTCGGCACGCGCCGGTCCCAGATGATCTCGTTGACCATCGTCAGGCGGCTCTTCAGAAAGACGAAGATTTCCGGCGCGTACTGCCATGTGCAGAAGATATACAGCGAACCCGACGGCTTGAGTTTCGGAATGGCGAGATCGAGCCAGCTACGCGTCCAGGCAAGAAAATCCTCGCCCGAGCGCATATCGGAATCATTGCCATAATCTTTGCCCAGACCGTACGGCGGATCGGCCACGATCAGGTCGATCGAGCCGTCCGGCAGGTTTGCTGCATCGGTCAGAAAATCGCGGTTCAGCAGTTCGATGCCGGCAGGCACCGGCAACAGCGGCGCAGCGCCCGCGCGCAACGCCTCGACGACGCGTGCTTCTGCGTCGCCGCTCGGTGCGGGCGGCTGCGGCTGCTCGAACTCGTCGCGCATCGCGTGGGCGCTCAGAACTGGATGCCCGATCGCTCGGCGACCGTGTGCATGTCCTTGTCGCCCCGGCCCGACAGGTTCACCAGAAGGATTTTGTCCTTCGGCAGAGTCGGCGCCAGCTTCGCCGCGTACGCGAGCGCGTGGCTCGACTCGAGCGCGGGAATGATGCCTTCGATGCGGCAGCAGTCGTGGAACGCCTTGAGCGCCTCTTCGTCGGTGATGCCGACGTATTCGGCGCGGCCGCTGTCCTTCAGCCACGCGTGCTCAGGACCGACGCCCGGATAGTCCAGACCCGCCGAGACCGAATGCGTCTCGATAATCTGGCCATTCTCGTCCTGCAGCAGGTACGTGCGGTTGCCGTGCAAGACACCCGGCGTGCCGCCCGTCAGCGAGGCTGCGTGACGACCCGTCTCGATGCCGTCGCCGGCTGCTTCGACGCCGATCAACTTCACCGATTTATCGTCGATATACGGGTAAAAGATGCCCATCGCGTTCGAACCACCGCCAACACACGCGATCACGGCGTCCGGTTGGCGACCCGTCAGTTCGGGCATCTGCACCTTGCATTCGTCGCCGATCACGCGCTGGAAGTCGCGCACCATCATCGGATACGGGTGCGGACCCGCGACCGTGCCAATGATGTAGAAGGTGTTTTCGACGTTCGTGACCCAGTCGCGCATCGCTTCGTTCAACGCATCTTTCAGCGTGCGCGAGCCGGATTCGACGGGCACGACGGTCGCGCCCAGCAGCTTCATCCGGTAGACGTTCGCTGCCTGGCGGCGCACGTCTTCCGCGCCCATGTACACGATGCACTCCATGCCAAAGCGCGCCGCGATGGTCGCCGTGGCAACGCCGTGCTGGCCCGCGCCCGTCTCCGCGATCACGCGCGGTTTGCCCATGCGCTTGGCGAGCAGCGCCTGGCCGATCACGTTGTTCACCTTGTGCGCGCCCGTGTGGTTCAGGTCTTCGCGCTTCAGATAAACCTGCGCGCCGCCGAGCAGTTCGCTCCAGCGTTGCGCGTGATAGACAGGGGAAGGACGACCCACGAAGTACTTCAGTTCACGCTCGTATTCGGCGATGAACTCGGGGTCTACAGAGTATTTTTCGTACGCGACACGCAGCTCATCCAGTGCGTGCATCAGCGTTTCGGCGACGAACACGCCGCCATATTGGCCGAAATGGCCACGTTCATCAGGTAAGTTGTACATATTCCGTCACTCTTCTCAGTTCGCCGCAGCGCTCGCTGCGAGGCGCGGCCTGGGAATCACCGGGCGTCCGCTTCGCGCACTGCGCGTACGAACGCCGCCATGCGGGCGTGATCCTTCACACCCTTTACGCCCGGCACTTCGATGCCGCTCGAGACATCGACCGCGTACGGGCGTACACGATGAATCGCATCACGAACGTTTTGCGTGCTCAACCCACCACTCAAAACGGCCCGACGCGCGAGCTCTGCTGGAATAAGTGACCAATCGAAGACCTTCCCGCCGCCGCCATAGCCGTCGACATGCGTGTCGAACAGGAGACCACTGGCGGCCGAATAGTTAAGCGCCGATTTTACCAAATCAGCCGGTTGAGTATCGGGCGAAACCCGCAATGCGCGCAACCAAGGCAAACCCGCAACGCCCGCGAGCTTTTCGCACTGTTCGGGCGTTTCGTCGCCGTGGAACTGCAGCACCGATAGCGGCACGTTGCAGGTGACTTCGCTGAACCAGTCATCTGTCGGATTCACGAACAGCCCGACCACCGACACGAACGGCGGCACGACCCGCGTCATCTCGACCGCCTGCGCAATGCTCAAAGAGCGCGGGCTGGGCGGGTAGAACACGAGGCCGATCGCATCGGCGCCAAGCGCGACGGCATGGGCGACATCGGCAGCGTTGGCCAGTCCGCACAGCTTGATGCGGGTGCGGTGCGGCACGGTGTCGTCGGCGGATGAATCGGGTGCGGCTTGGGTATCGGCAGAAGTCATTGGTCGGTCCAAACGGTGCTCCACGGAACGCTGCCCGCTTGCGGTGCAGGCACGGCGAACACCTCAGGATAGCCCACTTGAGCGAGATACAGCCCGTCGGGCATGAAAGTCGGTGCGGCGTGCTTGCGGTCGCGGACTTCGAGCACTTCGGCGAGCCACGTCGCCGGATAGCGCCCGCGCCCCACGGCGACGAGGCAGCCCATCAGGTTGCGCACCATGTGATGCAGGAACGCGTTCGCCCGGAAGCGAAAGTGGATGAAATCGCCCTGCGGGCGGATATCGATCTGATACAGATGCTTGACGGGCGTTTTCGCCTGACATTCCGACGAGCGGAACGACGAGAAATCATGCTCGCCGATCAGACAAGCCGCCGCTTCGCGCATCGCGTCGACGTCGAGCGGCGTGTGGATCCAGCCGGCACGGCTTGCGAGCATCGGCGAACGCACGGGATGCACGTAGAGCGCGTAGTAATACGTGCGCTCGAAGGCCGAAAATCGCGCGTGGAAATCATCAGGCATCGGCTTGGCCCATTGCACAGCGACCGTCGACGGCAAAAAGGCGTTCGTGCCGCGCACCCACGAAAACTCCGCGCGATCGAGTTCGGTATCGAAATGCACAACCTGACCCAGCCCGTGCACGCCCGTATCCGTGCGCCCCGCCACGACCGTCGGCAGCGGCGTCAGCGCGAACTCGCGCAGTGCCCGCTCGAGCTCGTCCTGCACGGTCTTGCCGTGCGGCTGCGCCTGCCAGCCGCAAAACGCAGCGCCGTCGTACTGGATACCGAGCGCGATCCGCGTCATCACGAAAGCGGCGCGAGCGTCGACAGCAGCGCGCGAGCGTCGGCGCGCGTGTCTACATCGTTCGATTCGATCACTTCGTTGATCAGCGTGCGCGCACCGACGAGGTCGCCGAGATCGATATATTCGACAGCCAGATCGAGCTTGTTGCGCGAGATGCGCGCGACTTCCTGAGGCGTGAACGTGGGCACCACCTGCGACGGCGACGGCGGCAGTTCCAGGTCGAAATCGAGCTTCAACGCCCCGAAACGGGCTGCGCCCAGACCGGCGACGGCTGCGGCGCCCGCAGTGCCGGCGATGATCTCCTCGCCCGCCGTCGGCACCTGCGGCGCGTGCGATGGCACGGCCTGCTGCGCGGTAATGCCGGGCGAAACGACCGGCTGCGTCACAGCGTGCGAATCGGACGAACCCGGCGCAGCCGTCTCGACGCGCGGCGGCAACGCAAAATCGTCGATGCTGTCGAGCGCGCGCATCGCATCGCGCGGGAAGGCATCCGGCACGGCCGGTTCCAGCGGCGGCGGTGCGCCGAGCGGAAGCGACGCCGCCGCGCGGTTTTGCGTCTCGTCGGCAGCCTCGGCTTCGTCCGCATGCAATTCGTCGACGAGTTCGGGCAGCGGCTCGATCAGCTGTTCGTGCTGCGCGGACGGTTCGACGTGGCTCAGTTGAATCGGCGGCGCGGCGGACCCAACCGGCTGTTCGAACGTCGGTTCGTGCTGCTCGCTTCCCGCCGTCGTGCCGAGGTCGAGCACGAAAGGCCGGTCTTTCGCGTCAGACTCAGCGTGCGGGGCTTCGATCGGTTCGACGAAATGGGGTTCCACGGGTTCGTGGATCGGTGCCTCGTCGAGCGGCAGGTCTGCGGCTGGCGTGGCGGCGGCCAGTTCATCCGGCGTCTGCTCGTGTTCACGCGCGGCCTGCTCCAGTTCGGCTGCTTCGGCTGCACGCGCTTCTTCACGCGCCGGATCGAGCGATTCGCGTGGCAATGCGTCGGCGCCGAGCGTAGCGGCGGCGTCGAGCGCGGCTTCGGCGGAAGCGGCATCGAAGGTTTCGGGTTCGTGCTTTGGCTGCGCTTCATGCTCGACATCGTGCGGAATGGCTTCCGCCGATGCAGCATGAGGCGCTTCATGCGCTTCATGCGCTTCGTGAGCCTCAGCTTCCGGCTGCGTCTGCTCCACTGCAGGCGCTGTGTCGTGAGATGCGACGGCGGCCGGCGCGGGCGCGAACGCCGACGTTTCTTCGTCACGCGTTATGTCGTCGTTGGCGGCAGCCTGAGCGCGCGCCGCCTTGCGACGGCGACGCATCGACCAGCCAGCCAGCAGCGCCACCAGTCCTGCACCAACGATAGCGGCACCGCCCAGATACTCCTGCGGAATGCCTGTCGCCTGATTGGCAGGCTGCGCCGCCGGCGTGGGCTGGGCGGTAGCAGCAGCGCCAGGCGCCGCGCTCGCAGGCTGTGCTGCGCCCGGCGCAGCGGCATTGCCATTCGTCACAGGCGGCTTGCCGATACCGTGCTTCTGCAACTCCATCAGCACGCGATTTTTCAGCGCGAGCAGTTGTTGCAGACTCGACGGACGCGCCTGCGATGCTGTCTGTGCACTGCTATTGGCAGATGTGCCGGTCGATGTGGCCGATGCTTCGCTGCCTGAGATCGAGCCGGTGTAGGTTTGCGTGCCGCTCGTGACCGCGGGCGCGGCAGCGCTGCTCGTGGGCAATGCGCTCGCTGCGGTTGCAGATGCTGTTTCTGTTGCCGCGGGCGCGCTGGCGTTTTGCTGCATGGCCGCAGATGCCGAGGCGCCTGCCGCGGCACTCGCCGACGCGGCCGCCGAAGCAGACGCAGACGCAGGCGCGGAAGCCGCTGCGGACGTACTGCCACTCGCCGCAGCCGCATCCGACGCTCCACCAATCGCCGCACCCGTCGCATCGACGGCGGGCAGGTTCAGCACCGAGCCCAACCGCAAGCGGCTCGGATCATGCCCCATGAATGCGTTCGGATTCGCGTCGAAAATCGCCTTGGCCGCGCGCGCGAGCACCGCGCGATCACGCGACTGCGTCATCGCGACGGCGGCATCGTTGAGCGATTGGCCAGGCTGAACGGTGAATTGCGTGCCGCCCGACGCTGCGCCAGCGGGCGCACTCGCCGACGCCGCTGCGCTTGCAGCGCCCGTGGCCGCCGTTTGCGCATACGCAGCGCCCGGAATCGAAACTGCAGTGGCGAAGACGATTGCGACAGCTGCCGCAATCCGTTGCGAGCCGCTGCGTGTGGCGGCTTGAAGATGAAGGAAACGGGCCGTCATCGGGACCTTTCGTGCGCGGTCGTGCGGCGCATGCTTAGAAGTGTTGGCGACAAAATTCTGAAATGCACAATAAAAAAGCGCCGCGAAATTCGCGACGCTTTTTGGAAGTTTTCTACGCGTCGATCAGCTAACGCGCTAGTTTACTTTACTTGTCGAGCAGAATGCGAAGCATACGACGCAGCGGCTCTGCAGCACCCCACAGCAACTGGTCGCCGACCGTGAATGCGGACAGATATTCGCCGCCCATCGCGAGCTTGCGCACGCGGCCGACGGGGACCGTCAGCGTGCCCGTGACGACTGCCGGCGACAGATCGCGCATCGACGCTTCACGCTCGTTCGGCACGACCTTCACCCAGTCGTTCGCCGAAGCCAGAATGTCGTTCACTTCGTCGAGCGGCACGTCTTTCTTCAGCTTGATGGTCAGCGCCTGCGAGTGGCAGCGCATTGCGCCGATACGCACGCACAGACCGTCGACGGGAATCGAACCCGGCTGGCCCATGGCCGGCTTGCCGAGAATCTTGTTGGTTTCCGCGCCGCCCTTCCACTCTTCCTTCGACATGCCGTTGCCGAGATCCTTGTCGATCCACGGAATCAGCGAGCCGGCGAGCGGCACGCCGAAGTGATCGGTCGGCATGCTGTCGCTGTTCATTGCGGCCAGCACGCGGCGGTCGATGTCGAGAATGGCCGACGACGGATTCGCCAGTTCGTCCTTCACTGCGCCGTTGAGCGTGCCCATCTGGCTCAGCAGTTCACGCATGTTCTGCGCGCCCGCACCCGATGCGGCCTGATACGTCATGGCCGTCATCCAGTCGACGAGGTTGTCGCGGAACAGGCCGCCCAATGCCATCAGCATCAGGCTGACCGTGCAGTTGCCGCCGATGAAATTCTTCTGGCCCTTGACCAGCGCGTTCTTGATCACGTCGAGGTTGACGGGATCGAGAATGATGACGGCGTCATCCTTCATGCGCAGCGACGAAGCCGCGTCGATCCAGTAACCGTTCCAGCCGGCTGCGCGCAGCTTCGGGAACACTTCGTTGGTGTAGTCGCCGCCCTGGCAGGAGATGATCGCGTCGCACTTCTTCAGGTCGTCGATGCTCGACGCATCTTTGAGCTTGGTCTCGTTTTTGGCGAACGACGGCGCATTGCCGCCCGCGTTGCTGGTGCTGAAAAACACCGGTTCGATCAGATCGAAATCGCCTTCCTCTTGCATACGTTGCATGAGGACGCTGCCGACCATGCCGCGCCAACCTACGAGACCTACGTTCATGACTTCATACCCTTCGAATGGACACTTCCCCGCATCTTTGCCCGCAGTGACCGCGCGGGGAAGATGGGCGGGCACGACAGACGATCAGCGCTTCGTGATCGTTTTCGGGGTAATCGTTTTGATGGTAATGGCGAGCGCAACCACGCGGGCCGTTTTGCCGCGCAGTGTCGAAATCGAGGAGATTTGAGGAATCGTCGCCATCACATGAGTCTACACGAAAACCCGATTTGTGCGGCGCGGGCGCCGCGAATAGCGTGAATCAGCCCAAAACCGGCCGATTCACGCGTATTTCTCAACAATTACAGCGCAGCGATCACAGCGTCGCCCATCGCTTCCGTGCCGACCTGCTTGCAACCCGGCGTGAGGATGTCGCCCGTGCGATATCCCTGTTCGAGCACCTTTTTCACGGCGTTTTCGATGCGATCAGCCTGCTCGGCCTTGCCCAGCGAATAGCGAAGCATCATTGCAGCCGAAAGAATCGTAGCCAGCGGATTCGCGATGCCCTTGCCCGCGATATCCGGAGCCGAACCGTGCGACGGCTCGTACAGACCCTTGTTGTTCTTGTCGAGCGAAGCCGACGGCAGCATGCCGATCGAGCCCGTCAACATCGCCGCTTCGTCCGACAGAATGTCGCCGAACATATTGCCCGTGACGATCACGTCGAACGACTTCGGCGCCTTCACGAGTTGCATTGCCGCGTTGTCGACGTACATGTGCGACAGCTCGACGTCCGCGTATTCCTTCGAGACATCGATCATCACGTCCTTCCACAATTGCGACGTTTCGAGCACGTTCGCCTTGTCGACGGAAGTCAGCTTCTTGTCGCGCTTTTGCGCTGCCTGAAACGCGACATGCGCGATGCGGCGCACTTCGGGTTCCGAATAACGCATCGTGTCGAAGCCTTCTTTCGCGCCTTCGAACGGCCCGTCCGGCGCAGCACGCACGCCGCGCGGCGAGCCAAAGTAAATATCGCCGTTCAGTTCACGCACGATCAGGATGTCGAGGCCCGAAACGATTTCCGGCTTCAGCGACGACGCGCCCGTCAGCTGCGGATAGCAGATGGCCGGACGGAAGTTCGCGAACAGTTGCAGATGCTTGCGCAGACCCAGAATGGCTTGTTCCGGGCGCAGCGCGCGCTCGAGCGAGTCGTACTTCCAGTCGCCGACAGCGCCGAACAGGATCGCGTCGGCTTCCTTCGCGAGCTTCAGCGTCGCTTCCGGCAGCGGATGACCCGCCGCTTCGTAGCCCGCGCCGCCAACGGGCGCTTCTTCGAGCTCGAACTTTTCGCCGAGCACGTTCAGCACCTTGACTGCTTCCTTGACGATTTCCTTGCCAATGCCGTCGCCCGGCAACACTGCGATCTTCATGCGTATTCCTTTCTGGTTTCTGTCTGGCTTCGATCTCAGGCGCGCATCAGCGCACGAGGCGGTTGTTGAGCCACGGCTGCTTCGCGATGCGCTCGGCTTCGTACTGGCGAATCTTGTCCGCGTGACGCAGCGTGAGGCCGATATCGTCGAAACCGTTCAGCAGGCAGTACTTGCGGAACGCGGCGACTTCGAACGGATACTCCGTGCTGCCGTCCGACGTGCGCACGACCTGCTTTTCCAGATCGACGGTCAACTGGAAGCCGTTGAACGCGAATGTTTCGTTGAACAGATGGTCGACCTGCTGCTCAGTCAGCACGATCGGCAGCAGACCGTTCTTGAAGCAGTTGTTGTAGAAGATGTCCGCGAAGCTCGGCGCGATGATCGCGCGGAAGCCGTACTGTTGCAGCGCCCACGGCGCGTGCTCGCGCGAACTGCCGCAGCCGAAGTTCTGGCGCGCGAGCAGCACGGACGCGCCCTGATAACGCGGCTGGTTCAGCACGAAATCGGGGTTCAGCGGACGCTTCGAGTTGTCCTGACCCGGCTCGCCGTGATCGAGATAACGCCATTCGTCGAACGCATTCGGACCAAAGCCCGTGCGCTTGATCGACTTCAGAAACTGCTTCGGAATGATCGCGTCGGTATCGACGTTTTCGCGATCGAGCGGCGCCACGACGCCGGTATGTACAGTGAATTTATCCATGACGCTTTAGCCTGTTCGAGGCCGGAAGGGAATGCGCAAACGTAGCGCTCGCGCCTTCCGGCGAGACAAAATCCGCTTACTGCGACGCCTTGTTGCTGATCGATCCGCCCAGATGCTGCAGATCTTCGCCGAAGCCATGCACCGTGTTGCAACCAGCGAGGCCGAGCAGCAGCCCGGCTAGCGTCGCGAGTGCGAATCGGCGCAGAAATGCGGTGCGATCGATGTTCATAAGACGTTTATCCCAGCTTGCGAATGTCGACGAAATGCCCTTCGATGGCGGCAGCCGCTGCCATTGCAGGACTCACGAGGTGCGTGCGTCCGCCCGCGCCCTGACGGCCTTCGAAGTTGCGGTTCGACGTGGATGCACAACGCTCGCCCGGTGCGAGGCGGTCGGCGTTCATCGCGAGACACATCGAGCAGCCCGGCTCGCGCCATTCGAAACCCGCGTCCGTGAAGACCTTGTCGAGGCCTTCGCGCTCGGCTTGCGCCTTCACGAGACCCGAACCCGGCACGACCATCGCCAGACGGATGTTCGACGCGACACGACGGCCCAGCTTCTTCACGACCCACGCAGCCGCGCGGATATCTTCGATACGCGCGTTCGTGCACGAACCGATGAAGACCTTGTCCGGCTTGATCGATTCGATGGGCAGGTTCGGTTGCAGCGCCATGTATTGCAGCGCGCGTTCCATCGCGTCACGCTTGACGGGATCTTTTTCCTTTTCCGGATCCGGCACGCGTCCGTCGATGGACGTAACCATTTCCGGCGACGTGCCCCACGTCACCTGCGGCACGATCTCAGCGGCGTTCAGTTCGACCACGCGATCAAAATGCGCGCCGTCGTCGGATTTAAACTGCTTCCAGTATTCGACAGCCTGATCCCACTCAACGCCTTGCGGCGAGAACGGACGGCCTTTCAGGTATTCGATGGTCGTATCGTCGACGGCGACCATGCCGGCGCGCGCGCCCGCTTCGATCGCCATGTTGCAGACGGTCATGCGGCCTTCCATCGACAGCGCGCGGATGGTCGAGCCGCCGAATTCGATGGCATAGCCCGTGCCGCCCGCCGTGCCGATCTTGCCGATGATGGCGAGCACGATGTCCTTCGCCGTGCAGCCGCGCGGCAACTGGCCTTCCACTTTCACCAGCATGTTCTTGCTTTTCTTCTGCAAGAGCGTTTGCGTGGCCAGCACGTGCTCGACTTCCGATGTGCCGATGCCGTGCGCCAGCGCGCCGAACGCGCCGTGCGTGGACGTGTGCGAGTCGCCGCAGACGATGGTCATGCCCGGCAGCGTCGCGCCCTGCTCCGGCCCGATGATGTGCACGATGCCCTGACGCATGTCGTTCATCTTGAACTGCGTGATGCCGAAGGCGTCGCAATTCGCGTCGAGCGTATCGACCTGCAGCTTCGAGACGGGATCTGCGATGCCGTGGCTGCGATCCGTGGTCGGCACGTTGTGGTCCGACACCGCCAGATTCGCGCTGATGCGCCACACCGGGCGCTCGGCCATCTTCAGCCCTTCGAACGCCTGCGGGCTGGTCACTTCATGCAGCAGTTGACGGTCGATATAGAGAATCGTCGTACCGTCTTCTTCCGTGTGGACCACGTGCGTGTTCCACAATTTGTCGTAGAGAGTCTGTGCCATGGTATGCGGGGTAGTAATGACTTCGGGCTGACTGTGTCCGGTCGATTATGCCACGCAGTTGCCTTTCCGGGACCACCAGATATCGAGAAAACCGATAAAAAACATGGAGTTGGGTGGTAGTGCCGATACCTGTATCGGTAGTACCCAGGGTGAGGCTTCAGACCACGCGACGACATGCGCCTGGTTGGCCAAACGGTCTATAGCGGTCATTCTGGTGCGCGACATAGCATGGTTAGTCTCCCTGACCATGCCATCGATGTCACAACCTGAGTGTCTGATAGCCGAGCGTTTGCACGAGCCCGCACACCGTTTTTCCGATGTGAGCTACCGTGGAATTCCGTGGAATCTCAATCATCTCGATGCATTCACTTTCAAGACCGACCTTGGACTAGGCGGTGACATCACCGTGCTCGTTCTTTTCTCGTGCCACTGCTTTACCCACAGCTTCCGATGGGATGCTCGCCCAACCGATCTGATACCAGACGACGAGATCTACGATCACGGTAAAGAGCGCCGCGTACTGGACCCACAGCGATACAAACTTTCACGAAGATATCTGAGAGAGATCGTCATTCAACTTCCGTCGCGGCGCATTACGGTGGCTAACGAGAATCAGCCTAACTTCGTCACGCTCGAAAACATGAATGAAGACGGCACGACGACGCTCTACGCAGTCTTTTTCGAAGCCGAGCGAGACCGAATCCGCAAGCGACGCATGGTGCTTCGGATCCAGTCGGCCTACGTGCTGGACAAGGGATTGACGAAACGTCAGGAAAAAGCCGGCAAGATTGGCTTCGCGACGCTTCTCCGCGCGGCATATCTCGGGAAAAAGGTTCGCAGATAGAAAGCAGAAAAAACAAACGGCCACTCAAGGTGGCCGTTGCATGCGGGATTCTCTATCTGCCTTTCGACAGAACTCCCACTCCAGGTGGGACCCGGCTTGCCGGGCGGCGCTACGTTTTTCGCACCCGCTGGTACGTAGTTTTCAGATGTAATTATTGCTTCTTCCCGGTTTTGGGTCAAGCGCATCCCGGCCTGGCCAGACGGCCTATAGAACAAAACGCCCCAACGGCGAACCGTTGAGGCGTTTCATTCGATGCATTCAGCGCGGAAACCGCGCCGATATACCGACGGCTGCTTAACGCTTGCCGATCGGCGATGCTTCGCGCGGCGTTTCGCCGATGAACAGCTGACGCGGACGGCCAATCTTCTGTTCCGGATCGCCGATCATTTCGTTCCACTGTGCGATCCAGCCGACCGTACGTGCCATCGCGAAGATACACGTGAACATCGACGTCGGAATGCCCAGCGCGCGCTGCACGATGCCCGAGTAGAAGTCGACGTTCGGGTACAGCTTGCGCGACACGAAGTATTCGTCTTCCAGCGCGATCTTTTCCAGCGCCATCGCGAGCTTGAACAGCGGGTCGTCGTGCAGGCCCAGTTCGTTCAGCACTTCGTAGCACGTTTCGCGCATCAGCTTCGCACGCGGATCGTAGTTCTTGTAGACGCGGTGACCGAAGCCCATCAGCTTCACGCCCGAGTTCTTGTCCTTCACCTGCTTGATGAACTCAGGAATGTTATCGACCGAGCCGATTTCTTCCAGCATGTTCAGTGCGGCTTCGTTCGCACCGCCGTGCGCCGGGCCCCACAGACACGCGATACCCGCTGCGATACACGCGAACGGATTCGCGCCCGACGAACCCGCCAGACGCACCGTCGACGTCGAAGCGTTCTGCTCGTGGTCTGCGTGCAGGATCAGGATGCGGTCGAGCGCGCGAACCAGCACTTCGTTGACCTGGTACTCTTCGCACGGGTTCGAGAACATCATGCGCATGAAGTTTGCGCTGTACGACAGATTGTTCTGCGGATACACGAACGGCTGGCCGATCGAGTACTTGTACGCCATCGCGACCAGCGTCGGCAGCTTGGCGATCATGCGGATTGCCGAGACTTCGCGGTGACGCGGGTTATTGATGTCGAGCGAGTCGTGGTAGAACGCCGACAGCGCGCCGACTGCAGCGACGAGGATCGCCATCGGGTGCGCGTCGCGACGGAAGCCACGGAAGAAGAACTGCATCTGCTCGTGAACCATCGTGTGGTTCGTGACCGTCTTCACGAACTCGTCCTTCTGCGCAGCGTTCGGCAGTTCGCCCTTCAGCAGCAGGTAGCACGTTTCGAGGAAGTCGGCGTTTTGCGCGAGGTTGTCGATCGGGTAGCCGCGGTACAGCAGCTCGCCCTTGTCACCGTCGATGTACGTGATTGCCGAGTTGCACGACGCCGTCGACATGAAGCCCGGGTCATACGTGAACTTGCCGGTCTGGCCGTACAGCTTACGGATGTCGATCACATCCGGGCCCATCGTGCCCGCATAAATGGGCAATTCAACGCTCGGCGAGTTGTCGCTGAACGATAGCGTGGCTTTAACATCTGACGGGGTCATAGCACATCCTCAATCGAAGTATGGAAACAGGGTTTCGATAATTGCACGCCTGGATCAAACTCACCTGCGTAACGGCGAGGCTTACACCGCAATTACACGTTACGCAGCATCTCCAGCACCCGCGCGACATCGGCGTCGGCGAGGTCGCCTTCCGGTTCCTTGCGTGCGAGCAGCAAGTC
>NZ_QBUY01000041.1 GCF_003121405.1 Paraburkholderia sp. C35 | reverse complement strand
TGCGGTGTTAGCCCGCTTTCTTTGCTTACTTTCTTTGCGGCGGCAAAGAAAGTAAGTGCCGCCCCGCACAGGGGCAACGCCTGAAGCACCACTAACAAAACGCGGATGCCAGCGCACAAACCCAACAACAACAACAACAACAACAACAACAACCCTCACCCAAACACAGCCTGATAAACCTTCGGCGTCACCCCAGTCTGCCTCTTGAAAACCCGCGTAAAATGCGACTGATCAGCAAAACCAGCAACCGCCCCCACCTCCGCAATCCCGCGCCCCGCGCGCAACATCGGCATCGCATACCGCACCCGCTCCTGCTGCTGAAACGCATGCGGACTCAACCCGGCTTCACGCTCAAACGCACGCAGCAACACAAACGGCGTCACGCCGAATTCACCAGCGAGCGTCGACAGCGTGAGCCGCGCATGCAGATCCTCACACAACCGGTTCTTGACCGCCCGCACCAGCGCCGGCTCCCGCCGCACGACAGGAAGACTGGCAGCACGCACGGCATGCCGCGCATGCAACCCCACGACAGCACGCGCCAGCGCCTCGCTACGCTTGAATGGATCATCGTCGACTTCCGAGCACCAGTTCACGCCATACAGACTGCGCGACACTTCAGCATCGGCGATAAACGGACTCGTCACGTCGAACCGTTCGCGTCGCGCAATGCCAAGCCGCTCGCAATACGCAGCAAGCGCCTCGGGCTGCACGTGCTCGACACGCATCTTCCAGTGGCCATCGCCTGCGGCCGCGCCCGCATGCACTACATCGGCATCGATGACGACCACGTCACCTTGCCGGCACAGTCGACGCTCCTGCTGAACTTCCACAGCGAGGGTTCCGCCCGTGATCACCGCGAGACAATGCGTGTCGTGCGTGTGCGGCGGATACCGATGCCCGACGAATTGCCCCTTGAGCATCACGGCATCCATCACGTCGGGCGCGCGCCAGAGCTTGACGGAAGGCGTCGGCAGAGTTGCTTTCATCGCGATGCGGCCTGTGGAAGCGGACGGAAAACATCATCATAGTCCTCGAGGCGAGGCATCGTCAGCGTCGGCTGCTCGTCCAGCCCGTCGACGAAATCGCACCAGCGCGCCAGGCTCGCCGCCCGCTCGGCATCAGAGCAGTAAGGAACGTGCCACGCGAAGAACGGTTCGAGCACTTCGTAGCCCACGTAACCCAGCGTGCCTTGCAGCAGATGTCGCAGCATGCCGCGTGCAAGTTCGCCGTGAATGCCATCCGCGCCGAACATATGTTCGCGCCCACCCAGCGTCACGCCGATCACGGCACGCTTGCCCGCCATGCCGCCGCGTCCATAGATGCGCTTGCCGCCATACAACGCACCCGACAGAAAGCAGCGGTCGATCCAGCCTTTGATCAGCGCAGGCGTCGAGAACCAGTAGAGCGGGAACACCAGCATCAGCGTATCGCTGGCAAGGAGCGCATCCACTTCACGGCGGATATCGGCTGCGACGATGTCGTGTTCGAGCGCATGGCGTTGCTCCAGCGCGTACACCAGATAATCGTCGTTGGCACGCTCGCTGAAGTCGCTTGCACGCACAACGGGATCGAAGTCGAGCGCGTAGAGATCGGAAAAACTCACCTCGGCGCCTTGCTGCATCAACCGGCCGCGGGCTTCGTGCGCCATCGCCGTGCAGAAGGAGCGCGGCTCCGGATGAGCGTGGACGATATGCACTTTACGCATGAGGAATCGACCTCCAGCACACGGCCGGGATGTAGGCATTGAGATACGCAAGCTCGCGTTCGATCGCGTCAGCCGCCGACGACGTCGCGCCTTCCTGCAGCAGACGCCGCGTGGCCTGCAAGGCGCTCGGCGGTTTCGACGCGAGTTGCGCGGCATAGGCGCGCGCCGTCTGATGCACATCCTCGTTGGGCACCACGCGCGAAACGAAACCGCACTGCAGGGCCTCCGTCGCCGTGATCGCGCGGCCGCTCAGCAACCAGTCGCGTGCCACCAGTTCGCCGACCCGGCGCGCCAGCAAAGCCGTCGCGCCCGCTTCGGGGACGATCCCGAGATCGGCGAATGGAAAGCGGAACATCGCGCCCTCGCCTGCGACCACGTAGTCGGCGTGCAGCAACAGGGTCGCGCCGAAACCGACGGCCGCACCGTTGACAGCGGCGACCAGCGGCTTCGGTTGCCCGGCGAAGGCACCGATGCAGCGCGCTACCGCACCGTCCGCAGCCTGCGGCCAGAGTGCGCCGAATTCGGCCTTGTCATGGCCCGAGCAGAAGCAATCCTGCGTGCCGTGCAGCAGCACGCAATGGACACGCACGTCGCCCTGCGCAAGCCGCAGCGCATTGGCGAGCGCGTCGAACATCGTGCCGTCGAGCGCATTGCGCTTTTCCGGGCGGTCGATACCGATCGACCAGACCTGGCCGTCGAGTTGCGATGTGAGGTGCGCAGTCATCATGCGAACAGCGCCAGGCCGCCGACCAGCTTGCCGATCCTGTTGCGCGGACCGACGAGCCCCACTGCGAGGTATTGCAGCGACTCGCCCTCGAACGTGTGGACAGCGTCGAGAAAGGCGCTGTAATCGGTGGTGGCCTGCCCTTGCACGGGAAAATCCACCACGTCGCAGTGCGGCAGCGATTTTGCGCGCAACGCACTCAACTGCTCCGCCGATGCCTTGAGCACGGGAATACCGATCGGAATCAGCCCCGGATGCACGACGCCGCCGCGCTCCCGCAGCGGCGCGCCGACGAGATGGCTGTGCCGCTGGCCCAAGGTGAACGCGACGACGGCGGCAGCATTCGACGCCTTGCCGGGCGTCAGCGCCTCGTCCACGACGATCACGCAGCGTTCGGGCTTGAGTACGGCTTCCGTATCGTTCGATGTCTGTACGTCTGCTTGCAAAGACAATTCCCTTCTCCTGATGAACACCCTGGAGAGCATGCTAGGGAAACCCGCACCGAAAGTATTGGATGATTTTGCAGGCGAGCGCGCGTAGCAACCCCACGCCCCTGTTGACCCACAGCAAGCTTCCCGAACGAAAAACCACCCTCCCGCCATCCCTACCCGATCCGGGTAGTCCCGCCATTCCTGCCCTGCCTCTATCGTCGTAGCGCGTGTTTTCAAGCTTTGGCGCGGCATCGACCCGCCAACGGACACGCACGACGCCCAGGAGACGGGCACGCGTCCTGCAAAACAACAAGGAATCCATCGATGAACCGGCCTTCCTGTCCGCCCGTTGCGGGCGAGTACGACTATCTCGTGATCGGCGCCGGCTCGGCCGGTTGCGCTGTCGCGGGACGTCTGTCCGACGATCCCACCATCAGCGTCGCCGTGCTCGAAAACGGCGGCCCCGACGACCACTATCTGATCTGGACGCCCGTCGGGCTGGCGAAGACGGTCGTCAAACCCGGCCCCTACAACTACGGCTATTACACCGAGCCGCAACCGGAACTCGACGGCCGCCGCAGCTATCAGCCGCGCGGCCGCGTGCTGGGCGGCTCGTCGTCGCTCAATGGCATGGTGTATATCCGCGGCCATCGCAAGGACTATGACGACTGGGCGGCGCTTGGCTGCACGGGCGGGCGTTTCGACGACGTGCTGCCGTACTTCAGGCGCAGCGAGAACAACACGCGCTTCGTCGGCTCGGACAATCCGTGGCACGGCACGGATGGCCCGCTCTACGTCAACGATCTGCGCTCGCCGAACCCGTTCTGCCGGCATTTCCTGCAAGCCGCACAGCAGGCGGGCCACGCCTTGAACGACGATTTCAACGGCGCCGAACAGGAAGGCTTCGGCTATTACCAGGTGACGCAGCACAACGGCGAACGCTGGAACGCAGCGCGTGCCTATCTGCATCGCGGCAAGACCGTCGACGGGCACTACAACGGCGGCCGCCATAATCTGCACGTGCTGACAGGCACGCTCGCATTGCGTCTCGTGTTCGAAGGCAAGCGCGCGGTGGGCGTCGTGGTCTCGCGCAACGGCGTCGAACAGACCTTGCGCGCGCGCCGTGAAGTGATCGTCAGCGGCGGCGTGTTCAACTCGCCGCAACTGCTGCTCGCTTCGGGCATCGGTCCCGCGAAACATCTGCAGCAAATGGGTATCGACGTTCGCCACGATTTGCCTGGCGTCGGCGAGAACCTGCAAGACCATCTCGACATCGTCATCAACACGCAGCTCGACAGCACCGATCTGTTCGGCGCGACCCTGCGCGGCGGCGTCCGCCTGCTCAAGGAGATTCGACGTTACCGGCGCCAGCGTACGGGCATGCTGACATCGAACTTCGTCGAGGCGGGCGCGTTCGTGAAGAGCCGGCCCGAACTGGATCGCCCGGACCTGAATCTCGTGTTCACTGTCGCGCTGCTCGGCAACCGCAACATGGGCAGCCGCCGCAAGCTCGGACATGGCTACTCGGGGCATATCTGCGTGCTGCGTCCCGAAAGCCGTGGCTATGTCCGCCTGCGCTCGCCCGACATGCGTGAAGCACCGCTGATCGACACACGCCTGATGACCGCGCCGCGCGACATGGAAACGCTGATCGCCGGTATCGGCATCATGCGCGACGTGTTCAATCAACCTGCGATGAAAGACCTCGGCGGACGCGAGATGAAAAGCGAGAGCTTCGCGAACGAGGAAACCGTGCGCGATTTCGTGCGCGGTCATGCCGACTGTCTGTATCACCCGGTCGGCACGTGTCGCATGGGAGCGGCCGGCGATCCGCTCGCCGTGGTCGATCCCGAACTGCGCGTGAGAGGTGTCGAGGGTCTGCGCGTGGTGGACTGCTCGATCATGCCGACGCTGATCGGCGGCAATACCAACGCGCCCGCGATGATGATCGGCGAAAAGGCCGCGGACATGATCCGCGCAGCGGCACGCTGATCCCCGCTACCGGCGGCGGCGCATCGCGATGCGCCGCCAGCTTCATTGCCCGTGGCCGCATGGGTGCCACGGCCTCACCTGTCCAACAGGAGCCTGTTGATGTCACACCCGATGTCGTATGAACCGCTGCCCGCGTCCGCTGCGACACGCGCCGCACAGGAACGCGCGTCGCGCGCACTACCACCCGACGATCCTCTCGAAGAAGCCGATGCGCGGCGCGGTTTCATCGCGACGCTTCCCGATGCGGAGATTCGCGGCGCCTACGACCAACTGGTCTGGAGCCTCGGCGAATACCGCTTCCTCGACGACGAGCATGCGCCCGCGACCGCGCATCCCGCGCTGTGGCGTCACGCGCGGCTGAACACGCTGCATGGTCTCTTCAAGGTGACGGAGCGCATCTATCAGGTGCGCGGCTTCGACGTATCGAACATCACGTTCATCGAAGGCGATAGCGGCCTGATCGTGATCGATCCGTTGACGTGCAAGGAAACAGCAGCAGCCGCACTCGATCTGTATTTCGTGCATCGTCCGAAGCGTCCCGTGGTTGCCGTGATCTACAGCCACAGTCACGCAGACCATTTCGGCGGCGTGCGCGGTGTGGTCAGCGAACAGGACGTGATAGCGGGCAAGGCCGCGATCATCGCGCCTGCTGGATTCATGCAGGAAGCCATTTCCGAAAACGTGATGGCAGGCACGGCCATGGCGCGGCGTGCGCAGTTCCAGTTCGGGCATACGCTGGCGCGCAACGCCTGTTGCCAGATCGACGCGGGTATGGGCAAGAACATTCCGCGCGGCACGATCACGCTGATTCCGCCCACGCAACTGATCACCGAAGCGTCGGAAACGCACGTGATCGATGGCGTCGAGATCGTGTTTCAGCTGACGCCGGAAAGCGAAGCTCCCGCCGAAATGCACTTCTATTTCCCGCAGGAACGCGCGCTCAATCTCGCCGAGAACGGCACGCGCTCGCTGCACAATCTGTGTCCGCTGCGTGGCGCTCAGGTCCGTAATGCGCAACTGTGGTCGCGCTATCTGGGCGAATCGCTCGAACGTTTTGGACGCGACGCAGAAGTCGTATTCGCGCAGCACAACTGGCCGACGTGGGGCCACGCGCGCATCGTCGATTATCTCGAAGCGCAGCGCGATCTCTACAAGTTCCTGCACGATCAGACCGTCCGCCTGATGAATCACGGGCTGAATGCCGTCGAGATCGCCGAGCAGATCAGGCTGCCCGATGCACTGCTCAACAAATGGCATACGCGCGGCTATTACGGCAGCGTGTCGCACAACGTGAAGGCGGTGTATCAGCACTATCTGAGCTGGTACGACGGCAATCCGAGCAACCTGCATGCGCTGCCGCCGGAAGCGGCCGCCACCCGCTACGTCGAATACATGGGCGGCGCGGAAGTCATGCTCGAACGCGCGCGCGTCGACTTTGAAAAGGGCGATTACCGATGGGTTGCGCAGGTGATGAATCATCTCGTGTTCGCCCAGCCGCGCTTGCGCGAGGCACGCGAACTCGGCGCGGCGGCGCTGGAGCAGATGGGCTATCAGGCGGAATCGGCCACGTGGCGCAATGCGTTCCTGCTGGGCGCGCGCGAACTGCGCGAAGGCCGCACGCCATCGACGCAGTTCGGCAATCGCAGCCGCGACATGGTTTGCGCGATCACGGAAGAAA
This sequence comes from Paraburkholderia sp. C35, assembly GCF_003121405.1. Taxonomy (GTDB): domain Bacteria; phylum Pseudomonadota; class Gammaproteobacteria; order Burkholderiales; family Burkholderiaceae; genus Paraburkholderia. Next base: position 61,963 of record NZ_QBUY01000041.1, on the reverse strand, counting down.
TGTTCTTCGACTACCTTGCCGTGAGAATCGACGGACTGAAGGCCCAGCATCTGAAGATGCAGATCGACTGGCAGTTCACCGACATCAACAGGCGTTTCGCGCTGAACCTGTTGCATGGCGCGCTGACCTGGTCAGCGCCGGGCCGGAGCGCTCAAGCCGACCTGCATGTATCGATGTCGCGGCACACGCTGAACCGCATTCTCTGCGCCGAGACGGGCTTCAAGGATGCCGTCGCAGCGCGTGAGATCCAGCTGGAAGGCGATGTCGCGCTGTTCCGTGCGTTGCTCGAAACGCTGGAGCAGTTCGACGGCGACTTCAATGTTGTCGAGCCGTGACGGCAACGAAACGCGCTCAGTTGTCGAACGTGCCTTGATACTCGGGCGCCGCATCGCGGCGCGTGTTCAACTCGAACATCACGCCGCCCGGCGCGCGGCAGAAGAAACGCGAGCCGCGCCCGTTGTTGAAAATGCCCGTTTCCATCTGCACGCCGTCGGCCTTGAAACGCTCATACAGCGCGTGAACATCCTCGAAGTCAGGAAGCTCGAAGCCGACATGAAAGTTCGCCGGCCACGCAGGCACATCGCCCGTTGCGTGGTCGATCACCACGTCGTAACCGGGCCGCTTCAGGATGTACGATTTTTCCCATGTACCGGCAATCGTAAAGCCCAGGTACTGTTCGAAGAACTTCGCGGTCGCGGTGGTATCGGCGGAAGGAAAGCTCAGATGGTTGAGCTTCATGCTTTGTGTCACGTCAGTCATCGTCGATCTCTCTTACGGTGGCGGCTGCCCTATGCATTGCCGCTCGAGGACTTCAGAATAAAAGCTCACGCCACCGCCAACAACTCGCATTCGCCGCGTTTGTCGGCATGCGCCAAACACGCCTGAATAAAGGCGTTTCAGCCCATATCACGCCACTGCCGCGTGCCCCGTTGCTCACATTCGGATTCTTTTCAGGCCGTACCCGTGTTCGCCAGATAGCCGAAAACCGCGGCCCTCACCCTGTATTCGAGGTACGCCATATCGGTCTCGCCCCGCTCGCCCGCGGCATCGACGATGCCTCGCACCATCGCGAACAGATCGGCCGCCGCGACTTCGGGACTCGCATGCTGAGGAATCGCGCGCTTGATGATCTCGGTCGTCATCTGCTCCAGTTCCGGCTTGGCCACTTCGTCGCGCAACGCCGGGCGACCCTCTTCGATATCGAGCAGTCTCGCCAGCCGCGGGCGTTGCAACTGCTGGCGCACGGCCGCGCCGAGCAGATACGTTAGCGCGTCCTCGCCGTTGTGCATCGCAAGCGCAATAGCGACATCGTCATAAAAGCGCTTCATTTCACGTCGAATCAGGGCGACCGTCAGCGCGTCCTTGCCTGGAAAGTACTGGTAGAGCGAACCAATGCTCACGCCCGCGCGCGCGGCCACTGCGTTCGTGTTGAATCCGTCGAATCCTTCCGCTTCGAGAACCTGCGCGGCCGCCTCGATGATCGCCGCAACGGTTTCTTCCGAGCGTGGCTGGCTCGGCGCCTTTCGGGGCCGCAAGCCTTTTTTCGGTGTCCGCTCGTTCATTTGTGGTGTCCCTGTGGAATACGCGCCCGTCGAAACAGCGCGTTGGCTCCATTCTAAGGGCCGCACGCGCGGCACTCACGCAGTGCACCGCGATTGGTGCGTACAAGGCAACACCGTGCGCCTCGCCATGCGTCTACCACGACATTTTTCCGTCAACTAACATGGCATCGACTGGATTGTCGCTCTGTCATGAAGGCGAGCAATAGGCTCGAGGCACGGCCGCTCGAATGGGATGCGTCGCCGCGCCGGGGAAGGAACATGAAAACGAAACTCGAAGCGCCGCCGCTGTCCCTGCTCGATCGCTATCGTGGCCGGGAATTCGAGCCGCTCTACGCGACGACCGTCACCGTCTCCGGCGGCGAAACGGGTCATGGACGCGCGTCGGGCGTGGCACGATCGAACGATGGCATGCTCGATCTGGCGTTACGCCTGCCCACCGAACTAGGCGGCGAAGGCGGCGGCACGAATCCCGAGCAACTGTTCGCGGCCGCTTTCGCAGGCTGCTTTCATGGCGCGCTGAATCTGCTAGGCAAACGCTCAAAGCTGACACTCGACGACATCGCCGTCGGCGTGCAGGTCGCCTTTGGCCGCGATCCGATGGACGGCGGCTACGCGCTCATGATCGATGTGCAGGTGCGGATACCCGGCGTGGCGCGCGAGGTGGCGGAAGAACTGGTGAGAAACGCCGAACGGCTGTGCCCCTACGCCAAGATGGCCCGGCAGGGAACGGTCAATATCGTCGCCGTGGTGGACTGAGCGGGAAGCTAAATGAAAACGGCCAGCACGAGTCTCGTCAGACTCGAACTGGCCGAACCGGGCGCTGCGCGATCAATCTGCGCGATGAACGCCGGATCAATAGGCAATGGTCGCCGCTTCGCGCAGTTCCTCGGGCGTCGCAGTCCCGAAACCGAAGAACTCAAGATAGGCAGGAATCATCTCGAACAGCATGTCGGTGCCGACCTGCACGTCGCAGCCCTTCTCGCGCGCGGCGCGCAGAAACGGCGTGTATTCCGACTTCATCACGACTTCACCGACAAACGTCTGCGGCGAAATGCGCGCGACGTCGAAAGGTAGTGGATCGCCTTCCTTCATGCCAAGCGGTGTCGCGTTCACCACCACGTCGAAGCCGGCAGGATCGTTCGAACCGGTGCTCACCGTCATCTGCGGATAGTGCTCGCGCAGGCGCTGCGCGAGGCCATCGGCGGAGTCGGTCCGCGCGTCGAACAGCGCCAGTTCCGCTACACCGGCCGCCGCCAGCGAAGCCGCGATGGCCGAACCCACGCCGCCCGAACCCGACCCCAGCCCGCGCGCGCCCTTCAGTTGCCGACCCTTGCGTAGCACGCCGCGCACGAAGCCCGCACCATCGAACTGATCGCCGAGCAGCGTGCCGTCCGGCCGCTTGAGCACGGCATTGCAGGCACCTGCAATCTTGACGGCAGGCGTGACCTCATCCACCAGTCCGACCGTGGTCACCTTGTGCGGCATCGTGATCAACGCGCCGCGCAGATTGGTGAAGCGGAAGATCGACTGGAAGCTCTGCTCGTAGTCTTCCGCCTTGACGCCCATCGGCACGACAACGGCGTCGATACCCTTTCGCTCGAACCAGGGGTTGTAGATCATCGGCGACTTGAAGCTTTCGGTCGGGAAACCGATGTGCGCAACGAGGGTGGTCTTTCCGGAAATCATGATCGAAGTGCTCTCTCAGGCTGGCAGGCCCGCGGAGCGGGCCTCGGTGCGCTTTGATGCGCTGCAATGCGTGTCAGTCGTGCTTCGGTGTTGCTTCAGTGTTGTGTCAGTGAGCGAATGCCGCAGCCCGCGCAGCGTCGTACTCGGTCTTGTCGACCGGGTGCGCATCCGCCTTGCCCAGTTCGTCCATGTGAACACGGTACGTTTCGCGGGCGCTGAATGCAGCCAGTGCGGCGATGATGGTGATCGCGAAAGCGAGGCCGCCGACCGTCAACCAGATGTTCGCGGCTCCCGGCGGCGCTACAGCCGTGAACAGTGCGGGCAGCATCGCCGTGATCGCCGTGCCGATGTTCTGGGCAATCGCCATCGCCGTGACGCGGGTGCGTGTCGGGAACAGTTCCGGGTAGAAGCTCGGGAACACGGCGTTGTAGCCTTGATACACGATGCCCCACATCAGGATCGATATCACGAACGCGATGGGCACACTATGGATGCTGATCGCGTAGAGGTATGCGAACGCCAGCAAGCCGGACAGCAGCGAACCGACGATCATCGGCGGCTTGCGGCCGATCTTGTCCGACAGGTTGCCGACGTACGGAATCACCACCACGGCGACGATATTGCCGACCACCGGGATCCACAGATACACGTCCTTCGCGAAGCCGATGCCGTAAGCCGGTTGCACCGCGTAGGCCGCGCCGAAGATGGTCGCCACGACGGGGATCACGTTCATCAGCGCCATGCAGACCACACGCGTCATGTTCGGCGTGCTGTACTTGAATGCATCGACGATGGGCGAGTGGGCAACGGCCGAGCGCTGGTCTTCGTCCTTGAACGCGGGCGTTTCGTCGACCTTACGACGGATGATGTAGCCCGCGATGATCACCACGAAGCTCAGCAGGAACGGAATGCGCCAGCCCCAGACGTTGAACTGCTCGGCAGGCATGTAGTGCGCAAGCGGCAGGAACACGGCGGCAGCCAGAATCTGCCCGGCCTGCACGCCTTGCAGCGTGAAGCTGGAGTAGAAGCCGCGGCGGCCAAACGGTGCGTGCTCCAGAATCATCGAGCTCGCGCCGGAAATTTCGCCTGCCACCGCGAAGCCCTGAACCAGGCGCAGCAGCACCAGCAGCACGGGTGCCAGCAGGCCAACCTGTTCATACGTGGGCAGCAGGCCAACGCCGATCGTCGAGAAGCCCATCAGGAACATGCAGGCCAGCAGCACTTTCTTGCGGCCATGCGTGTCGCCGAGGTGACCGAGTACAAAGGCGCCGATTGGCCGCGCCACATAGCCCACGCCGTAGGTTGCCAGCGACGCGACGATGGCTGTCGTAGCGTTGCCCTTGGGGAAGAAAATCTGCGGAAAGATCAACGCGGACGCGGTCGCGTAGATGAAGAAATCGTAGTACTCGAGTGCCGATCCAATCCAGCCGCTGGCGGCGGCTTTTTTCGACTGATGCTTGCCCTCGGGTTCGTGGGCCGTGACTGCGGTCATGGTTGTCTCCTAGCTTGTAGGCTGACGACACTCAAATGTCATCAGATGGACCGCAGAGTAGCGTCCCGCACCCCAGATGCACAAGAGATTACTGCTACATTTCGTTCGATCATCGCGCACAACTGCGCGATGATCGAACGCTCTGAGGGTTTCTCCGGGTTCCGGAGGCCGCTTCGGCAAAGCCGCGAGACGCTTGCGGGGATTGGTATGATGGCGGGCTCACGCCATTGCCCGCGCATGGCGACGCCCTTTTCACCACGACCCAGAGGAACACCGCCATGACGGCTGCTGCACCGCAATTCGACCAGGTTTCCGTTGTCAAACGCGCGAACGTCTATTTCGACGGCAAGTGCGTGTCGCACACCGTTCTGTTCGCCGACGGCACGCGCAAGACGCTCGGCGTGATCCTGCCCGGCACGCTCAACTTCGGCACCGACGCGCCCGAACTGATGGAAGTGCAGGCTGGCCAGTGCCGCATCCGTCTGCAAGGCAGCGACGAATGGAACACGTACAGCGCCGGCGAATCGTTTTCGGTGCCCGGCCAGAGCCGCTTCGACATCGACGTGATCGAAACGCTCGATTACGTGTGCAGCTACCTTTGATCGCCTGATCCCCGCGTTGCCGCGAGACACCGACAGGTTCGCGGCAACGTCATTGCACGGCGCGTTTCGCGCTGCGCTTGCGGGCCGGCTTCGACGCTGAATCCGGCACGATCCGCGCCATCTTCGCCATCACTTCGTCGTGCTCCTCGCGCAGCACCTCGATAAACGCCGACGCCAGCCGCTCACGCGGCCGATGCGGCGGAAACAGCAGATACATCGGGAACATCACGGCCGGCGAGAATGGCCGGATCGCGATGTCCGGTCCTGCAAAGTCCAGCGCCACACCGGGATGCGCGAGCGTCACGCCCATGCCGCAACGCACCAGTTCGCAGCAGATCGCCGTGTATTGCCCTTCGATAGCGAGCTTGCGTTCGACGCCTGCACGCAGGAACACCTCGTCCATTTGCGCGCGCGTGCCGTCGCCATGACACAGCGAGATAAACGACTCGCCTTCGAGATCGGTGGGCTTGATGACGGCCTTCGATGCCAGCCTGTGTGACGCCGGCATCACGCACACAGCGGCCACCTTCGAGAGCATCTCGACATCGCAATTCGACGCCTCGCTGATGTACACCGCCACGCCCAGATCGCAGAACTGCGACGCGGTCCAATGGTTCACCGTGCCCGACGTGTTCACGTGCAAGGACACCGTCACGCCCGGATGCAGCGCCTGAAAACGCTTGATGGCATGTGGCACCAGCGTCAGCCCCGCTGACGGCATCGCCGCAATGCGCAGACGTCCGCTGCCCAGATTGCGGATCTGCGCGGCAGCGTTCGTCAGCCCCTGCAAGCCCACATACGCACGTTCCACTTCGCGGAAAAACGCGGTGCCTTCGCTGGTCGGAATCAGCCGCACGCCGCTGCGCTGAAACAGCAGCAAGCCTGTTTCGCGTTCGAGTTGCGAGATCAACCGGCTCACGTTCGGCTGCGACGTGAAGAGCGCTTTCGCCGCCGCCGTCATCGACCCCGCCACCATCACCGCACGAAACGCCTCGATATGCTTCAGGTTCATCGGCTCTAACCCATATCAACCATGTATGGATAGGTATTTTATTCGTATTGGACGATATAACCATAGCAGACCAGACTGTGATGCATGGACACGCCATCAGAGCGTCCCTTCCCACACTGTCTGGAGATCGTCGTCATGCAAGAAACGCTGCGCCGCCGTTGCCGTTTTACGACCCGTGCTCTCTCCTCTGCCCTTGCCCTCACCAGCCTGACGGTTGCGTTTCAAACGCATGCTGAAACGACGCTATATGTCGCGAATGTCGGTGGCTCGAATGAACAGCTGTATCGGCAGAAAGTCATTCCGCCGTTTGAAAAAGCGCATGACGTGAAGATCGTCTATGTCGCGGGCAATTCGAGCGACACCCTCGCCAAGCTCCAGGCGCAAAAAGGCCACCAGCAGATCAACGTCGCGGTGATGGACGATGGCCCGATGTATCAGGCGATGCAGCTTGGCCTGTGCGCGAAGGTCGATGAGGCGCCCGTGATGAAGGATCTCTATCCGCTCGCACGGCTCGGCCCGACGGCGGTCGGCGTCGGCATGGTGGCGACGGGTATCGGCTACAACGAAGAGGCGTTCAAGAAACTCGGCCTGCCCGCGCCCGATTCGTGGCAGGTGCTGACCGACAAGCGCCTGAAGGGCAAGCTCGGCGTGCCGCCCATTACGAATACGTATGGACTGCATACGCTCGTGATGCTCGCGCGCATGAACGGCGGCGGCGAAAAGAACATCGATCCTGGCTTCAACACGATGACGAAGCAGGTCGCGCCCGACGTGCTGTCGTGGGCGCCGACACCCGGCGAAATGGACGGCCTGATGCAGGCCGGCGATGTGATCATCGCACCGTACGGCAGTGGCCGCGCGGTGGCGCTGCAAAACACGGGCTTCCCGCTGAAGTTCGTCTATCCGAAGGAAGGTGGCGTGGCATTGCAGGTGGCGGCCTGTTCGCTTGCCGAGAACGCGCAGCCGAAGCTCTCGCAGGAATTCGTCCAGTATCTGCTTAGCCCTGAAGTGCAGGCCATGCAGGCACAAGCCATCGGCCTCGGTCCCGTCAACAAAACCGTCAAGCTGACGCCCGATGTCGCGGCGCGCGTGCCATACGGTCCCGATCAGGTCAACAAGCTGACGGCAATGGACTGGACCACGATCAACCAGCATCGCACGGAATGGACGGAGCGCTGGAACCGCTCGGTCGAACGCTAAGCCGCGCTGCCGCTCCCAGCCTCTACGCCCGACTCCGAACAGGACCGACGCTTATGACCTTTCTCACCTTGCAAGGCATCTCGAAGCGCTACGGCGACTTCACTGCCGTCGAGCATATCGACCTGTCCGTCGAGCGCGGCGAGTTCCTGTCGCTGCTCGGGCCATCCGGCTGCGGCAAGACCACCACGCTGCAGATGATCGCCGGTTTCGTCACGCCGAGCGCGGGCAGCATCACGCTCGGTGGCCGCGACATTACCAACGTGCGCCCGGAAAAGCGCGGCATGGGCGTGGTGTTCCAGAGCTATGCGCTGTTTCCGCATATGACGGTGGCGGCCAACGTCGGCTTCGGCCTCGAAATGCGCAACATGAAGCGCGACGAGCGCGCGGTGCGCGTGGCCGAAGCGCTCGATCTCGTACGTCTTAAGGGACTCGACGCACGTTATCCGAAGGAACTGTCGGGCGGCCAGCGCCAGCGCGTTGCAATTGCACGTGCGCTGGCGATGCGCCCCGAACTGCTGTTGCTCGACGAACCGATGTCGAATCTCGACGCGAAGTTGCGCGAGGAAATGCATATCGAACTGCGCGCGATCCAGAAGCGCCTCGGCATCACGACGATCCTCGTTACGCACGATCAGGTCGAAGCGATGACGATGAGCGACCGCATCGCCGTGCTGCACAAAGGGCGCATCGCGCAACTGAGCACACCATTCGATGCATACGAGCGCCCTGCCACGCCGTTCGCATCGACGTTCCTCGGTCGCACGAATACGCTGCCGGGCGAAGTGCGCGCGCGTAATCCGCGCTGCGCTGTCGTGGATGTGGCAGGCACCACGCTGCATGTGCCGCACGAAGGCCGTGATGTCGAAGGCGCCGTGCATGTCTACATTCGCCCGGAAAAAGTCCGCCTCGCAAATGGCGACGCGCGCATGCACGGTCGTGTGGCGAACCGCGTGTTCATCGGCAATCAATGGCTGCTGGAAGTCGAGACGGAACTCGGCAAGCTGCACATCGCGCAGCCGAATTTCGGCGCGCCGCCGCCTGACGAAGGCCACGAAGTCGGCCTCTCGTTCACCGACGACGATCTGCGCGTGCTGACCCGGGAGAGCGCTCATGGCAACGCTTGACGATACGCGTGCGGGCGCCACGCCATGGCTGCTGTCGTCGCCTGCGTTGCTGCTGTTCGGCGCGCTGCTGTTCGTGCCGCTTCTGCTGACGTTGCTTCTATCGTTCCGCGTGTTCAGCGACGTGGCGGGCGTCGAAGCCGCCTACACGCTGAAAAACTACGCCGAAGTACTGAGCGATCCGTACTACGGCGAAATCTTTCTGCGCACAGCGGGCCTCGCACTCGCCGTGACCTTCTTGAGCGTGCTGCTCGGCGTACCTGAAACGATCGTGCTCGCACGCATGAAGCGGCCATGGCAATCGCTGTGTCTGCTGATCGTGCTCGGCCCGCTGCTGATTTCCGTGGTGGTGCGCACGCTCGGCTGGCAGATCCTGCTTGGCAATAACGGCGTGCTCAACAACGCGCTGCAAGCCCTGCACATCACGTCCGAACCGATCCGCCTCGTCTTCACGATGACGGGCATGATCATCGCGCTCACGCATGTGCTGGTGCCTTTCATGGTGATGTCCGTGTGGGCGACGCTGCAAAAGCTCGATCCGCAAGTCGAATGGGCAGGACTGTCGCTCGGTGGCTCGCCGCTGCGCGTGTTCCGCCGTGTGGTGTTGCCGCAGATCATGCCTGGTGTGCTGTCCGGTTCGATCATCGTGTTCGCGTTGTCGGCATCGGCATTCGCGACGCCTGCGCTGATCGGCGGGCGCCGCCTGAAAGTGGTGGCGACGGCCGCCTACGACGAATTTCTCGGCACGCTCAACTGGCCGCTCGGCGCGAGCATCGCCGTGCTGCTGCTGATCGCCAACGTCGCGATCGTGATGGGTTGCAGCCGTCTCGCCGAACGCCGTTTCAAGCACATTTTCGAGTGACGCCATGAAACAGAACGGATTCTGGGGCCTGCTGTTCAACGCACTGTTCCTCACTTTCATCCTCGCGCCGCTGGTCGTCGTAATGCTGGTCGCGTTCACCGACAAGGGCTTTATCTCGATGCCCTTCGACGGCGCCTCGCTGCGCTGGTTTCGCGCGATTCTGGACAACGGCGACATCGTGTCGGCGTTCTGGCTTTCCGTGCGGCTCGCGTTCGCGGCGGCGACCATCGGCGTTGCGCTCGCCGTGCCCGCTGCGCTGGCGATCGCGCGTTATCGCTTTGTCGGCCGAGGCGCGCTGGTGAGCTTCTTCCTCTCGCCGATGATGATTCCCGCCGTCGTGCTCGGCATCGCGTTTCTGCGCTTCCTGTCGCTGCTGCAGCTGAGCGGCTCGTTCTGGGCGCTGGTCGCGACGCACGTGATCATCGTGTTGCCGTACGCGCTGCGGCTGGCGTTGTCGTCGGCGGTCGGGCTCGATCGTGATGCCGAACGCGCGGCGCTGTCGTGCGGCGCGAGCCGTTTCACCGCGTTCCGCCGCGTCGTGCTGCCGATGATCCGCACAGGCGTCGCGGGCGGCTGGGTGCTGTCGTTCATCCAGAGCTTCGACGAACTCACGATGACCATTTTCGTCGCGACGCCCGGCACGACTACGCTGCCCGTCGCCATGTACAACCAGATCGCGCAGACCATCGATCCCCTCGTCGCGTCGGTGTCGGCGGTGCTGATCGTCGGCACGGTTCTGCTGATGGTGCTGCTCGACCGCATGGTCGGACTGGACCGCATTCTGATTGGAGAAGCCCGATGATTCACAACGCTTCCGCCAGCATTAACGCCAGCGCCGACGTGCTCGTGCTGGGCGGTGGACTGGTCGGTTCCGCTGTTGCGTGGGGACTCGCGCGCGAAGGTGCGAACGTGACCGTGCTCGACCAGGACGACGGCGCGTTTCGCGCTTCACGCGGCAACTTCGGCCTCGTATGGATTCAGGGCAAAGGCTATGGCTTGTCGCCGTATGCGCGCTGGTCGCGCAGTTCGGCGTCGCGCTGGCCGATGCTGGCCGAAACGCTGTTCGATCAGACTGGCATCGACGTCGCGCTGCGTCAGCCGGGCGGCTTCCAGTTCTTCTTCTCCGAAGACGAAATCGCCGAACGCGCGAAACGGCTCGGCGCGCTGCAACGTGAGCTCGGCGACTATCCGTATCAACTGCTCGATGCGCGTGAAGTGCGCGACCGTATTCCGCAGGTCGGCCCGGACGTGATCGGCGCGAGCTACACGCCGATGGATGGCCACGTCAATCCGCTCAAGCTGCTGCGTGCGCTGCATACAGGCATGCAACGGCGCGGCGTGACGCTCGTGAACAACGAAGAAGCGGTGCGTATCACGCCGGAAAACGGCGGCTTCGCGGTGCAAGGCAAACGCGGCGTGTATCGCGCGGCACGCGTGGTGCTCGCGGCGGGTCTCGGCAATCGCATGCTCGCGCCGCATGTCGGGCTGCATGCACCCGTTGCGCCGAACCGCGGCCAGGTGCTGATCAGCGAACGCGTCGCGCCGTTCCTGCATTACCCGACACTCAACGTCCGCCAGACCGACGAAGGCACGCTGCAGTTCGGCGATTCGATGGAAGAAGTCGGCCTCAACGATTTCACCACCACGCCCGTGCTGTCCGACATTGCGCGGCGCGGCGTGCGGGCGTTTCCGTTCCTGAAGAACGTACGGCTGGTGCGCACGTGGGCAGCGCTGCGCGTCTACAGCCCGGATGGTTTTCCCATCTACGACGAATCCACGCGCTATCCGGGCGCATTCGTCGTGACCTGCCATAGCGGCGTGACGCTGGCCGCCGCGCACGCGCTGCGCATTGCGCCGTGGATTGCGGGCGGCGCAATGCCCGATGAGCTTCCCGCGATGTCGGGCACGCGCTTTCTCGAATCCCCTGTTCTCATTCCCGCTCACTGATTCCGACATGACTTCCACACCGCTCTTCAAGGCTCTGCCGGGCGCCGATGCGCCCGTCGATATCTGGTTCAACGATCAGCCGCTGCGTGTGCCGGGCGGCCGGTCGGTGGCGGCGGCGCTGCTCGCTGCCGGCATTGCGCGCTTTCGCGCGACGCCTGTTTCCGGTGCGCCACGTGCGCCGTTCTGCATGATGGGCGCGTGCTTCGAGTGTCTCGTCGAGATCGACGGTGTGCCGAGCCGCCAAAGCTGCATGGTGACGGTACGCGACGGCATGCGTATCCATTCGCAGGAAGGCGCGCGCGATCTGCCGCCCGTAGCTGTTTCGCTGGAGGATGCTCATGCCCGCTGATTACGCTGCTGAAACCGTATCGAGCTTCCCTTCCGAAGCCGTCGATGTCGTCGTGGTCGGTGCCGGTCCTGCCGGGATGAGCGCGGCCACGCGTGCAGCACGTGCCGGTTTGTCCGTGGTGCTGCTCGACGAACAGGATGCCGTCGGCGGACAGATCTATCGCGCGATTGGCCGCGCCGATGCGCGTCGCAAGGAGATTCTCGGTCCTGACTACGCGGCAGGCGCCGCCATCGCCGATGCTTTCGTGCGTTCCGGTGCACGCCATGTCGCACATGCGTCGGTGTGGCAGGTGACGCGCGATCACGCCGTGCACTACCTGAAAGACGGCAAGGTCGGCAGCTTCGACGCACGGCGCGTGATTCTGGCGACAGGCGCGCTCGAACGCCCGTTCCCGATTCCCGGCTGGACGCAGCCCGGCGTGCTGACGGCAGGCGCCGCGCAGATCCTGCTGAAAAGCGCAGGCGAAGTGCCTGCCGAGCCGCCCATCCTGGCAGGCTGCGGTCCGCTGCTCTATCTGCTCGGCTGGCAGTACGTGCGTGCCGGCGTGCCGATCCGCGCACTCGTCGATACGACGCGTCACGAAGACCGCTGGCGCGCGAAGAAGTATCTGCTGTCCGCATTGCGCGCGTGGCCGTTCTTGAGCAAAGGCTTGCAACTGATCCGCACGCTGCGCGCCGCCGGCGTGCCCATCTACGAAGCGGCCGACGATCTGCGAATCGAATCGAAGACGGACGCACAAGGCGTCGAACGCGCCGCCGCGTTGAGCTTCACGACGCAAGGCCGCGCGCACAGGATCGAAGCGAATGTGATCCTGCTGCATCAGGGCGTCGTGCCGAATACGCAGTTCACGCTGTCGTTGCGCGCGCAACACCATTGGGACTCGGCGCAACTGTGCTTCACACCGACCACCGACACGTGGGGCGAACTCGACGTGCCCGGCATTTTTATCGCGGGCGATGGCGGCGGCATCGGCGGTGCACTGGCGGCGGCGGAACAGGGTTCACTCGCGGCGCTTCAGGCCGCATGTCACCTGGGCGCTATCGACTCCGACACCCGCGACCGCGAGGCCGCGCCGCATCGCCGCGCGCTCGACAGCGTGATGCGCATCCGCCCGTTTCTGGACAGCCTGTACCGCCCGCGCGACGCGAACCGCATCCCGCACGATGACGTGATCGTCTGCCGCTGCGAGGAAGTGACGGCTGGCGACGTGCGCGGCTTCGTTGAACTGGGCTGCCTCGGCCCGAATCAGGCGAAGTCGTTTGGACGCTGCGGCATGGGACCGTGCCAGGGACGCATGTGCGGCCTGACCGTGACCGAGATCATCGCCGATGCCCGCAAGGTGCCGCCCGGCGACGTCGGCTACTACCGCATCCGTCCGCCCATCAAGCCGCTGACGCTCGGAGAACTCGCCGGTGAATGACACTGCTACGTCTCCTTCCAGCGCCATGCGCGAGGCCGATGTGCTGGTGATCGGCGGCGGTCTGCACGGATCGAGCACCGCGTTCCATCTTGCGCGGCGCGGTGCGAACGTGATCGTGCTGGAAGCCGATTACGTCGCGCGACATTCGTCGGGTGTCAATGCGGGTGGCTTGCGCACCTTGGGTCGGCCTGTGCCTGAGATTCCGCTCGCGCTGATGTCGCGCGAAATCTGGCACACGATGCGCGAGCTGATCGGCGACGACGGCGGCTTCGTGGCGTCCGGCCAGTTGAAGATTGCCGAATCGGAAGCCGAACTCGACGAATGCCGCGCGCGCGTGGCTGAACTGGAATCGCATGGCTTCACGCACGAAAAGATCATCGACCGCGAAACCGTGCTCGCACTCGAACCCGCGCTCGCGCCGCACGTGACGGGCGGCATCTGGGTCGAGCGTGACGGCTATGCGCTGCCGTTCAAGACCACCACGGCTTTCCGGCTGGCCGCGCAACGGCTCGGCGTGCAGTTCTTCGAAGGCACGCCCGTCACCCGCATCGAGCAGCGCGGCACACGCTGGATCGCGCACACGCCGCGCGGCGAATTCAGCGCGGAGAAGCTCGTCGTCACGGCAGGCGCGTGGGCGGGCCAGTTGGCCGAACAGGTCGGCGAGCGCGTGCCGGTGCATCCCGAAGGCCTGATGCTGATGGTGACGCATCGCGTCGCGCCGTTCTGCCGCGCGACGCTGGGCGCGACAGGACGCCCACTCTCGTTCAAGCAGTTCGACAACGGCACGGTCGTGATCGGCGGCAAGCTGATCGGCATCGCCGATCTGAACGGACGACACGGCGAAGTCGATTTCGCGCGGCTGGTGCGCAGCGCCAATACCGTCGTCGATCTGTTTCCGCATTTGCGGCATCTCGGCGTGAACCGCGCGTGGGCGGGCGTCGAAGCCTTCACCGACGATGCATTGCCCGTGATCTCGCCAAGCCGCCGCGCGTCGAATCTCGTCTATTCGTTTGGATATTGCGGCAGCGGCTTCCAGCTTGGGCCGGCATGCGGGCGGCTGGTGTCCGAACTCGTGCTCGACGGCAAGGCTTCGTTGCCGCTCGACGCGTTCGCCATCGACCGCTTCTCGCGGCAGTCCACGCTGGAACGTTCGGCAAGCGCCGTTGCCCACTAACCTCACGCGCGCCCTGCCCGCGCGCGTTCCATTCACTTAAACCACGGAGTTGAGCAAGATATGTCCGAGATTGTCAGAATCGAAACGAATCAACGGATGAGCCGCGTCGTCAAGGCGGCAGGACTGGTGTTCATCGGCGGCCAGACGTCGAATGATCACGCGCCGGATGTGAAGGTCCAGACCGCGAGCGTGCTGGCGAAGATCGACGGCTTTCTGGAAAAGGCGGGCATCGACAGGACGCGGCTGGTGTCGGCTCAGGTGTGGCTGGCGAATATCGAGCGCGATTTTGCGGACATGAACAGCGTGTGGGATGCGTGGGTCGCGCCCGGCTGCGCGCCGACTCGCGCGACGGTCGAGGCGAAGCTGGCCGCGCCGGAACTGCTGGTCGAGATCGCCGTCGTCGCGCTCGCCTGACGGCGGGTTTGTGGCAGGCTTGGGCTGCGCGTTCGCTTACGCGTTCGCCACGCGATACGTGCCGCGGCCTGCCTGCTTCGCGCTGTACAGCGCCTGGTCCGCGCGGCGGATCAGGCCATCGACGGAGTCTTCGTTCGCGGCGAGCGCAATGCCCACACTCGTGCCGATGCTGACGGCTTCGCCCGTCGACAGATGATAGGGCAACGCAATATCGCGGATCACGCGCTGCGCCAGCGCGACCACGGACGGCAGTGTCGTATGGTCAGCGATGATCGCGAACTCGTCGCCGCCCAGCCGCGCCACCAGTTCGCCGGGACGCAGCACGCGCGACAGCCGCGTGGCCACCGTTTCCAGCACTTCGTCGCCTGCACAGTGGCCAAGCCGGTCGTTGACCTGCTTGAAGCCGTCGAGATCCAGATACATCATCGCGATCGATCCGTTCTTGCGCAGCGCCGTGCTCATCAGGATCTGCTCCAGCCGGTCGCGCAGTTCGCGCCGGTTCGGCAGCCCCGTCAGCGCGTCGTGCCGCGCGAGATGCAGGATCTTCGCCTCGGTTTGCCGCCGCTCGGTGACGTCCTCGATGATGATGATCGCGCTGCCGTCCGGCACCGGGTTGCGGGTCAGTTCCAGTTGCCGGCCATCTTCCAGTTCGAGGTCCATCGGACGATGCTCGTCGCCAAGCCACGCGGTGCAGCGTTCCACCAGCCGCTTGCGCAGCGTCTCGCCGAACTGCGTAATGCCGACGTGACCGATAAATTCCGGCAGCGGCACGTTGAGTTTCAGCATTTCGACCGTCGCGCCGAACAGCTCGGCCGTGCGGCGATTGGCGATCACCACGTTGCCCGCGCCATCGACGGTGCACAGCCCGTGCGGCATGTAAGCGAGCGCCGCGTCGAAGCGCGCGGCCAGTTCGGCGTGGCGCTGCGCGGCTGTCATCAGCGCGACGAGGCCGTTGTAGTGGCGACGCACGACGGAAACCATCGCTGCGTTGTACGCGATGAGCGGCGGCACCAGAATCCAGGCACCGCTTTGCGGCGCGATCAGTGCGCCGATACCGATGGGCACCGTGGCAAGAAAGATCTGCGCGATGGCCAGGCGCGGCAGCGCCGCGTTACGCGACGCAATGCCGCCGAGAATGCCCGCCGCGACCATGATGGCGAGCGTAGCCAGTTCCTTGTCCGGCGACAGGAAACACGCCGCCGTGCCAAGGCCGAGCAGCAGGCAGGCGATCAGGCTGACGGGCGCGTAGCGCGCCGCCCACGGGCCGGGATGCACCGCGCAGATGCCGCTGCGCGCCACATAGAGCCGCACGATGCCAAGACGCGTGGCCAGCATGGCGATATCGGCGATCAGCCACGCGGCGGTCCATGTCTGGTGCAGCCGGAAGCACGCGACCACCGCCACGAAGATGCTGGACAGTCCCGACAGGAACAGCGGCCACGCGTTGTCGAACAGTGCGGACAGCAACGCGGCCCGCACGGAGGGACTCACGACAGCCTTCTCTGGCGTGGGAGTCGCCAGTAGCGAATCAAACATGAAAGTGTTCTCAGACATGGCTCCGCCGTGTTCGGGACGCCGCGTTCCGATCCATCGCGGTGCAAGCTTTGCTCTTTGGAATAACGACCTGAAAATGTCGGACTTGAGTCTGGCGACCCGATCAGGCAACCGGGTCACACAACGACATGGCGTGTACAAGGCAGAAACAGGGAAACGCCAGGCATTCGCATGATGCCGTAAATTTGCCCGTTCGTGCGGGTTGTGCGTATATCTTACTCACGCAAAATTCCGTTGAGCGCGCATCCTTTGTTCCCATCAGGAGATCAGCACCACCGTGAGACTCGACACCACCACTGTCCGGCTGGTCCTCGCCATCGTCGACGAAGGCAGCATCTCGCGCGCCGCCGACAAACTCGGGCTCGCCGTGGCCGCTGCCTCGCGGCGCGTATCCGAACTCGAAGCGCAACTGGGCGCGAAGCTGTTCCGGCGCGTGCCGCATGGCGTCGAAGTGACGGAATCGGGCGACAAGCTGCTGCGCTATATCCGCCAGATCGACACCCTCGTCGACCGGCTGGCAGGCGACGCACAGGCGCTCGCGCAGGGTCAGCAGGGGCGCATCATCATCGGTGCGCCGAAAGCGGTGGTGATCGAATTTCTGGCGCGCGACATTGCCGGTATCCAGCGGCAGTATCCGGGCATCGCGCTGAAGGTGGTCGAGGAAAACAGCAAGATCGTCCAGCAGATGCTGCGCGACAAGGTGATCGATATCGGCATCTACGAGAAAAAGAGCGGCTTTCTCGATCTGCCGCAGGTGCCGTACCGGCAGGACAGGCTCGTGCTGGTCTATAGCCGAACGCATTTCCAGTTTCCCGCTGCGCCCGTCGCCATCGACGACCTGCTCGACATGCCGCTCGTCAGTCTCGGCAAGGGCTCGGCGATTCTCTCCGCCGTGCAGCGCGCGTATCGCAGCCGGGGCCGTCATTTCACCAATGATTTCCTCGTCAACGGCTTCGACACGATGCTCGCGTTCGTGCGGCATGGTCTGGGCGTCGGGTTGATGCCGCCCGACGTGCTGGACAGTTTTCATCCCGAAGATGCCCTCGCCTGCGCCGAACTGCAGGGCGACTGGCATCAGCGCAGCTATGTGCTGTCGTGTGTCGAAGGGCATGCGCAGGCGCAAACGCTGCAGAACGTCGTGACCGCGATGACGGCCTCAGCGCCGTAGGCACTTCGACTGTTTGTCAGGCGCTTTCGCAATTTGCGAATCCAGCCATGACCGTTACGTTCTTGCCGCCATTCCTCCGCTGGGTGAGAGTTGTGCCTACAACAAGCACATGGAGACGGCATGACAAACGCCCATCTTTTCCCGCTACCCGCAAGCGCCACTTCGCGTTCGATTGAATCGATGCCGCGCTCGTACCGCTTCTAATCACCCTCCTCTGCTCGCCACCTACCTATTCCGGCATCGAGCCGGCGGCGCCCGCTCGCCCATATCTTTCAGGAGACGCACACATGTCGCAATCCGATCAATCGACCGAATCGACCGGATGGAACGAATCAGATGAATCGACCGGTTCGCGGCCTTTGCCGCTGCAAGGCATTCGGGTGCTGGATGTCAGCCAGGTGATGGCAGGACCGTTCGCCTGCATGCTGCTCGCCGATCTCGGCGCCGACGTGATCAAGGTCGAGCCGCTCGAAGGCGATCAGACGCGCGGCGCGATGGGCTTCAAGATGAAAGGCCCGGATAGCATGGGCTTTCTCAACATGAACCGCAACAAGCGTTCGCTGTCGCTCGACCTCAAGAGCGATGAAGGCCGCGAGTTCTTCTACAAGCTGGCGAAAACCGCCGATGTGATCGTCGAGAATTACCGGCCTGGCGTGGTGCAGCGGTTGCGCATCGATTACGAGTCGATCCGCGCGATCAATCCGAAGATCGTCTACGCGAGCATTTCCGGCTTCGGGCAGAGCGGGCCGTGGGCGTCGCGGCCCGGTTTCGATCTGATGGCGCAGGCGATGTCGGGCGTGATGAGCGTGACGGGCTACAAGGGCGGCAAGCCCGTGAAAGCCGGTGTGCCTGTCGCCGATATCGGCTGCGCGCTGTTTGCTGTGTATGGCCTGCTGTCCGCGTATATCGGCGCGCAGAAAACGGGCGTCGGGCAGCATATCGACGCGTCGCTGTTCGATTCGGCGATGGCGTTCTCGATCTGGGACATGTCCGACTACTGGGGCACAGGCGTGCCGCCCACGCCGCTCGGCACCAGCAACAAGATGAGCGCGCCATATCAGGCCGTCAAAGCGGGCGACGGCTACTTCGTGATGGGCGCGACCAACCAGAAGCTGTGGTCGAAGCTGTGTGCATTGATCGAGCGGCCCGAACTGCTGCGCCACTCCGATTTCGAAACCGTGTCGTTGCGGCTGAAGAACCGCGAAGCGCTGATCGAAATGCTGGAGCAGTCGTTTGCTCAACGGGATTGCGAGGAGTGGATCGACACGATGCTCGCTGCAGGCATTCCTGCCGGCCCGATTCTGTCGTATCCCGAGGCGTTCGGCAGCGAGCACGCACAGCATCGCGGCATGTGCATGGAGATCGATCATCCGATCGAGGGCAAGGTGAAGAACATCGGTTTTCCCGTCAAGCTGCTCGGCACGCCGCAGCAGGTGCGGCGCCACCCGCCGCTGCTCGGCGAGCACAACGACGAACTGTTCGCCGAGATCAACGGAACGGATGGGACGAAGCCATGAGCGAACACGTCAGCCTGAACATGCTGGACGCGGCGACGGCGGAAATCCTCATCGATCGGCCCGAGCGTCACAACGCGATGACGATACCGATGTACGAAGCGCTGCTCGCCTCGATCGACGAATGCCGGCGCAATGCCGACGTGCGCTGCATCGTGCTGCGCGGTGCGGGTGGCAAATCGTTCGTGTCAGGCACCGACATCGGCTATTTCACCGACTTCCACGATGGCCGCCAGGGCGTCGCCTATGAAGCGCTCGTCGAGCGCGTGATCGATGCCGTCGAACGCATTGCCGTGCCGACCATCGCGGTGATCGACGGATGGGCGGTTGGCGGCGGTCTCGCACTCGCTACCGCATGCGACTTTCGCCTCTGCAGCGAAGGATCGAAATTCGGCGCGCCGATTGCGAAGACCTTGTCGAACACACTGTCGTCGCGCAATCTCGCGCGGCTTCACGCTGCGTTCGGCGTGCCGCGTGTGAAGAAGATGCTGTTGCTCGCCGATTTTCTTTCCGCACAGGACGCACTCGCGTGCGGCTATGTCTACGAAATCTGTGCGAAAGACGCGCTCGGCGACATGGCGCTTGCTCTCGCGCAACGTCTCGGCGCGCTGTCGCAGGTGACGCAGCACGCGGTGAAAGAGAGCTTGCGGCGCATCGTCGTCGAACAGCGACTCGACGACGAAGACCTGATCGAATCCGTCTATGGCAGCGCGGCATTCCGCGCAGGCGTGGCGGCGTTCACTGCCGGTTCGAACCAACGCTGACGGCGGCTTGCATCCGACAATACGAGGAGGAGACATGAAACGATTGCTGCCCAAGGCGACCACGACGGTGCTCGCGATGCTCTGCCTGATGTACTTCATCACCTATGTGGACCGCGTCAATATCAGCACGGCGGCCGGTCAGTTCAAGAGCGAGCTTGGACTCACGAATACGCAGCTCGGGCTGATCTTTTCCGCGTTCGCGTATCCGTATGTGATCTTTCAGTTTATCGGCGGCTGGGTTAGCGACCGGTTCGGTGCACGCCGCACCTTGATTGCGTGCGCGGCCGTGTGGGCCATCGCGACGGCGCTCACAGGCTTTGCGGGAGGTTTCTTCTCGCTGATCGCCGCGCGGCTGCTGCTCGGCCTCGGCGAAGGCGCGACCTTCCCGGCCTCGACCAGCGCCATGGCCGCATGGGTGACGAAGGACAAGCGCGGCATGGCGCAAGGCATCACGCATTCATGCGCGCGTTTAGGCAACGCCATTGCACCGATACTCGTGCTCGCGTTGATGACGGCGTTCAACTGGCGCTTCTCGTTTTATCTGCTCGGCGCATTGAGCGCGGGCTGGCTGGTGCTGTGGATCGTCACCTATACCGAGCGTCCCGCCGATCACGCACGCATCACGCGCGAAGAACTCGCGGCATTGCCGCCACCCAAAGTGCATCCCGTCGATGCGCCCGGCACGTGGATGCGTCTTTATCGCCGCATGGCGCCGGTGTCGGCCGTCTACTTCTGCTACAACTGGATTCTCTGGCTGATGCTCGACTGGATGCCGCTGTACTTCATGCACAGCTTCCATCTGAACATCAAGAAGGCCGTCGTGTTCACGTCCGGTGTGTTCGTTGCAGGCGTGATCGGCGATCTGGCGGGCGGGCTGGTCAGCGACCGGCTGTTGCGCAAGTCGGGCAACGTCAAACTCGCGCGCAGCTATCTGGTCGCGGGCTGCATGGCGTTGACAGCGCTGTCGCTGATTCCTGTCGTGCTGTTGCACGACCCGATGTACTCGCTGATCTTTCTCGCCGCGGCGATGTTCTTCAACGAAATGAATATCGGCCCGATGTGGGCGATTCCGATGGATATTGCGTACGACCGCTCCGGCACCGCGAGCGGCATCATGAGCGGCAATGGTTTCATTGCGGCCATCGTGAGCCCTGTGGTGGCGGGTTATGTGGTCGATCACCTCGGCAACTGGAACGTGACGTTCATGCTGTCGATTGGTGTGATGGTCTGCGGAATCGCGTTGAGCTTCGTGATGAAACCCGATGTGCCCTTTGCCGACAATCTGCGTGTGGACCGGCGCCGCGCGCAGCACGACACGCTCGACACGTCGTTGCCGCTGGCCGACAAACGGTAAGGCACAAAGCCCTGCATGCTTCGCATGGTTGCATCGACGTGTCTCGCTTATGTCACGCGTCGATGTGCCACATCTAGCTCTTGCGCGAAGTCTTTGCGACGAATGGCGCCGGTGCATGCTGCACCTTTTCGCTGCCGCATTTAGGGCATTTCAGTTGCACTGTTGCGTGTTCTGCGACGTGCTCGGCGTGTTCAAACTTCTCCTCACAACTTTCGCAACGATACTGATAGGTCGGCATGCTGATTCTCCGATGCGGAAACACTGGATGCGCAGACAAAGCCGCATCGCCGCAAAAACGCATGCGGCATTAACCCATTCTAGTGCGGCATGCATAACCTGAAGATTTTTTCGTCACGCTGCTTGCCGCCGACGCGATGCGCAAAGCATGTTCTTCGATGCGTCGAATTATCCAACTCGCGTTTTCTGCACTTGCGTTCGCGTATCGACACCTATTTGAATAAATGGGCACTTAAAATTTCCTGCATCGCTATGGATGGCTCTACAGGAGAACATGCCGAATGTCCAAATATCGAATACGTTTTCATGCGCTGTGCTTCGGCGTTCTTATGGCAATGCTTTGCTCGCTTGCTCACGCGCAATACACCACTGACTGGCTCGCCAATACGTATGGCACGCTCGCCACGCATGTCGGCAACGGTGCACGTTCGATGTGGGTCGCACCGGAAGGCGTGATTTATACGGCATCGCTGTGGGACGAGAACGAAGGTGGCGTCGCGATCTATCAGAACGGACGCAGCATGGGATCGATCGGCATTCACAGCGAGTTCCAGGGCAGCGCCATTACTGGCAATGCAACGTCGATCTTTGCGGCGATGCAGGCAGGCACGCAATACGGCAGCGGCGGCGTGGGACGATACAACCGCGCGACGGGCACACGCGATCTCGTCATCAACGTCAGTTCATGGAACACGCTGACGCGTGTCGATGCGATCACCGGTCTCGCGACAACGGGCTCGACACTCTACGCAAGCGACTTCTTCGGCAATCGCGTGCGCGTCTTCACGACCGACGGCGCGTGGCTGCAGGACATCGCCGTTTCAGGGCCAGGCGCGCTTGCGCTGGATAGCGCGGGCAACCTGTGGGTCGCGCGCAAGAGTGCGGGCATCGTCGTCGAATATGGTCCTACGGGCGCATTGCTGAACACGATCGCGATGGATGCAACCTCGCGCCCTTCCGCGCTATATGTCGATACCTCGACAGGGCTGCTGATGGTCGGCGACGAAGGCCCTGACATGAATATCAAGCTCTACAACGTGACGGGCACGCCGCAACTGGCCGGCACGTTCGGTGTTCAAGGCGGTTATCTCGACAGCACGACAGGCACGCGAGGTCAGGTGGGCGACAAGCGGTTCACGCGTATAGAAGGCATCGGCAAGGACTCGGCTGGCAATCTCTATGTCCTCAACAATCCGTGGGGCGGCGGCTGGGATCTGGGCCGCAACGGTGGCACCGACATTCACGCGTACAACAGCGCGGGCACGCTGCTATGGAAACTGCAGGCGCTCAACTTCGAGGCCGTCGCTGCGCCCGACCCGGTGACGGATGGCGCGCTGTTTTATAGCGGCACGAATATCTATTCAGGCACGGCAGGCGGCACGTTTGTCGCGAACACCGTCGATCCTTTCTCGTATCCGAATGACCCGCGACTCAACGTCAACGACACGCAACGCGACGAGCACTTCGGCCAGCTTGTCAGCGTGGGCGGCAATCGCATTCTCGTTGCATCGGGACAAAACCCGGCTATCTTCTACTTCTACCATTTCGAACCGTCGAAGGGTTATATCGCAGTGCCGGACGGATCGCTGCCCGGCGCCGCGTTCAATACGACCCGATCGATCACGGCGGGATTCAGCATCGATAGCAAGGGCGACATCTGGGCCGGACTCGATCGCACGAATCACATCTATCACTATCCGCTAACGGGCTTCGATGGATACGGCAAGCCGAGCTGGGGCGCCGCCATCGCGCTGCCGGTGCCAATGAGCATTCGCCCGCTGACGCGCATCATCTATCTCGCCGAAAGCGACACGATGATTCTTGCGCAAGGCATAGCAGGCAGTTCGGACTGGACCGCGATGAGCACGCGTATCGAGGTGTATCACGGCTGGAGTGCGGGCAACATGACGCGCCCCGACCCGGTGATCAATCTGACCAGCGCGAATGCGAAGTCGATGACGGCAGCGGGCAACTATCTGTTCGTCGGCTATGTGCACACGGTGCCCAATATCGACGCGTTCAATCTCACTACGGGCCAACTCGCCACCACGCTGACCAATTCGAATCCCGGCAATGTCGATGTCGGCAATGACGTGGATTCGATGTATGGCTTACGCGCCTATCTGAGATCGACGGGCGAATACATGATCACGAAAGACAACTACAACGGCACGAGCATGATCGTGTATCGCTGGACGCCTTAATTGCAACACCCACGGGCTGCGCCGCTGCCGCTCACGCGGCGGGCGCGCCCGGCACATCCGGCGAGTACTTTCGCAGCCGTTGCGAAATGACATGCGACGGCTTCTCGACGAGGCGATAGAACGCGTAGCTAATGGCAAACGCCAACGCCACTTCGACGAACCACGCGTAACGCGATGCTTCATCGAATGCCGTCATTTCGAGTAGCGCCAGCGCAGTCTTGTGGCATAGGTAAAGGCTGTACGACCACGCGCCGAACACGGCGAGAACGGACCACACGCGTGATTGCGAAGGCGTCGCCGTTTCCGTTGCGATCCAGATGGCCGCGAGGAACTGGAATACCGGCAAGCTGATATCCGGCGTGATCAGCGGCAGCATCGCAGGCTTGAGGCTCGATTCCGACAGCAGGATCATCACGAATGCGCCTGCTGCGACGACGACCACGCGCAACGCGACAAGATGATTGGCGAGCGCACGCGTGCTCACATCGAGGCCGCGCTTCATTGCCAGCGTGAGCGGCGAATACGCGCCGCGAATCTGGAATTGCGCCGCATTGCGCTGCGATTCTGCAATCAGACATCCGGCAATCCAGCCTGCTGCGTAAAGCAAAGCCGTACCCGGCACGTGGTAGGTTTCAATCACGCAGCCGTGGCACGCGGGATGCCCCAACAGCCGCACGCACGCGACCATCACACCCGCCATCAACACACAGCCGACGATCATTTCGCCGATGTGAGAAAACCGCGGCCGCAAAAACGGATAGACCGCGTAGTACACCATTTCGCAGTAAAGCGACCACAACACGGATTCCAGATAGTTCTGTCCGGCCGGCAATGGCTGCACGACGCATAAGAGCACGATCAGCGGCAATCCAATACGGACGAAGCGCGATGCGTAATAGTTGATTGGCTTGAGCGCGACATCCTTGTGATATGCGGCATGAATGCAATACCCGGAAATCACAAAGAACACAATCACGGCAGCCGGCCCGGCAAATAGCGCGGTAGCACCCGACCACAACGCGCCGCCCAGAAACGAAAGCTGATGCGGCAGCAACTGCCTGAAGAGAGGCGGCTTGAAGTGGTACATCAGCACCCAGAACGCCGCGAGAAATCGAATCGCGTCGATCTTCAATGATTTCCCGGCATTCACCGACGCCGGCAGCTTCATGCTATTCGCCATTTCTTTGTCCTTTTTTATTACGGCTGCGACGATCTTATCGCCGCAGCCAATAACAAAAATGGAAAAAAATTGGCGAAATTAATCCGCTGACGCCTGAGCTTTCATGCCCAGGCGTCAGCAAAGCGGTTCAGCAAAGCACTCGCGCCAGCGATTACATCGGCGGCGCGACACCATCCTTTTCGACCACGACGCGCTGCGCAACATACGCACCTTGCGAAGCCGGCGTTGCGACCACGAACACCTTCTTGCCAGGCGTCAGGTCGCTATGCGCGGCGGGCGTGAAGGTCACGATGGGCACATTAGGCGGCACCGTCACGACATTGCTGCCGCCCTTGTACGACAGCTTCAGGTCGCGCCCGCTCGTGCTCTGCACGACGGTATCGACATTCGCATTGGTCATCGAGCTGTTCGGCCCGAGATCCCATGCGTAGTGCCCTTCGCCCGTGCCGCGCGCGGACTCGGGGAATACGACCACTTCCGTCGCCGTCAGCTTGCCGTCGGTGCCCGTGGTCGCCGCCGTGCCGATGAACGAACCCGGCTTGATATCCGACAGTTGCATCGACTTGACTGCCGACACCGTCACCGCCGGTTTCACTTCGATCGACACCGTATCGCCGCTGCGGCGATGCACCTTGAGCGTATCGCCGTCGAGCGACACGATTTCTCCGCGAATGCGCGAAGGCTTCACGGCCGGCGTCTGCGCGAGCGCAGCTGTCGCCAGCGTGGCTGTCACGAGCGTGGCAACGAGTTTGATGCGGAAAGACATGGAAGCTCCCGAATAGTTGGTTTAGGTGCGTTTAAGTGCGGCGAGAGAGAACAACGTCAAGGCGTCACGAGCCGCCGAACCAGTTGTAGCCCTGGTTCTCCCAGTACCCGCCCGGATACTGGTTCGTGATTTCAATCGAAACGATATGCTTCGGATTCTTGTAGCCAAGCTTGGTCGGCATGCGCAGCTTCATGGGAAAGCCGTACTTCGGCGGCAGTACTTCGCCGTCGTAGGTCAGCGTGAGCAAGGTCTGCGCGTGCAGCGCCGTCGGCATGTCGATGCTGGTCCAGTAGTTGTCCGCGCAACGCAGCGACACGTACTTCGCCGTGGTGTCGGCACCCGAGCGGCGCAGGAAATCGGCGAAGCGCACGCCGCCCCAATGACCGATCGCACTCCATCCCTCGATGCAGATATGGCGCGTGATCTGGCTTTCCTGCGGCAGTGCGCGCAGTTCGTCGAGCGTCCATACGCGCTTGCCGTGCGCGAGGCCGCCGATCTGCAAGTGGTAATTCGCAGCATCGACTTCGGGTACGTCGTCGATGTCATAGAACGCGTTGAATGGAAACGGCTTTGTGATCATCGACTCGGGATACGTCGGCGCGAGCTTGTTCGGATCGAACAGCGCGGCCTGCACGTCGTCGTTGAAAAACGAAATACGGCGCAGCGCGGTATTCACGGTCTTGTCGTTGCTCAGGTCGCAACCGGAGAGCAGCGCGATACCGCCGAGCGTCAGCAGCCGCTGACCGAACAGACGCCGCGCGGGCGATTTGAGTTCGCGCTGGGCATCACGGATGATCGACTCGCCATGGGTTGCGAGAAACGAGCCGGGCTGTGGGGTTCGCTTTCTGATCGTCATGATTCAGCGCCCCCGGATCATCAGCAGCAACGAACGCGGCACGAGCGCAACCATCACCACGTGCACGACGAAGAACGCCACCAGCACGCTCATGCAGACGAAGTGCACGATGCGCGCATTGTCGTAACCGCCCATCAGCGTGCGCAGCAGCGGAAACTGCACCGATTTCCACACGGCCAGCCCGGACAGCACGATCAGCACGATATCGGCGATGACGACCAGATACGCAAACTTCTGGATCGCGTTGTAGTGCGCGAGATCGTCGTGCTTCAGGCGTCCGCGCAAAGCGGCGAACAGATCGGTCACGATCTGCTTCGGCGTGAGCGGCAACAGTTTCCTGCTGAAGCGCCCCGACGCCACGGTGAAGGCGAGATACACGATGAAATTCGCGACCAGCAACCACATGACCGCGAAGTGCCATTGCAGCGCGCCGCCAAGCCAGCCGCCTAGCGTGATCGAAGGAGAAAACTGGATGACGGGGAAGATCGGCGACGCATCGTAGATCTGCCAGCCGCTCATGACCATCAGCACGACCGCTAACGCATTGATCCAGTGCGTGATCCGCACCCACCCCGGTTGAACCGTGTTGCGACTCAAGAGCTTTCCTCGCTTGATGTTATGAGTCCCGGCATGACGCTCCACACGTCCGCACATGAGCGGGCGCGCGCGGGACAGACTCTGCGACACAGGAGCTAACGCAATCGATTCCGGGTTATTCCATCGGCTTCGAAGATTTTTTTCTTGCGATCCGGTTTCAATCAGCTTGCAAATACAACCATTCGATCCTGTTGCATCTCGCCAACCGACGATTGCTTTACTTTAGTGTTATGTTATAACATCGCCATCGTGATTTCTTGCAGCAACGAGAAAGCGGAGAGTCAGACAAAAAGCAGTTCATCAAGCCGCGTGAGTCACTATCGCGCGGGTCGAACGAAAACAGGTTCATCGCATGTTTCATTCATAGGATTCCTATGGATTGGACACGCTCGCGCCTGAAAAACGCATCACTCAACGACATCGAGCACACAATAAAAATGCGCAACCACACACCCATCAAGTACGCCACGCTGATACTCTTCGCGGCCGCTTCACGCGTATCGGCGGCGACGGCAGACACTTCCGCGCCCACCGACAGCGTCACCGCGACGCAAGAGATGAGCGACGTGAAGATCAGCGCCAAACGTCTCGATGATGTCCGCAACGGCTTATTGCCCGAAACGGGCAGCAGCGTCTATCGCTTCACGCAGGACGACATTGATACGCTCCCCGTCGGCCAGGACACGCCGCTCAATCAGGTGCTGCTGCAGGCGCCCGGTGTCGCGCAAGACTCTTACGGCCAGTTGCATGTGCGCGGCGATCACGCGAATCTTCAGTACCGCATCAACGGCATCATCATTCCGGAGCCGATCAGTGGCTTCGGCCAGTCGCTCGATACGCGCATCATCGATCAGGTCAATCTGCTGACGGGCGCGCTGCCCGCGCAGTACGGCTATCGCACGGCGGGCATCGTCGATATCCGCACCAAAACGGGCGACGAAGGCAACGGCGGCTCGGTCAGCGTGTTCGGCGGCAGCCATCAGACCATCAAGACCAGCGCCGATGTATACGGCAGCCAGGGACCGTTCAGCTACTACCTGAGCGGCTCGCTCGGCGTGAACAATCTGGGCATCGAGAATCCGACGGCGAGCGCCAATGCGATTCACGATCACACGCGTCAAGGCGACGCATTCGGCTATCTGTCGTACATCATCGATCCGCAGACGCGCGTGAGCGTGCTGTTCGGCACGACCAGCAACCAGTTCGAGATTCCGAATACGCCGGGCCTGCCGACCAGCTTCACGCTCAACGGCAACAGCACCTTCGATTCATCGCAACTCAACGAAACGCAATCGGAGTTGAACCAGTTCGCTGCCGTCGCGTTGCAAGGCACGAACGGCGGTGCATTCGATTATCAGGTGGCGCTGTTCACGCGCTATACGCGCACGAAGTTCAATCCGGATCCTGTCGGCGATCTGCTGTTCAATGGTGTGGCGTCGGAAGATTTTCACAGCAACTCGGCCAACGGCGCGCAAGTCGATACCACCTGGCGTCTGAACGATAAACACACGATACGCGCGGGCCTGTTTTTCCAGCAGGAACATGCGGTATTCGACAACAGCGTGAACGTATTTTCTGTCGATGAAAACGGCAATCAGCTATCCGATCAACCGTTCAACATTCAGGACAACAGTAGCAAGACAGGCTATCTATACAGCCTGTATGCGCAGGACGAATGGAAAGTCACCGACCGTCTCACGCTGAACTACGGTCTGCGCTACGACCGCATGGATGAATACACGAGCGCGAGCCAGTTGAGCCCGCGCATCGGCATGGTGTACACGCTCACGCCGACCACCACCGTGCACGCGGGCTACGCACGTTACTTCACGCCGCCCGCGTTCGAACTGGTGTCCGGCTCGACGATCTCGAAGTTCAACGGCACGACGAACCAGAGCCCGTCGAACCAGAACGACCCTGTGCAGCCGGAACGCAGTCATTACTTCGATATCGGCATTACGCAGAAGGTCGGCTCGGCGCTCACGCTCGGGCTCGATGCGTACTACAAGAAATCGACCAATCTGCTCGACGAAGGCCAGTTCGGCACCGCGTTGATCTACACGCCGTTCAACTATCAGTACGGCAAGACCTACGGCGTCGAATTCACGGCCAACTACCGGCAGGGCAACGTGTCCGGCTATCTGAACCTCGCATACAGCCGCGCGCAGGGCAAGCAGATCAGTTCAGCGCAGTTCAACTTCGATCCCGACGAACTGGCCTTCATCAACAGCCACTGGGTGTTTCTTGATCACGACCAGCGCGTGACGGCTTCATTCGGCGGCGCGTACGATTTCGGCAAGACCACGTTCACCTTCGATGGCCTGGTCGGCAGCGGATTGCGCAGCGGCTTTGCGAACACCGCCCGTCTGCCCGTCTATGCACAGGTCAATCTCGGCGTGATCCAGCACTTCAACCAGCCGCTGATCGGCAAGTTCGATGCACGCCTTGTCGTGATGAACGCGTTCAACCGTGTGTATGAACTGCGCGACGGTTCGGGCATCGGTGTTGGCGCGCCGCAATACGCGCCGCATTTCGCGGTGTATGCGGGCGCGACCAAATACTTTTAACGCGCCGAGATAACTCAGGCGCTGGCTTCCTCTTCGGCCAGAATCTGCTGGATCACCTGCTCGAATGCTTCGACGGGCTGGCCGCCCGTCACCAGGTATTTCTGATTGAAGATGATCGACGGCACTGACTGAATGCCCATTGCCTGGAACTGTTCCTCTTCGGCGCGGACCTTGTCGGCATAGTCGTTGCCGCTCAGCACCGCGCGGGCTTTGTCAGCATCGAGACCGACGGATTGCGCAGCTTCGACCAGCACGTCATGATTGCTCGGGTCCTTGCCGTCGCCGTGATACGCCTGCAACAACGCGAGCTTGAGCGGCAACTGCTTGCCTTCGATACCCGCCCAGTACATCAGCCGATGCGCATCGAACGTGTTGTACACGTAGTTGCGCGGCCCGAACGTAAAACCGACATCTGCGCCGCGCTCGCGGATCATCGCCTGCGTTTCTTCGATTTGCGCGGGCGTGCGGCCATACTTCTTGCCGAGATACTCGACAATCGCCTCGCCTTCCGGCCCCATCTGCGGATTGAGTTCGAACGGATGCATCGCGAACTCGGCGTTCACTTTGTCGCCGAGGTTCGCAACGGCTTGCCGCAGCGAAGCAAGGCCGATGGCGCACCACGGGCAGGCAATATCGGAGACAAAATCGATTCTGAGCTGTTGGGTCATGACGTGGCTGATCAAATGAATAGGGGTGACGATCGGACCACCTTATCAGAAACAGGTGCGATCGTTTTTACCGCGCCGCAGCATACCCGAGAACGCAATTTCTTGTGCGCCGTCTGGCAGGACGCGCCATTTTCACCAATAATGGCCGAATAACTGTCGCAGAATGAGGACGGCCATGGATTACCCACCCGAAGCCATCCGTACCATCGCGTTGGTCGGCCCCGCCGGTTGCGGCAAAACCTCGCTAATCGAGGCGCTGCTCAAGGACGGAGGCGCGATCCACGCGGCAGGCAGCGGCGATCGAGGGTCGACCGTCTGCGACTTCGATCCGCTGGAGCGCAAATACCACCACTCGCTCTCCTCCGCGATCGCCCATCTGCAATACCAGAACACCCGCATCTACCTCGCCGATACCCCCGGCTACCCCGACTTCTCCGGCCTCTCCATCAGCGCGCTGCCCGCCGTCGAAACCGCGGCCATCGTGATCAACGCCCGCACCGGCATCGAAATGACCACGCGCCGCATGATGGCGTGGGCCGAGTCGCGCAAGCTGTGCCGGATCATCGTCGTGAATGGCATCGACGGCGACAAGGTGAATCTGCCCGAACTGCTCGCCGAGATTCAGGAGACTTTCGGCAACACCTGTCTGCCTATCAACCTGCCCGCGCAGGGCGCGCATGCCGTGGTCGACTGCTTCTTCAATCCATCCGGCGAATCGGATTTTCTGAGCGTGGCGTCCGCGCACGATGCACTCGTCGATCAGGTGATCGAACTCGACGCCAAGCTGATGGAGCTGTATCTCGAACAGGGGGAAGCGATCAAGCCGGAGCAGTTGCATGAACCGTTCGAACGCGCGCTGCGCGAAGGTCATCTCGTGCCCGTCTGCTTTACGTCGTCGGCGACGGGTGCAGGCATCCGCGAACTGCTCGATGTGTTCGTCAAGCTGTTGCCCAATCCGCTCGAAGGCAATCCGCCGCTCTTCTATCGCGATGTCGATGGCAGGCGCGACACCGTGCAGGCCGAGCCTGATCCGAACAAGCATGTGCTCGCGCACGTGTTCAAGATCGTCATCGATCCGTACATCGGCAAGATGGCCGTGTTCCGCATCCATCAGGGCACCGTGCGGCGTGACAGTCAGCTCTATATCGGCGATGCGCGCCAGCCCTTTCGCGTCGCGCATCTGATGCTGCTGCAAGGCAAGGATCACGAAGAAGTCTCGCAGGCCGGTCCCGGCGAGATCTGCGCGACCGCGAAAGTCGACGAGATTTTCTTCGACGCCGTGCTGCACGACGCGCCCGAAGACGGCAACATCCATCTCGCGCCGCTCGATTTCCCGACGCCGATCTACGGCCTCGCGATCGAGCCGGAGCGGCGCGGCAATGAACAGCGTCTGTGGGAGATCCTGCAGAAGCTCGCGGCGGAAGATCCGTGCTTGCGGATCGAACATCCTGTGGGCACCAACGAAACCGTCGTGCGCGGATTAGGCGAACTGCATCTGCGGCACATGCTGGAGCGGCTCACCGATCAATACAAGCTCGCCGTCATCACGCGGCCGCCGAAGATCGCGTATCGCGAGACGATTGGCGGCAAGGCGGAAGGCCATCATCGGCACAAGAAGCAGACAGGCGGCGCCGGTCAGTTCGGTGAAGTGATGCTGCGCGTCGAGCCGCTGCCGCGTGGTGCGGGCTACGAATTCGTCGATGCCGTGAAGGGTGGCGCAATCCCAGGCCAGTTCATGCCAGCCGTTGAAAAAGGCATTTTGCAGGTGATCGAAAACGGTCCGCTGGCAGGCTTTCCGATGCAGGACGTGCGCATCACCGTGTTCGACGGCAAGAGCCATCCCGTCGATTCAAAGGAAGTCGCGTTCGTCACAGCGGGCCGCAAGGCATTTATCGACGCGATCCTGAAGGCGCAGCCGATTCTGCTCGAGCCTGTCGTGAACATCGAGGTGATGACGCCCGAGGCGACGATGGGCGACATCATCGGCGATCTGTCGTCGCGGCGGGCGCAGGTGCAAGGCACGCGCAATCTGGCGGGGCATGCCGTCGTGGTAGCGGGGAAAGTGCCGCTATCGGAACTGGCCGACTATCAGTCGCGGCTCAATGCGATTGCGGGCGGGCACGGCAATTACAGCATCGAGTTGAGCCACTACGATCCTGTTCCGCCGAACCAGCAGGACAAGCTCGCGTCGCAGTACAGGAAGCATGACGATCCAGGCTGACGCGCCCGGTCAGCGCGACTTCGCCCGTCCGCCCTTCTTCGTGCTCACGGCGCGCGGCACTTCCTTGACGGGCAGCGTGCCGACGCCTGTGATCTGCTCCATCCACGTCAACGCATCGACATACGACAGAAACTGCTGCAGATAACCCGGCGACAACTCGCGCATCAGCGAAAGCGAACGATGCACGAGGCTGCTCGAATTGAGCGGCCCCGCATTGCCCGGCACCTGTTCGAGCGACTGTCGCAACTGCTTCTCGGCGCTGACCTTCGACCACGTTTCGCGGAAGTAGTCGAGCGCTTTCAACTCGGAACGCACGGCTGGACTGAGCGCATCGGCTTCTTCATCCGGCTTTGCGTGGCTGGCAATGTAGTCGACCAGTTCGGCCAGCGGTCCGCGCGTGTTCGCGCTCTGAGCCTGCACATCATCAGGCTCGCCACGGCCCGCGAGATCGCATGCATACGCATCGAGCAAAACCGCGAGCCGAGCATCGAGCAGACGGCGCGCTTCGCCTTCGTGCGTGGCCGCACGCCGCGCCATTGCATCGATGAAGTGAAAGCGCAGTGGATCGAAACGGTCGGCGCCCTGCTCGCGCCATGCGTCGAGCGTCGCCTGCACGTCCATCGCGCTTGCGATTGCTGCGTTACTCATGCGCGCCGCCGCCCGACGACGACGGCCTCGGCACTGCCGCAATTTCCACGCGACGGTTCTTCGCCCGACCCTCGCTGTCCGCGTTCGAACTCACCGGCTGCTCGGAGCCGAACGCCGCTGCGAATACCGACGACGCAGGAATGCCCGCATCGATGACCGAACGCGTCACCGTCAGCGCGCGTTGCGCCGACAGTTCCCAGTTATCGGCGAAGCGCCGGTTGCCCGAGCGCACCTGCTGGTCGTCGGCAAAGCCGCTCACCATCAGGATTTCGTCGTGCGAGCGCAGATACGCGGACAGCGGCCCGGCGAGGCTTTTCAGCAGATCTCGCCCCTGCGGTTGCAACTGGTCGGAGTTCAGCGCAAACAGCACGTTGCCGCTGATGCCGATACGCCCGATCACCAGCGTCACGCGCCCGGCAGCGAGCGGCCCCGCGAGCGCCTGTTCCAGCGTCATGCGGCGCTGCGCTTCCATCTGACGCTGCTTGACGGCATCGTCGAGACGCGCGGACAACTCCAGCTGCACGCCGATCACCCCGACCAGAATCAGCACGAACGCGCCCAGCAGCACCGAAATCAGATCGCTGAAGGCCGCCCAGATGGGTGTGGTCGGCTCGACGCCGCCGTCGATATCCTCGTTCATGCCGCGTCAGCTCCCGCCGAAGCGCGCTGGTTCGCCAGCTGCTGCAAGTCTTCGACGATCTGCTTCTGCGACAGCATGCTCAGGTCGATCACCTCGCGCGCCTGCGCGACGTAGTACGCAAGCTGCTCGTCGCTGCGTGCCAGCGACTTGTCGAGCGCGGCTTCGATGCGTTGCAGATGCGTCATCAGCTTGTCGTTCGATTCGCCGAACCCGCGCACCGCTGCGCCGAACGCTTCGCCCAGGCTCGCCACTTCGACGGAACTGCCCGCCACCTGCGCAGCGACATTGCCGAGCTTGCGCGTTTCGGCTTCGACCTTGTCGGTGAACTGCGTGCCGACACGCTCCAGCAAACCTGCCGACGTCGACACCAGCGCATCGACAGCCGTGCGCTGTTCCGTCGACGCGTGGTTCACCGCGTCCAGCAGCGTTTCGAGCGTGGCCAGCAAGCGGCTGCGCTCTTCGAGCATCGCGGTATCGCGGACCATGCTGTCGGAGAGCTTCTGGCGCAGTTCGGCGACCACTTCCGCCGCCGCGCGCGGCGCTTCCGATGCAGCCTGCACCAGCCGCGAAATCTCGGCGATCGTGCTGCTTGCGTGTGCCTGGGTCTGCTCCGAAAACTCGCGCGCCGTTTGCGCGAGCGTGTCGCTGATCGCCTGCTGATGGCTCGCGTTGCGTTCGCCGGCTTCATCCCATTGACGGTTCAAGGTCGCGGCGACACTTTCGAGCGACGCGCGCCACGTGGCCAGCCGTTCTTCGTCGCGCGACGCCAGTTCCGTCTGCAGACCGGCGTGCGACTGATCGACCGCGCGCAACAGTGCCGCCGAGTGCTGTTCGAATGCGGCGGCAGCCGCCGTGAGCGCCGCGCGGTTGTGGTCCGCGAGCTTTTCGCCCGTTTGTTCCTGCTGGCTCAGCGCATCCGTCCATGCCTGCGAAACCTGTCCTGCCGTCGCGTCGAGGCGCGCCGAGACGTTGTCCAGCAGCGTGGTCGCGCGCTGTTCGAAGGTATGGTTAAAGCCTTCCAGCGACGCGCGCAGATCCTTGACCAGCGCTTCATGCGCGCTCTGATGGCCGGCCAGCGCGTTGTTCCACATATCGGCGACATTCGTCGTGGTCGATTCGAAACCGCTCGACAGACCATCGAGTTGACGCTGCACCGCCTGCTCGACGGTGGCCCGCAGCGACGCCATTTCGAGCGCGTGCGCGGCCATGGTCGCTTCCATCGCCGGCTGCAACGCGGCGCCCGCCGCGCGCGCGCTTTCCGCTGCGCCAGCCACCTGACCTGCGGCTGCATCGAGGCGCGCGGACACGCCGTCCAGCAGCGTCGCGGAACGTTGTTCGAAGGTCTGGCTGAAGCCTTCGAGCGAGCCGCGCAGATCGTGAACCAGCGTGTCGCTTGCGGACTGATGGTTGGTCAACGCTTTCGTCCACAGATCCGCGACCGTCGCCGTGCTGGCTTCGAAGCCGGTGGTCAATCCGTTGAGCTGACGCTGCACGGCGTGCTCGACCGTGTCGCGCAGCGAGGCCATTTCGCGCGCATGCCCCGCCATCGAAGCTTCCATCGCCGGCTGCAATGCGGCGCTCGCCGCGCGCGCGCGTTCCGCCGCGCTGTCCTTCAGCGATTGCGACACCGACGGCACCAGCCGCGCATACGCCGCTTCCGTCCGCCCATGGAACGCGTGCTGATTCGAAATCAGGCGTTCGTTGAGCGCGACGCCCTGCTGTTCGATGACGCCCATCATCGCCTGCAGGCGATCGACCAGCGCGGGCATCATGTCCGCCTGGCGCTGCATCAGCCTGAAGGTCTCGTCGCGTTTCTGGCTCTGCGAGACCGCGCGCAGGGTGGTCGCGAGCTTCGTGTCGAGCAGTTGCGCGGCCTGCGCGCGCTCGCGACGGCACAGCGCCGACAGCAGCCCGAGCCTCGCCGAGGTCGCCACGCCGGCAATCGAGGTGCCGAACGCAAAGCCCAACCCCTTGACGGGCGCCGCCAGCGACGCGCGGATTGCCTGCAGATCGGTCGCGCTTTCGAGCGCGGCGCCCGTGCCGCGCAGCGTCGTCACCATGCCGAGCAGCGTCCCCAGCATGCCGAGCAGCACCAGCAGGCCAACGAGGTACGGCGTGAGCGCCGGCCCCGGCAGCGCGACGCGCTCGCCTTCGATACGCAGCCGCACGCTATTGCGCAACCCCGGATGCAGCCGTTCGAGCCACGCGCCGAGAATCGGCGGTGCCTGCGTCAGTTCCGCGATTGCACGCGTGAGCGTCGACGTGGCCTGCTGATAGCGCTGCAATTCCAGCGCGCCCGCCACATAGCAGCCGATCACGAGCAGCGTCACGGCCAGCGCGAGCGGATTCGACACGATATAGCCTGCGCCGACCCATCCAGCAGCCATCAGACCT
The DNA here is from genome assembly GCF_003121405.1 of Paraburkholderia sp. C35. Lineage (GTDB taxonomy): Bacteria > Pseudomonadota > Gammaproteobacteria > Burkholderiales > Burkholderiaceae > Paraburkholderia. Next base: position 25,790 of record NZ_QBUY01000041.1, on the reverse strand, counting down.
ACGAGAAAAACAACGACTAAATCAATGCGATATCTGGACATGTCGTCCCAGTTAGCTGATGCGAAGGGCAGCCAGCAGCCCTTCGACCGGTTGAAAACGAATGTCGAGCTCGGCGAGCAGCACGCTTTGCATGTCCTTGCGGAACACGTCGAGCCACGCGCCAGGCTGCGCGCGCGTGGCGGCCGCGCCCGCCTGATCACGGCTGGCGCCTTCCGACTGAACCTGCGCCGCTTGCTCGGCCTGCGCTGCCTTCTGCAAGCGCTCGAAATGGCTTTTCAGCATGCCCGGCACCGCGCCGAGCAGACTGCGCTCACGCGCGCCGAGCGAACGCTCCATGATTGCGTCCACCACGGCGAGGCGCGTCATGTCCGGCGTCTGCGCTGCGAGCAGGCTGCGCAAACGGCCGCGCAGACTGCCGATGCGGGTTTCCATCGCCTGCTGCAGCGCGAGATAGCACTGACGGAAATCCGCGTAGCTGAGTTCGGCTTCGGCGGGCGCGTGGTGCGCCGATCCGCGCCGACGCTTGGGCGCGAGCACGCTGTCACCCGCGATCGCGTCCGCCAGCGCGGCACGCACGCGCGCGCTCTCGCTCCCGGCGCTGCCTGCACCGCGCGCGCCCGACGCAACGGCAGGCGGCGCAGTGTTGAGCGCCGTCGACAGCGCGATCGCATCCGTCCAGCCGAGCCACTGGCTCAACTGGTCCGATAGCGACTGGCTCGAGGCGCAAGCGTCGGCAGCCGTCAGGCGTGCGAGCAGGCGGACGAGCGTCGGGCCGCTGACCGCTGTGCGCTGAGGGGCTTGAACCATACCGACAAAAATTGTGAAAAGGCAGCATTTTACGCGCTGCGGGAGGCGACACGCCCTCGCGGGCTATCGATTGATAAAAGCAGAACTGCGGCGCATGCCGGGAACCCAGTCAATCCGGGGGAGAGCCGGGTTTTCGTCCGCCGTCGCGCGCCCGCGACGGCGGCTCTTGACATAGCCGATGCGCTAAAACTGCTGTTACATCGTCAGCACGACGCGAAAGCGCGCCGCGCCGCTCATCATCCGTTCGTACGCTTCGGCGGCGCGTTCGAGCGGATAGGTTTCGATCATCGGCTTGACGTCGGAGAGTGCGCTGAAGGCAAGCGTATCCTCGGAATCCGCCGACGAACCCGACGGCCAGCCCACCACTGCATTGCGCCCCATGATGAACTGCACGGGCGGCACTTCGATCGGCTTGTCGGCGACACCCAGTATGCTCAGCTTGCCGTCCAGCCCCAATCCGCCGAGCGTGGCCGTCATCGCGTCGCCGTTCGTGACCGTCGCGAGGATGACCTTCGCGCCGCCCAGCGCCTTCAGCGCCTCGGCTACGTTCTGCGAACGGCTGTCGATATAGTGATGCGCACCCAGTTGTTTCGCGAGCGGCGCCTTGTCCTCGCCACGCGCAATCGCGACCGTGCGGAAACCCATGCGCCGCGCGAACTGCACGCCAAGATGGCCCAATCCGCCAATGCCGAGAATCGCGACCGTATCGCCCGCGCGTGCACCGCTATTGCGCAGCGCATTGAAGGTCGTGATGCCGGCGCAAAGCAGCGGCGCGGCGTCGACATCGTTGAGATCTTCGGGCATGCGCGCCAGTGCTTCGACGGGCACAACCAGGTAATCCGCGTAGCCGCCGTCGTAGCTGATGCCGGGCACCTGCGCTTTCTCGCAGACCACGAAAAAGCCGCGCCTGCAATTCGCGCAATGGCCGCAGTGTCCACCGTGCCAGCCCACGCCGACCCGCTCGCCCGCCTTCCACCCTTCGACACCCGCGCCAAGCGTGTCGATCACGCCCGCCACTTCATGGCCCGGCACACGTGGAAACTGCAAGCCGGGCCATTGGCCTTCCTTGGTCAGCGAGTCGCTGTGACAGATGCCGCACGCCTGCACCTTGATCAGCACCTGGCCCGCGCCAGGCGCCGGTACATCACGCTCGACGAGTTCCAGCGCGGCGCCCGCGCTGCCCACCTGTACCGCTCTCATCTTTCGCATCGGTTTTGCTCCAGTCGAAGAACAGTCACTCCAGCGCGGCCGCGTTCACCGATATGCTGCGGCGAATACATCCGACATGCTGCATGACGATGCAGCCGGCTGGTCCGAAATGGATACTAGGTGGTGAATGGTGCGTATGCAATTGAACGGTCGCATGATCGCTCGCACACGGCAATGCGATGCATGCGACGCATCTGTCACGGCAATTTAACAGGCACGGGGCGCGTGAGCAGATCGACGTAAAAATCGAAAAAGCGTGCGTTGTCGAAACGCTTGACGATGGTCATCTTCTGCAGACCCGCAGGCGGCGAACTCGCGTAACCGGTCGACTTGCCGTCGTTCGCGCCGAAGCGCGTATCGACGTCGACCCAGCGTTCTTCCGTCTGCGTCGCGAAGCTCGGGTCCATCAGATAAGCGATGGTCAGCGTGTCCCAGATGTCGGTGGTGTAGTTCGGGTTGGTCTCGAAACCGTTCTTGCCATCGAAGCCGTAGCCGTGCAACTGCCTGAACAGTTGCGTGATGACGGTCTGCTTGTTCGGATGGTGCGCGATGCGATCGTAGATGGGCTTGTCCATCTTCACGGTGTCGGTCACGTCGAGGGGAATCACCGTCTGTTTGATGGGCAGCCGCAGCACGTCACGCGCCGCTTCGGGGTCGAACCACCAGTTGAATTCGGCCGTCGCCGTGGTGTTGCCCGGCACGTCGATGGCGCCGCCCATGTAGATGATCTGCCTGATGAGCGGCACGATCTCAGGATGCGCCCGGGTTGCGAGCGCGATATTCGTCAGCGGGCCGATGGCGAGAATCGTCACCTCGTTCGGGTTCGCCTTCACCGTATCGACGATGAAGTCCACTGCGCTCTTGCCTTGCACCTGCGTATGCGTGGCGAAGCCGTCGGGTGGCGCGACGAGTTGTGCCTGCGAAGCGGGCTCGGGTGTGCTCCACGCGCCGAGGTAACCGTCGCCGCTCGGGAACTGCTTCTGTTCCTGCTGGATTTCCGCATACGGATGCGACAGCGCGTAGTTCGCGCCCGCATACACGCCGATGCGGTCGCCCACGCCGAGGCGCTCCACCGACTTCAACGCATCGGCCACGCCCTGCTTCAACCACTGGTTGCCCGACACGACCGTGATGCCCAGCACGTCGATCTTGCCCTGCGCCTGCAATTGCGCGGCCATCACACCGAGTTGCCCGTCATCGCTGAGCGTGTTGTAGTCGCTATCGACGATCACCTTCGGTGCTGGATTCATGTTGCCGCTCGTTATGCTGTGTCCGCCGCAGCCCGACAGCATGACCGCGCATGACATCATGAGAAAAAGTCGCTTCAATGCGGTCTCCCTGTTCTCGTTTTCTGTTGCACTGCGCGACGATGGCCACGCCCCGCAGAAGAATGATCATAGTGGCAAAGCCCGCACGAGCAAAACCGCGAACGCGCTAAAAGCCGCGTGCATCGTGCGTTGATCACCCTGCGCCATGCCCGATGCATGCATACGCTGAACGTTGCATCCGCAAGCAACACGTTCGACACGATGTTCTGCTCATCAAATGCAGCATCGTCGGTTACAGTCGAGTTCTACACGGAGACATCGCGTTGCAATCATAAGGAGGAAACAAGTGCAGACAAAACACGCCCTCACGGTCATATTTGCATGCGCGGCGTTCGGCATGGCGTCATCGCAAACCGCACGCGCGGACAGCGCATCCGACGAAACGATCACAGTGGAAGGTCTGTCGCAACCCACCGACATTCTCATCGACAAATGGGGCGTGCCGCATATCTTCGCGCAGAACGAACACGATGCGTTCTTCGTGCAAGGCTTCAACGCCGCGCGCGATCGCATGTTTCAGATCGACCTGTGGCGCCGCCGCGGTCTTGGCGAACTGGCCGAAGTGTTCGGTCCCGCGTACGTCGAGCAGGACAAGGCAACGCGGCTCTTTCTGTATCGCGGCGACATGGCCGCCGAATGGCAACGCTATGGACCGGATGCAAAGCCTGTCGCGACACGCTTTGCGGCAGGCGTGAATGCATACATCGAGTGGCTCGCCGCGCATCCCGACCGTTTGCCGTATGAGTTTCGCAAAGTCGGCTACTGGCCCGCAAAATGGTCTGCCGACGATGTCGTCCGTATCCGCAGTCACGGCCTCACGCGCAATCTGGAGAGCGAAGTGGCCCGCGCGAAGGTCGCATGCAAGAGCACGCTGGCAGCAGACGAGATCCGCTTCGGCCTGCACCCGCAATGGCACACGCAGATGCCCGACGGACTCGATCCCTGCCTGCCCGACGATGTATTGAAGGTCTTCAACCTCGCCACGCAGAACGTGCGCGTGACCCGCGATTCGCTCAAAAGCGCCGATGCATCGACCACCATGCTCGCCGCCGCCGACAACCTCGAAGAAGTGACGGAAGGCAGCAACAACTGGGTGATCGCACCGGACAAATCGTCGACGGGCCGCGCGATCATGGCCAACGATCCGCACCGCGCCTATGCCGCGCCGAGCCTGCGCTACATCCAGCAGATCAGCGCGCCGACGCTCGACCTGATCGGCGGCGGCGAGCCGTCGGCGCCGGGTGTATCGATTGGTCACAACGGCTCGATTGCGTTCGGTCTGACGATCTTCAATATCGATCAGGAAGACCTCTACGTGTACGAACTGAATCCCGCGAATCCGCATGAGTATCGCTACAAGGGACGCTGGGAGCCGATGCGTATCGTGCGCGAACAGATCGCTGTGCGCGGCGGCGCACCCGTCACGGCGGAACTCGCCTTCACGCGGCATGGCCCTGTGATCTACACGGAGAACGCGAAGCATCGCGCGTTTGCCGTGCGCACCGCGTGGCTCGCACCGGGCATGTCGCCCTACTTCGATTCCGTGCGCTACATGCGCGCGACAAACTACACGCAGTTCAGAAACGATCTGTCGACATGGGGTGCGCCGACCGTCAATCAGGTCTACGCAGACACGCACGGCAACATCGGCTGGGTGCCGAGCGGACTGGCGCCGAAGCGCCCGAACTGGGACGGCCTGCTGCCTGTGCCGGGCGACGGACGCTACGAATGGGCCGGCTTCTGGCCACGCGACGACATGCCGTCCGCGTTCAATCCGAAGGACGGCTACTTCACCACGTCGAATGAAATGAACCTGCCCGCAGACTACCCGTACAAGGAGCGCAAGCTGGGCTTCGAATGGACCAACGGCTCGCGGCATCAACGCATCGACGAAGTGCTGAAGTCGCTGCCGAAAGTATCGATTGAAGACAGCGAGCGCCTGCAGAACGACGACGTGTCGATTCCCGCACGCAGGCTCGTCGCGTTGCTCGCGCCGCTCTCGTCCGATGACGCCGACACGCATGCTGCGCTCACGTTGCTCAAGGGCTGGGACGCGCACATGGGCGCGACTTCGCCGCAGGCCGCGCTGGAAGAAGTGTGGCTGTCGCGCCATCTGGGCCGCGCATTCAAGCAAGCCGTCTTGCCGAAAAACGCCGCCGATGCGTTCGGCGCGCCCGACACCGCGGTCATGCTCGATTCGCTCGAACATCCCGACGCGCGTTTCGGCGACAACACGCAGAGCAAGCGCGACACCGTGATGCTGACGAGCCTGCGCGACGCGTATCGCGAGATGGTCAAGCTGCAAGGCACCGATGCGAGTGCGTGGCAATGGGGCAAACTGCAGACCAACCTCAACGCGCATCCGTTCGCCGATCTCGTCGACGCCGACATGCGCGCGAAGCTGAACGTCGGTCCCACGGGCAAAGGTGGCAGCGCTTACACGCCGAATCAGTCGACATATCGTGCGAGCGACTTCCGGCAGACCAACGGCCCGTCGTTCCGCGTGATCGTCGATGTCGGCAACTGGGACAATTCGCGTGCGGTGAATCTGCCCGGCGAATCAGGCGATCCCGACAACCCGCACTATCGCGATCTTGCGCAGATGTGGCTGGACGGCGACTATTTCCCCTTGCTCTACACACGCGCCGCCGTCGAGCAGGCAACCGAAAAGCGCATTCATCTCGTCCCCGGCACGCAAACACGATGAGCTTCGCCGCGCATCCGTTCACCGATCCCCCGCCTGGCGACGCCCGGCCAATCGACGCGCGGGCGCCGTTCGTGATCGTGATGAACGCGGGGTCTGGCCGCCAGCAAGGCGGCACCACTGCGGCCCTGATCGCCGATGCATTCGGCAAGGCGCAGCGCGAATACGAACTGATGCTGGTGCACGATCCGTCGCAACTCGGCGCGACGGCACGCAGCGCGGTTGAACGCGCGCAGGCACGCGGCGGTGTGGTGATCGGCGCGGGCGGCGACGGCACGCTATGTGCCGTCGCACAGGCGGTGATCGGCAGCGGCTGCGCGTTCGGCGTGCTGCCGTGCGGCACGTTCAACTATTTCAGCCGAGACCATGGCATTCCCGCGGATCCCGCTCGCGCCATCGATCTGCTGCTGACGGCCCGCGCGCATCCCGTGCAGGTGGGCTTCGTCAACGCGCGCATGTTCCTCGTCAACGCAAGCCTTGGGCTGTATCCGACGATGCTCGAACACAGGGAAATCTACAAGCGGCAATTCGGCCGCAGCCGGCTGGTTGCGCTGTGGTCGGCTATCGCGATGCTGTTGCGGCGGCACCGGCATCTGCGCCTGCATGTCGATCACGAAGGCACCATGCAGGAGATCCGCACCTCCACGCTGTTCGTCGCCAACAACCGGCTTCAGCTCGAACAGGTTGGCGCGGCAGAAGCGCCCTTGCTGGCGCAAGGCTTGCTGGTCGCATTGGCACCACGCGCCATCGGGCGCATGGCGCAGATCATCCTCACGCTGCACGGCGCAGCCAGCCGGATGAGCGACGCCGACAACGTGATCGCCTTCGCGTTTCACCGCTTCACCGTGACTCATCCGTCGAGGCGGCGCCGGCGTGTCAAAATCGCCACGGACGGCGAAGTCACGCATATGCGCATGCCGCTCGAATTCCGCGTTGGCGAAACGCCGCTCTTTCTGCTCAAACCCGAGGCCGAGGTCGCTGCCCTGAACCGCGCATGACGCTGTTGCTCCAGATCTCCGATCCGCATTTCGGCACCGAACGGCCCGAGGTCGTCGAAGCATTGCTGCAACTGGCCACGCGCGAGCAGCCCGACCTCGCGGTGCTGTCCGGCGACATCACGCAGCGCGCGCGGCGCAGCCAGTTCGCGGCGGCACGCGCGTTCGTCGATCGTCTGGGTGCGATGCCCGTGCTCGTGGTGCCGGGCAATCACGACATTCCGCTCTTCAACGTGTTTGCGCGCGTGCTGTGTGCGTATGCGAATCACCGGCGCGTGTTCGGCGCGGAACTCGAACCTGTGTTCGAGTCGCGCGAACTGCTGGTGATCGGCATTAATACGTCGCGCCGTTCCCGGCACACGGATGGCGAAGTGTCGATGGAACAGATCGAACGCGCCGCACGGCGATTGTCGCTTGCGACGCCTTTGCAATTGCGCGTCGTGGTCACGCACCATCCCGTCGCGGCCGTGACCGCGGGGGACACGCGCAACCTGCTGCACGGCCACGATCAGGCGATTCGCCGCTGGGCGCAGGCGGGCGCGGATCTGATAGTCGGTGGACATATCCATCTGCCCTATGTGCTGCCGCTCGCGAGCCGCATGGACATCGCACGGCCCGTGTGGGCCGTGCAGGCAGGCACGGCCGTCTCGACGCGTATTCGCGGGCAGATGTCGAACTCGGTCAATCTTATTCGTTACGACGCCGATGCGCCGGGCGCACGCAAGGCCATCGTCGCGCGTTACGACTATGACGACGCGAGCCAGACGTTCGTGCCCGTGCTGGAGCATCCACTCGATCTCGCTGGCGTGGTCGATGTGCGGTCGCCTGTTTCAGAGCGCGCGGCCGGATCGCCATGATCGAACTGGCGAGTTTCGCAGGCCGTCATGCGCTAGGACTGATGGTGATGACGCTACTCGTTGCGGAATGTGTGGCGTACGGCGCCTTGACTTTCGGACGTGCGCGTGTGGCGACGTTTCATGCAGGCGTTGTGACCGGCGTGGTAGTGATGATCGCTGCGGCAGCGGGCTTTGCGATGGTCACGCATGCGCTTCTGAACGGTGCCGCCTTGAACAGCTTCGACCTCGCGTTCGCTCGCGATCTCAGCGTGGCCGTTCCACGCGATGTCAAACACGTCTTCGCAGTGTTGACGCATCTGGGCGATCCGTGGTGGCTGGCCGTCTGCTGCACGGCGGGCGTGATCGCGTTACTCGTGCGCCGCAATCTGCTACTTGCCTGCGCGCTCGCGGCAGCATCCGGTGGCAACGGCTTGCTGAACATGACACTCAAGCAATCGATCCAGCGTGCACGGCCCGACTACGATACGGCGTTCGCATCGGTGCATAGCTGGAGTTTTCCAAGTGGCCACACGTCCGGCTCGCTCGCGACATACGGCGCAATCGCGTATGTGCTGGTACGCAGCCTGCCCGCACGCTGGCGGTTGCCCGTCATCTTCATCGCGGTGGCGCTGGTCGGCGTGATCGCATGGAGCCGGTTGATGATCGGCGTGCATTTCGCCAGCGATGTGCTCGCGGGCGCGTTGTCGTCGACTGCATGGCTGACGGCGTGCGTGCTGAGTGCCGAATGGCTGCGACGACGCGCACTCAACCGCTGACGCCCCGCACCTTCACACCGAACCGATCTTGCCGTCGCGCCGTTGCCGCGCGAAGACGAACTTCAGCCACTCGCGCCCGTTGACTACGAGCATGCCCGCCAGCACGAGTGCCGCGCCCGCGAGGAAGGTCGGATCGAGCCGCTCATGCAGCAGCAGCGCGCCCAGCGCGACACCGAACAGCGGCGCCATGAACGACAGCACGCCAAGTCGCGACGCGAGATACACGCGCAGCAGATAGAACCACGCGACGTAGCTGAAGAAGCACACGACGATTGCCTGAAAGCCAAGGCTCGCCCATACCAGCGTATTGCCGTGAAATGCGACCTGGCGCGTCAGCCCGGCGACCGGCAGCAAGATGGCAAAAGCCCATACGAGCTGATAGAACAGCGTCTGCGTGGCGGGCGCATCGCTCAGACGCGTGGCGCGTACGGCCACCGTGGTCAGGCCCCACGCTGCGCCGCCGCAAAGACCGAGCAGATCGCCCAGCATCCAGTTCTGCGCCGACGGCCCCCCGCCACCGCCGGCCGTCGGCCCGACAAAGGTGATCACGATCCCCACGCACGCGATGCCGATACCCGTCCACTGCGCGCGCGTCAGCCGCTCGGTGGGCAGTGCGATTTGCAGGCCGATGGCGGCGAACATCGGTGCGGTATAGAGAAACACGGCCATGTGCGACGCTGTCGTGTAGCGCAGCCCTTCGGCGACGAACAGAAACTCGGCGGCAAACAGCACGCCGATCAGCGACCCCGGCCAGAGCGCCACGCCCGCGATCCACTTGTCACGCACGATCAGCCGGCCGAATACCCAGACCATCACTGCCGCCACGCCGGAGCGCAGCGAAACCTGCAGCATGGGTGCGACGTCGGCCGCAATCGCTTTCATGGCCGCCTGTTGCAGGCCCCAGATCAGGCACAACAGCACCATGCTTGAGACGGCAACGCCGTCCAGAGTCTTTCTCATTGATATTCGCCAGCGTATCGTTGCGCGACCACGGGGCTTAGACGCGCTGGCGTCGAGCCGGTGTGATTCGCGTGAATAGAAGCTGCGCGACGCAGGGCGCGTGAGCGGCATAGGCACGCCGTCACGACGCATCGTGGATTGAAACCGCTCACCACTCGCCGCGCGCAAGGCTTTCGATTCTCGACGATTTGCGCTGCCTTGTCGAATGCCTTACACGACAGCAATGCGATCTTTACGGAAAAATCGGTGAGGTCGGCTCTGCGCCTTCGAGATCGGCTCGCGGCACATGCTGCGCGATCAGTTCCTCGATTTCATGCTCGCGCAGCGCGGGCACGTCGGCCATGATCAGCAGCTGACCTGTGCGGATCGCTTCCCGGAAGCGCTCCAGCCGCGTGTTCGGCTCGTTCACGCCGATCATCGTTGCCGTCCACGCGCCGAAACCGGCGCCCGTCAGCGTCAGCATCACCACCGCGCCGCCCGCGATAGCCAGTTGCGCCGGCGGAAACGCCAGCGCCACCAGACCCAGCAGCGCGCCTGTCACGCCGCCAAGCGCGACGCCGCGCTCCAGCGCATGCACGACGTCGCTGCTCTGCAGCAACGAGGCTTGTGGCAACTGTTCGAGTGTGACGCTGTGATCGGCCAGTACGTGGATATGACGCCACGTGATGCGTGCACACAGAAGATCGTCGACGATGGCTTTCGCCGTGGGGATGTCGGGGGCGAGAAAGTAAAGGCGTCTCATATCGGCTCTCCGTCAGATGGCGGGTGTCCGCAACGGGGCGATGCCTTTTATCGTACGCCTGAATTCGACCTGTAGCGGCGCTGCCACATGTCGTAGCGGCTCTGCGTCATGCGCGAATCGACATGACGCGTTTGCCGCGATGCAGCAGATCAGCTATGTCCCGTCACGAACTTTTTCGTCGCGTGATAACCGTGCTTCGTCGCGTCGGCAACGGCATGGCCCGCCGACTTCACGCCATGTCCGACTGCATGAACGCCGTCGCGAACGGCGTGCCCGGTCTCGCGGCCCGCCGTTTTGGCATCGGTCTTGAACTGGTGGGCGCCGCTCTTGAGGCTTGCATGCGCCAGCGGGCTGAGGCTGACGAGAGCCAGCGTAAGCGCCATCAGGGAAATTTTGCGCGTTTTCATGACCCTGATTTTCCCATATCGGACCGGCGCGGGCTGTTGCGAGCCGGTAATCGTGACACCGAGTTTGTATCGCAATGTTTCTTACGGCGCGCCGACAAGCAGACGGTCCGCTGCGCACGATCGGTTATAAACTCTGACGCATTGAACCTCCGCTTCGATGACGATGGACTATCCGAGCCTGACACCCGGCACGCTATGGCCCGCCATCGAGCGGCAGACGGCACACGCGCTGCAATGCGGCGCGCTGCAGCCCATCGATACCGTTCAGGCCGTCATCGAAAGCGGCGGTGTGCGGTTTGTCGTGCGGCAAGTGTCGAGCCTCACGCGCAAGGAGCAGCAGCGCGAACAGGCGCGCAAGCGCGAGGCGCAGCAGCGTCCCGTAGCCAACCCGTTTCTGCCATACGAGCCGGATCTGTTCGTCGCCGATATTTCGCCGACGCATCTCGCGTTGCTCAACAAGTTCAACGTGATCGATCATCACCTGCTGATCGTCACGCGCGATTTCCGGCGCCAGGAAGCGCTGCTCGATCTCGCGGACTTCACGGCGCTGATGACCTGCATGGCCGAATTCGAGGGCATCGGTTTTTACAATGGCGGCCCCGAAGCCGGCGCGAGTCAGCCGCACAAACATCTGCAGATCGTGCCGCTGCCGCTCGGCAATACCGGGCCTGCCGTGCCCATCGAAACACTGCTCGCACAGTGCGCCACCGATGGCTCCGTGTCTCGCGTGCCAGGCCTCCCGTTCCAACATGCATTTGCGCGTCTCGCCGCAAACGCAGACCATCCAGAGGCTGCGAATACTGCGCTGGCCTGCTATCGCGCGCTGCTCGACGCAACCGGCATCGGAGCGGTCGAAAGCCACGGCGAGTTATGCCAGACGTCCCCCTACAACCTGCTCGTCACGCGCGACTGGATGCTGCTCGTGCCACGCTCGGCGGAACGGGTGGAAGGCGTGTCGGTGAATGCGCTGGGATTTGCGGGCTCGCTGTTCGTGCGCGACGCCGGCCATCTCGCGCTGCTGGAGCAGCTCGGCCCGATGAATGTTCTGCAACGCGCCGGCCTGGCGGTTTCGTAATAGGCTTGCCCTATGACCGGCACATGAAACTGGTATTTCCGCGCTGATCTGGCTTCACCTACAGTCTCCGTACCGGAAAGCATTTCGAGAAAAACGCGCTGGCCATGGCCGGCGACGGAGACAACGCATGAATCAGCCGTCCGCTGCATCCGATGCCCATATCGTCATCGCCGCCGATATCGTCGTGCCGACCTCGGCGGTAGCGCTGGGCGCGACGCTCGACTACGACACGTCGCCCGCTCCCGGCGATGCTCTCCCGCTTCTCTGGCACTGGATCTTCTTCCACCCGACCGTCGCACAGGCGCAGATTGGCGACGACGGTCACCCGCGCAAAGGCGGCTTTCTGCCCGATCTTGGTTTGCCGCGCCGCATGTGGGCGGGCGGCCGTTTGCGCTTTCTCGCGCCGCTGACGGTAGGCAGCGCAATCACACGCGAATCATCGATTGTGAATGTCAGCGAGAAACAGGGACGCACGGGCAAGCGCGCTTTCGTCACCGTGAATCACAAGGTGTATTGCGAAGGCACGCTCGCCATCGACGAGGAACAGGACATCGTGTACCGCGAGCCGCCCGCGCCCGGTGCACCCGCGCCTGCACCGACTGCCGCACCCGACGCCGCGCAATGGCACCGCCAGATCGTGCCCGATGAAGTGCTGCTGTTCCGCTACTCCGCGCTGACCTTCAACGGACATCGCATCCATTACGACAAGCCCTACGCGACGCAGGTGGAAGGCTATCCGAACCTCGTCGTGCATGGGCCGCTGATCGCCACGCTGCTGATGGACCTGCTGCGCCGGAATATGCCCGACGCGACCGTGCGTGAGTTCGCCTACAAGGCGCAGCGTCCGAGCTTCATGGGCAACGCGCTGCATCTGTGCGGCCAGCCGTCGGCGGACGGCAAGACAGTCGAATTGTGGTCGAAGGATCACGAAGGCTGGCTGGCCATGACGGCACGCGCGACGCTCGCCTGACATCGCAATCTGCAACTGCATACGAACCGATCATGAACCACACTGCCTCCGATCCGTTTCAGGACATTCGCGAAGCCGTTCGCGACCTGTGCGGACAATTCCCCGCCGAGTACTTTCGCAAGATCGATGAAGAACGCGGCTATCCGGAAGCCTTCGTCGATGCGCTGACCCAGGCAGGCTGGCTTGCCGCGCTGATTCCACAAGAATATGGCGGCTCGGGACTGGGCTTGACGGAAGCGTCCGTGATCATGGAAGAGATCAACCGCTCGGGCGGCAATTCCGGCGCGTGCCACGGCCAGATGTACAACATGGGCACGCTGTTGCGACACGGCTCCGCGGAACAGAAGCGGCTGTATCTGCCGAAAATCGCAAGCGGCGAACTGCGTCTGCAATCGATGGGCGTCACCGAACCGACCACGGGCACCGACACGACGAAGATCAAGACGACAGCCGTGCGCAAAGGCGATCGTTACGTGGTCAACGGGCAGAAGGTGTGGATCTCGCGCGTCCAGCATTCGGACCTGATGATCCTGCTCGCGCGCACCACACCGCTTTCCGACGTGACGAAGAAAAGCGAAGGCATGTCGATCTTCATTGTCGATCTGCGCGCAGCGATTGGCCACGGCATGACGGTGCAGCCGATTCCGAACATGGTCAATCACGAGACCAACGAACTGTTCTTCGACAACCTCGAGATTCCCGCCGAGAACCTCATCGGCGAGGAAGGCATGGGCTTCAAATACATACTCGATGGCCTGAATGCCGAACGCACGCTGATCGCCGCCGAATGCATCGGCGACGGCTACTGGTTCATCGACAAGGTGTCGCAGTACGTGAAAGACCGCGTCGTGTTTGGCCGCCCGATCGGCCAGAACCAGGGCGTGCAGTTTCCGATTGCGCGTGCGTACGTCAACATCGAAGCAGCGAACCTGATGCGCTTCGACGCCGCGCGCCGCTTCGACGCACACGAGCCGTGCGGTGCGCAGGCCAACATGGCGAAGCTGCTGGCCGCCGATGCCTCGTGGGAAGCTGCCAACGCATGCCTGCAGTTTCACGGCGGCTTCGGTTTTGCCGCCGAATACGATGTCGAGCGTAAGTTCCGCGAGACGCGTCTCTACCAGGTCGCGCCGATCTCGACGAACCTGATTCTCTCGTACGTCGCCGAGCACATTCTCGGCCTGCCGCGTTCCTTCTGACTCTGACATCGAAACCGATCATGCGTCCGCTTCAAGGCATCAAGGTCGTCACATTCGAACACGCGATTGCCGCGCCCTTCTGCACCCGGCAACTTGCCGATCTCGGCGCGCGTGTCATCAAGATCGAGCGGCCCGGATCGGGCGACTTCGCGCGCGGCTATGACGAGCGCGTGTCGGGACTCGCGTCGCATTTCGTGTGGACGCACCGCTCGAAGGAAAGTCTCACGCTCGACGTGAAGCAGCCGCAAGCACTCGACATCGTGCACAGACTGCTCGCCGATGCCGACGTTTTCGTGCAGAACCTCGCGCCCGGTGCAGCGGAACGCCTTGGTTTCGGCTATCAAACGTTGAGCACGAAATATCCGAAGCTGATCGTCTGCGATATTTCCGGGTATGGACTGGACGGTCCGTTTCGCGACAAGAAAGCCTATGACCTGCTGATTCAAAGCGAATCCGGCTTTCTGAGCATTACGGGTTCGGACGGCAAGCCTGCAAAGGCAGGCTGTTCGATAGCCGACATTGCAGCGGGCATGTACGGCTACACGAACATTCTCGCTGCGCTGCTGGAGCGCGCACAAACGGGGCGCGGCAAACATATCGACGTGTCGATGCTCGAGAGCATGGTCGAGTGGATGGGTTATCCGCTCTACTATTCGATCGACGGGCAATCGCCGCCACCACAGGCGGGCGCATCGCATGCGACCATCTTTCCGTATGGACCTTTCATCGCCGGCGACGGCAAGACCGTGATGCTCGGTTTGCAGAACGAACGCGAATGGAAGCACTTCTGCGAGACGGTAATCGTGCGTCCCGACCTGCTCGCCGATGAACGTTTCGCGTCGAACAGCGGCCGCACGAAACATCGCGATGAACTCACGCGCGTCATTGTCGAGGCGTTTTCCACATTGACGGCAGAGCAGGTCATCGAGCGTCTTGAACAGGCGAGCATTGCGAATGCGCGCATGAACGACATGCACGATGTCTGGCACCACGCACAACTGAAGGCCCGGCAACGCTGGACGCAGGTAAGCACTTCAGCGGGCGATATGCCTGCGCTGTATCCGCCCGGTCAATCCGCAGACGACGAACCGCGCATGGACGCTGTCCCCGCGCTCGGCGCGCATACGGATGCGATCCTGCAAGAACTCGGCTTCAGCCCGACGGAGGTAGAAGCCTTGCATGCCGCTCGTGCTGTCTAGCAGCACGTCGAGCGGTCGATACACAAGTCGGACCATCGGGGCAATCACTTCACAACAATAATGCCCGCCTTGCCACGTCATTCATACGCGGCAGGGCATTCCATTCAGGAGACACACCCATGTCAGTCAATGCCGCTGGCCGGCTCGACCGCCTGCCCGTCTGCAGTTTTCACTGGAAGATACTCGGCCTGATCGCGGGCGGCGCGTTTCTCGATGCGTTCGATATCTATCTCGCCAACGGCTCGGTCGCGGCGATGGTAAAGGAAGGCTTCACCGATCTGCAGCATGGCGCGATGTTCGTGTCGGCCACCTTTGTCGGCATGATGCTGGGCGCGTATGCGGCGGGCTACATCGGCGACCGGCTCGGACGACGCTATTCGTACCAGTTGAATCTGGGCATTTTCGGGCTCGCTTCGCTTGCTGCGTGCTTTGCGCCGAACATCGAATGGCTGATCGCGCTGCGCTTCATCATGGGCATCGGACTCGGCGCGGAACTGGTCGTCGCGGCCGGCACACTCGCCGAATTCGTGCCGCCCGAGACGCGCGGCAAGTGGGTGTCGCTGCTCGCCATCATCATCAACAGCGGGTTGTTTGCAGCGCTTGCGGCGGGCTACTGGATCATTCCGAATCTCGGCTGGCGCTACATGTTCGCGATTGCAGGCATCGGGGCGCTGGTCGTGTGGTTCCTGCGTCACCGGATGCCGGAGTCGCCGCGCTGGCTCGAATCGACGGGCAAGCTCGAGGAAGCCGAAGCGACACTTTCCGCAATCGAACGCGAAGTCGAAGCGCGCGTCGGCACCTTGCCGCCCGTGCAGCGCGTGGTCAATCTCCATGTCGGCGCAGTGCCGCTGCGCACGCTGTTTGCGCCTGGCTTGCGCGGACGCACCTGCGTCGCGGCGCTCACGGCGATTGCCGTCAACATCGGGCTGTATGGATTCATCGCCTGGCTGCCGACCTTCTTCGTCAGCGAAGGCCTGTCGATCGTCAAGTCGCTTGGCTTCGTGATGTTGATGTCGATCGGTTCGCCTGTCGGCGGACTGGTCGGCTATCTGATCGCGGATCGCATTGGCCGCGCCAAAGGTATCGTGCTGGCGGCGCTGGTGAGCATCGTGCTCGGCTGGATCTATGTGACGCTGCACGAGCCGGCGGCGATCATTGTGGTCGGTTTCTGTCTCGTCACGACAATCTATACGATCACGACGCTCGGCCTGTTCGGCTACATTCCCGAACTGTTTCCGACGGAAGTGCGGCTGCGCGGCACAGGTGTGGCGGGCACATGTGGCCGGGCCGCGTCGATTGCGACGCCGTATCTGGCGTTGCTGCTGTATCAGCGAGTCGGCGTATCGGGCGTGATTGCGATGGTGAGCGTGATTTTCGCGGTGCTGTGCGTCGCGATTGCGATCTTGCGTGTGGAAACGAGCCGGCATGCGCTCGAAGATGTCGCGCCAGCAACAGGCGATGTGGCGGCAGGCTCGGCCGAGCGCGACACCGCGCATGCAGCCGAACACGCCTGAAGCATCGTTCAAACCCGATGGTTTTGCCTGCGCAGCGTCACGCCCTGCCAGGCTTCCCCTTCCACCCGCTCCGCGATCAGTTCGACGAGCGTTTGCCGCACGGCCACGCTTGCCGAGTGCATCGGCAGGCCGTTGGGCCAGCAGATGCTCGCGGGACGGCGAATGACGGGATCGACGATCTTGCGCATCTTCGGCATGCGCGACGGGTCGAGCTGCGCCAGCGCCGACGACGGCAGGATCGTGCAGGCGCGGCCCGAATGCGCGATCTGCAGCATCGACGGCAAGGAATCGATATCGGCGACGATGTTCAGTTCCACCTTCTCGCTCGAGAAGGTGCGCTCGATCAGCAGCCGCAAACCATTCGACACACCGGGCGCGACGAGCTTGACGCCTGCGAGCTTTGCAAGCGGACAGGTGGCCGAGCGCGATGAAACGCCGCCAGGTTCGCCGAGCAGATAAAGCGTTTCATCGAGCACAGGCAGTGCCGAAATGCCGGGTGTGTCGGACTCGCGAAACAGGATGGCGAGATCGAGGCGTCCGTTGGCGAGCAGTTCGTTGAGATAGCCGCTCATGCTCTCGAAGAATTGCAGGCGAATGCCGGGATAGCGGTCCTGAACGCGCTCGAATAGCGGCACGGCGAGCACGGAGGCCATGGTGGTCGGCAGGCCGACTGCGACCGTGCCCGATTCGCTGCCGGCACCCTTGGTGACTTCCTGACGAAGTTGTTCCATCTGCCGCAATACGAGGCGCGCGTGACGATAGAGCGCGTCGCCTTCGGCCGTCGGGGTGACGCCGTGATTGCTTCGCAGCAGTAGTGAGACGCCGAGTTCTTCTTCGAGACGCGCCATCTGCTGACTCAGCGATGGCTGCGCGACGAAGAGCTTTTCCGCTGCTTTCCCAAGACTGCCGTAATCGACGATGCTGACGAAGTAGCGAAGCTGGCGTACGTCCATGGGTGTTGGGAAAGTGAGCGCTGAGGTGTGGGCTGGGCGCTTATTTTATACGGGTTGCCAGACACCGCCGCGCCCGCAGCACCACCGGCAAATCCACCATCTCCCCATCGACGGCCACCGCCGCGCCGTTGGCGCGGTCAAACGCATCCAGCACCTTCAAAGCCCAAGCAACATCCGCCTCACTCGGTGAAAAGCCTGCATTGACAGTCGAAACCTGCCTTGGATGAATGCACAGCTTTCCCGCAAAACCCCAACGCTTCGCCCTGAGCGTGTCAGCCTCGAGCAGATTCGCATCATCAACGGCAGCCGTCACGCCATCAACGGGCGCCGCGATCCCGGCAACGCGCGAAATCATCACCAGCTCCGCGCGAAACGTATTCAGTTCATCGCCATCGGAGGCCATGCCCATATCCGCGCAAAAATCGAGCGTGCCGAACATCAGCTGCCGCACAGACGGCGCTTTCGCCACTTCCATCGCATTCCACATGCCCTGCGCACTTTCGATCAGCGGGTACACAGGCAGGGCATCGCCAGCAAGCGATACAAGCCGGCTCACATCGGCGCCACGCTCCGCCTTCGGCAAAACAACACCAGCAATACCGCGCAAGCGGCACAACGCAGCATCCTGTTCAAACCACTGTGTCCCCACCGCATTAATGCGAATCAGCACAGGCCGTTCCGGCGAGACCCACGCAGCAACCGCCTCTCTCGCCCGATCCTTGTCCTCAGGCGCAACCGCATCTTCGAGATCGACGATCACGGCATCGGCGCCACTGCTCAACGCCTTGTCGAATCGCTCGACACGCGTGCCAGGCACGAACAGAAACGAACGATGCAACCGCTCAACCGACTGCGACATATCAACTCCGGACAGATCCAATCACGCCATCACATCACCAGCCTCCATTTGAAGGCCAGCCCCGCGCCTGCGCAAATACCAGATTGCTCTGCCCGTCATAGGTTGCGCCGATGCCTGTCACCCTCGCTGCCGATTTTGCGCAACGCCCCTACAATAACCGTGGCCGCGGCGAACCCCCTCGCCGCGGCCGTTCGCTCACGCATGCACATCATGACAATTACCCACATCCGATCGCGATTTTTCGTTGCTTTCCTGTTCTTCACGGTGCTTGCCTTCGGCAACCCGGCGTCGGCGCAAACCGTCGACAGTTCCGATCCGCAACTGCTCGTCAAGGCAGTGACCCAACAGGTGCTGGACGAGGTTCACACGAAGGCAATCGATCCGTCGGATATTCCGCGCATCATGGACATCGTGAATCGCGACATCCTGCCCTACATCGATTTCGAACACACCACGCAACTTGCGCTCGCCCGCTACTGGCGCACCGCTACGCCCGCGCAACAGCAGCAGTTGACCCAGCAGTTCAAGATGCTGCTGATCCACCTGTATTCGGGCGCGCTGGCGCAGTTGAAGCCCGACCAGAAAATCGAATATCCGCCGATGCGCGTCGGCTCGTCGGATACGGATGCCGTGGTTCGCACCATCGCGTCCACCAACGCGCAACCTGTCGAGATCGACTACCGGCTGCGCAAGACGCCGCAAGGCTGGCGCGTGTATGACCTCAACGTGATGGGCGCCTGGCTCGTGCAGACTTACCGGCAGCAGTTCGGCGAGACGATCCAGCAAAGCGGCATCGATGGGCTGTTGCGCTTTCTGACGGATCGCAACCAGCAGCTTGCATCGGGCAAGCCGCAGTAAGCCTTCACGTGCAACCTGACGGTTCGCAACGCGTGCGAGCCGTCAGACATGCGCACACGCGCCGCGCACGGACTTGCATTCCGCCGCCGGGCACCGCAATCCCGGCCCTCCTCCGCAGCGTGACATCACGCCGGCTCGCAGCGCAGCCGCCTCGATGCCGTACACCTCCGATACCGTGATCGCTGCCTGCGTCACGGTTCTGTCAAGCGCCCGACACACAACAGGATCATCGTTGCCCGCTATGAGCAGGCTGGCTGCGGTGCGTCGCCTCGGTCGACAGGCAACGCACCGCCTGCTGCACCGCGCCCGGCACACGAGGACAAGTCATGAACGACATGCGCATCCTGAAGTCACCGACCAGTTCGGAACCTGCACGCAGCGGTCTGGGCGTCGAGGCGCTGCGGCGCGACATCGTCGATAACCTGATCTGCCTGCAGGGCCGGTATCCGGAGATCGCGACGCCGCACGACTGGTATATGGCGCTTGCCTTCGCCGTCCGCGACCGGATGATGACGCGCCGGGTCGCCACGACCCACGCTTACGTCGCGAGCGGCGCGCGCGTCGCCTGCTATCTGTCGGCCGAATATCTGATCGGCCCGCAACTCGGCAACAATCTGATCAATCTGGGCATCCAGCACAATGCCCGCGATGCACTCGCCGCGCTCGGCCTCGACCTCGACACGCTGATCGGCATCGAGGAAGAACCGGGACTCGGCAATGGCGGACTCGGGCGGCTCGCCGCGTGTTATCTCGACTCGCTCTCTACGCTGGAAATCCCCGCAATCGGCTATGGCATCCGTTACGAGTTCGGCATCTTCGATCAGGAGATCCGCGACGGCTGGCAGGTCGAAGTCACCGACAAATGGCTGCAAAAGGGCAACCCGTGGGAATTGCTGCGCCCGGACGTCGCGTTCTATGTGAATTTCGGCGGACGCACCGAGCAAGGCACGGATGCCGAAGGCCGCTTTTGCGTGCAATGGATTCCCGCCTATACCGTCAAAGGTGTAGCGTGCGATACGCCGATTCCCGGCTATCACGTGAACACCTGCAACACGCTGCGGCTATGGAAAAGCGAGGCGGTCGAATCGTTCGATCTGCAGGACTTCAATGCCGGCGACTACTACGAGGCCGTGCACGAGAAGGTGCGCTCGGAAACGCTGTCGAAGGTGCTGTATCCGAACGACGAGCCGGAAGCCGGCAAGCGTCTGCGCCTCGCGCAACAGTACTTCTTCGTCTCGTGCTCGCTGCAGGACATGCTGCGTCTGCTCGCGCTGAAAGGTGAACCCGTCAGCCGCCTGCCGGACATGTTCACCGCGCAGCTGAACGACACGCATCCGTCCATCGCCGTCGCCGAACTGATGCGTCTGCTGATCGACGAGCGGCACGTGCCCTGGGACGAAGCCTGGGACATCACGCAGCGCACACTTGCCTATACCAATCACACGCTGTTACCCGAAGCGCTCGAAACATGGGGCTTGCCGCTGTTTCAGGACTTGCTGCCGCGACTGCTTGACATCATCTATGAGATCAACCGGCGCTTCCTGGATGAAGTCCGGCAACGCCTTCCTGGCGACGACGCGCGCATTGCCCGCATGTCGCTGATCGATGAGGCCGGCGCGAAGCGTGTGCGCATGGCGCATCTGGCGACCGTCGGCAGTCACGCGGTCAACGGCGTGGCGGCGCTGCATTCGGATCTGCTCAGACAGACCGTGTTGCGCGACTTTGCCGAACTCTGGCCGGAGCGCTTCCATAACGTGACCAATGGCGTCACGCCGCGGCGCTTCGTGATGCTCAGCAATCCGGGGCTGGCGAGCCTGCTGGATGAGACCGTCGGCGATGGCTGGGTGACCGGTCCCGCGAGGCTGCGCAAGCTCGATGCACACCTCGACGACAACGCGTTCCAGGCGCGCTGGCGACAGGTCAAGCACGCGAACAAGGTGCTGCTGGCGTCGCATATTCACAGCGCGACGGGCATCATGGTCGATCCTGGCGCGCTGTTCGACATTCAGGTCAAGCGCATCCACGAATACAAGCGCCAGCATCTGAACGCGCTGTATATCGTCACGCTCTATCTGCGCCTGCGGCGCGATCCGCAACTCGCGTTGACGCCGCGTTGCTTCGTGTTCGGCGGCAAGGCCGCGCCGGGCTACGCGATGGCCAAGCTCATCATTCGCCTGATCAACGGCATCGCGGAAGTGGTCAACGACGATCCGATGATCAACGGGCGGCTGAAGGTGGTGTTCTTCCCCGATTTCAACGTGAAAAACGCGCACTTCATCTATCCGGCCGCCGATCTGTCCGAGCAGATATCGACGGCCGGCAAGGAAGCGTCGGGCACGGGCAATATGAAGTTCATGATGAACGGCGCGCTGACCATCGGCACGCTCGACGGCGCGAACGTCGAAATCCGCGAAGAAGTGGGCGACGACAACTTCTTCCTGTTCGGACTGACCGAGGCCGAAGTGGAAAGCGTGCGACGCGCGGGCTATCGCCCCGCCGATTACGCGAACGGCAATGAAGAACTGCGCGCGGTGCTGGATCTGATCGGCAGCGGACACTTTTCGCGCGGCGATGCACAGATGTTCCGTCCACTGGTCGATAACCTGCTGTATGCCGATCCGTTCCTCGTGCTCGCCGATTACGCGTCATACGTCGCGCGCCAGCAGGATGTCAGCGATGCCTGGCAAGACGCGCAACGCTGGACGCGTATGTCGATCATCAACACGGCGCACTCGGGCAAGTTCTCGTCCGATCGTGCGATTGCTGAATACTGCGAGCAGATCTGGAACATCCGCCCCGTCAAGATTGCGCTGGACAATCGGCCCTGAAACACGGCGCTCAGTAGCGCGTCATTCAGCCTGCTTTTCCTTGAGCCGCGCGCGATGCGCAGCCACTTTCGCGCGATTGCCGCAGATCGCCATGCTGCACCAGCGGCGCGCGTGGCCGCGCGTGTGATCGGCGAACAGCAGCGTGCAATTGACGCCCTCGCACGCTTTCACATGCGTGAAGTCCTCGTCGCAAATGGTTTTGGCAATGGCTTCGGCAATCGGCATCAGCAGCGATTCAGCCGATGACCATCGGCGCGTGGTGCGATACGAAAACGCGCTGCCGGCATCCGGCCCGTTCGCGACGATCTCACCGTGCTGCTGGTCGCGCGCGAGCAGTTCGTTCAGCGGTTCGAGCACGCGCACATCGGCGGCGTCGAGCGCACGCCCTTTCCTCTCTTTCACGTAGCCGCGAAACCATTCGCGCAGCCCGCGCGCCTGCGCGGCGACTTCATCCAGTTCGGCGGACGTCGCCTGCGAGCGGATCGCCGCCAGCGCATCGGGCGGCACCATGCCTGCCTGTTCGAGCCAGTTGAGCAGCCCTTCGCCGTCGCCGATCCAGTCGACGGGTTCGTCGACGGGGGTCGCGATCGAGTTCAGGAAATCAATGCCCGGCGCGTCGGCCAGGAACATGGCGGGTATCTGGCGGTAGTCCATTTCTATCGGATTCGGCATGGCGATGACTTAATAGTAACCGCCACAAAACCTCTTGACAAGTTACATCGGCGATTTGTAACCTGTAAAACATCAGCAGTGCAGTTACACAGCAATCCCATTGATCGCACTGCAAGTCCTGATTTTTTGCGGAGAGAACGCCATGTCCACGATTACCCATCGCCACGCCGACGTTGACGGTTTTAACGTGTTCTACCGGGAAGCCGGCCGCGCGGGTGCGCCCAAGCTCCTCCTGCTGCACGGTTTTCCGAGTTCCAGCCATATGTTTCGCGACCTGATTCCGCTGCTCGCCGACCGCTTCCATATCGTGGCGCCCGATCTGCCCGGCTTCGGCCAGTCGGACATGCCGGACCGCAAGGACTTCGCGTACACGTTCGATAATCTCGCCAACGTGATCGACCGGTTCACGGAAGTGATCGGCTTCGACCGTTACGCGGTGTACGTCTTCGATTACGGCGCACCGACGGGTTTCCGGCTTGCGCTCAAGCATCCCGAACGCATCACGGGGATCGTTTCGCAGAATGGCAATGCCTACGTGGAAGGTCTGAGCGACGGCTGGAACCCCATTCAGGCGTACTGGAAGGAGCCGACCCAGGCGAACCGCGACGCGCTGCGCGCGCTGCTCACGCGTGACACGACGATCTGGCAATACACGCATGGCGTCACCGATACGAGCCGGGTCTCGCCGGACGGGTATTCGCTCGACGACTACTACATGAGCCGTCCCGGCGCGCACGAAGTGCAACTCGACCTGTTCGGCGACTATCAGAGCAACGTCGCGCTATATCCGGCGTTCCAGCAGTATTTCCGCACGCACCAGCCGCCGTTCCTCGCGGTGTGGGGCAAGCACGATCCGTTCTTCTTGCCGCCGGGCGCACAGGCGTTCAAGCGCGATTTGCCGAACGCGGACGTGCGTTTCTTCGATACCGGCCACTTCGCGCTCGAAACGCACGCGGCCGAGATCGCTGCGGCCACCGCCGAATTTCTGATCCGTTGAAATCCAT
Source organism: Paraburkholderia sp. C35 (assembly GCF_003121405.1). GTDB lineage: Bacteria > Pseudomonadota > Gammaproteobacteria > Burkholderiales > Burkholderiaceae > Paraburkholderia. Next base: position 1,898 of record NZ_QBUY01000041.1, on the reverse strand, counting down.
TCGCTGAATGCAAGGGCGAGCGTCGCGTTCGCTCCATCACACACTGCGCCGTCCGGCGCATCCATCACCTCAGGAGAATCCTCATGCGCGCAATCGTGCTCGACAAGTTCGGCGGCCTCGACAGCCTCGTCTATACCGAGTTGCCGGAACCCGAGCCGCTCGAAGGCCATGTGGTCATCGAGATCAAGGCGTTCGGTATCAATCACGCGGAAATGCATATGCGGCGCGGTGAATGGGCGGAAGCCGCCAGAGTGAGCGGGATCGAATGCGTGGGCATCGTGAAGTCGTGTCCGGGCGGCGAGTTTCCCGTCGGCGCGAAAGTCGCGGCGTTGATGGGCGGCCTCGGGCGCACCATCAACGGCAGCTATGCGGAATACACGCGGGCGCCCGGGTCGAATGTCGCGGTGCTCGAATCGGATTTGCCGTGGGCCGAACTCGCGGCCATTCCCGAAACCTATGCGACGGCATGGACGTGTCTGTTCCGCAATCTCGAACTCGTCAAAGGACAAACCATCGTGATTCGCGGCGCGACGTCGTCGTTTGGTCAGGCTGCCGTGAATCTCGCCGTGAATGCAGGCGCAAAGGTCATAGCGACGCCGCGCAGCGCGGCACGCTTCGAGATGATCGAGAAGCTCGGTGCGGCACGCGTCGAACTGGAAGGCCCCGATCTGTCGAAGCTCCTTGCCGAAACGAAGCAGATCGACGCAGTACTCGACCTGGTCGGCAATAGCGTGATTCTCGATTCACTTGCCATGCTGCGCCGTGGCGGCCGCGCGTGTCTCGCGGGCTGGCTTGGCGGCCTCGCGCCCATCGCCGATTTCAATCCGTTGCTGCAGATGCCGAGCGGCGTCAATCTGACGTTCTTTGGCAGCTTCGTGTTCGGCACGCCAGGTTTTCCGCTTTCCGATGTGCCGCTGCAAGCGATCGCCGCCGATGTCGCGGCGGGCCGTCTGAAAGCAAAGCCATCGCGCGTGTTCGGCTTCGCTGAGATCCGCGAGGCGGACCGGGTGATGGAGGCGAACGAAGCGGGCGGCAAGATGGTCGTCGTTCACTGAACGCTGCGCGTTTTCTTGAACAAGGAGAGATGACATGTCGAGCAACAAGGTAGCCATCGTCACGGGTGCAAGCCAGGGCATCGGACGTTCCACGGCGATCCGCCTGGCGAAAGACTTCGGCGCGATCGTGCTGGTCGCGCGCAACCGCGAGAATCTCGAACAGACGGCGCAAGCCGTGACGGAGGCTGGCGCGCAGGCGCTTGCCATCGGTATCGATCTGTCGTTGCCGGATGCCGCGCAGGCAGTGGTCGATCAGACGCTGGCCGCATACGGGCGCATCGACGCGCTGCTCAACATCGCGGGTGCCGTGCCGCAAATCGATCTGTTCGATATGACCGACGAGCAGTGGAACAACGGCCTCGCGCTGAAACTGCACGGCGCGCGGCGTCTGACGATTGCGGCGTGGCCGGCATTGAAGGCGACGTCGGGGTCGGTGGTGCTGATGTCGGGCAATTCGGCTGTGGTTCCGAAGGCGCCTTATGCGGCTGTCGGTACGATCAATGCGGCGATTGTCGCGCTGGCAAAGGCGTTTTCGGATCGCGGTATCGAGGATGGCGTGCAGGTCAACAGCGTGTTGCCGGGGCCGGTGATGACGGGGCGCCGACAGTCGTATCTGGAACATTGGGCGCCGTTGCATAACATGAGCGTCGAAGAGGCGACTGCGAAGTTTCCGAAGGAAGCGGGGATTGCGCGGTATGGCTCGCCGGAGGAAATCGCCGAATTGATGGCGTTTGTTGTGTCGCCGGGTGCGCAGTGGATGACGGGGTCGACGTTGAGGATGGATGGGGGGGAGGTGAAGTCGGTGTGATGGTTGGGTGTTGGTGCTGTCTCTTATACCCATCT
>NZ_QBUY01000040.1:46690-69637 GCF_003121405.1 Paraburkholderia sp. C35 | reverse complement strand
CCTACTTTTCTTTGCGGCGGCAAAGAAAAGTAGGTGCTGCCCCGCACAGGGGCGACGCATGAAGCACCGACACCAAATCGCGGATGCCAGCAAAAGCAAAACCAAAACCAAAACCAAAACCAAAAACACCAAAACTACAAATCCGAATAAAAACCCACATCAGTAACCACAACATCAAGCGGAACATCATGCGCTTCGCGCAAAAGCGAATCTGTACGACACGCTTCATACGCAACACCCACGGAAATGGGCACTTTCCCAGCCTCGCGAAACGCAGCAAGCGTACGGTCATAGTACCCACCACCGTATCCAAGCCGATATCGATCGAAATCGAATCCAACACACGGCACGAACAACAGATCCGGCACGATCACGAGTCCGGAAGTCGGCTCATGAATCCGGTGGGCGCCCAGCTGCATGGCCATATCCGGCGTCCACACGTGAAACTCGAGCGGCCGGTCGCGTGCCGTAATCACAGGCAAACTGGCCTGACGCGCAGAATCGGAAGCGAGCCACCGGCTCACCACGGCACGCATGTCGAATTCCCCCGACAACGGCCAGTAGAACCCTACACTCACCGGCGAAAAAACCGTTAACGCGTGCAGCACCCGACGCTCAAGGGCATCCTTGCCCGCTGCGTCGAGACCCGCATGCAGACGTGCTTCCAGCAGTGTTGCACGCAGCTCCTTTTTCGATTTTGCGGCGGGGTTGCGTGCTATGCTTGAGTTCAATTCGCGCTCCAGAAACGCTCTAGAAATAACGATGTCCAAACGCCTCTTCCGAGTATATCGCGCGGCCAGTCTGGCGCTCGCCGCGGCGGCACTCGTCGCGTGCAGCACGGCCTCCGCCGTCAAGCCCATCCAGCTTTCCCAGATCACCAGCGACGACCAGACGTTCGTGCAGTTGCGCGAGGCAGCGCGCAACAACGACGCCGGTCGCGCCGCACAGCTCGCGGCCATGATTCCGGATTATCCGGCGCCGTCGTATCTGGAATATTTCCAGCTCAAGCCGCAGTTGTTCGACGGCTCGGGCCATCCACGTATCGACGCGCCCGACGCACCCGTGCTGTCGTTCCTGCAACGCTACGACGGCCAGGCCATCGCAGACCGCATGCGCAACGACTACCTCGTCGTGCTCGGCGCGCGTCACGACTGGAAGAACTTCGACCAGCAATACGCGCGCTTCGTGCTGAACGACGACACGCAGGTCAAGTGCTACGCGCTCGAATCGCGTGCGGCGAAAGGCGAGAACGTCGTCGATGCGGCCCGCGCGCTGCTCGTCGATCCGCGCAACTACGGCGACGGCTGTGTCGATCTGATCACATCGCTGGCCATCAACCAGCAGTTCTCCACCGACGACGTCTGGCAGCAGATCCGTCTCGCCTACGAACAGAACCAGACGGGCACCGGCGCGAAACTCGTCGATGCGCTCGGCAACAATCGGCCCGATCCGACGCTGTTCGATCAGGCCGCGTCCACGCCGCCGCTGTTGCTCGCGCGCGGAGTCGGTGCCGATCCGCAGTCGCATCAGCTCGCGCTGCTCGCCATCACGCGCATGGCCCGCAACGATCCCGCCATGGCCGCTGCGACGTTCGGTTCCGTCGCGCCTTCGCTGACGTCGCCGGAACGCGCGATCGGGTGGGGCACGATTGCCTATCAGGCAGCCGCGAAACAGATGCCGGGCGCTGTCGACTGGTACCGGCTGTCGGCGAATGCGCCGCTGTCCACGCCCGCTTACGAATGGCGCACGCGCGTCGCGCTCCTCGCGGGCGACTGGACGATGGTGCGCTGGTCGATCGAACAGATGCCGCCGTCGCTACGCAGCCAGCCGTCGTGGACCTACTGGCATGCACGCGCGCTCAAATCAGCGGGCGACGTGACCACGGCAAACCAGGAGTTCGAATCGATCTCGCAGCAGTTCAACTTCTACGGCCAGCTTGCTGCCGAAGAACTCGGCCAGAAGATCGTCGTGCCGCCCAAGACCACGGTCACGGACGCGGAAGTCGAGCAGGCCGGCAACACGCCGGGCTTCGCGCTGGCGCAGAAGTTCTATCAGCTGAATCTGCGTCTGGAAGGCAACCGCGAATGGAACTGGCCGCTGCGCAGCATGACGGACCGTCAGCTGATCGCCGCCGCCGAGTACGCGCGCCGTATCGAGCTGTATGACCGCGCCGTGAACACGGCCGATCGCACGAAGACGGAGCACGACTTCTCGCTGCGTTATCTGTCGCCGTTCCGCGATATCGTCGAGCGCGATGCGCAATCGAACGGACTCGATGTGGAATGGGCGTATGGTCTGATCCGTCAGGAATCGCGCTTCATCATGAACGCGCGCTCGGAAGTTGGCGCGAGCGGCCTGATGCAACTGATGCCCGGCACGGCGCAACTGGTCGCGAAAAAGATCGGTCTCGGCACGATTTCGCGTGCGCAGATGAACGACATCAACACCAATATCCTGCTCGGCACGAACTATCTGTCGATGATCTACAATGAGTTCGACGGATCCGCCGTGCTCGCCACGGCAGGGTACAACGCAGGTCCGGGCCGTCCGCGCAACTGGCGCTCGTCGTTGCCGCGCGGTGTCGAAGGCGCGATTTTCGCGGAAGCCATTCCGTTCCAGGAAACGCGCGACTACGTCAAGAACGTGCTGTCCAACACGGTCTACTATGCAGCGTTGTTCGAAGGCCGTCCGCAATCGCTGAAGGCGCGTCTGGGTTACATCCAGCCGTTGCAGTAACGATGCGCCATGCCGCCGCCGCGTGACTCTTCACGTGCGCGGCGGCATTCGAACCTCAGCCGTTGCCGCCGGCTTCCATCAGGGAGTCGAAAAATGCGACATCAAACCATCGCGATCGTCGGCGGTTCCGGCTTTATCGGCAGTCACCTCGTCAACGCGCTCGTCGAACTCGGCAAGACGGTGCGCCTCGCCACTCGCCGCCGCTTTAGCGCGCGACATCTCACGCTGCTTCCCATCGATGTGATCGAAATGGACGTGTTCGATCCCGTCCAGCTCGCGCGTTTTGTCGAAGGCGCCGATGCCGTGATCAATCTCGTCGGCGTGTTGCATGGTCATCGCGGCGATCCGTACGGCCCGGAGTTCGCAAAAGCGCACGTCGATCTGCCGACAAAGATCGTCTCCGCGTGCGAAAACAAGGGCGTGCACCGGCTGATTCATATGAGCGCGATCGGCGCCGACCCGAGCGGGCCGAGCATGTACCTGCGCTCGAAGGGCGATGGCGAGCGTGCCGTGCATGCCTCGTCGATCGTGGCTTCGACGATCTTCCGGCCTTCCGTCGTATTCGGTCCTGAAGACCAGTTGCTCAACAAATTCGCGTTCCTTCAGCGCATGTTTCCGGTGATCCCGCTCGCGAAACCCGACGCGCGCTTTCAGCCGATCTTTGTCGGCGATGTCGCGAAAGCGATCGTCAACGTGCTTGATCTCGATGCCTCGACGGGCCGCACGTATGAGCTTGGCGGGCCGTCGGTGTACACGCTCGAAGCGCTGGTCGAGTATTGCGGCGATGTGATCGGCAAGCACGCGCGAATCATCCGCTTGCCGGATTCGCTGGCGCGCCTGCAGGCGTTGTCGTTCGAGATGGCGCCGGGCCAGCCGGTGATCTCACGCGACAACCTCGATTCGATGAAAACCGACGCCGTGCTGAGCGCGCCGCTCGCACCTGAACTCGATATCGAACCGGCCAGCATCGAAACCATCGCGCCCGTGTATCTGACGGGTTCGTCGTTCCGCTCGCGTTTCAACGCGTTCCGCGCGAGCGCGGGCCGTTAAACTCCTACGTTCATTCCACTTACTGGCGAAGCATGAAACTCGTTATCGGAGACAAGAACTATTCGTCGTGGTCGATGCGGCCGTGGCTGGTGCTGAAGCATTTCGGCATCGAATGTGAAGAGGTGATGGTCTGGCTGAACGAGGCGGATAGCAAAGCGCAGATTCTCGCGCATTCGCCGTCGGGCAAAGTGCCGTGCCTGATTGCCGACGACGGCGTGAGCGTGTGGGATTCGCTCGCCATCTGCGAGACGCTCGCCGAACGCTATCCGCAGCATGCCATGTGGCCGCGCGACGCCGTCGCACGCGGCCACGCGCGCAGCATCAGCGCCGAGATGCATTCGGGTTTCGGCAATCTGCGCAACAACATGTGGATGAACATCCGCGCATCGTTTCCGGGCAAGGGCGCAACGCCCGAAGCGCTGGCGGACATCGCGCGTATCGATGAGATCTGGAATCAGTGTCTCGAAACGTATGGCGGTCCGTTTCTGTTCGGTGAGTTCACGATCGCCGACGCGATGTATGCGCCCGTCGTGATGCGCTTCAACACATGGCAGCCGAAGCTGTCGGAAGCGGCTGCTGCCTACGCGCGACGGGTGACCGCGCAGCCCGCCGTGAAAGCGTGGATCGACGACGCGCTGCAAGAGCCGCATCGCATCCCCTATCAAGACACCTGCGCATGAATATCTACGCAGTAGGCGGCGCGATCCGCGATGAATCGCTCGGCATGCCCGTGCAGGACCGCGATTATGTGGTGGTCGGCGCAACGCCGGAACAGATGGTCGCGAAGGGGTTTCGTCCCGTCGGCAAGGACTTCCCGGTGTTTCTGCATCCCGACACGCAAGAGGAATACGCGCTTGCGCGAACCGAGCGCAAGACGTCGGCGGGTTATCACGGCTTTCAGTTTTTCTACGCGCCCGATGTGACGCTCGAAGAAGATCTCGCGCGGCGCGATCTCACCGTCAATGCAATGGCGCGCGAAGTCACGCCGGATGGTGCGCTGATCGGCCCGGTGATCGACCCGTTCAATGGTCAGGATGATCTGAAGCATCGCGTGTTCCGGCATGTCAGTGATGCGTTTCTCGAAGACCCGGTGCGTATTCTGCGCGTCGCGCGCTTTTCGGCGCGTTTCACGGACTTTGCGGTTGCGCCCGAAACGCTGGAACTGATGCGCAAGATGGTCGCGGCTGGCGAGGTGGATGCGCTGGTGCCCGAGCGCGTGTGGCAGGAAGTGTCGCGCGGGCTGATGGAAAAGAAGCCCTCGCGCATGTTCGACGTGATGCGCGAATGCGGCGCGCTCGCGCGGATTCTGCCGGAGATCGACGCCTTGTATGGCGTGCCGCAACGCGCGGACTATCACCCTGAAGTCGATACGGGCGTGCACGTGATGATGGTCGTCGATCACGCCGCCGCGCAGAATTACGCGCTCGCGGTGCGTTTCGCGGCCTTGATGCACGACCTCGGCAAGGCGACGACGCCTGAAGATGTGTTGCCGCGCCACATCGGCCACGAAGGACGCAGTGTCGATCTGTTGAAGCCGCTATGCGAGCGGCTGCGCGTGCCGAACGAGTGCCGCGATCTCGCGCTGCTGGTCGCGCGCGAGCACGGCAATATTCATCGTGTGACTGAGACAAAGGCTGCGGGCATCGTGCGGCTGTTCGAGCGCAGCGACGCGCTGCGCAAGCCTGCGCGTTTCGCTGAAGCGCTGCAGGCGTGTGAGGCCGATGCGCGGGGACGGCTTGGGTTCGAAGCGCGTGCGTATCCGCAGGCGGAGCGTCTGCGTGTGGCGCTGGTTGCGGCGCGGGCTGTCGATGCGGGCGCTGTCGCGAAGGCTTACGGAAACGATCCGGCGAAGATCAAGGATGCCGTGCATCGCGAGCGGGTGAGGGCGGTCGCGCAGGCGTTGGGGGAAACGGCGTCGGCAGACAAGGACGAGTAGGTCAGAGCAGCCGCGCGATGATCGACAGCAGCATCGACAACACCAGCGTCGACATGAACGGGAACGGATACTCCTTCCCGAACAGCCGCAACGTCACATCGCCCGGCATCCTGCCGATCCCGAGCTTGCGCATCCACGGCCAGCACGCCGACAGCACGGCCACCGCGATAAATGTAGTCAGCAGCCAGCGGATCATCGTGTGTGCCTCGGCTCAGGGTTCTTAAAGCGTATGCGAGCGATCGCCGCGTGCAAAAGCGTCGAGCATCCCGTCGATCCCGCGCGAAAACGCGATCACCTTGAACAACTCGCCCATCTCCGCTTCCGACAGCAACTTCTGCACGGCGTTGGCAGCGGGCAGGAAGTTGGGAATATCGGACGGATCGATTTCGCTCAGCACTTCCGTGATGCCCGCGTTCATCAGGAAGCGCGCCTGTGACGTATAGCCGAGCAGATCCGCGCCCGTATCGACACCTGCCTCCGCGATGCCCGTGAATTCGACGTGCGCAGTGATGTCCTGCAAGCCCGGATAGAGAAACGGATCGCCGTGTGCGTGATGCCGGTAATGGCACATCAGCGTGCCCTCGGCGCGTTGCGCGTGATAGTACTCGTGACGCGGAAACCCGTAATCGATCAGCAGCACCGCGCCGCGCGTGAGCATCGTGCAGACAGTGCGCGTGAAGGCGAAAGCGGCTTCGTGCGTTTCCGTCACGTAATCGTGATCGCCTTCGATTTCGAGATCGCGCAGGAACGCGGCATCGTGCGTCGATTGAACCGGGCGGTCTTCGAACCGCAGCGCGCCTTCCTGCACCGCGACGCCGCGCTCATGCCACTCGCCGCCGATGCGCGCAAAGAGTCGCACGGGCATCGCGTCCAGCACTTCATTGCCGACCACGACCCCTTCGAACTGCTCCGGCAATGCGTCGAGCCAGCGCACGCGCGCGGCCATCTCGGGCGCCTGCGCTTCGATCATGTCCCGCTGACGCTCGCGCAGTTCACCCGACAGATCGACGATCGAATACGTGTCGAATTCAGCGCCCAACTCGGCCAGCGCATTCAACAAGCCGGAAGCCAGCTTGCCCGTGCCCGCGCCGAACTCCATCACATGACGCGTGCCGCTCATCTCCAGCGCCTGCGCGACCGGCCGCGCGAGCGTCTGCGCGAACAGCGGCGACAATTCCGGCGCCGTCACGAAGTCGCTGCCATCCTCTGCGCGGCGGCCAAACTTGATCGCGCCGCCGCTGTAATAGCCCAGTCCCGGCGCGTACAACGCGCGTTCCATGTAGCGATCGAACGGTATCCAGCCGCCGTTCGTCGCGATCTCCGCGTGAATCTGCGAAACCAGCGCTTCTGACTGCGCGAGCGCGGTCGGGCCGGGAGCAGGTAAACTATCGGGTTGGTGAGCTTTCGGATTCATTCCCGCATTGTAAATGACCGCCTCGAACGACACTTTCGCCGCTAGCGCCCGTCCAGCCCGCGTTGCCCTCGTCACGGGCGCCGCGCATCGGATCGGCCGCGGACTGGCGCTGGGCTTCGCGGCGGCGGGCTGGGACGTGGCGGTGCACTACGGCTCGTCGAAGTCCGAAGCGGACGAACTGGTCGCGGAAATCGAGGCGCTCGGGCGCCGCGCCGTCGCGCTGAAGGCGGATTTGTCTGTAGAAAGAGAAGTCGAGCGGCTCGTGCCCGATTGCACGGCGGCGCTCGGGCGGCCGTCGTGCATCGTGAACAACGCGTCGCTGTTCGACGAGGACACCGCGCTGGACATCGGTTACGCGAAATTGCTGCATCTGACGTCGATCAACGTCGGCGCGCCGCTGGTGCTCGCCCGGATGCTGCACGAAGCCACGCCCGAAGCGGCGCAGCACGATGAATCGCTGCGCGGAGCCGTGATCAACGTGCTCGACCAGAAGCTGTACAACATGAATCCGGATTACCTGTCGTACACGCTGACCAAAGCCGCGCTCGGCACGGCGACGGTTGCGCTGGCGCAGGCGCTGGCGCCGAAGGTGCGCGTCGTCGGTCTCGCGCCCGGTCTCACGCTGCAATCCGGCGATCAGACGCCGGAGAGCTTCAAGACCGCGCATACGGTGACACCACTGGGCCGGGCGTCGCGCGTCGAGGATCTCGTCGCGGCGGCGCTGTATCTCGCGGATGCGCGCGGCGTGACAGGCACGACGCTGGTGGTCGACGGCGGCCAGCACCTCGTGCCGCTGCCGCGCGACGTGATGTTTTTGACGGGCGCCGACCGCTAGGCGGGGCGCCCACCGGCGCGCCACGCTGCGCGCCCAACTGCGTGCGGGAGCACGCCTTTTTGTACTGGAACGAACATGTCTGCCGCTTTGCTTCATCCCCGGCTCGCTGATTGCCGCCGGCTCTTCCTGCGCAATTACGAGGTGCACATCAACATCGGCGTGCATGACTTCGAGAAGCGCGGCGAGCAGCGCGTGGTGATCAACGTCGAACTGTTCGTGCCGCTCGCGACGTCCACACCCGTCGAAGACAAGCTGCGCGAAGTCGTCGATTACGACTTCATGCGCTCGACCATTGCCGCGCGCGTGAGCCAGGGGCATATCCATCTGCAGGAAACACTGTGCGACGACCTGTCGAAGGCGTTGCTCGCGCACCCGCAAGTGCGTGCCGTGCGTCTGTCGACGGAAAAGCCCGATGTCTATTCCGACTGCGATGCCGTGGGCGTCGAAGTCTTTCATATCAAAGAGGATTGAGCGATGAACGCTCCCGAAACCCTGACGGGCGCCGATTCGTTGCAGGCGGCCGCTCCCGCTGTCGCACCCGAAGCCGAAGCCGGCGACCGCAAGCGCGCCATGACGCGCCGCGAGCAGAAAGAAGCGTACGAGAACAACAAGCTGTTCAAGCGCCTCGCGCGCCAGGTCGGCGAGGCGATCGGCGACTTCAACATGATCGAGGAAGGCGACAAGGTGATGGTGTGCCTGTCGGGCGGCAAGGATAGCTACGCGATGCTGGAGATCCTGATGCGCCTGCGCGAACGCGCGCCCATCAACTTCGATATCGTCGCCGTCAATCTCGACCAGAAGCAGCCGGGCTTTCCGGAACACGTGCTGCCCGAGTACCTGAGCAAGCTCGACATTCCTTTTCACATCGAGAACCAGGATACGTACAGCATCGTCAAGCGCCTCGTGCCCGAAGGCAAGACCACGTGTTCGCTGTGCTCGCGCCTGCGCCGCGGCATTCTGTACCGTGTGGCGGGCGAACTCGGCGCGACCAAGATCGCGCTCGGCCATCATCGCGACGACATCCTGCAGACGCTGCTGCTGAACATGTTCTATGGCGGCAAGCTGAAGGGCATGCCGCCCAAGCTGCAATCGGATGACGGCAAGAACGTCGTGATCCGTCCGCTCGCGTATGTGAAGGAAACCGATCTCGAAAAGTATGCGGAACTGCGTCAATTCCCGATCATTCCGTGCAATCTGTGCGGCAGCCAGCCCAATTTGAAACGCGCGGAAATGAAGGCGCTGATCCGCGATTGGGACAAGCGTTTCCCTGGCCGCGTCGACAACATGTTCAATGCGTTGACGAACGTCGTGCCGTCGCATCTGATGGACCACACACTCTTTCCGTTCGCGTCGTTGCGCGCGTCGGGCGAAGCCGATCCGCAAGGCGATATCGCATTCGATGAAGAGCCGTGTTCCACCGATTCCGCATCAGAAGGAATGCAGCAGGCATCGCAAACGATTTCTTTTGTGCAATTCGACGATATTTGACATTATGCGTATCCTCGCAAAGCCTTTTAAAACAGGCATTTGCGGGGATTTAATGCGTCTTGGAGCCACGTTGCAGTCACATTCAGCGTGCTAGAATCGCCCACTCCAAACTCATCCAATACGCCCACGTCATGAACATCGTGATTCTGGCGGCAGGCACCGGCAAGCGCATGCGCTCTGCATTGCCAAAGGTGCTTCATCCCCTGGCCGGTCGGCCGCTTCTTGCTCATGTCATCGATACTGCCCGTACGCTGAACCCGACGCGTCTCGTCGTCGTGGTCGGTCACGGCGCGGAACAGGTGCGCACGGCTGTCGCCGCGCCCGATGTGCAATTCGCGTTGCAGGAGCAGCAGCTCGGTACAGGCCACGCTGTGCAGCAGGCCTTGCCGCTGCTCGATCCGTCTGTGCCGACGCTCGTGCTGTACGGCGACGTGCCGCTCACGAAGGCGAGCACGCTCAGGCGTCTGACCGACGCCGCGGGCGGCGACGGCTACGGCGTGCTGACCGTGACGCTCGACGATCCGGCCGGTTATGGCCGCATCGTGCGCGATACGCAGGGCAAGGTGCAGCGCATCGTCGAACAGAAAGACGCGACGCCCGAGCAGCAAAAGATCGCCGAGATCAACACGGGCATCGTCGTGATGCCGACGCAGCGTCTCGAAGGCTGGCTGTCGTCGCTGAAGAACGACAACGCGCAAGGTGAGTTCTATCTCACCGACGTCGTCGAACTCGCCATCGAGGCAGGCCTCGAAGTCGTCACTGCGCAGCCCGATGAAGAATGGGAAACGCTGGGCGTGAACAGCAAGCAGCAACTCGCGGAACTCGAACGCATCCATCAGCGCAACGTCGCCGATGAACTGCTCGTCGCGGGAGTGACGCTGGCCGATCCGGCGCGTATCGACGTGCGCGGCACGCTCGAATGCGGCCGTGACGTGTCGATCGACGTGAATTGCGTGTTCGAAGGCAAGGTGACGCTGGGCGACAACGTGTCGATCGGACCGAACTGCGTGATCCGCAATGCGACTGTCGGCGCGGGCACGCGCATCGATGCCTACACGCATATCGAAGGCGCGCAGGTCGGCGCACAGGCCGTGCTCGGTCCGTACGCGCGGCTGCGTCCGGGCGCGACGCTGTCGGATGAAACGCACGTCGGCAATTTCGTCGAGATCAAGAACGCGGTGCTGGGCCATGGCTCGAAGGCGAATCACCTGTCGTACATCGGCGATTCGGATGTCGGCGCGCGCGTGAACATCGGCGCGGGCACGATCACCTGCAATTATGACGGTGCGAACAAGTTCCGCACCGTGATCGAAGACGACGTGTTCGTCGGCTCGGATACGCAACTGGTCGCGCCCGTGCGCGTGGGCCGTGGCGTGACGATCGCGGCGGGCACGACGGTCTGGAAAGATGTCGAAGAAGGTCTGCTGGTGCTCAATGAAAAGACCCAGGTAGGCAAGACGGGCTACGTTCGCCCGACGAAGAAAAAAAGCTGAAGGGACACGCGCGTGCGAGGCGCGCGCCTTGCCCCCTAACTCTGCAAAGGACCATTCACTATGTGCGGCATTGTCGGCGCTGTTGCGCAACGAAATATCGTTCCCGTCCTGATCGAAGGACTGCGTCGCCTCGAATATCGCGGCTACGACTCGTGCGGTGTCGCCGTGCTGGCGAACGGCGAACCGAAGCGCGCGCGCAGCGTGGCGCGTGTCGCCGATCTCGACGACCAGGTGCGGGATACGCGCCTCGAAGGCGTGACGGGCATCGCCCATACGCGCTGGGCCACACACGGCGCGCCCGTCACGGACAACGCGCACCCCATCTTCTCGCGCAATGAACTGGCGCTGGTGCACAACGGCATCATCGAAAACTACGAGACGCTGCGCGAGATGCTGCGCGGCAAGGGTTACGAGTTCGTCTCGCAGACGGATACGGAAGTGATCGCGCATCTGGTGCACAGCCTGTATCGCGGCGATCTGTTTGCGGCCGTGCGCGAAGCGACGGCGCAACTGCATGGCGCCTATGCGATTGCCGTGCTGCATAAGGACCAGCCGCATACGGTGGTCGGCGCGCGTCAGGGTTCGCCGCTCGTGGTCGGTCTCGGTCAGGGTGAGAACTTCCTTGCATCGGACGCGCTCGCGCTGGCAGGCAGCACGGACCGCTTCATCTTCCTGGAAGAAGGCGACGTCTGCGAACTGACGCTCGACAAGGTGCGCGTATTCGATCGCGACGGCCATCCGGCTGAGCGCGAAGCGCGCCAGGTTGCAGCGTACGGTGGCGCAGTCGAGCTTGGACCGTATCGCCACTTCATGCAGAAGGAAATCTTCGAGCAGCCGCGCGCGATCACCGACACGATCCCGCAAGCCGATTCGTTCGATGCATCGTTGTTCGGCGAGAACGCGGCCAAGGCTTTTTCCGAGATCGACAGCCTGCTGATTCTGGCGTGCGGCACGAGCTACTACTCGGGTCTGACGGCGAAGTACTGGCTAGAATCGGTTGCGAAGATCCCGACGCAGGTTGAGATCGCGAGCGAATACCGTTATCGCGATTCGGTGCCGAATCCGAAGGCGCTGGTGGTCGTGATTTCGCAATCGGGCGAAACGGCGGATACGCTCGCGGCGCTGAAGCATGCGCAATCGCTGGGTCACAAGCACACGCTGTCGGTGTGCAACGTCGGCACGAGCGCGATGGTGCGTCTGACGGAACTGTCGTTCCTCACGCACGCGGGCCGCGAAATCGGTGTCGCGTCGACCAAGGCTTTCACGACGCAGCTGGTCGCGCTGTTCGTGCTCGCCGCGACGCTCGGCAAGCTGCGCGGTCACGTGAGCGCGACGCAGGAAGCGGATTACATCAAGCAGTTGCGCCACCTGCCGGCCGCGCTGAATAGCGTGCTGGCGCTGGAGCCGCAGATCATCGCGTGGTCGGAAGAATTCTCGCGCAAGGAAAATGCACTGTTCCTCGGCCGTGGTCTGCACTATCCGATCGCACTGGAAGGCGCGCTCAAGCTCAAGGAAATCTCGTACATCCACGCTGAGGCGTATCCGGCTGGCGAACTGAAGCATGGGCCGCTGGCGCTCGTGACGGAAGCGATGCCTGTCGTGACGGTCGCGCCGAACGATGCGCTGCTCGAGAAGCTCAAGTCGAACATCCAGGAAGTGCGCGCGCGTGGCGGCCAGCTGTACGTGTTCGCCGATGCCGATACGAAGATCGTCAACGACGAAGGGCTGCATGTGATCCGTATGCCGGAGCACTACGGTCTGCTGTCGCCGATCCTGCACGTCGTGCCGCTGCAGATGCTCGCGTATCACACGGCATGTGCGCGTGGTACGGATGTGGATAAGCCGCGTAATCTTGCGAAATCGGTGACGGTGGAGTGAGGTGGGTGGTGTGCGGTAACGCGCCGTCGTTGCCACACTAGTAATCGCAGTCTTATCCGCTTCACAAACGTTCTGGATAGAGCGCCGTACTCGCGGGCCTATCCAGAACCGTCCGACTCTCCTGCGTCCCTTTCTTCAGATACTTCCCCGCGCGGCCCTCAAGGCTTCGTCGCACACGCCAGCACGCACGGCATCGGAATCCGGATATCGCCAGCAGCATCCCCATAACGCGCTGCGCCTTCCTGCACCGTCTTGCCGATGGCAGCCAGCGCCTGCGGCGTCTGCGCATTCAGAATCGCCGATACACGCACGCCGCCCCGCAGCAGCATCTCGTACAGCGCATCCGGCGAACGCGCCAGCAAGGTCTGCTCGACTTCCTCGATGCGCGGGTCGCGAAAGCCCGCGGCCAGCAACACGCGCTCGCATTCCGCCCAATCGCTGAAGCGGAAGAACGGCGGCCCCGGCGGTAACTGCACATCCATGCGGCCATGCTGTTCGATCGCTTTCAGCACGATTGAGAAGCCAATCGCCTTGTCGGGCGCCGCCCACACCGTAAAGCCGACCTTGCCGCCGGGGCGCAACACCCGGAACGCCTCTTCGAGCGCTTTCTCGGGTTTCGAGAAATGCAGCATGCCGAAGCTGATGCCGACGGCATCGAACTCATCGTCGGAGAACGGCAGGTCTTCGGCGCTGCCGATGCGAAACGTCAGTGACGGATAGATGCGCCTCGCCTGATCGACCATCGAATCGGCGAAATCCACGCCGACCACGTCCGCGCCACGCTGCGCCGCCGCTGCCGCGAGATAGCCCGGACCCGACGCCACGTCGAGCAGCCGCACGCCACGGCGCACGGCGAGCGCATCGAGCAGCGCGGCATGCGACTGGATGGTCAAGGTGCCGAAATACGTGTGATACGGCTGCGCGACGCGCTCCCAGCCGCGATGCTCGAACGCACTGAACTGGTCTTCTTTCATGGCCGTTTCCTCTTGAGCGCTTCAGATCACTTCCGTTATACAGCCCTCGCGTCAGAGTGCAACGACCATTCGCCGCGAGTCAAAACACTCGCCTCTCGACATCCAGATGTCCACACGATCCTATGGACAACATGGGGATATCACGGAGGCGTTTGCTGTGGGCAGATTCTGGGTAAACACGTAGCGCGCCCGAAACCGGCAAAAGTTATCCAAGGTTGCGGCGCATCGTCCCCTGCTTATGCGCAAGGGTATACGTTTGGCAATCCGTTGAGTGGAAAGCGGATTTGGGGCTTGTCCACAGAAAGTCGATGCCCTTGTTAACTGCTACTACGTATACATATTGATAACTTCAAACCCGGTAAACAGATCGCGCAGGTTGCCTGCATGCACGGCATAACGGGGATCTGCCTGTCTGATGAACAGCATCGGTCTGAAGGATGCGTCGCTGGAACCTGTTGGCGGCGGATGTGGCATGTGTATGGCGTACGCCAACACTTCTGTCGATGAATCCGTTTGTCGCGCGCGATCACTTGCCTGCCGTCCACGATCGAGCCTCGCGCGGCAACGGCTACAGCAGGTGCCGTAACCCGCGTTACAACAAGCACGACAGCATGCGCGGAGCATACGGGCATACACATTGCTCTTCAGTGGCGCGCCCGCTCAAACGAAGCGGGCCTTACACCACAACACACCGGAGGCGATCGTGCTGGCAACAAAACCGTGTACTGCGACATGTGTCATCGATGGAATCGCGGTCACGCTGACTTTTTTCCCCGATACCGGCGTCCTGCGCATCACCGATAGCACAGGCAGCCGTCTGAGAGAAACGCGCTGGTCAGCGTCATGGCAGAGCCTTGTCGCGACGTTCCGCGAACTCAGCGAAACGCCCGTCGACGAGCGCGCCGACCCCGATGTGCTGTTCGGCAGCCACTACCGTTCGCACGCGATGAGCAGCCGCTTCGCAAACTGATCCCGACGTGCGTCATGCCGCTCTCCGGCTCGCAGACGCACTCACCGTCACTCTCCTCGACAAACGGGCGAACTGGGCCGCTAATCGCCCTCGCTTCCGCCGATTGAATGCGCGTGCTGGCTCCTATACTTCTTTCCATGGCGCGACGTTTCAACAGCCCATCGACGCGGTTCCCCTCCGCGTTGCGCAAGACCGCAGGTTGCCAGCAGTTGCAGGTGAAGTTGAAGTCGAGGTTGCAGTTGCAGCGAAGGATGAGTCCGCAGTGGCAGTCAACGCAGTAGCAGTACGCGCAGCACCGGGATCAGCAGTTTGAAGTGGCGGTGTGAAGTACCAGTCTCAACAGTTTCACGAGTCTCAAGCGCAGTCGGTTTTCGCAGTTGAAGTTGATTTTCGAGTTAGCAACCGATTCAGCAGTAGCAGTCAGATTCAACCGTAACAGTAGCTCTCGCAGTAGCAGACGTTTTCGCAATCGCAGCATTGCAGTAGAAGCAGCAGGCAGTCTACTTACCGGTTCATCAAATGCAGTTGGGGTTAGCAGCAAGGAGTAGGCGCGGGGCCAATCGAAGCAAAAAGAAGTTTTACCAATAACAGCTTCACGTGATGAGAAGCAGTCGGCAAGCATCCACGCGCCTGTTCGATATGACTCATCCACCGAGCCTTGTTCCCCCGCGGAACAAGGCTCTTTTTTTTCGTCCAGCCAGCGACGGTCAGACGCTTTCGACGTCCTGCCATCCTCCCGTCGCCATGCTTTTCACCGATGCGGCTACGAACGCCAGTCCCTTCACGCCATCGCCGACGCCCGGAAAGAGCGTAGGCCGGTCGTCGCCGGGTTGTCCGTCGACGCGCGCGGCCACGCGCTGCGCAAACTCCGTATAAAGATTCGCGAACGCTTCCAGATAACCTTCGGGATGACCGATCGCGATCCGCGTCGAACGCTGTGCGCCTTCGCTGGTGGCGGGTCCGAGCCGACGCGTGATGATTTCCTCGAACGCGTCCTGCCGCCGGTGAATCAGCCGGTTCGGCTCCTCCTGATGCCATTCGAGCCCGCCTTTGTCGCCGTGCACACGGAAGCTCAGCCCATGCTCCGAGCCTGCCGCGGCGTTGGTCACCCACAGCGAGCCTCGCGCGCCGTTCTCGTAGCGCAGCAGCGCGGAAACATAATCGTCGACGGTCCGGCCCGGGATCGCGGAACCGACGTCCGCGCACAGCCGCGCGACATCCAGACCCGTCACGAACGCGCCGAGATGAAACGCATGCGTGCCGATGTCCATCAGCACGAGCGAACTGCCCGCCCGTCCGCTTTCCGTGCGCCAGCCGGTAGGCAAATCATGTCCCGCCAGATAGCTCTGCACGTATTGCAGATGCACCTGACGGATCTCACCGAGTTCGCCCGCGCGGATCATGTCGCGCGCCTGTCGCACCATCGGAAAGCCGGTATAGCAATAGGTCACGCAAAACTCGGCCTGAGTCGACTTCACGCGTGCGGCGATCTCGCGCGCCTGCGCAAGATCATTGGCCAGCGGCTTGTCGCAGATCACATGAAAGCCGAGCTCCAGCGCCCGCATGCAGACGGGGTGATGCGAGTCGTTGGGCGTCATCACCGCGACGGCATCGACGCGATCGGGCCGCTCGCTTTCCGCTTCGAGCATCTGCTGCCACGACGTGTAGGCGCGGTCCGCGCCGATGCCGAGATCGAGCGCCGCCTGCCGCGCGCGCTCCGCATTCGACGACAGCGCAGCCGCGACGATGTCGTATTGCCCGTCCAGTCTTGCGGCAATCCGGTGCGTCTCGCCGATGATCGAACCCGGTCCGCCACCGATCAAACCCAGCCGGACGCGCCGGCCAATCGTGCCTGTCACCATGTCGTCTCCGTTGTCGTGCCTGGTTTTAGCGCGTCGAGTTGCGATATTCGAGGTTGCGCAGCGCAGTGGCGAACTGTTCATCCGACCAGTTTTCATCGAGTGCGGTCGCAAGAATCTGCTGCTGGCTCGCGGGCGCGAGTCCGCCGACGGGCGGATTGCGGTCGAGATTGGTCGGAAACGCGTAACCCTCCGCGCACGATGCGATCACAGCCGCCGTTTGCACGGCGTCGAGTTGCCGTTGCGCGCACATCGTCCGCAAGACGGGGAACACGGCGTTACACATGGCCGTCCGATCCAGCGATTCCATCGCACGCCCATACGCCGACGACACCTGCAGCAGATTCGCCATCCGTTGCACGTCGTGCGTGCGGTTCGATCCCGCCGCGTGAAAGAGCGCGGGATTGAAGAACAGCGCGTCGCCTTTGGTCAGCGGCAATTGCGCGTAGTGGGCTTCGAAATACGCGCGGAAGTCGGCGCGGCGCCACGCGACATAGCCTTGCGGATAGCGCTGCGAGAACGGCAGCAGCTTGGTCGGGCCACTCTCGACAGACATGTCGGTGTGCGCGACGGCGCCTTGCAGCGTCAACAGCGCGGACATCGTGTGCACGTGCGCAGGGAAGCGCTGCGCTTCATCGACGGTGAGAAAGCCGAGATGAAAGTCGCGGTGTGCCTGTTGCGCTTCGCCGCCGGGCCGCACGACGTTCACCTGCGAAGTCATCTGGTAAGCCGGGCCGAGCCACGCTTCGGCGGCGGCCACCAGAACGGGATTCGCGAAGTAGCGGACAAACACCTCGGGCGCTTCGAGACACAGCTTTTCCTGCGCGTTCCAGATGCGGTCGTTCGCCCCTGCCTTCGCGAAGTGATCGGCGCCGCCGCCGGCCTTGCGCTCGGTACGGATGATCGATTCGAAGATGGCCGTCGCATCGTCGATGGCGGTGGTGTCGTCGTAAGCACGCTGCAGCACGAAGACGCCCGCGCCGTCGAGCAACACGTTGGCCCACTCGGCGAGCAGTTCGGGACGCTGTCTGGGATCGGCGATAAGAGGCCGCAGCGCGTCGCAATCGTAGACGGGAATACCATGCGCGACGGCGGCGGCAAGGCGCGGCTTGGGCGTCGTCTCACGCGACGTCTCGATCAGCGTCGCGAAGTCATCGACGGAACAGTCGGCTTCGCGAAACCAGTCTTTCGCGCTTGTGACGGGAGGCTGAGAGAGGGCGTGCATGTCGTCTCCTGTGATGTTTCGGTCCAGCTTATCCCCAAAGTCCGGCGCTGCGTTACCATCGACACATCAAAAACACATCAAAACCGGGCGGCGAGTTTCGCTGGTTGAGCCATGAGCCATCCCTTTCTGATCAAGGAAATCGCACTGCAGGCGGGCCTCGGCACGGCGACGGTCGACCGTGTGCTGAACGGCCGCGCACACGTGCGGGAGCACACGCGGCGGCGCGTGCAACAAGCCATCAGGGAACTCGAAAAGCAGCAACTGACGATGGCGACGAGCGGCCGCAAGCTGGTCGTCGATGTGGTGGTCGAGGCGCCGCGCCGTTTCGCCGACGAGATCCGCGACGCCCTCGAAGACATCGTGCCGGGGCTGCATCCCGCCATCTTCCGGCCGCGCTTTCTGATGCAGGAGACGATGACGACGGCGGAAGTCGTCGATGCACTGCGCGCGATCGCGCGGCGCGGCAGTCACGGCGTCTTCCTGAAGGCGCAGGACGTGCCCGCCATCAACGAGGCCATCGCCGAACTGAAACAGCGCGAGATTCCCGTCGTGACGATGTTCACCGATATCCCTGGCTCGGCGCGCATCGCGTATGCGGGTCTGGACAATCGCGTCGGCGGCGCGACGGCGGCGTATCTGATCGGCCATTGGCTCGGCAGGCGTGCGGGCAACGTGCTGGTGACGAGGAGCAACGAGCGCTTTCGCGGCGAAGAGGAACGCGAGGCGAGCTTTCGCGCGATGCTGCGCGAGCGCTACACGCATCTCACCTTGATCGACGCGAGCGGCGGCCAGGGACTCGATGCGGAAACTGAAGAACGTGTGCGCCGGGCGGCCGGCGCGGGACAGAAGATTGCTGCCGTCTATTCGATGGGCGGCGGCAATGCCGCGATCCTGCGCGCGCTCAAGGCGCTCAACCAGCAGCCCAGGTGCTTCATCGGTCACGACCTCGACCGCGAGAACGTGCAGTTGCTGCATCGGCGGGAGATCACGGCAGTGCTGCACCACGATCTGCGGCAGGACATGCGCAGCGCGTGCCAGCATGTGATGAGCTTTCACAAACTGTTGCCGGCGTCGGCGGTGAGTGCGTCGTCGTCGGTCGTCGTTGTCACGCCGGAGAATATTCCGCGTGAGGTCGATGAACGCTTCGGCGGGTGTCGATAGAAGTTTCTACGGCCGTCGGACGAGGTTTCACTTCTTGTTTGCGTTTTTTGTGAAGCGCGCGCTGAATTTCGAAAAAGTACGACAAGCATTCGGAGCGCTACTACAACTGGCGCGTTCGTCAGGTTCTAGGATTGCGGGTCGGTTTTCCTGATCACATCGATTAGGTATCCAGATAAAAAGACTGGTCAAAACATGATCGGTCTTATCGCTTACCTCTCCGTCAATCCACCTACATGAACAAAAAACGATTTCGCCTCAAGTTCAGCAAACGACTGGGCATGTCGATCGCTGTCGCAGAAAACAGATCCAGCCAGCGCAAGCGTTCTTCCAGCAAGACTGGGCAGAGCGCGCGATTCGTGTCGAAGCTGACAGCCACGGCACTCGCTTTCCTCGTGCTGGAACCGTTCCTCGCTCACGCACAGGCACTGCCGACCAACGGCCAGGTGGTCGCAGGCCAGGCAGCCATTTCGCAAAACGCGAACACGATGAACATCAACCAGGGCAGCCAGCGCGCGGTCATCAACTGGGATACTTTCAACGTCGGTCAGGGCAACACGGTGCAGTTCAACCAGCCTAACGCACAGGCGCAAGCGCTGAACCGCGTGGTGACGGGCGTGCCGTCGAACATTCAGGGCACGCTGCTGGCCAACGGTCAGGTGCTGATCCAGAACGCCAACGGCGTGCTGTTCGGCAAGGGCGCAGTGGTCAACGTCGGCTCGCTGCTGGCGACGACGAAATCGATCGATACGAACCAGTTCATGGCGGGCGGCCCGTTGGACCTGAAGTCGACGGGCACGAACGCGGGTGTGGTCAACGACGGTACGATCCAGGCGCAAGGCTATGTGACGCTCGTGGGCGATCAGGCGCGTAACACGGGCTCGATCACAACGGCGCAAGGCGGTCAGGTTGTACTCGCAGCCGGCGACAGCGCGACGGTGGCACTGGCTAACGGCCAGGGCATCCAGCTGACGCTGACGAACGCGACGGCGAACGCGCTGGCAGAGAACAGCGGCACGATCAACGCGCAGAACGGCTCGGTGCTGCTGACGGCACGCGGCAAGGACACGCTGCTGAATACGGTGGTGAACCTGTCGGGCGTGACGCGCGCAGGCACGGTGGTCGCCGATGCAGGCAGCACGGGTGACGTCGTGGTGACGGGCAAGGTGGATGCATCGAACGCGAGGGGCGCGGGCGGCACGGTGGTGCTGTCGGGCGACCGCGTGGGTGTGTTCGGCAACGCGAGCATCGATGCGAGCGGCGCGACCGAAGGTGGCAAGGTGATCATCGGTGGCGACAGCCTGCACAAGCTGGACGGCACGAGCGCAGCGGGCATGCTGCAGGATGGCGTGCAGTTCTCGAACTTCACGCAGGTCGATGCGGGCGCGTCGATCAAGGCTGATTCTGCACACCGCAATGGTGGCTTCGTCGAAACGTCGGGCCATAGCCTGAATGTCGAAGGCACGGTGAGCGCAGCGGCAGCGAACGGCAATGCGGGTGAATGGCTGATCGACCCGACGGACATCACGATCGGCACGGGTGCGGATGCAGGCTACAGCGGCAGCGTGACGGGCGGCTTCAGCGGTGGCTCGAACGCGAGCGCGACTGTAAGCAACACGACGATCAGCAACGCGCTGAACGCGGGCACGAGCGTCACGATCACGACGGCGAGCGCAGGCACGGGGACGGGCAACATCGTGCAGAACGCTAACGCGAACATCACGAAGCCGGCGGGCGGTGCAGCGAACCTGACGATGGTGGCCGATGGCTCCATCCGGCTCAACGGCAACATCACGTCGACGTCCAACGCGCTGAACCTGAACCTGACGGCGGATGCCAGCGGCAACCACAACGGTTCGGTTGAGATCTTAGGCGCCAATACCAATCTGAACGGCGGTACGCTCGTCGCCACCGGCAATACGGTGAATGGCAACGGTGTGGCTGGTGCGCAAGCAGTCTTTATGGCTGGCAACATCACGAATGTCGGCGGTGGCTCGATTACGGGCTTTGCCAATACCGGCACGGGCGTTACCTTCAACAACAATTTCACTGAAGTAGGCAATGGCACGCTGACGGTTACTGGAAATTCCGCTTCCGGTTCAGGTGTGGCCTTCACCGGCGGTAACTTCAACGCCACGCAAAACAGCAAGGTCGTCATCAACGGTTCTTCGACCAATGCCGCGGGCGTCTACTGGAAGCCGAATGGCGCCAACAGTTTCCTGGTCACGGACAATGCCTCTGTGAGCATGTCCGGCACCTCGAAAACTGGTATTGGTATTTCGATTGGCGATAGTGGCCACTCAACTCAAGCGCCAATCACCGTCAATCAGAACGGATCCCTCTCCCTGGTTGGTAGCTCGGAATCTGCTGAGGGCGTGCATATTGGTTCGGCCACCATTAACGTTACCGACAATGGCAACCTGTATATCAAAGGGACAACGAACACGGGGGTGGACGGCGTAGGTATTAACTACTGGGCATCTGCACCCAATGGGGACGCATTTGTGAGTGGCCTAGGGAATGATTTCTCGACCATCGCAGCCTCGGGCCACGGCAACATCACGATTGACGGCACGTCAAACACAGGTATCGGTGTCTATTCTGGTGCCGACATGTCGATAAGCGATAGCGCGAACGTCAGCATTTCGGGTAAAGGCGTGGCAGGCATCAGCGCCAGCAGCCAGGCAACACTGTCCGATAACGGTACGCTGCATCTCGATGGGACGGGTACCACGTCGTACGGCGTGTATTTCCCTAATATGACGCTTTCTGGCAACAGCAGCGCGATTATCGAAGGGACATCTGATAGCGCATCTGGGGTCAAGGCGGGTGATGACCGCTCCCGGTCGATCAACATATCGGATAACTCGAGTGTTGAGATCATGGGGTATTCGAACACGGGTGCGGGCGCGAACCTTGGTGCACTGACCAGCGAGAACATCTCGGATAACGGCTCTCTGAACATCAGCGGCACCTCCAATGAAGGTAATGGCGCGGTGGTCAATGGTAGCGTCAACGTCACGGACAACGGCACGAGCACCATCTCGGGCACGTCGGCCAATGGTTCGGGCGTGGAGCAGAACGGCACGATCAACGTGTCGGGCAACGGCGCGTCCAGCATCACGGGCAACTCGACCAACGGCGACGGCGTCGACCAGAACGGCGTGATCAACGTCACGGACAACGGCACGAGCACAATCTCGGGCACATCGGCCAATGGGTCGGGCACGGAAATCAACGGCACGATCAACCTGTCGGGCAACGGTTCGGCTGACATCAGCGGTAACTCGACGAACGGCAGCGGCGCGGTGATCAACGGCGATACCAACGTCGGCGACAACACGTCGATGAACATCAGCGGCAACTCGAGCAACGGCTCGGGCGTCGTGATCGACGGCAACGTCAACGTGACGAACATGGGTGCGCTGGTTATCGACGGTGGTTCGGACAACGGCACGGGCGTGGTCCTCGACAACAACGGTGGCTTCAACATCTCCGGCGACGGCAAGGCCGACATTTCAGGCGAATCGACGAACGGTACGGGCGCTGAGATCGACCGCCCGATCAACGTGACGGACAACGGCACGCTGAACGTTAGCGGCGACTCGTCGAACGGCGCAGGCGTGATCGTCGGTCCGAACGGTTCGATCGACACCACCGATAACGGCACGACGACCATCGACGGTAACTCGACCAACGGCACAGGTACGGAGATCGACGGCTCGGTCAACACGTCGGGCAACGGCAGCACGGATATCTCGGGCGACTCGACGAACGGCGCGGGCGTGATCGTTGGTCCGAACGGTTCGATCGACACGACCGACAACGGCACGACGAACATGTCCGGTACCTCGGACAATGGCGATGGCATCGACAACAACGGTGCGATCAACACGTCGGGCAACGGTACGACGAACATGTCGGGCGCTTC
>NZ_QBUY01000040.1:0-46594 GCF_003121405.1 Paraburkholderia sp. C35 | reverse complement strand
CTCGGACAATGGCGATGGCATCGACAACAACGGTGCGATCAACACGTCGGGCAACGGTACGACGAACATGTCGGGCGATTCGACCAACGGTACGGGCGTTGACAACAACGGCACGATCGACACGACCGATAACGGCACGACCAACATCGACGGTAACTCGACCAATGGCTCGGGTGTGATCAACAACGGTTCGATCAACACCAGCGACAACGGCTCGACGAACATCGACGGTAACTCGACCAACGGTTCGGGCATCGACAACAACGGTTCGATCAACACGACCGACAATGGCACGACCAACATGTCGGGCGGCTCGGACAATGGCGATGGCATCGACAACAACGGTGCGATCAACACGTCGGGCAACGGTACGACGAACATGTCGGGTGACTCGACCAACGGCACGGGCGTTGACAACAACGGCACGATCGACACGACCGATAACGGTACGACCAACATCGACGGTAACTCGACCAACGGCTCGGGTGTGATCAACAACGGTTCGATCAACACCAGCGACAACGGCTCGACGAACATCGATGGCAACTCGACGAACGGCACGGGTATCGACAATAACGGTTCGATCAACACGACCGACAATGGCACGACCAACATGGCGGGCGGCTCGGACAATGGCGATGGCATCGACAACAACGGCACGATCAACACGTCCGATAACGGCACGACGTATATCGACGGTAACTCGACGAACGGTACGGGCATTGACAACAACGGCACGATCGATACGAACGACAACGGTTCGACGTATATCGACGGTAACTCGACCAATGGTTCGGGTGTGGTCGACAACGGCACGATCTACACGAACGACAACGGCACGACGTACATCGACAACAACGGCAACAGCACCGTCATCCATCCGAACACGACGGACAACGGCGGCGACAGCAACGGCACCGACAACGGTGGCGGCAGCAATAGCGCGGACAACGGCGGTGACAGCAATGGCACCGACGGCGGCAACGTCATCAACGGCGGTGGCAGCACGGACAACGGCGGTGGCTCGACCAACGCATCGTCCGGCGGCTCCGGCGGCGGTGCCGGCGCTGCGGCAGCGCTCGGCGCAGTCGGTGTCGGTGGCCTGGCGGCGTTCATCTGGGCTGATGTGTCGGCGCACTGGTACCTGGATCAGGCACAGCCGCTGACGCTGGAAGCCGGCGATGCAGCGTTCTGGGCGGATGCAACCGTCGAGCACGTGACGGTCGACACGCTGGTCCGTTCGGCTGACGTTCAGCTGCTCACCCACGAGGGCGTGTTGAACCGTCATCTGGCGTACCGCGACGGTGCCGACGGCGCGAAGCATTTCACGTACGAGGACGAGAAGTCGCAGACGAAGGCGGACCTGTCGGTGAACATGCAGACGCATGAGTTCTTCTACACGGAGAGCGGCGTCAAGGATGGGAAGGCGTACGTGGTCAAGTCGCACGGCTGGCTGAAGCAGGGTATGGGACCGGCGGTCGCGGATCAGTCCCCGGCAACCGAGCACTGATTCCCGCCCCGCGCAACTGGCGGTTACCTGCCAGTTGCGTGCGGTCGGCGGATCGCGGGAGTGATCGGCCGTTCACTGGACGATTTCCTCTCGCAAGTTTGCTTTGCTGATTGAAAGGCGGTGCAGTTCGCAAGAGCTGCACCGTTTTTTTACATGCTTTGGATATTGTTTTGGTTTGAAAAAATAGGAATGTTCCTATTCTGAAAATTCAAACCAAAATAAAAATCGTCGGAAATTTAGAAGAGAAGAGATTTTTGATTGAAATTTTCGGAGTTGTCTTATTTTCAAGCCGACTTCGAATCATAAAAACCGCAATATCAAAGCATCCTCCCCGTGACGGTCAGCTCAGGCACAGTCAGGGCTCGACCAAAAATCCGAAAATCCCAAACACTTTTTTGGAATAGTCCTATTCGCTTCGGATTATCAAACTTTTACTCTTTCTTATGTCGGCGGTACAAATCGCTGGGATGAGAATCCTCGATAAACGTAACGCCACCGTTTCTAATCAAAAGCAAGGATTGCTTCAATGTTGTGGCGTAGACGTGAAATAAACCGGCAGATCACTCAAGCAATGTGGATCTTGCCGGTGTTGGTGACGAGCGTGGCGCACGCCGAGTCTGTTGCGGCGACGAGCATGACGCTGACTGCACAGAATGCCGTCATCGAATTCAAGTTGCTCCCCGCGGGCGGACAAGACGAAGCTGCCATCGTGCAGTTGCTGCGCGCTCACGTGCAACAACTCGGCGCCGCGCCGCAAACGCTGGGCGACGTCAACCGCTGGTCTGACCGACTCACCGATGCCTTGCGTCAAGGCGGCTACCCGATCGGCCAGGTGCTGATGACCGACTCCGACTGGCGAGCCGCCAGGCAAGGCGCGAAAGCCGTCTTCACGGTCTTCCCCGGCCGGATCAGCCAGATCGAAATCCAGAACAAATCGCGTGTCGCGGATTCGCGTCTGCGCAAGGTGATCACGCACGCGCTGTGCGGCAGCGACACGCTTCCGGGCGCCTGCTATCTGAAGACCTCGCGTCTCGAGCGTTCGACGCAGCTTCTGCAGGACCTGCCCGGTGTTGCGCTCGAAACGGCGCCGCAGTTCGGACCCGGCGCGGGCGTGGGCGACATCAAGGTGGTCGTCGGCGTCGTGCAGAAGGGCAAGCCGGTATCTGCCAACCTGATCCTCGACAACCAGGGCGTTCCGTCCACGGGCGAGTATCGGATGGGCGTGAGCGTGTCGGCCAACAACTATTTCGGCGCGGGCGAAAGCTACGCATTCACGCTCACGGGCACCGACAAGAAGATGTGGACGGGGGAGCTGGATGCGAGCGTGCCGATCCTCAACGACGGACTGCGCCTGACGGGCGGCATCAGCCGCCAGCAATACACGACGAACACGGTCACGCCGATGGTTGGTATCGCGACGACGGCTTCGGGCGGCTTGCTGTATCCGTTCGCTCGCGGTCTCGACGCGAATGTCTGGGGCGGCGTTTCATATCTGCACAGCCAGACGTCGACCGACATGAAGGAATACGGCGTCTCCACACACAGCAAGATCGACTCGATCCGCTTTTCCGCGCAGGCCGACAACGGCGATCGCGCTCAGCAACTTCGCACGAACATCCTGAGCGGCCAGGCTGCGCTGACGCTTGGTCATCAGAGCAATGACTTTCCGTATGGAACGAACACAGAGGCGAACCCGGCCGGCAACTACGCGAAGCTGTCGGGCACCGGATACGGCACGTATGCGCTGACGCGTAGCGGCAACCTGTTCCTGTCGGGACGCGTGAACGCGCAGGTCGCAAACCGCAATCTCGATCCGAGCGAAAAGCTCGGCGCGGGTGGCCCTAACGCTGTGCGCGCCTACCGCTCGGACGAAGTCTCGTTTAACGACGGCGTCATCGTCAACGCAGGTCTCTATCAACGCGTACCGGTTGCGTCCGGTCATCAGTTGCAGTTCGGCATCTTCTCGGACTACGCGGTCGGCCGCATCAATCACAACCCGTGGGCAGGCTGGGACCAGAGCTATCCGGGTGTCTCCGATGTGACGAACACCCGCACGCTCGCCGGCTACGGCGCCAGCATCGATTGGCTCACGCCGATTGGCGCCACGGTTTCCGCCTCGGTTTCGAAACCTTATGGCTTCTCCTCGCCCTCGTGGGTCGAGCCAGGCAAGAAGCCGCTGCAGTACTGGCTGTCGGTGACCTGGAGCCACTAACACCACAGACACGTATCGCTCGCAACACTCAATCGCGCATTAACGACATTCACTTACCCGGAGATTCACCATGAAATTCAGCATCAACAAGTTCGAACACCTCTGCTATCGCCGCGAACACGAGCAGGCTGGCCGCATGCTTATCGAGTTGCTCAACAAGATCGACCAGAACTACGGCGTGTTGATGGATGTCGATACGTGGGCGCAGTCGGTCGAAGCACGCAACATCATGGACGATCACCTGCTCACGCGACTGACGGGTGCGATCACGGCGCTCATGACCGACCCGAATTTCAAGATATCCGACGTGTCGATGAAGCGCCTGATGCTGTTCCAGCGCTGGTTCGCCGCAATGTTCTCCGCAAGTCCGTTCCGCAATGCCGACCACATCCTGCGCTCGCTCGGCGTGAACGAAGAAGCGCGCAACTCGATCGAGCTTCGCAACAGCGAATTCCGCAAGTTCCAGTTGCTGTACCTGCCGGAATCCGAAGTGCGCCTGGATTGGGATGTGCTGTGGAAGCACAACAAGACGATGGCGGCGAGCATGGCGACTACGATCATGTCGTCGCGTTTCCTGGGCACACCGTCCGCGCACCAGAAGCGCGAAATGCTGCTGCGCTGGTTGCCTGAGCGCCTTGCCGAGATCGAAGAAATCGATGCGCTGCCGATGGGCGTGCTGCACGACATGTACATGCATTGCAGCTACGCGGACCTGCCGGGCAAGCACGACATCAAGAAGCCGATCAACACGCTGCTCCGCCGCAAGCTGGCGAGCCTCGGCATCCACGATGTGCAGCGCACCGCGGCGCAACCGGCAAAGGGCGAAAAGCCTGTGCTTCTCGTCGTGCTCGAATGGTTCTCGAAGAACCACTCGATCTATCGCACGCACTCGCAGACGATGGTCGCGATGCGCGACAAGTTCCATCTCATCGGAATGGGCTACAACGGCCGCGTCGATGACGTGGGCAAGGAAGTCTTCCACGAGTTCATCCCGCTTGAAGGCGCGAACCTGTGGGAAACCGCGCGTCATGTGCGTCAGACGAGCGAGGCGCGCAATGCGCAAATGATGTACATGCCGAGCGTCGGCATGTTCCCGATCACGATGGTGCTGGCATGCCTGCGCGTCGCGCCGCTGCAGATGATGGCGCTCGGCCATCCGGCGACGACGCACGGCCACGCAATGGACTACGTGGTCGTCGAAGAAGATTACGTTGGCGACGAAGCATGCTTCAGCGAGAAGCTGCTGAAGCTGCCTTCGGACGGCATGCCGTACCGCGCACCTGCTGCGCTGCTCGAACTGCAACTGCCTGAGAAGCAACCGTCGAACGGTGTCGTGAAGATCGCTGTGGCCGGCACCACGATCAAGCAGAACCCCGGTTTCCTGAATACATGTGCGCAGATCGCCAACGAATCGAAGGTGCCTGTCGAGTTCCACTTCCTGATGGGCCAGGCCAACGGCTTGATCTTCCCGCAGGTGCGTAACCTGGTTCGTCGTCTGATGGGTGACAAGGCCGTCGTTCACAAGCATCAGAACTACGGCAACTACATGAAGGTGATCGCGGGCTGCGACCTGTTCCTGAACCCGTTCCCGTTCGGCAATACCAACGGTATCGTCGATACGGTGTGGGCTGGTCTCGTAGGCGTGTGCAAGACCGGGCGCGAAGTGCACGAGCATATCGATGAAGGCATGTTCAAGCGTCTCGGCTTCCCCGAGTGGATGGTCGCGAAGACCAACGACGAGTACAAGGCGGCCGCGCTGCGTCTGATCGAAAATCCGGAAGAGCGCAATGCGCTGGCTGCAGAGCTGGCTGGTCCGCAGGCCATCGAGAAGCTGATTTTCAAGGGGCGTCCGGAAATTCTGGGCGAGCGTATCCAGGCGCTTTGGCAAGAACAGGCTGGCGCGGCAGCGTCGGCCGCGGCGTGAGACGGTCATGAACGAAACGAGCAAATCGGCACTGCGCCGCTCGCATGATCCCGCCTTCGTACAGTGTTACTTCGTAGGTGAGGGACTGGACATCAGCGCAAGCGGTGATCCGCTGAGCGCGCAAGCACATCTCTTTCCGCGTGTGCGTAACGTGAAGTCGTGGCGCGAAGGCGACGTAGTGCACATGAAGGGCATGCAGGAAGAGTCATTCGACTTCGTGCACGCCAGTCATCTTCTCGCCGACGTCGACAATCCGGGCAAGGCGCTGGCGAAATGGCTGGAGTTGCTGAAGCCGGGCGGCCATGCGGTCGTCACGGTGCCCGACGAAGATCTGTACGAGAAGGGCGCGTGGCCGAGCCGCTTCAACGGGCGGCACAAGGCGAGCTTCACGATCAGCAAGCCGCGCAAGCAGTTGCCGCACTCGGTCAATGTACTCGAGCTGGTGCAAATCTTGTCGCACGTCGCATCAGTCGAGCGCGTGAGCCTCGTGCGTGATCATTACGACGAATCGCGCAATGACGTGGACCAGACAGCACATGGTCTCGCCGAGTGTGCAATCGAGATCGTGCTGCGCAAGCGCGCCGTGCTGACAGCCGGACAGATGCTCGAAGCACTGAACCGCGCGAGCAGCGCGGAGGACAGCATCGAGGCCGGCCAGCGTGCGATTCGCACGTATCCGTATCTGTTCCATGTCTACCATCGCACGATGATGGAGTGGCTGCGCTGGGAGCGCGAAGAAGAGATCGATAGCGTGTGGGCGCAATGCGTGAACCGTCTGCCTGGTGAACATCTGCCGCGTCTGTATCGCTCGTTGCATGCGATCTCGCGCGGCAAGCTGCAGGAAGGATTTCAATGGCGCGAAGCGACGATGTCGGTCTTCGGCTGGCAGCGTCGCACGACGGCTCAGCCGCCAACGACGTTTCCGGAGTGGAAGGGCGAATCGCTGGCTGGCAAATCGATTGTTATCTGGAGCGAGTTCGGCCTTGGCGATGAGATTTTCTTTCTGCGCTTCGCGCGGACGCTCCGTGAACATTGTGGCGCGGAACGCGTGACGGTGATGTGCCAGTCGCCGCTCGTGAAGTTGTTCGAGGAGTCGCAGGAAGCCGATGCGGTGATCGATGTGAAGGATGCCGCGCAATTGCCTGCGCACGATTTCTGGGTCTTCCCGCACGCAATCCCTGCTCACATGCCGCTGGAACTCGAAGCATTGCCACCTGCGGTGCCGTTTTTGCGCGCGCCGTCGATCAAGGCGCCCGCAGCATTGCTGGCTGCGCCGTGCGATGCGTTGAAGGTTGGCGTTGTTTTCAAGGGCGCACCGACTCACGAAAACGACCGCGCGCGCTCACTGCCGTCGCTGTCGGTGCTCGACGAGCTGTTCAAGCTCAAAGGCGTCGAGTTTTTCAGCCTGCAAAAGGGTGCGGGTGCCGACGAAGCGGCGCAGTACGCCGAACGGTTGCCCAACTTCCACGATCTCGGCGCGGAAATCCGCAGCATGGAAGAGACGGCAAGCGCAATCGCCGAACTGGACCTCGTGCTGACTGTCGATACGTCGGTGTCGCACGTCGCGGGCGCGATGGGCAAGCCGACCTGGGTAATGCTGCCCGATTTCGGCGACTGGCGTTGGCATTACCGGCGCGAAGACAGCCCGTGGTATCCGACGGCGCGGCTCTTCCGCCGACGCGCCGGCGGCACCTGGGACGAAGTGGTTGCCCGCATTCGTGGCCATCTGCTCGTAAAGAGCACCGAGAAGAAGTTCGCCGAAGCGGCTTGACGCCGCTTATTGCAAGGGCGCCGACCACGCGACAGTGCGGTTGCGCCCTTCTCTTTTTGCCGAGTAGAGCGCGCTGTCGGCGCGCGCGAGCGTGGTGTTCAGATCGTCGCTGAATTCGACCTTGCACACACCCGCCGAGAACGAATAACGGATCGCACAATCGCTGGCGACCTGCACGCGACGGCTGATCACCTGGCGGCGCATGCGCTCGACGGCCGACACGCCGTGCTCGACCGACGTCGACGGGAACACCACCAGAAACTCCTCGCCACCGATCCGTCCTGCGATATCCGTTTGACGCGTCGCGTGCCGGCACACTTCGCCGAAATCACGCAGTACGGCGTCGCCGGCGGCGTGACCGTGCGAATCGTTGATCTGCTTGAAGTGATCGAGGTCAACGAGTGCGACGGTCAGCGGCGTTTCCGTGCCCGCTGCCGCAGTGATCGCCAGTTCGAGCGACGACATCGAATGGCGGCGGTTGGCAAGACCCGTCAGCACGTCGGTGCGTGCTTCCTGCACTGCGCGTTCATGCGCGCCGATCCAAGCCTGCTCGGTGGAACGCAACGCCGATATATCCGTGCCGATCAGCACGATCCAGTCGTTTTCGAACAGCGATTCCGTCATCCAGAACCAGCGCCCGTCGATCAGTTCCGTCGCGAAGCTGCGCTGTCCGGCGCGCTCGCGGCGCACGGCGATGGCTTCGGCAATGACGGCGGCAGCATTGTCGCCTTCGATACGCGTGCCGCATTGTCCGAGGATGCCGCGCATCACGAGATCGGCGAACGTGATTTCGCCGCGCTCGCGATTGAGGCGGAACGCGTGCTTGAATGCGCTGTTCGCGAACACGAGACGATCGCTCGTGTCGTAGATCGCGACCAGCTTGTTCTTGCCGTCGAGTGCGCCGAGCAACGCCTCACAGGCAATGTCGTCAGTGCACAGATCCTGAATCGATTTCATGGCTTAACGGGGCAGATGGGTCTCCGAGCGGTCCGCGTCGTCATGGCGCGCGGCCTGCGTCCCAGGTTCGCCGTGCCGCTGAAGAAACGCGCCACGGACACGGCCGTGGCGCCAGGCGTCCCAATGATTCCGACTGCGTGAAGAATCACGGAGAACGTGGAGACAGGATTCAGTCTACGTTGACGTAGCGCATGTCCATCGCATGAACAGTGAGCAAATTTGACCGCAATTCGACGCTCGGTAAGGTGGCGGAAATTCTTACGCGTGGCGTTCGGCCGGGTCGCCGTTGTGGCTGGCGCTGTCGTCGCCATGGCTGCTCAGGCTGCCCGGCTGAAGCTGCGTCCAGTCTATTGATTTCACGTTGTTGCGGCCGGCGCCTTTTGCTTCGTATAGCTGCGCATCGGCGGCGGCGATGAGTTCGGGCGCGTTGCGGCCATCGGCGGGCCGGCCGGTCGCGCAGCCGACGCTCACCGTCACGCTGGGCAATTGCCGGATGCGCAGCGCTTCCACCACGCGGCGGACTTTCTCGGCCGTATTCACGGCAGCCGCCGCGCCCATGTCGGGCAGCACGACCGCAAACTCCTCTCCACCGTAGCGCGCGACGACGTCGATCGACCGTCGTGCCACCGACGCAATGCAGTCAGCCACCGCCGTCAGCACTTCATCGCCGGCTGCGTGGCCATAGGTGTCGTTGAAACGCTTGAAATGGTCGATGTCGATGAACAGCACCGACAGCAGCGCACCGTTGCGGCGTGCGCGGCGCCATTCTTCGTCGAGATTCCGGTCGAGCGTGCGGCGGTTGCTGAGATGCGTGAGGGGATCGGTGGCCGCGAGTTCGGCGAGCCGCGTCTGCGCGCGCACCTTGTCGCGCAGCGTGAACGCGAGTGTCCAGCAGACCAGCACGACCACGGCGCCCAGCGTGAAGGTCAGGCCGCCCGCTATCGCGCTGCGTTTGCGCCACGGCGCGAGCACGTCGTCGAGCGCAGGCGCAACGATCACGACGAGCGGAGTGTCGGGCACATGGGCATAAGAGAAAATGCGCCGCACGTGATCGATGGGCGATTCGCTGATGTACGAGCCTGCCGTGCCGATATGGACCGTCGCGTAATCCTGAAACCGGTGCACGTCTTCGCCGATCACGCCTTCCGCGTAAGGTTTGCGCGCGAGCACCGTGCCGTCTTCGAGCAGGATCAGCGCGGTGCCGTCCCGGCCCGTGTTGACCTTATCGAGCAGCCGCTGAAGATAGGCGATGCGCACGGCGAGCAGCGCGACGCCGGCGAACGAGCCGTCGCGGGCGTCGATGCGGCGCGACAGCGCAAACGACAACTCGCGCTCGCGCAGCCTTGAACGAAACGGATGCGAGATGAACAGTCCCGCGTTTGGCCGTTGCTGATGCGCGAGGAAATAGTCGCGATCGCCGAAGCGCATCGTTTTGTCGATGGGGCCTTCCTGCGTGGCCTTCAGCACGCCATGTTCGTCGATCACATAGGCGCCGCCCAGATACGCGGCGAGCGTCGCGCGATCGAACAGCACGGTGCGGCGCAGTTCGTCGGGCAGGCGCCAGACGGTCGGCTCCTGCGAGCGATGCACGATTTCCTGCAGCGACAGATCGTAGATTTCGACGTTTCTGGCCAGATCGCTGGAAATCAGCGAAACCAGATTGGCTGAGGTTTCGCGTGCGTGATTGAGCGCGTCGGTGCGTCCCGAATACAGCGTGGCGAGCGTCAGGCCCGCCATCGCAGTGGCGATCAGCGTGCCCGCGATGCCCGTGAGAAACGGCCGGTTGCCGACCGCTTGCGACACGGCCGCGCCCCGCTGCCGTGCGATATGGCGAAACCGTTGCCGCAGGACGAGAAGCGGGTTCAACACGAGCGCGGTCTCCGTCGTGATTGTGCCGTTACGCTAGCAGTATTGCGGAGCGGGCGGCAAGCATCGGCTGGCGTGCCGCGCGTGCGAGGTGACGTGAACCGCTGGATTGGCGGTGCACTGCATGCCCGCGATGTACAGTGATAGTCCAATCGATCGACACAAACAATCACATGACGACTGGTATCGCCCGCCACGACGTTTCCTCCGACAGCCCCGCGAACCCGCTCGCCGATGCCGCCGAAGCATCTGGTCGATGGCCCGCGCTCTGGCTTGCCGTGAGCCTGTCGATGGGCAGTGCGATTGCGCTGGGACTCGCGCGTTTCTCCTACGCGCTGCTTTTGCCGCCGATGAAAGCCGATCTGGGCTGGAGTTTCGCGCAGGCAGGCGCGATGAATACGGCCAACGCGCTGGGTTATCTGCTCGGTGCGCTTGCGTTCCCGCGGCTGTCGCGCCGCTGGCCGGCGTCGTCGCTGTTCATCGGTGGATGCGTGGGGACGGCCTTGCTCATGGCCATCACCGGCGTGCTGGAGAACACGCATGCATTGTTCGTGCAGCGTGTCGCGACGGGTATCGCGAGCGCGTTCATTTTCGTGAGCGGCGGCGTGCTGGCCGCGCGGCTCGCGACTTCGAGGCCGCGCGACGCCGGTCTCGTGCTCGGTCTGTATTACGGCGGGACGGGTTGGGGGATCGTCGCGTCGGCTTTGCTGGTGCCGGCTTCGTTTGCTTCCTTTGCACTCGTGCAGCGCGCGCATGGCTGGCAGATCGCGTGGTTCGCGCTCGCTGCGGCTTGCGTCGTGTTGTCGATCGTCGCGGCGCGGGCGGCGCGGCGCATCGAACGGCAGCATGTGCTCGACTCGGGTGCAGCGGGCGCCGCCGATACTTCGCAGCAAGCGGCGCCGATGCGGCGTTATGCATTTGCGCTGGCCGGTTATGGCCTGTTCGGTGTCGGCTATATCGGCTACATGACGTTTATCGTCGCGCTGCTGCGCAACGGCGGGATGAGCGAAGGCGTCGTGACGGGCTTCTATCTGCTGCTGGGCGTTGCGACCGTCGTGTCGGCGCGTATCTGGTCGACACTGCTCGACCGCATGCGCGGCGGCCAGGCGCTCGCACTCCTCAATGCGTTGCTCGCGTT
The DNA here is from genome assembly GCF_003121405.1 of Paraburkholderia sp. C35. Classification (GTDB taxonomy): domain Bacteria; phylum Pseudomonadota; class Gammaproteobacteria; order Burkholderiales; family Burkholderiaceae; genus Paraburkholderia. Next base: position 35,216 of record NZ_QBUY01000040.1, on the reverse strand, counting down.
GGCGACGCTGTTGCCCGCCGTGGTCGCGCATCCCGTGGTCGCGTTTGCATCGAGCTTGCTGTTCGGCGCGACGTTTCTCTCCGCTGTCGCATCGACGACAGCCTTCGTGCGCCACAACCTCCCCGCCGCGCACTGGGGACGCGGGATCAGCGCGTTCACGATCGTGTTCGCATTCGGACAGATCGTCGGGCCGACCATCATCGGCTGGGTGTCGGACGGCGTCGGTCTCGGGCGTGGACTCATCTATTCCGCATGCCTGCTCGCCGCGGGTGCGGTACTTGCTGCTTTACAGACAAGCCTGACGCCGCGCGCCTATCCGGTGAACTGATCGTTCTGGCAGGCGCATTGCACAACGTTCGACCGCATATCCGATGCCAACCCATGCGCTGCGCGGCCCTTGCATTTGCTGCGTTGCGGTTGCCAGCGCACAGAACGCGCGAGCGGGTGGGAGCAGGATGAAAACCGATGAAATACTCAGTCATCCAATTCGAATTTGACTGTTGCTATTTCGTCAAAACAACTAGAGAGACGAGAGATCAGCGCCTAAAGATAAAGTGCTTTCTCAAGTCTTTTGTGCGGTGCGGGGGTGCATATGAAACGCAGAAACGCGCGACATCTGGTCCGGATGCTATCGGACATACGGCACGCGGCAGATTGCAGGGCGCTGCGCGCGGCTGCAACGCAACGGGCGATCGAGCTCGCTGCACAAGAGGCGGCGGAAGCGGAGCAGGACAAGCCCGAGACGGCGCGCGAGAACATGCGCGACAAGCCGACGTGGAGAACGTCATGAGAAACGCTACCGAACAGTCGCTGCGTTTCCTGGTCGAGAAGTGGCTCGGGCCGGTGTCGGCGCCTGTGCATGTCACGCAGTTCGGCCGCACGAAATGGGACAACACGCGCTATGTGCGCGTCGAAACGTCCGCGCCGGATGGTCTGCGATCGCTGTTCTTCTTTCGTCATGGCGACGGCTGCTGGTGCGTGTTTCCACCGACGTCGAATCGTCGCCGCTCAGTGGAAAGCTGGCGTGACGCGGCTGCGCAGGCGGCTGCCTGAGACTTCAGTCTTTGCGGGCATAGCTACGCCGATGGCCGGCTATGCTTCGAGCTGCAACGCCACGGCGCACGGCCTGCTTCAGGCAGGCTCGGCTGAATCCGACGAAACGTCGCGCCGCGCCATCCACATCGGCATCACCTGACACACGATCAACCCCGCCATCATCAGCGCGCAACCGAGCAGCGCACGCGGTGCAAGTGTTTCGCCCAGTACGAGCCAACCTGCAAGCGCGGCAAACACACCTTCCATGCTGAAGATCACGGCTGCATGCGCGGGCGCAGCGTCCTTCTGCGCGACAACCTGAATCGTGTACGCGACGCCCACCGAAAGCGCACCGCCGTAAAGGATGGTCGGCGCCGCGCGGACGATGTCAGCGAGGCGCAGCGGATCGACGGCCAGCCCGATTGCAAGACTTACCAGTCCGCACACCACAAACTGCACGAGTGCGAGCGCAAGCGGATCGTGACGGCGCGCAAAGCGGCTGACGAGCACGACCTGCGCCGAGATGACGATCGACCCTGCCAGTTGCAGCCAGTCGCCATAGAGAATCGAAAAATGCTCGTCGACGCTCAGGAAGTACATGCCGAGCGCCGCCAGCAGCGCGCCGAGCCATACGCCGACGCCCGTCTGATGGCGCAGCAGCACGCCGATCAGCGGCACGATCACGACGTACAGCGAACTGATAAAGCCCGCGTTCGCCACCTTCGTGTATTGCAGGCCGATCTGCTGACACGAGATCGATACGGCGACCAGCAGTCCGAGCACTGCGCCATCGCGCCATAGCTTTGCCGAACGGGCAGGGTACAGCGAAGCGGGCGCGTCGTCGGAATGCGAAGTGCGCCGCCGCGCCACGGACCACACGATCAGCACAATCAGTGCGCCGAGCAGAAAGCGCAGGCCGGTGAAGAGAAACGGTCCGATGGCATCGAGGCTGAGGCGTTGCGCGACGAACGCGCTGCCCCAGATCATCGCGGCGACGAGCATGAGCAGATTCGCGCGCAGGTGTTGGCGGGTGGCGGTTTTCAAGCGGAGATTCCTGACGGGACGGGCCGTTTCTCGTGACGCGCTGCAGAGCGCGCGCGGGCGCCTCACGCGCCTCTGTTCATACGAAACAACCCGTATTCAATGGCAGCCGACATGATACCCGCGTGCGCGCATGTGTCGTCGGCGAAGCGTTGACCGCATGAAAGCATTCAGTAAGACGGCTGTCTCCCGGAAAATACATATCGAGCTTTATCGGATGACAAACCGCCTACGCTGCGTGATACTCGCCGCGGGGAGCCGCAAGGCGCTGAGCGCCCGGCTGGCTTCGCCATCATGCTGTTCAATTCAACATTGACTTAAAGTCGTCAGGTTTGGGGATAACACATATGAAGAAGATCATCGCCTCGCTCGTCACCGCCTCGCTCGCGCTGGTGTCCGTTCAAGCTTTCGCACAGGCATCCGACGCAGCGCCGGCAGCAGCTGCAACGGCCAAGCCGAAGCACGCTCACAAGCAACTGAAGACGCACGGCAAGCGCGCTGGCGTGTCGTCGGCGGCTTCGGCTGCAGGCACGAACGACAAGGGCACGCAGAACTAAGCAGCCCCGTTCGCAGCGTCGGCCGCTTTATCGCGGCGCGGGCGCAGCAACAAGAAAGGCCGAAGCATTGCTTCGGCCTTTTGCATTTCCGGCGCAATCCGCCGATGCGCGCCATGTAGACGCGCGGCACGCGTGCGGCTCATGCCGCCGCTCAAACGCCCGCTGCCAGTCCGTTGACGAGCAATTCGGCGATCAGTCCGTTCATGCCTTCGGGATGTGTTGCGGCGCGCTCTTTCAACTGCGCGACGAGCGAATCCGGCAGCTTGCACGCGAACGGCACGAGCCCCTTGGCCTGGTCGAGCTTGCGTTGCTCGCGACGATCGAGTTGCGGTTGCAGCGACGACGTCTTGCCGAAGCGGTCGGCGGAAAGCGCCTGTTTCATGTCGTTGCCGAGCTTCAGCGCCTTGTTTTTCTCAAGGTCGAATTTCTTCATTGCCATACGGAAAGGCCTCTAACAGGTAAGCAATCCAGCATTGTACGCAGCGCGCGGCGGGGTATCGCGGGATGCGCGGTGAATCGCCGGTGCGCATCGGGCCACTATTTCACGGGCGTTTCGGCCCTTTCAGTGCCTGTCACGCTGTCCATCAGCGCGCGCATGCGCCGCCAGTGCGTGCCTTCCCAGAACACGCGCCTGCATGTGTCGCAGGTGACGAACTGGGTATGCCTGTCGAGCACGCCTTCGGGCGCACGCCCGACTGCTTCGTTTCTGGCAATGCGCCGCAACGGCACGTTGCACGTCAGGCACAGGCGAAAAGGCCGTGCGCTGCGCGCCAGATCGAGCCGGTCGAAGATTTCGCGCAATTGCACTTTGGGTTTCAGCGCGCGCACGTAGCAACCGTGCGTGATGGTGCGGCGCTTGAGCAGTTCGCGGTCGCGCGTGAGGACAATGCGTCCTTCGGCAGATGCAATCGATTCAATATGCGAATCTGCGTAGTGATTGTCGTAAAGTGTGTCGAAGCCGGCGAGCCGCAGCAGTTGCGCGCGTCCGCCGAGATGCGCGGCGGCGACGAAGCGCACGACGCGCAGCGGTTGCTCGCGCACGCGTAGCAGCGGCTGGATGTCGAGCGCTTCGAATTTAGGATAAACGGCGACGCGGTCGCCTTCGTGCAGTGGATGATCGAAACCGACCGATTCGCCGTTCACGAGTATCAGTTCGACTTCGGTGTGCGGCACGCCGAGCGCTTCGATCATGTGCTTCGCACTGGCGCCGCGCGCGCATTCCCAACTGAACGACTGGCGGCGCAGCGGCCGCGCCAGGAAGTCGTTCAATTCTTCATAGAAGCGAAAAGTGGCCGTGACCATGACAGCAGTATCGCACCGCCCGTCGCGCTGTGCCGATGGCCAATTTCCTGCACGAGGCGCGCGGCTGTGCTCTACTTCGGGTTCTTGAACTAGGAGCAACTGATGGACATCGGTTTTATCGGTCTCGGCGAAATGGGCGCCGCGATGGTCGCAAATATGCTGAAAGCCGGGCATAGCGTGCGCGTCTGGAACCGTTCGCTGGACAAGGCCCAGCCGCTCGCCGAACTGGGTGCGCGGGTAGTCGCGACGCCCGCCGAGGCTTTCACGGGCGACGCCGTCTTCTCGATGCTCGCCGACGATACCGCCCTGCGCGAGGTCATCAGCGCCACGCTGCTCGAGCACGCGCCGCGCGGCCTGATTCACGTGAACATGGCGACGATTTCCGTCGCGCTGGCCGAAGAACTGGCCACGGCCCACGCCGGCCGCGGCTTGAACTATGTGTCGGCACCCGTGATGGGGCGCCCGGACGTGGCAGCCGCCGCGAAGCTGACCATCGTCGCCGCCGGACCCGCCGAGGCAATCGATCGCGTTCAGCCGGTTTTCGATTCGATTGGCCAGAAAACGTGGCGCATCGGCTCGCTGCCGCAGCAGGCCAATGTCGTCAAGCTGGCGGCGAATTTCATGCTGGCGTCGGCGGTGGAATCGCTGGGTGAGGCGTCGGCGTTGCTCGGCGGCCACGGAGTCGCGATGCAGGACTTCCTCGACGTGATCACGAGCAGCGCGTTCCCCGGCCCCGTTTATCAGGGCTACGGCAAGATGATTGCCGAGCAGCGCTACGAGCCGGCGCTGTTCAAGGCACGTCTCGGCCTGAAGGACGTGCGTCTCGCGCTGGCTGCGGCGGAATCGGTGATGACGCCGCTGCCGGTGGCGAGTGTCGTGCGCGACAGTCTGATCGAAGCCGTCGCGCATGGCGACGGCGAGAAAGATTTTGCCGTGCTGGGTCAGGTCGCCGCACGCCGCGCGGGACGTTGACGGCGCGGCGCTTGCCGGTTCTTGCGCTTATTGAAGCTGAAGCACAGGGCAAGCGGGATTAAGAACGGGCGGGGCGGGCATAATGTCCGTCCCGCCCGTTTTCCATTTCTGTCGAGCACTACGGATCATGAGTTTGCATACCTGGTGGCTTTACGTGGCCACGATCTTCGTCGTTTGTGCGATTCCCGGCCCGAACATGCTGTTGATGATGACGCACGGCGCCCGCTACGGCATGCGTCACACGGCGTCTACGATGGCCGGCTGTCTGTTGTCGCTGATGCTGATGCTGGCCGTTTCCGTCGCCGGGCTTGGCGTGCTGCTGAAGGCATGGCCGGCGACGTTCAATACGCTGCGCCTGCTCGGCGCGGCCTATCTGGTGTGGCTCGGCGTGAAAGCGTGGCGTGCACCCGTCAGCGAGGTTGCGGCGGCGCAAGTCGATGCGGCCGCCGATGACCTGATTGGCAAGCGTGCTCCCTCGCGTGGTGCGCTGATGCGCAACGGCTTTCTGGTCGGCAGCAGCAATCCGAAGGCGATTCTGTTTTCTGCCGCGCTATTGCCGCAATTCATCGACGCCACGCGCGCGACGCTGCCGCAGTTTGCCGTGCTCGTCGTGACGACGGCAGTGATGGAAGTGAGCTGGTACATCGTCTACGCGGGTTGCGGCACGCAGATTGGCGCGAAGCTGAAGAGCAGCAGTGTCGCGAAGGCGTTCAACCGGCTGACGGGCGGCGTGTTCGTCGGATTCGGCGCGATGATGGCGCTGGTCAGGCACTGACCCGCTTTTGCACCCGGCGGCAGCGTTCTTTGCAGGACAGCCGGGCGACTTCGCGAAAATGATGCAGAGCACAAAAATATACCCGAAAAACTCGGGTGCGACGTTTTGTCACCCTTTTGAAGCATAGAAGAGCCGCTCTAGCGCAACATGTTGCAACGCACCAAGTGATTTGCTATAGTCGTTCTTGTCTCCTCCATGTCTCCTCTGATATGGATTCAGCCCGCCACCATGGCGGGCTTTTTTTTCGCCCATCGCAGCCGATAGACGCAAATCCTCAGAACCGGTACGAAACCGCCAGGTACGTGATGATCGGATCCGCCTTCAGCTCTGCCTTCGAAACGGCGAGTTCGGTCCCATCGGCGGCCTTGATGATCGTCGACGACGTCGTCTTCAGCGGAATGTAGGTCACGGACGCCGTGATCCCCCACTTGTCGGTGATGTTGTAGATCGCGCCCGCATTGAAAACCGGCTGCCACGACGACGACGCCTTCGCTTCCACGGTCGTTTTCCCCGGCTTGCCCGCGCCCGCAGCCAGAATCGCCCCGAGATTGTCTTGCGTCGACGTCACGAAGTTATTGTTCAGCTGAATATCGCTGAACCAGTTATACGACACGCCGAGACCGAGAAATGGCCGGAACTTCGCGTCGGACTTGCCGAAGTAGTACTGGAAGATCAGCGCCGGACTCCATTGCCGCACGCTTTTCACGATCGGATTGACGGCTGGATCGCCGATATCCTGTTTGCCAAGCGCGCCCGCCGGGCCAGGCGGCTGGATCGTGCCGTGTCCGTAGAGCTTGAACTTCGGCGGCACGCCTGCCACTGACGTCACCGCGATGTGGTCGGTGACGAAGTGCGAAAACACGAGGCCGAGCGTGTCGGCGCTATTGGTCGACAGGCCCGTGCCCGCCGATGTGAACGAGTTCGGCAGACGCAGCGGCGTATTGATCGGCACGGGCGCCACGTTCGTCGTGAGTGGCGTGCTCGAATCCTGCGGCATCACGTGAAACCAGCCGAGCGACACGAGGTCGTCGCCGGCCTTTTGCGCGTAGGCATTGGGCGTCGTGAGCAGGATCAATGCAGCGGCCAGTGCGCCGGCTATCACACCGGCGCGCGCAGCTGCAGAGGCATTCGGCAATGCCGCTTCCAAGCGCTTTTTCATTGTGTTCCTCCTGAGCGGGCGTCCTGCCTCGCGCGCGACGGTGCATCTGCACCGTGCGCTGCGCTTCCCGGTTGCCGGCTCCTCTGCGCGCAGGCAGAGGAGCGGCCGGGCGGCGGTCGCCTCGTTGCGTTCTATGCGGGAGACCTTTCGTCCATCACTGGACGAAGGCGCCAATCGTGAAGTACGGCGACGACGCGTTCGACAGGTCCAGGAAGCCGAACACGCCTCCCGTGAAAATGAACTTGCCGGTCGGCGCGCTGCCTGCCGCCGCGCTCGTGTACGTCGATGTCACGACGCCGGGCACGGTCTGCGTGAAGTCGAGATTGAGCGCCTTGGTCAGCGATGCCTGCGACGCGTTGAACGGATCGAGCAGCGTCGCCTGCGTGCCGGAGAGGGCATTGGTGCGGTAGTTGAAGTCGCTGTCGCCGCCGATGTACTCGCCGTTCTGCGAGTTGACGGCGATGTTCGTCTGCGGCGCGAGGATCGAGATGCCCGATTCGTCGTCGGCGACAGGGAGGATCACGCCGCCCAGCGGGTTCGACGCCACCGTCGAGGTCGCGTAGCCCGTGCGGATCAGGATCGGCACGTTCTGGTTGCGCAGGTTCCCGACGATCATGTAGCCCTTGCCCGCCGGCGCCGATGCCTGGGTCGGTTTGCCCTGGCCCTGGAAGTTATCGGTTTCGAACGCGCCGCTGCCATCGGCCGATTGCACCCAGTTCGTCCCCGGCTGCTGGCACTTACCGGCGTTGACGCCCGCGTTGTCGCACTCGGTCCAGGTACCGTCTGCATTGATCGTGATCTTGGTATCGACGACGGTCGGCGCGAAGTTCTGCGACGGAATCTGATGATAGCCAAGCTGGTTGTACGTACCGACGACATTCGCCAGATTCGTCTCAATCGACGAGAAACCGATGAACGGGTAGTACGGGAATTTCGTATCGGGCACCGCGCCCTGGCCGAGAATGCCGCCGAACGAAATCTCGGCGCCCGGAATCGTGCCGCCCGCGACGCCTTCGCCGACGAAGATCCGCGCCGGACGGTTCGGGTCGAGGCTCGCGCCATTCAGTCGGAACGCGCACTGGTTGAGCTTGGTAGTGGGAAGCAGGGTTTCCTGGGTCAGCGTGCCGGAGGCCGTCTGTCCTGCGCGCGTCGGCGATACCGTGCCCGTCGTGGCGGGGATCGGCGATTCGACGTAGGTGACCTGCCAGGTCATCTTCGTCGTATCGAGTTTCAGCTTGACGAGTTCACCGTCGCCGCCGCCGCCCGTGAAGGTCGTGTTGTAGTCGAGCGATGCCGGGCACAGGCGCGCTTCCACGGGTGGTGCACCTTCACTGCCCGCACCGCCGCACGCGCCGAGCAAGGGCGCTGCCAAGGCCAGCGCCAAAAGGATCTTCCAGTTCATCGTGCCTCCAGTCTTGTTATGGGCGGCCAGCTCCCAGTCCAGCCGCCTCTAGGTCTTGTGATTTACCGATGCTGCTTTTTCGATGCTTTGCTGCGGGTGCCTCCTCCTGCTGCACGGCCGGTTCGCTTCGTTGCTCGCGGTTGCTGTCACTTGCTGATCTGTGCACCGACGCTGAAGTACGGCGAGCCGACGGTCTGTGCGTTGGCCGAACTCGCCGTGACGCCGCCGTTTTCGGTGCCGTTGATGAAGACCGCGTAGAGTCCGCCGCCCGCGATCGCCTTGCCGGTGTTGCCCTGCTGATCGGTGACGTCGACTACGCCTGCCGTGTCGGCGCCGTAAGTCAGCGTGAAGCCGCTTTCGGCCGCCTGCGTGGTCGGATTGATGAACGTGCCGGTGCCGCTCGTGATCAGCGACGCGGTGTACTTGAAGTTCGAGTCCGCGCCGACATAGCCACCGTTGAAACCGCCCGACGCGAGCGACGTAGCGTTTTCGAGCAGCGCGATGCCGGATTCGTCGTCGATTTGCAGCGCCGTGGTGCTGACGTTGCCCGTGCGCACCACGACGGGAACGGTCGCGCCGTTGAGCTGGCCGAGGATCAGGTGGGTCTTCGCCGACTTGATCGGCGGCAGGATGATAGGAATCGTGTACTGGTCTTCGATCTGCGGCGCAGTCGTGCTGTCGAAGTAGCCGTTGGCGTTCAGCGTGTACGGGTCACCCGAGCTCAGGCAGCCGGCGGTGCTCGCCGAGCCGGGCGGCGTCACCGACGCGCCCGTGCCGCTGCATGAGCCATCGGCGGCGAACGTTTCAACGGTGTTGATCGCACGCGCGCCGAAACTCTTGGTCGGCTGGATGTGATACAGCATCGTGTTATACGTGCCGGCGAGCTTCGACAGATCGGTCGACGTGCTGGCGAAGCCAAGGAACGGGTAGAAATCGAAAGTGCGGTAATTGACCACGCCAATTCCGGCTATCCCCGCAAACGAAATCGTCGCGCCCGGAATGCCGCCGCCCGCCACGCCCTTGCCGACGAACACGATAGGCGGATTGGTCTGCGAGAACGGCGTCGTGTAGGTCGTGCCTGTCGAAGCCGCAATGCCCGAGCCGGGCGTTAGCATGAACGCGCAGCGCGTCTGCTCGGCGCTGGGCAACGTGCCCGTTGGCGGATGCAGGACGGCGCCCGTGACGGTCGTGTCATGGCGCGTGTTGTCGACCTGGCCTGCCGAGACGGGAATCGGCGAGTCGAAGAACTTCAGCGTGTAGGTCATCTTCACGGCGTCGATGTTCAGCGACACGACTTCGCCGCTACCGGCGCCGCCCAGATACGTGCTGTTGACGATGTCGGCGTTGGCGGGGCAGAGCGAGCCGTCCGCAACCGTCGATGGCGGCGGCCCTTGTACGCCGCAGCTCGAACCTGAGCACTGGTTCGTGTTGATGGAACCGGGATCGCTCGCGTTTCCTCCTCCGCAGGCGATCAAAAACGGCGCGCTGGCAATGGCACATGCCAGCCACTTTGAATTGGCGTACATGCAGCTGTCTCCCTGTTCGACCGGCGTTGACGCTTGTTGCGCCTTGGTCCGGTTTCATGCAATTTATTTGCGATCGTCTAATTTGCGAGCTAATGTCGCCGCGCGATTTAAGGCTGTCAATTGAACGAACCGTCTAAAAAACCCGATTCAAACAGCGCATTTTTCGCGAAGAGTCGCATGGCGCGTGCGACACGCACCTTTTTAAACAAAACGATATTTGCATCGCCCGACCGGTTTCGCCGCTTTGCCGCTCAGCCTTGTTGGGCGGGCGGTGCAGCAAAACGCGTCTATCATCTTCGAACGCTCGTTCGTAAAAAAATCGGGTATATCCCTATGCGGTAATTGATGCGCTGGCGCGAAAAGAGGCAGCAGTAAATACCTTCAATCAGGACTGCTGGAGATGGAGGGAAAATCGAAAGATGTTACGCCGCGTTTGAATGCGGTGTTTTAAATCACGGATTGATAAGCATAAAAAGAAAAAGCCGGCGTTTGAATGCCGGCTTGTTTCGCTTGCGGAAGTACGCTTCCGAACGGCGGGCGCCGTTCGGTTTTGTGGATCAGCCCTTGAGGCCCAACGCTTCGTCCGCGCCGATGGCGAGATTCATACACTGGATGGCCGCACCCGACGCGCCCTTGCCGAGGTTGTCCAGACGCGCGACGGTAACGAAGCGCTCTTCGTTGCCGAACACGAACAGGTCGACGCGGTTCGTGTCGTTGTTCGCCTGGACGTCGAAGAAGCCGCTGTCGAGGTTCTCGTCGGCATTGAACGGCGCGACGCGCACGAACTGCTCGCCGCTGTAGTACTCGGAGAACAGCGCCAGCACGTCTTGCGGCGTGGTCGGCTTGGACAACTGGCCAGGCGTGAAGTACGTCGTCACGGCCAGACCCTTGAAGAAGTTGCCGACGATCGGCGTGAACACGGGCGCGTTCTTCAGGCCCGTGTGCGCCGCCATTTCCGGCAGATGCTTGTGCGTGAGGCCGAGCGCGTACGGACGCGGGCTGTCGAGCTTCGCGTTGCCGCCGGCTTCGTAGTCGGCAATCATCTTCTTGCCGCCGCCGCTGTAGCCGGTGATCGAGTAGCTGTGCGCAGCGAAATCCGCCGACACGACGCCTGCTTCGACCAGCGGCCGCATGGCCAGCACGAACGCCGACGCGTGGCAGCCCGGCACGGCGATACGCTTCGCGGTGCGCAGGCGCTCGCGCTGCGAGCGGGCCAGTTCGGGCAGGCCATAGGCCCAGTCGGCGCTGGTGCGGAACGCCGTGCTCGCATCGATCAGCACCGTGCGGTCGTTGTCGACCAGCGACGCCGACTCGCGCGACGCGACGTCCGGCAGGCACAGGAAGGTGACGTCCGAAGCATTGATGAGACGACGGCGCTCGTCGAGATCCTTGCGCTTCGATTCTTCGATGCGGAGGATTTCAACGTCTGCGCGCTCCGACAGGTATTCAAAAATCTTCAGGCCGGTGGTGCCTTCCTGTCCGTCGACAAAAACTTTCGTGCTCATCTTGATCTCGCTGGCTGATAAAACGGCGGAAAAACGCGGCGCTGCCCGCGCCGGAACGATATTTTAAGACTCCACGGCGGCGCGTGCGCGAAACTGCCCGAAAAACACGTTGCGCTGCAACAGTGACGGCAGCGTGACAGTGAGCGTTCCCGCTCGATTGCTGCGGATACGGCTGCAGGACTCTCGCAGCCGCGCTCCGACGCTCAGGTCGGCTGGCCCGCCTTCCAGCGTGCCGTGACGGCGGCGATGCGCGCGCCGAATACTTTCGCCGTATCGAGGTCGCCGGGCAGCGGGGCTTCGTCAGGCGTGGCGTCAGCCGGCGACTGCGACAGCAGCCCGGTAAATCCTCCGACGAAATTCAGGTCGTTGCGCGTCGCCGCCTTCGTGTTGGCCGGCATCATCCCCGTGCCCGCCCAGATCATGCCGTGCTGCATGGCGAGCGTGACGAAATACTGGATGGTCGAGAACTTGTCGCCGTTCATCGTCGCCGAGTTGGTGAAGCCCGCGGCCACCTTGTCCTTCCACTTTTGTCCGAACCACGGCTTCGAGCTGGCATCGGCGAATTTCTTGAAGTCGGCGGACGGGCCGCCCATGTAGGTCGGCGCGCCGAAGATGATGGCGTCGGCGGTGTCGAGTTCGGCCCAGCCGGCATCGTCCAGTTCGCCCACCGCGACGAGCTTCGCATCGGCGCCGCCGTCGAGCGTGCCGGCGAGCACGGCTTCGGCGAGCTTCTTCGTGTGACCGTAGCCGCTGTGATACACGATGATGATTTTTGACATAGTCCGCTCCCTCGTTTCAAAGAATGATGTCAATCGGATTAGACGAGCCTACGCCGTGTTCATTCTGTCATCGCGCCCGGACCCTTTTGGACGCGATGAGAAAAGTGCGGCGTTGCGCCTAAGCGCCGATGCGCAACACTAGCGGCCGTACGTGACGGTCATGCGTGCATAGCCGAGCGTCGCCGTGCTGATCTCGTGGTCGAACATCAACGACGGTCTGCCTTGCGCAAGACGGAGATTGGCCGTACTCAGCGCGTACACGGTGATCACGTAGCGATGTGGTTTGCCCGGTGGCGGGCAAGGGCCGCCATAGCCGTCGATGTCGAAGTCGTTGCGAGCTTCGACGGCGCCGAGTTTCTTGAGAAAGCCGGATGCGCTTGCGTTCTCCGGCAGCCGGTCGACGGTGGCGGGAATGCCGGCCACGGCCCAATGCCACCAGCCGCGTCCGGGCGAATCGGGGTCGAAGATGGTGACGGCGAAGCTGCGCGTGCCGTCGGGCGGGTTATGCCAGCTCAGTTGTGGCGAACGGTTCAGGCCTTTGCAGTCGTCGCGGTCGAACACTTGCGCGTTGTCGACCATGCCGCCCGTGTGGAGGTTGGTGCTCGCGACGGTGAACGCGCTGTCGGCAGCGAAGAGGGGTGAGGCATGAAGCGCGAACGCGACGGCAGCGAGCGACGCAAGGTGCGATCGCGCGGCGCGCAGAAACGGCAGAAACGAACGGGACGAAGCAGGTGGAACGACCGGGCAACGCAAGCGCATGTGCCGAATCTCCTGTCAGGCTCGTAAAGAATCGTCCTTACGAGGGATTATTGTCCTTTTTTGTACCCAAACGACAAATCGAGTCTAACATTACATCTTAAGCAGGCATTTGTGCTCGACGAGAGGCCGATGTTGCGCGAAATCAGCTATAGTCGTTGCAATCGTCTGAGATGTTAGCAAGCAGACAAGTCCTGGAAATTTAGAACTCAGAATTAAGAACGGTTGCATGACTGAAGTTTCGGAGCGTGGATTGTCAGTTGAAGGGAGGGCCATGCAAGATCCCATCAGGGTCGTGGTCGCCGATGACCATCCAGTAATTCTTTTTGGTGCCGAACAGGCGTTGCTCAAGTTCCAGGGCATTCGTGTGGTCGCGCGCGCAAAGCAGTCCACCGAACTGGTGAAGATCTTGCAGACGACGCCGTGCGACGTGCTCGTCACCGATCTCGCTATGCCAGGTGGACAATACGGCGACGGCTTACCGTTGATTGGCTATCTGCGTCGGAATTTTCCCGACTTGCCTATCGTCGTCCTAACCATGCTCGAAAACGCTGCGCTGCTGAAGCGGCTCAGCGAGTTGGGCGTGATTTCGGTCGTCAATAAATCGGATGACCTGAGTCATATCGGCCTTGCAGTGCAGCACGTCAGCCGACATATCGAGTACATGAGTCCGTCGGTGAAGGCGGCGCTCGATACGTTGCGCATGAACGCCGGCGGCAAGAGCGACGAGGTGATTCTCTCGAAGCGCGAACTAGAAGTGGTGCGGCTCTTTGTTTCAGGCATGACCATCAAGGAAATTTCTGAGCAACTAAACCGCAGCATTAAGACGATAAGCACGCAGAAGAATACGGCGATGCGCAAACTGGGACTCGAAAGGGACTCCGAACTATTTCAGTATGCGCAGAGTAATGGCTTGATGAACCTGTCCTCGTACGCGCCGGGTGAGGCCGATACGGGCAGTCCACCGCAGCCGCGGGAAGGTTCTTAAGAACTGTTTCTGATCTGCTCCCGGATGCTTGAGTCGGATCGAACGAGGTGAATGAAAAACGCCGCCTGTCTTGTGGACAGGCGGCGTTTTCGTATGCGCTCGAAACGCTAGTGCAGTGCGACGCGCTTATTGCGGTGCAGACGTCGCGCCGCCGTGCGCTGCCGACCATTCAGCCGGTGCATGCAGGAATTTCTCGACTTCGTCGAGGGTCTTCGTTTCGAAGTAGCCCTGTTCCTTCGCGACGCGCAGCACATCCCACCACGTGGCAAGCGCGTGCAGATCGACGTCGATGTCTTTCAGCACCGACACGCTTTCCTTGAAGATGTTGTAGTGGAACAGCACGAAGCAGTGGTTCACCTGCGCGCCCGCCGTGCGCAGCGCGTTGATGAAGTTGATCTTGCTGCGGCTGTCGGTGGTCAGGTCTTCGACCAGCAGCACGCGCTGGCCTTCCGTCAGCAGACCTTCGATCTGCGCGTTACGGCCGAAACCCTTCGGCTTCTTGCGCACGTACTGCATCGGCACCATCAGGCGGTCCGACAGCCATGCAGCGAACGGAATACCCGCCGTTTCGCCACCGGCGACGGCGTCGATTTGTTCGTAGCCGACGTCGCGCAGGATCGTCGCTTCTGCCATTTCCATCAGGCCGCGGCGCACGCGCGGATACGAGATCAGCTTGCGGCAGTCGATATACACCGGGCTCGCCCAGCCGGACGTGAAGATGTACGGTTTTTCCGCGTTGAAGTGCACTGCCTGGACTTCCAGCAGCATTTTTGCGGTCGTGTCGGAGATCGTCTGGCGATCGAAGCCTGTCATGGGCGAATCCTTCGGTGTGGTGAGCTGGGAGGCGGGCGCGTGGCCCGATGGCGCAGCAGGCGTAACGTTTCGCGCCCTGATGGGCGAAACATGCCGGACGAGTTGAGAAACCGGTCGATTTGCTGCGCGCGTAGCCCGATATTTTACCCGATTCGGACTGTTCCCAGGGCGCTGCAAGGCGAAACGGGGTAGGCGCGACGGCTGGCTGTGCATTTTGCCTATGCATTCTGGCCAGGTTGTGACGCCAATCTGGCGCCTTTACACTCTCGCCAAATTTCCTCTCACGCGGCTTCGGTTCGCGTCCGTATCAGGTTACTGCTCATGAATACCGCTCCTTCTTCCGTCCAGACCGCGCCGGAGCACCGTCCCGGCTATGCAGCGCGAGCGCTGCTCGCGTCGGTGCTCGGTTACGCGATGGACGGCTTCGACCTGCTGATACTCGGCTTCATGCTTCCCGCGATCGCGGCCGATCTGCACCTTTCATCGACGCAAGCTGGCTCACTGGTCACATGGACGCTGGTCGGCGCGGTGGCTGGCGGTCTGATTTTCGGCCTGTTGAGCGACTATTTCGGCCGCGTACGCATGCTCACGTGGACCATTCTGATCTTCGCGATCTTCACCGGCCTGTGTGCGTTGGCGCAAGGCTACGGCGATCTGCTCGTGTACCGGACCATCGCGGGTATCGGCCTTGGCGGCGAGTTCGGCATCGGCATGGCGCTCGTCGCCGAGGCGTGGCCGGCGGCGCTGCGGGCGCGGGCGTCGTCGTATGTCGGGCTGGGCTGGCAACTTGGCGTGCTGGCGGCGGCGCTGCTTACGCCATTGTTGCTGCCTGTGATCGGCTGGCGCGGGATGTGCGCGATCGGGTTGTTGCCTGCCGGCGCATCGTTTTTCGGGCGACGGCGCGTCGAGGAGCCCGCTTTATTCACCGAGCGCGTCGCGCGCGGCATGCGCAAGCTACCACTTAAACTGCTGGTCGCCGATGCCCGCACGACTCGCGCAAGCCTCGGAGTGGCGATTCTCTGCTCGGTGCAGAACTTCGGCTACTACGGGCTGATGATCTGGCTGCCGACGTATCTGTCGAAAACCTTCGGCTACTCGCTGACGCGCTCGGGCCTGTGGACAGCGGTCACGGTGCTCGGCATGGCGGCCGGCATCTGGCTGTTCGGCGTCGCCGCCGACCGCTTCGGCCGCAAGCCCGCGTTTCTCTTCTATCAGGCGGGTGCGGTGGTGATGGTGTTCGTCTATTCGGAATTGAGCACACCGTACGCGCTGCTGATCGGCGGCGCGGTGATGGGCATGTTCGTGAACGGGATGATCGGCGGTTATGGCGCGCT
Organism: Paraburkholderia sp. C35; assembly: GCF_003121405.1. Lineage (GTDB taxonomy): Bacteria > Pseudomonadota > Gammaproteobacteria > Burkholderiales > Burkholderiaceae > Paraburkholderia. The sequence goes on along the minus strand of NZ_QBUY01000040.1, from coordinate 19,272 downwards.
GATCTCCGAGCTGTATCCAACCGATGCGCGCGCTACCGCCCAAAACGTGCTGTTCAACATCGGTCGCGCGGTGGGCGGTTTCGGACCGGTTGCGGTCGGTGCGCTGGCGGCGCAATTCTCGTTCGCGGCGGCGCTCGGTGCGCTCGCATCCATCTATATTCTCGATATTCTCGCCACGCTTTTCCTGATCCCGGAACGCCGCGGCGCAGCGCTCGAATAAGGCCTTGCGGGCACACATAGTTGGGTGAAGTGGAAGTGCTTTCATGTCGCGCTGCAGCAAGCACTGGCGCGGCTCCGGCTTATCCATCCGGTACAAAACCTGTCCCGAAATGCCACATCCGGGGTGTACACTGATCGACCCGAAAAAGCTCAGCGCCGCCCGCTTTCCGCTGAGGTTTGACGCCGCGCCTAACCGGCGCACGCGAGAATCGCCGCCGTCGAGCATCCCGTCGACATTGGCCAGCGCAGCACGTGACATTGAGCCGGGCCCAATTATCAACGTCTCGCAGGTTAGAAAATGGACGAACAACTGAAGCAAAGCGCTCTCGCATACCACCAGAATCCCCGGCCCGGCAAGATTTCGGTCACGCCGACCAAGCCGCTTTCGAACCAGCTCGACCTGTCGCTGGCGTATTCGCCGGGCGTCGCCGCCGCGTGTATGGCGATCTTCGACGAACCGCTCGACGCGCAGAAGTACACGTCGCGCGGCAACCTCGTCGGCGTGATCACGAATGGCACGGCCGTGCTGGGCCTCGGCAACATCGGGCCGCTCGCCGCCAAACCGGTGATGGAAGGCAAGGGTTGTCTGTTCAAGAAGTTCGCCGGCATCGACGTGTTCGATATCGAGTTGAGCGAGTCCGATCCCGACAAGCTGGTCGAAGCGATCGCGATGCTGGAGCCGACGCTCGGCGGCATCAATCTCGAAGACATCAAGGCGCCCGAATGCTTCTACATCGAGAAGAAGCTGCGCGAGCGCATGAAGATTCCCGTTTTCCACGACGATCAGCACGGTACGGCGATCATCGCGTCGGCGGCAATTCTCAACGGCCTGAAAGTGGTCGGCAAGAAGCTCGAAGAAGTGAAGCTGGTGTGCTCGGGTGCGGGTGCAGCGGCGATTGCGTGTCTGGATCTGCTCGTCCACCTGGGCCTGAAAAAGTCGAACACGCTGGTGATCGACTCGAAAGGCGTGATTTACGAAGGGCGCGGCAATCTGGATGCGTCGAAAGAGCGCTATCAGGCGAGCACCGACGCGCGCACGCTCGGCGACGCGATGCACGGCTGCGACGTGTTCCTCGGCTGCTCGAGCGCGGGCGTGCTGAAGCCGGAAATGGTCGCGACCATGGCCGACAAGCCGCTGATCCTCGCGCTGGCCAACCCGGAACCGGAAATCCGCCCGGAAGAAGCGAAGAAGGTACGCCCGGACTGTATCGTCGCGACGGGCCGTTCGGACTATCCGAACCAGGTCAACAACGTGCTGTGCTTCCCGTTCATCTTCCGCGGCGCGCTGGATGTCGGCGCGACGACGATCACGGAAGAAATGAAGCTCGCGTGCGTGCGTGCGATCGCTGAACTCGCGGAAGAAACCGATCAGGGCGATGAAGTCGCGAAAGCCTACGAAGGCCACTCGCTGGAATTCGGCCCGGACTACCTGATTCCGAAGCCTTTCGATCCGCGTCTGATCATCAAGATCGCGCCGGCTGTTGCGCAGGCTGCGATGGATTCGGGCGTCGCCACGCGTCCGATTCAGGACATGGACGCGTACCGCGAGCAACTCGGTGCAACCGTCTATCGCACGGGCATGGTCATGCGTCCCGTGTTCGCGGCGGCGAAGGCGCAACCGGCGCGCATCGTGTTCGCGGAAGGTGAAGACGAGCGCGTGCTGCGCGCCGCGCAATTCGTGCTGCTCGAAAAGATCGCCAAGCCGATTCTGGTCGGCCGTCCGAGCGTGATCGAGATGCGTCTGAAGAAGATGGGTTCGAAGCTCAAGTGCGGCGAAGACGTCGAGATCGTCAATCCGGAAGACGATCCGCGTTATCAGAAGAGCTGGCAGGCGTATCACGAGATCGGCGCGCGCGAAGGCGTCACGCCGGAAGTCGCGAAGGCTGCGATGCGCAAGTTCAACACGCTGATCGGCGCAATCCTCGTGCATCTCGGCGACGCCGACGGCATGATCTGCGGTCTGATCGACACGTATCACGAGCATCTGAAGTTCGTCGAACAGGTGCTGGGCAAGGCGGCAAGCGTCGATAACTTCGCCGCGATGAACCTGCTGATGCTGCCGGGCCGCAACCTGTTCATCAGCGACACCTACGTGAACGAAGTGCCGACGGCCGAGCAACTCGCCGAGATGACGATTCTCGCCGCGCGCGAAATCGAGAAGTTCGGCATCGTGCCGAAGGTCGCGCTGCTGTCGAATTCGAACTTCGGCAGCGTGCCGTCGTCCTCGTCGGCTCGCATGGCTGCAGCACGCAAGCTGATCGCGGAGCGTGCACCGCAACTCGAAGTGGACGGTGAAATGCACGGCGACGCGGCGTTGTCCGAGGCGGTGCGCAAGGCAGCTTTCCCCGGCACGACGCTCGCGGGCGAAGCGAACCTGCTGATCATGCCGAACGTCGAAGCGGCGAACATCACGTACAACCTGCTGAAGATGATCGGCGGCGAAGGCGTGACGGTCGGTCCGTTCCTGCTGGGCGCGGCGAAGCCGGTGCACATTCTGACGCCGGCTGCGACGGTGCGTCGGATCATTAACATGACGGCGGTGGCGTCGGCGAATGCCAATGTGGAGCGCAACGCGGCGAAGTGAGTTTCGTGTGCTGAGGCGGTGAGAACAGGCTGCGTAGCACTTGTCGCCAGCTTCGACAGTTGAAGCGCCTTTTTTGGTTTGTCAAAGAGCCTCTGGCGATTACGTCGGAGGCTCTTTTTTGTCTGGTGGTTGCGGATTCGTCGGGCACAATCGAAAACCAGTCAGAAAGAGCCACGCACCTCGAAATCGGCATAGCGCTTTCGAAATCGGCTCACTTTTTGTTCAAATTTCGCTGCTGAATCGAAATCGGGTTACCTTTGGACACTATTTCCTGACTCAGAGTCGGCATGGCCTTGCGGGTTGAATACCTCTCGAACGACCTGTTCGATGCGATCAAGCACATGCTTAGGTATGTGGTTGTATTGTTTGCGCCGGTGTTCCGACAAAACTCCGCTATTCGAGTGCGTCATTCGGATGAGCGCCGACAAATCCTTGTTGGGAACATCAAGCTCTGCATCGAGCAGCGCGAACGCCTTTTCGTAGCCGCCTAACCACGCTAGTTCTCGCGGGATTTCATCTTCGACCGCCAGTCGAATCATCCGGTAGAGAAAGGCCACCTCCGCCGTCGCGTCAATGAACCGATATGCACGGGCGCCCGGCGAGTGGACAACTACGGGTGTGACGTCGCCGCGTTGATATTGCCAAAGTTGTGTGACCGGACGGGAGAAGTCGCTCAACACACTGAGATACTCGGGGATATTCTTCAGAATTACCGCCGAGACCGGCACCAGTGCGCCGCCCTTAAGCGGTGACGACGGCGCAAGGACATGCTGGATGAGAAAGCGGTGCAGTCGGCCATTTCCATCAAGGAACGGGTGAAGGTACACAAAACCGAATGCAGCGCACGCCGCCTTCACCAGAGTATCGTCGCATCGGCTGGCGTCGTTCACGAATGTTTCCCATCCAGCCATCGCGCGACGCAGATCTTCCGGCGGCGGCGGAAAAAAGGTGACACGGCCCGCAGCATCTTCAAGCCAGTTTTGAGTGGTTCTGTACGAGGCCTCCTGGCTGAAGACGTCGCGCACAATCGCATTCTGCAAACTGACCAGCCAGTCTTCGTTGACTGCAGTCGACTCGCCGACGCGGCGAAGCAACTGGACAAATCGTTCCTGCTTGTCGGAGCTCAGTGTCTCGCGTTCAATCGCGTAGCTACTCCGGGTCTCGGACAGATACAGGTAGTTGACCGCCCGTTCGTAGAGAACGGGATCTGCAAGCGCTTCGAGGGTGCGTTTCGCTTGTTCCATCAGGTCGGCGAGACTGGGCGACCCGGTTACTTCACCGCAGCGGACAATGGGGCAAAAGTCTGCGTTGCCTAACGCGTTGTTGCGAACCCGAAATTTCTGGTTATTTGTCGGCTTTGTCGCGGTGACATAGATGTCCTGCGGGAACAGATCGACATAGCCCGCGTTCAGCGTCGTGGCAACTGAAAGCGACTGACCTGTTAGCCATTCCCAGAGAAAGCAGGCTCGGCGGACAGTCGCCCGATTGGGCGCGGCGGTCAGCGCGTCGACGAGTTCGTCCGGTGAGATGTGTTCAAAGGCCGCATCGATAACTTCGAGGTTGACTCCTTCGTGTCGTAACGCGAATTCAAGGTGTCCGACGGGAGAATCCTCAAAGGCGACGCTTTTCGGGAACAGTATCTGATTGGGCGCGTCGACGCGGCGATTGACGGAGCCACTCGTGATTGCTGGCGCCTTTAGCGGAAGAACGTTCAGGGAAAAACGTCTGATGAGATGTTCATAGCCGATCGCTGCCATGCAAGGACTCGAAATCTGTTAATCCGATTCGAAATATATCAACTGGATCCGTATTGTGCGGAAATTTTTCGAAATTCATCAATTTCTCGTTCATTGCTGTTTCGCCCATGCCAGAGCGTCGTCTGCTCCCTGCGGAACAGAAACATGAAAAACCCCTGCGATTCATCGAAAGGCAGGGGTTTTTAAACAACCAGGTCAGCACTCGGGCGGCATAGCGGAACAGCTCCATTCAACCGCCAGAACGTAAATGAAAGGCTGCGTCACGCCACGTGCCGCTCCACACCGCCCGACGGCGCGCGCCACTTCGCCAGCAGCGTCACCCACTTCGCCCGCACGCCCTTCAGGTTGTTCTCCTTCACGTGGCCATAGCCGCGAATGCCATCCGGCAGATTGGCAAGCTCGACGGCCAGCGCACGCTTCTCAGCCGTCAATCCGCCGATCAACTCACGAACCAGCGTCTCATACTCGCCGATCAGCGCCCGTTCCGTGCGACGCTCTTCCGTCTTGCCGAACACATCGAGCGCAGTGCCGCGCAGGAATTTCATCTTCGCGAGCACGTGCATGGCGTTGAGCATCCACGGGCCGTACTGCTTCTTCACCAGATGCCCCTGCGCGTCCTTCGCTGACGTAGCCGGCGGCGCAAGATGGAACTTGAGCTTCCAGTCGCCTTCGAAATTCGCCTTCAGCTTCTCGACAAAGGCCGGGTCCGAGTACAGCCGCGCCACTTCGTACTCGTCCTTGTACGCCATCAGCTTGTGCAGATTCTTCACGACGGCTTCCGTCAACAGCATCTGACTATCAACCGCATCGAGCTTCGATTCGGCGGCGCGCACTTCTTCGACGAGCTTGCGATAACGCGTCGCGTACGCTTCATTCTGATAAGCGGCCAGATACTGCGCGCGCTTGTCGATGAGCGTATCGAGCGCCTTCGGCGTGTGCAGCGACACGATCTTGCTGCTTGCGGCGGTCGCCGTGTTGCCATCGTCGATACGGTCCTGAATGTTCGCGAGCTTGCGCACAGCAGCCAGATCGTGCGCGGCGCGGCGGCCCCATTCGAAGGCCGCGCGATTCTTCTCGACCTGCACCGCGTTCAACTCGATCGCGCGCGTCAGCGATTCGTGCGTGAGCGGCAGCCAGCCTTTTTGCCACGCATAGCCGAGCACGAACGGATTCGTGTAGATCGCATCGCCGAGCAGGGCAACCGCGAAGTGATTGGCATCGACGGTCGCGACGCACTCGTCGCCCGCGGCGGCACGCACATCGGCATCGGCGTTGGCGCCGGGGAAGCGCCAGTTCGGGTTCTTGATGAACTCGGCCGTCGGCGTCGGCGCGCTGTTCAGCACGACGTGCGTTCTGCCCGTCTGCATCCGCGACACGCATTCGTCGCTGGCCGTCACGAGCGAATCGCAGCCGATCACGAGACTCGCGTCGCCCATGGCGATACGCGTCGCATGGATGTCGGCGGGCTGGTTCGCGATCTGCACGTGGCTCATCACGGCGCCGCCTTTTTGCGCGAGACCCGTGACGTCGAGCACCGTGACGCCCTTGCTTTCAAGGTGCGCCGCCATGCCGAGCAACGCGCCGATCGTCACGACGCCCGTGCCGCCCACGCCCGTCACCAGCACGCCGTACGGCCGGGTGATCGCGGGGACTTCAGGATCGGGAACAGCCGGCATCGCGTCGCTTGCAACGCCCGACGCCTTCGGCTTGCGCAACTGTCCGCCTTCAACCGTTACGAAGCTCGGGCAGAAACCCTTCAGGCACGAGTAATCCTTGTTGCAGGTCGACTGGTTGATCTGCCGCTTCGTGCCGTACTCGGTTTCGAGCGGTTCGACGGACAGACAATTCGATTGCACCGAGCAGTCGCCGCAACCTTCGCAGACCGCTTCGTTGATCACCACGCGTTTCGCCGGATCGGGATACGCGCCGCGTTTGCGGCGGCGGCGCTTCTCGGTCGCGCAGGTCTGGTCGTAGATCAGAATGGTCGTGCCTTCGATCTCGCGCAGTTCGCGCTGCACATCGTCGAGCTTGTCGCGATGATGAATGTCGATGCCCGGCGCGAGGCCGACATTCGCGTTGTACTTCTCCGGCTCATCCGTGACGATCACGATTTTCTTCGCGCCTTCGGCGGCGAGCTGATGCGTGATCTGCGGCACGGTCAGCACGCCGTCGACAGGCTGGCCGCCCGTCATCGCGACAGCGTCGTTGTACAGAATCTTGTACGTGATGTTCGCCTTCGACGCGATTGCCGCGCGAATCGCGAGCAGGCCGGAATGGAAGTAGGTGCCATCGCCGAGATTGGCGAACACGTGCTTGTCGTTCGTGAACGGCGCCTGGCCGACCCACGCAACCCCTTCGCCGCCCATCTGGCTGAACGTGCTGGTGCTGCGGTCCATCCACACGGTCATGTAATGGCAGCCGATGCCCGCCATCGCGCGCGAGCCTTCGGGCACGTTGGTCGATGTGTTGTGCGGGCAACCCGAGCAGAACCACGGCTTGCGTTCAGCATGAACACGCGGGCGCGCGAGCGCTTTTTCCTTCGCTTCGATCACCGCGATGCGCGTGGCGATACGTGCACGCACGTCGGACGGCAAATCGAACTTGTCGAGACGCGTGGCGATCGCCTTCGCGATCAGCGCCGGCGACAGCTCATAGTGCGCGGGCAGCAGCCAGTTGCCCATAGGCACCGACCATTCGCCGCCTGCACCGTCCTTCTCGTCGAATTTGCCGAACACGCGCGGACGCTGCGCATCCGGCCAGTTATACAGTTCTTCCTTGATCGCGTATTCGAGAATCTGGCGCTTCTCTTCGACCACCAGAATCTCTTCGAGACCACGCGCGAAACCGTGTGCGCCTTGCGCTTCGAGCGGCCACACGCAGCCCACCTTATATAGACGGATGCCGATGCGCGAGCAGGTTTCGTCGTCGAGACCGAGGTCGGTCAGCGCCTGGCGTACATCGAGATACGCCTTGCCGCCCGTCATGATGCCGAAGCGTGCATGCGGTGAATCGATTTCGATGCGATCGAGCTTGTTCGCGCGCACATAGGCGAGCGCGGCGTACCACTTGTAGTCGAGCAGACGCGCTTCCTGCACGAGCGGCGGATCGGGCCAGCGAATGTTCAGCCCGCCTTCGGGCATCGCGAAGTCGTCGGGAAGGATGATCTGCGTGCGGTGCGGATCGATATCGACAGAAGCCGACGATTCGACCACGTCGGTGACGCACTTCATCGCGACCCACAGGCCGGAGTATCGCGACATCGCCCAGCCGTGCAGACCGAAGTCGAGATATTCCTGCACGTTCGACGGGAACAGCACGGGCAGGCCGCACGCCTTGAACAGGTGTTCGGACTGATGAGCGAGCGTCGATGACTTGGCGGCGTGATCGTCACCGGCCAGCACGAGGACGCCGCCGTGACGCGACGAACCCGCCGAGTTGCCGTGCTTGAACACGTCGCCGGAACGGTCGACACCCGGACCCTTGCCGTACCACATCGAAAACACGCCGTCGTATTTGGCGCTGGGATAGAGATTGACCTGCTGCGAGCCCCACACGGCGGTGGCGGCGAGGTCTTCGTTGACGCCTGGCTGGAACACGACCTGGTGCGCGGCGAGATGCTTCTTCGCCTTCCACAGCGACAGGTCGAGACCGCCGAGCGGCGATCCACGATAGCCGGAGATGAACCCGGCTGTATTGAGCCCGGCGGCCCGGTCGCGTTCCTGTTGCAGCATCGGCAGGCGGACCAGCGCCTGGATGCCGCTCATGTACGCGCGGCCGCGTTCAAGCGTGTATTTGTCGTCGAGCGTGACGGACGTTAGCGCGGCTTCGAGCGAGGCTCGCTGACCGGCGTCTAGCGGGGCATTCATTATGTGTACTCCTCCACCCAGTTTGGGATCACCAAAACCTGCTTGGCCTCGGCATCTTGTGAATGCTTCGGCCGGGGTCGCCATGTTGACGGCTTTTTTTCGATACTAGCACTGGTGAAAACCCGCCGCCTATCGCTGAAAACACCACAATGCGGGATGGATCACGAACGAAAATGTTATGTCTGTGACTTCGCGCGAACTATTTCGTGTGTCGCTGTTACGAGGTGTAAAAGCTTGCAACGTGTGGAACTGACCTTGAAATGGCGGTCTAAACTCGCCTACTTGCACGAATCGCAACGTTCCACATGCAGTGGAGCTTCGCTGTGCAGTCGAAAAAGGAGTACGCATGAACACGAAACACATCCAGACCTTCCTGATGGTCTCGGCAGCATTCTTCGCGATGAGCGGCCCGATCCGCGCCAATAGCGCCAATGCGCTCGCGAATGCCGTCACACGCACGACCCAGGCTGCGGCGACGACCGCGGCTGTAGACCAACGCCGCAAATCCGAAGACACGGAGCAGCGTGGCTGACCCGCTCGAGCGGATGATCCGCGGCGTGTGAATACATGAGAGCCGGCTGAGCCGGTTCGGAAATGCAAAAGGCGAGGAATCGGATGATTCCTCGCCTTTTCTTATTTGCCTCTAGCCGTTAGAGCATTGCTTAGGCTTTGTCCTGCACGACACCGCGTCGAATCTGATCCAGTTCGATCGATTCGAACAACGCCTTGAAGTTACCTTCGCCGAATCCCTGATTGCCCTTGCGCTGGATGATCTCGAAGAAGATCGGCCCGATCTGGTTCTCGGTGAAAATCTGCAGCAGCAGGTCGTCCTGCTCGCCGTCGATCAGGATCTTGCGCTTGCGCAGTTCGTCGAGCGGTTCGCCGTGGTTCGGCACGCGGCGGTCGACCAGTTCGTAATACGTGTCGATGGTGTCGAGCAGCGAGATGTTCGACGCGCGCAGACCATCGACGGTCCGATAGATATCGTCCGAACCCAGCGCGATATGCTGGATGCCTTCGCCGCGATACGCGTCGAGATATTCCTGGATTTGTCCTGCCGTTTCCGATCCTTCTTCGTTGATCGGAATGCGGATCTTGCCGCACGGCGACGTCATCGCCTTCGACTTGACGCCCGTTACCTTGCCTTCGATATCGAAATAGCGCACTTCGCGGAAGTTGAACAGGCGCTCGTAGAACTCGGCCCATTCCTGCATGCGGCCGCGATGGACGTTGTGCGTCAGGTGATCGATATAGGTGAGGCCGTTGCCGACAGGGTTCGGGTTCGCGCCCGGAATCGGCTCGAAGTCGACGTCATAAATGCCAATATCGCCGATGCTGTTCGGCGTTGCGCCGTTCTTGCCGCGCCAGCGGTCGACGAAATAGATCAGCGAGTCGCCGATCCCCTTGATGGCGGGAATGTTCAGTTCCATCGGGCCGGTCTTGTTGTCGAAGCCCCACGCGCCGAGTTCGAGCGCACGCTGATAGGCCTTCGCGGCGTCCTGCACGCGAAACGCGATGGCGCAGATCGACGGGCCGTGCAGACGTGCAAAGCGCTGCGCGAACGAATCTGGCTCACCGTTGACGATGAAGTTGATCTCGCCCTGGCGATACAACGTCACATCCTTGTGACGATGCTTCGCAATTGCCGTGAAGCCCATCTGCTCGAACAGTTTGCCGAGCGCGACGGGATCCGGCGCGGTGTATTCGATGAATTCGAAGCCGTCCGTGCCGACGGGATTTTCCCAGGTTGAAACCTTCATGTCTGTCTCCTTAGATCCGGTGTGCGGCGCGCTGTGCGCGACCCGATGAAGAACAGTGTAGTTGCTGGTTTGGGAAGAAAACTTGCGAATTTAATCGCTCGATACTAGGCTTCGGCTATTTTCTGCCACTCAAACTGAATCGGATAGCAGAACATGGCTGAAATTGAGATAGACGCGATCGACCGGCGCATCCTGGCAATCCTTCAGGAGAATGGCCGTTTGTCCAATCAGGAGATCGCCGAGCGGGTGAATCTGTCGCCGAGTCCATGTCTGCGGCGCATCCGGCGGCTGGAGGAAATCGGCGTGATTCGCGGCTATGTTGCGCTGCTCGATTCGCAAATGCTCGGTCTCGATCTGCTCGCTTACGTGAACGTGCGGCTCGAAAAGCGCGGCGGTCCCGCGCTGAGTGCACGTGCCGACGGCACGCCGGGCCGTGCTGGCGCGACGCACTCGGAGCTGTTCCGCGTGGCAGTGCAGGGCTGGCCGGAAGTGGTGGCGTGCTACGCGATGACGGGCGACATGGATTATCTGCTGCGCGTGCAGGTACGCGATATGGCGCATTTTTCGCGCTTCGTGCAGGACCAGTTGCTGAGACATCCGTCGGTGATCGACGTGAAGTCGAGTTTCTCGCTGGAGAAATTCAAGGAGACGACCGCGTTGCCGCTCTGAGCGGCGGAAGTGGTGAGCAAATGCGGCGAGCAAAAGAAAAGGGCGGCTCGATTGCGAGCCGCCCTTTGATGTTCTTTGGCGCTGAGTCTTACGCCGCGATCGCCGTCGGGATAAACGACTCGATCAGCTTCGACGTGTTGCGCGCCTGGCGCTTGAGCACATAGTCGAACACGGCGGCCTGTTCCTGCAGCATTTCCGAGATGATGCTGTTCTGATCTGCCGGTGCGAGCGTCAGATATGCATCGGCTTCGCCGTACGCATATTCGATCTTCATGCCGGCCTTCTTGGCGATATGCATCATCGTCGTGTTGCGCGACAGGCAGTGGATGTACAGCGTGGTGACGTGCGTGTTGCGGCTGCGGATCGCAGCGCGCTCGAACAGGCGCGTGCCGATGCCCTGACCGCGCACGCTTTCCGACACCGACACGCCGAACTCAGCCGTACGCGTGTCGCCATCGACGGGCAGATAGGCCAGATGACCGACGCCGACCAGTCGCAGCTGACGGTCGAACACGCCAAACACGGTGTCGCGGCCGAAATCCAGCGTGCGAACGTAGTTTTCGATGACGTGATCCGGCGTGACCTGACCGAAGCGCAGCAGGCGATCGTCTTCGTCGAGTTGGAGGAAGTGGTTGAGCAGGCGCTCGCGGTCTTTCTCGCCGAGTTCCCGGACCAGAACCGGCGCGCGGCCGGCGACGTTCAGCAGGCGATCGACAGCGATCGGCTCGGCGGCGCGGACAGTTTGCAGTTTCATGGTGGGTTCTCCTATAGCTAAGCGGCATGACGCGCCGCAATAAGCATTCTAATGGAAAACCCGAATTCTCCCTAGGGAAAACCCTGAAACGTGCCGAGCGTGCAGTCTAAAATTATGCGCGCAATTATTTATCTTATTGTTTTTAATGAATAAATTTGCGAATGATCGTGCGCGACCGCTGCGTCGCCTTGTCGCAACGGCGGCATGGTAATTGCTGTGATACAGCATCGCTATCGCGCGTGACAGCGTTCGAGACGGGCGTTAACTGGGCAGCGTACCGTTGGCCAGACCATGGTCCACCATCGCGACCACCTGTTCCGCGAACTCGCGATAACCCATCTTCCCACCCGGTTTCAGCCACGTGAAAGTCCAGTTGATCATCCCGAACACCATCATCGTGAGCGCAGTCTGGTTATCGCGCGACACGCGGTCCGGATAAGCGCGTTCCAGTTGACGCGCGAACGCGGCGACCACGTCGCGCTGCCGGTTCAACACGATCTCGCGCTGCGACTCGACCAGATATTTGACGTCGTTCAGCAGCGCGACATGCCGGCTGTGCGAAGTCTCGTACTCGGACAGAAACTCGCGGATCAGTTCGGCGAACGTTTCACGTTCGGTCAGCCCGCGCCGCTGGCTCGCGCCTTCCACCTCGGCGATGATCAGCATCAGCCGTTTCGTGTAGCGGTCGAGCAGGTCGAAGAGAATCGCTTCCTTGCTCTCGTAATAGTGATAGAGACGCGCTTTCGAGGTGCCGCTCGCCGCGGCCAGGTCGGCCATCGACGTACTCGGATAACTCGTCTGGGCGAATTTCGCGGCGGCCAGTTCCAGGATCTGGTCGCGCTGGCTCTCGTGGTCTGGGGCTCGTGTACGGGCCATGATTGTTGTGATTGGTCTTAAACGGGAGAAAGGGTGGCGTGCGTGACGTTCATTTCCTGCGAGCGCCAATTCTGCATGTCGCCGCGCAACTGCACGACGCCGCTGGCGGCAAGCTCGCGCAGGCGCCACAGCACGAGGCTGTCGCTGACCAGCAAGCCGTTATCGGCGGCCATCAAGTGAGCCGCGACGCGTCCTGCGGGTTGCCAGCCGTCAACGGCGTGTTCGAGGATCCGTCCGTCCAGTTCGGCGAATGTGGCGCTCGTGAAAGTGTTGTCGCGCCAGCGACGCAGTTCGGCGTTGGCCTGTTTCACTTCCTGCCATTCGAGCGCGAGCCTGCCGATACGCAGCACCGAGATCGGCGCGGCGGAAGGCAGTCGCTTTCGCAGCAGCTCAGGTGCGAACATGCCGACGGAAGTCGCCTGATCGGGACGGCGCAGCGGTGCGCTGGCATCGTCTGTGAGATCGTCGATGGACAGCCGCACTTCGTTGAGCCGCTGCGGCATTTCTCGCAGATGGAAGCAGACGCGCCGCAGCGTCAGTTGATCGGCGGCGCTCTGGCCGTGCCACACGACCACGTGTTCCGTACCGTCGATGACGGCATTCAGTTCGCGCGCCTGTGCATCGAATCCGGCGACGAAATCACGCGTCGCGTCGCCAGCCACGCTTTGCCAGAACGCGGCGCGCCCGGACGGCGCGTCATCCACGCCAGTTAATGGCCCGACGGCCAGATCGTCGCGCAGCGCCAGCACAGTGTCGCTGCGGCGCGCATCGCGGAGCGCCGTGCGCAGGGAATCGGCAGCAACATCGCCATTGGTGATGTGAATCGTGCTCATGGTCCTTTTGATGTGGCGGTTCCGGCGCCGCTCGATGGCACTTCAAGGCGTGGTTCAGTCCGGTCACGGACAAAACCAAAAGGCCGCTCGCCGAAGGAGTGACACTCCTGTGACGGGCGGCCCCTAGTGTAAGCGGATCGCGTGCGTGCCGAAAGCGACCATGCGCACAGTCGGTGCACGGCGCGCGGATATAACCAGCTCGGGCCGCGCGCCCGGCGAACCTCAACGTTCGTCGTAACTGACCACGACCTTGTCGCTGATGGGATGACACTGGCAGGTCAACACGAAGCCGTCGCGGATTTCGTGTTCTTCCAGCGTGTAGTTCTTTTCCATCTTCACTTCGCCTTCGATCACCTTCGCGCGACAAGTGCAGCAGACGCCGCCCTTGCACGCATACGGCAGCGCCAACCCGGCACGCAGGCCGACGTCGAGCACGCTCAAGCCCTGATACGGCAGACGCAGCTTGCGCTTTTTGCCGTCGAGCACGATTTCGAGATCGGCTGTCGGCGTGTCGTCGGTGATTTCGGCGATGGGTACGCCTGCCTGCGGCAGCGGTGTGCCGAAACGCTCGACGTGCACTTGCGCTTGCGGCACGTCGGCGGCCTTCAGCGCGGCCTCGGCTGCATCCATCATCGGCGCAGGGCCGCAGATGAACGCTTCGTCGATTGAATCCGCCGGCACCAGCGTTTCGAGGAACGACGCGCATTTCGCCTGATCGAGCACGCCGTTGAACAGCTCGACGTCCTGGATATCGTCCGACAGCACGTGATACAGCACGAAGCGGTTCATGAAGCGGTTCTTCAGATCTTCGAGTTCTTCCGCGAACATGATCTGGTCGACGCTGCGGTTGCCGTAGATCAGCGTGAAGGTGCTGCGCGGTTCGAGTTCGAGCGTCGACTTGACGATCGCCAGCACAGGCGTGATGCCCGAGCCGCCCGAGAAGGCGACATATTGCTTGCCGTGGTCAGCGTTCAGGTGCGTGAAGAAGCGGCCATCCGGCGTCATGACTTCGATGGTGTGGCCGGGTTGCAGCGTATCGAACGCGAAATTCGAGAAACGGCCGCCGCGCACGCGCTTGATGCCGATGCGCAGTTCGCCGTCGCGGTCATAATCGGTGACGCCGACGCAGATCGAATACGAACGGCGGGTTTCCTCACCGTCGATATGCGTCTTCAGCGTGACGAACTGGCCCTGCGTGAAGCGATACTGCTCGCGCAGTTCGACGGGGACTTCGAAGGCGACGGAAACCGCGTCGGCGGTTTCGGGCCGCACTTCCCGGATGCGCAGCGGATGAAATTGCGGGGTGGCCATATCAGTACGGTTTGAAGTAGTCGAAGGGTTCGCGGCAGTCGATGCAGCGGTACAGCGCCTTGCAGGCAGTCGAGCCGAATTGCGCGAGGCGTTCCGTGTGTTTCGAGCCGCAGCGCGGGCAGGCGGGCGCGGGCAGCGAGCGCGGCACGAAGCGGATCACTTTCTCTTTCGATCCGGCTTGTTGCTCGCCGCTACCGCAGTTGCCCGTCGGCGGCGCAATGCCGTAGGCGCGCAGTTTTTCGCGGGCGTCGTCGGTGATCCAGTCGGTGGTCCACGCGGGCGCGAGCACGGTTTCGACGCGATGCGGGCCAAAACCGGCCGCGTCGAGCGCAAGGCCGATGTCTTCCGCAATCTGCGACATAGCCGGGCAACCCGAGTACGTCGGCGTAATGACGACTTCGAGCGCGCCGTCGGCAGCATGGCGCACGTCGCGCAGAATGCCCAGCTCGCGGATCGACACGACGGGGATTTCCGGATCGGGCACTGCCTCGAGCACGGCCCACGCCTGAGCAAGCGCGTGGTTCGATACGGCGGTGGCGGTTTGAGCGGTCGAAGTCATCGTGGAATTCACCTGTTGAACCGACGGATTACCAGCTTGCGCCCGGATGCTGGCGCGCGAGGCTCTGCATTTCGGCGAGCAGGAAGCCCATGTGCTCCGAATGCTCGCCGTGCTTGCCTGTAGTGACGTGCTTGACGGGTTCGGGCAGCGTGAGGGTCGCTTCGTCGAGCGCGGCGCGCACGTCTTCGAGCCACAGCGCTTCCAGTTCCGATGTCTTCGGACCGATGCCGGCGGCCGCGATGGCGTCTTCCGTCGCGTCGGCGCTGAAGAACTCGCGGGTGTACGGGATCAGATAATCCAGTGCAGCCTGCGCGCGGCGATGCGATTCCTCCGTGCCGTCGCCGAAACGCACCAGCCATTCACGCGAGTGGTGAACGTGGTATTGCGTTTCCTTGATCGACTTGGCGGCGATTGCAGCGAGTTGCTCGTCCGACGAACCCGTCAGCGCCGACCAGACATGCAGCATCAGCGTCGAGTACAGGAAATTACGCACGATCGTGACGGCGTAATCCTTGTCCGTCTTCGCTGTGCCGGCGAGCGGCCCGACATGCGGCAGTTCCGACAGCGTGTAGTTCGCGAACTCGCGCTCGGCGCGGAAAAACGCGTAGTCGTCTTCCGTGCGGCTTGTGCCCGTCAGCGTCTTTTCGAGATCAGCGGCGTGGCCGTACAGCAAACGCGCCTGACCGATCAGATCGAGGCTCATGTTCGACAGCGCGATGTCTTCTTCGAGAATCGGGCCGTGACCGCACCATTCGGCATTGCGCTGACCGAGGATCAGCGCGGTATCGGCGAGTCGCAGCACGTAGGCGAGATGTTGGGGCGTGGTAGTCATGACGCGCGCTTACATGTGGTTGACTTCGTCGGGCAGCTGATAGAACGTCGGGTGGCGATAGATCTTGTCGCCAGCCGGTTCGAACAGTTCTGCCTTGTCTTCCGGCGCCGAGGCCGTGATCGCCGACGACGGCACCACCCAGATGCTCACGCCTTCCTGGCGGCGCGTGTAGACATCGCGCGCCATGCGCAGCGCCATCGACGCGTCCGACGCGTGCAGGCTACCGCAATGCTTGTGATCGAGTCCCTGCTTGCTGCGCACGAAGACTTCCCAGATCGGCCATTCCTTGTTCATCGCTATCTCCTTCCGTCCTTCCAGATTCGGGGATGCCGCTCAGGCGGCGTGTTGCTGCGCGCGCTGGCGCTGTTTTTCGGCATGGGCGAGGGCGGCTTCGCGGACCCAGGCGCCGTCGTTGTGTGCTTTCACGCGGGTGGCGAGGCGTTCCTTGTTGCACGGGCCGTCGCCGGTGACGCCGCGCCAGAATTCATCCCAATCGAGGGCGCTGTAGTCGTAGTGGCCGCGTGCCTCGTTCCACTTGAGGTTTTCGTCGGGCAACGTCACGCCGAGCACCTTGGCCTGTTCGACGGTTGCATCGACGAATTTCTGACGCAGGTCGTCGTTCGTGATGCGTTTGATGCCCCACTTCGCCGACTGGTTGCTGTGCACGGAATCCTTGTCGCTCGGGCCGAACATCATCAGCACGGGATACCACCAGCGGTTCACCGCCTGCTGGACGAGTTCGCGCTGGGCGTCGGTGCCTTTCATCATCGCGAGCAATGCGTCGAAGCCCTGGCGCTGATGGAACGACTCTTCCTTGCAGATCCGGATCATCGCGCGTGCGTACGGACCGTACGTGCACCGGCACAGCGGAATCTGGTTCATGATCGCCGCGCCGTCGACCAGCCAGCCGATCACGCCCACGTCCGCCCAGGTCGGCGTCGGGTAATTGAAGATGCTCGAGTACTTCGCCTTGCCCGAATGCAGCGCGTCGATCATCTGGTCGCGCGTGACGCCGAGCGTTTCGGCCGCGCTATACAGATAGAGACCGTGACCGCCTTCGTCTTGCACCTTCGCCAGCAGGATCGCCTTGCGCTTGAGGCTCGGCGCGCGCGTGATCCAGTTTCCTTCCGGCAGCATGCCGACGATTTCGGAGTGCGCGTGCTGGGAGATCTGACGCACCAGCGTCTTGCGATACGCGTCAGGCATCCAGTCTTGTGCCTCGATCTTGCCGTCTGCTTCCATGACTGCATCGAAACGGGCTTGATCGGGTGAACCGGCAGCTGCGTCGAGCGGGGCGACGTTGCCTGGAATGTCGAGGGATTGCGTGTACATGTCGAACGCTCTCGTCATGAGTAGTGTGTGTCCGGCAGTATAAACCAACCGTCCGGTCGGTTAATAAATTTTTCGAGATGGATTGGTAGGGGTTTGCACTATGCAATCGTGCACAATGGGCGGCTTCGGTTCTCAACCTTTTTCCACCGTCCTTTTACCGATCAGTCGCAATGACCACTCGTTCTCTCGCCGTCGCGTGTGGCGCGGTTTTGTCTTCTATCAGTCTGTTGTCGGTTCCTGCGTTCGCTGCGGAAAGCTCATCGCCGTGGGTAACGGCCTGGGCGACCGCACTTCAGCCGATTCCGCAAATCTCCAATCCGCCTCCGCTGTACCGGACGCCTGAAGTCGCGGGGCGCACGGTTCGTCAGATTGTGTATCCGACGCTGTCGGGTGAGGTCGTGCGTCTCCATATAAGTAATGCGTACGGGAAGTCGCCGCTCGTTATCGAGGATCTGCGGATCGCGCGTTCAGCCACAGGCGCGAGCGCGGCCGCGCAGCCGGGAACCGAGGCGCGGGTGACGTTCGGCGGAAAAGCGGGAGTGAGCGTGCCGGCGGGTGGTGAGATCGATAGCGATCCCGTACACATGCAGGTTTCCGCGGGCGCGCCGTACGCCGTGAGCAGTTATATGGGGCGCGAGCAGGAGCTGGCGGCGTGGCATCGCGTCTCGAATCAGGTTAACTATGTGTCGTCACCGGGCAATCATGCTGGCGATGCTTCCGCCGACGCTTACCGGCAGCGGTTCACGCAATTCGCATGGATAACGGGTTTGCAGGTTGAGGCGAGTTCGTCGGCGACGGTGGCGGCGATCGGCGACTCCATCACCGACGGCATGCGCTCGAGCCTGAACCAGAATCGCCGCTGGCCGGATGCGCTGGCGCGACGGGTCGGGCAAAGCGGCGACAGGTCGATTGGCGTGGTCAATCTCGGCATCAGCGGAAACCGGCTGCTATCGGATTCGCCTTGCTACGGCGACGCGCTCGCGTCGAGATTCGGACGGGACGTGCTGGCGCAGCCGGGCGTGAAGACAGTGATCCTGCTGATCGGCATTAACGACATCAATTTCGCTGCCATGCCGACGCGCGCCGGACTGGATTGCGATGCGCCGCACACGCAGGTGACGGCGGATAGTCTGATCAGCGGATACAAGCGCGTGATTGCGGCGGCGCATGCTCGCGGCGTAAAGATCTATGGCGCGACCCTGACGCCTGCGGCGTTGCCACCGCAGCGCGAGGCGATCCGGACAGAGATCAATCAATGGATCCGGACAGGCCATGCCTTCGACGGCGTCGTCGATTTCGACGCAGCGCTGCGCGATCCCGCCGATCCGACCCGCCTGCGCCGGACGTTCGACAGCGGCGACCAGATCCATCCAAGCGACGCCGGCTACACGGCGATGGCGGACGCGATCTCATTGCAAGCAGTGGTTGGCGCAGCGAAGAAGTGATGGTTTGAAAAATCTTTGCGTCACACCCTTGTCACGGGGCGCGGGATGGCCTAAGATTCGCGTCCTCGTTCGGTAGCGCAGTGGTTGGGCGCAGCGGAGCGGGGCCGCGGCAGAAACGGCGCGGTCGTGAGTCAGCAAGGTTTTTCAGGCGATGCTAAAAAAACCGGTTGACGAAACGAAAAAGGTTCTTCATAATCTCGTTTCTCTGCTGCTGACGCAGCAACGCGGTGAAAGCAAGGCGCTTCTCGCGAATGTTCTTTAAAAATCAACAGCCGATAAGTGTGGGTGCTCGATGGCGACGCACGGTGATCTTCGGGTCGCCGATATAGCGAAAGTAATCGAGTCTCACGCAGAAGTAATTGAGGAAGGTTCGTTAGGGTTGAGAAACTCGATCGAAACTTTCGTCAGTGATTTTGAGTGAGCGACCGGTTTCTAACGAAACCGAAAAACAGTAACAGGTTTGAACTGAAGAGTT
>NZ_QBUY01000003.1 GCF_003121405.1 Paraburkholderia sp. C35 | reverse complement strand
CTTTCCGGCGGCAAAGAAAAGTAGGAGCCGCCCCGCACAGGGGCAACGCTAGCAGACCACTAACAAACCGCGGACGCCAGCAAAAAGCAAACCGCGGACGCCAGCAAAATCGCAACCCGCAAATACCACCAAAATCAAAACCAACCCACGAATACGCTAAACTACCGCCCCTCCCAGATATCGCGAAACAGCAAATTGCGCCCACGCGCAAAACCAAACCTTTATGGCCAAACTTCTGTCCGACCTCGAATTCCAGCGTTTTTCCGAACTCCAGCAGAAGCAGGCAAGCTTCACCATCACCAGCGAAGAAGCCGACGAGCTTCGCGAAATCGTCTCGCGCGCGCAGCAAAAGCGCGACGACCGCGCCGCCGCGATGAAGCAGATCGAAACCTTCATCGCCCAGTTCGACATCGCACCCGATGAACTCTTCTCGGCCGATCAGATCGGCGACGCCGCCCGCAACTTCGGCCTGATTCCCGCCGCCAAGAAAGAGCGCGTGCTGCCGCCCACGGTGACCTTCAACGGCAAGCCGTATCAATGGACCCGCGCACTCCCCGATGAAGTGCGCGTGCCGCTCTTCGAAGCGTTCTCGGCAGGTCAATCGGTGAAGTCGTTCATCGCGACGCCCAAGGACGCGATGCGCTGCGCCGCAACCATCGCGCGTCTGGAACGCGAAACGGGCGCGACGTACGCACCCGAATGGCTCGAAGAACTCGCCGTTTCGCGCGAACAGGTCGACTCGGCAGCAACGAAGCTCGCAGCTTAAGCAGATCAACCGGCGAAAAGCACCCGCCCGCGCGCGTTGATTAAGTTCAGCGCGGATTCGCGGAACACGCAGGCGACGCCCCGAACCCCGGTGCGCCGCCTTTTTCTTTGCATTCGTCAGGCTGATCGAGCGCCATCCGGAAGCCGACTACGCCGGGGTCTTCCGTGCGCGTCGTCGTGAAACCGACCGCCGTCGCCAGACCGATCATCGCCGAATTCTCGCGCAGCGCCTCGCCGACGATCCAGTGCGTGCCCCGCGCACGCGCATACGCGATGATGCGCTCCATCAACAGACGCCCCAGCCCTCTGCCCTTCTGATCCGAACGCACGGCCATCGCGAACTCGGCTGTTTCGTTGTCCGGGTCCGCGACCGCGCGCACCACGCCCAGCGTGTGCGTCGAGCCGTCGTCGTTCGGTGTCGTCGCGATCAACGCCATCTCGCGGTCGTAATCGATCTGCGTCATGCGCGCGAGTTGCGAATGATCGAAGCTGCCGATCGCGCCGAAAAATCGCAAACGCAAATCGTCCGGCGTCATCGATTCGACGAAGTCGCGGTGCGCCACTTCGTCTTCCGGGCGAATGGGCCGCACCGTGATGCGCTGGCCGCGCCAGTCGAGCGTCTCTTCGTAACGCCGTGGATACGGCATGATCGCGAAGCGCGTGCGGTTCGCCGACAGCGTCAGGCGTGGCGCGACAATCGCCGCGCCGTTGCGCATCACGCGCAGCGCGAGTTTCAGCGACACGATCTCGCGTATCTCCGACACCGCCTGCGAGATCGCCGTCAACGCGCTCAAAACCGGTTCGTGTGCGACTTCGCGCGAATACGCCGAGTTCGACAGGATGTCATCCGACAGCACCGGGTTCAGCGGCGGCAGACCGAACACGCACATCGGCCGTGCTTCATCGTGTTCGGGTGGCGCAGTGAAGCGGAACACCGGGCCGAAGTTGTCGTCGTCGCGCAGTTCGACTGCGATGTCGACGATCGCGCCATCGCGCGCATCGTCTGGCACGGTGCGCAAACCGAAGTTTGCAAGCAGCCGGGCCGCGTCGTCGCCTTCGAGCAGCGTCACACCCGACGACAGCGCCGCGCATGCCTGCGCCTGCGCGGCGTCGATCGCTTCGGGCACGCGCGACGGTTGACCTTCGGGCGTCTGCATCAAGAGTTCACGCACCAGCCGGTACTCCACCAGACGCTCGAATGCGCGCGCCAGCCGCTGCGGCGTGGTGTGCACAGGAATGCCGTGTTCGTGCAACGCATCGCGCGTCTCGCGCTTCACGCCGCCGAAAAAGCACGCGAGCAAGCCGCGATACGCATAGCGCTGATTCGCAATCAGCGCCTGCGCGACTTCCTCGACGGGCGCGCTGTGCGTCGACGCATGCACCACGAACGCGGTGCCCGTCGAACGTTGATCGGCGAGAATTTTCAGCGCCGTGCCGAAGTGCTCGGCGCGCGCATCGCTGCCGAGCAGCAGCGGATTGCCGGGCTTCGCGCGCGGCAACGCCTGCGCAAGGGCATCGACGGCACCCGAAGGACACGGCGCGAGCGTGTCGCCGGCTGCCTTGAAGGCATCGGTGGCGAGCGTCGCGACGCCGCGGTCACTCGTGATCAGCGTCGCCGTCGCGCCTGCCGCGACGCGTCCCACGCCGAGCGTTTCGATTTCGTCGAGCAGATCGTCGAGCGCGTCCACGCGCACCACGCCCGCGCGACGAAACGCGGCTGTGTAGAGCGCATCGTCGGGATCGCTGCGGCCCGAACGCAACGCGAGCACCGGCTTGTTGCGCGCCGCCGCCCGCGCTGCCGACATGAACTTGCGCGCCGCCTTCACGGAATCTACTTCCAGCAGGATCGCTCGCGTGCCGGGATCGCTCGCGAGATAGTCGAGCACGTCGCCGGCATCGACATCCGCTTCATCGCCGAGTGCGACCGCGTGCGAAAAACCGAGGCCGCGCGCGTGCGCCCAGCCGAGCACGGCATTCGTCAACGCGTTCGATTGCGATACCCACGCCACGCCGCCCGCACGCACTGTCACCGACGGCGCGCCGAGATGCGCCTTGAGCGCGGGTGTGATGACGCCGAGGCTGCCCGGCCCGACCACGCGCAGCAGATGCGGCCGCGCGGCGGCGAGCGTATGGCGCACGTGGGCGCTGCCTTCGTCACCGCGCGCCTCGCCGACGATGATCGCCGCACGCGTGCCACGCCCGCCGAGCGTATGAACGATGGCGGGCCAGGTAGACGGCGGCGTGCAGATGATGGCGACGGTCGGCGTATCGGGCAGATCGCCCGAATTGCCCACACACGGATGGCCGTCGAGCATGTCGTATTTGGGATTGACGGCCCAGACGGGCCCGTCGAAGCCGCCTTCGATCAGCCGTTTCCATACCATGGCGCCCGTGCTGCCCTCGCGGTTCGAGGCGCCGATCACGGCAACGGATTTCGGGCGGAACAACGCGTCGAGATTGCGTACGGTCACGGGCGCTCCGTGGACGGGTGAAAGCGCGGCTGAATCTCGCGCAATGTCATCAGGATAGGCGAAGCGCGAGACGGCGTGGGACGTGTCCGTGGCACGCGAAACCCGTGCCGTCCGCCAGAGTCGCGCGGGTGGCATGTACAACCCGCGCCGTTCGCAAGTTCGTCCGATATTAGCGCATGTCGGTGACAGCTTCGGACCGGCCGCATCTTGGGCCGGCAGGCGCGCGACATGCGTCCCGCGCCCGCGTGCCCGCACACCATGTAGAATCGCCCCCACGACTCGCGGCACGGCTTTTCCGGCTGCGACACCGGTTCTATCGCGCTGCCGATGCGCGCGCCGGTCGAGAAAGCGAACGCGGGCGGAACCGAGAAGAACGATGAGACTGAAGGAAGATTTATGCGGCGTCTGCCCTCGCTGATTGCGCTGCGCTTTTTCGAAGAGACGGCGCGGCACATGAGTTTCAACCGCGCTGCCGTCGCGCTGTGCGTGACGCAGGGCGCCGTCAGCCGGCAGATCAAGATTCTCGAGGAGTCGCTTGGCGCGAAACTTTTCGAGCGCGATCACAAGGGTATCCGCCTGACGAAAGCGGGGCAGCAATTGCTGCCGTGTGTGTCAGAAGCATTCGACACACTCGAACGCGGCACGCGTCAGGTCACCACCGCCAAGGGCCGCCGCCGGCTGATGCTGTCGGTGCCGCCTACGTTTGCCACGCAATGGTTCTCGCCGCGTCTCGGCTCGCTCGCCGTCGAGTTGCCGGATGTAGAGCTATCCGTGCGCACCGAACCCACCGACGACTGCCACTGCAATATCCGCTTCGGCCGCGAGGCGCTGCACGACGCGCACTCCGAACTGCTGATGATCGAGCGGCATACGCTGGTCGGTGCGCCGCGCCTGGCTGGCGAGCCGCTCGACACCTTGCTCGCGACACTGCCCGCGCTCCACGTGCTGCACAACGACGCGCGTCTGAACCTCTGGCCCGACTGGCTCGACAAGGCCGGCCTGCCTGCGCATTACGCGGAAAACGGCATCGAATTCTCGACGCTCGAACAGGCGATCCGCGCGGCGCGCAAAGGTGCCGGACTGGCGATTGTCGATCGCAACATGATTGTCGAGGAACTGGCGGAAGGCAGTCTCGCGCCGATGTCGGATATCGAGGTCAGCGGGCCGTATGGGTACTGGCTGGATATCGCGCCGCGACATGCGGCGCTGGAGCATGTGCAGGCGTTCGCCAGCTGGTTGCGGGAGCAGGTGCTGGGGATGATCTGACTGCCCGGCGGGATCGCGCACAACCGTTAGCCGGTTTGCGATCGGACAATGTGCCAGCGCCAGGTAGCTGCTAGATTGCAGGCTCCCGACGCGGCACGTTCCGGCAACTGCATGAGTCACTTTTCTTCGATGCTACTTCGCGTGCGCCAATGCGTCTGGCGGACCGTCATCAGCGCGTCGATACTCTTCACGCTCGGTACATCAGCGGCGAACGCCAGTTGCAAATTTGCAGACGGCGTTTCGACCATGACCTATACGTTCGACATTCCTGCGATCGTCGTCCCACGCGATGCAACGGTCGGCACGGTCATCTATAGCAGTCCGCGCCAGCAGGCCCAGCCCGCGACGTCAGCCTACGCCAAATGCCTTGGGTCAACCTCCTGGTACTACATGGTAAGAGGAGCAACGCAGGTAACGAACATGACGACCAGCACGTTTGCGACCAGTGTGCCTGGAATCGGCATCCGTTTTTTCAGCTCCAGTGCAAGCGGCACGCCACCGAAGTCATCGTACTTTGGTCCAGACAAACATGGCACCTTCACCGCGGGCGGAGCTGAGAACCACAAGGGCGAATACTACGGCATCGAACTCGTCTTGACGGGCCAGGCCGAAGCAGGTGCAATCGCTCCGACGGTCCACGGCGAATACTCTATCGGCGGATTGACGGTCTCGGTGTTGCAGATCACAGGCGGGCAGATCATCCCGAAGACATGCCAGATCGTCGCCGATTCGAACGTGGATCTGCCGACTATCACCACGAGTGCGCTGCCATCGATCGGGGCCACGACAGGCAGCACGCCGTTCAGGATCACGCTGACGGATTGCCCTGCGCAAATGAACGCCATTCAGTACCGGCTCGACGCTCCGGGAGGTGTGATCGATGCGTCGGCGGGCACCTTTCTGGCGGGCACGACATCGACGGTCAAAGGCGTGGACCTGATGGTCACAGATGATGCTGATAGCGCTTTTGCCCTTGCGACCGCGCACACGCTCGATCAGTACGATCCGTCGACTGGCGGCACTTACCCGATCGGCTTCCGCCTGAAGTATTTTCGTACGGGGGCCGTTTCGGCCGGCAAACTACAAGGGCAGCTGAGCTATACGATCTCGTATCAGTAACGCGTCCGGCCTCTGACAGACACACACGAGTTGCACGTCTGTCAGATGACCGGCGGATATTCGGCGTAACAAAGGACGGGCCGGAAAACCCGTCCTTCGCTTTACATCGCTTTCCTGAACGGCGCGCCCGAATGCTCGCGAAGTTCATTGAACACGATCTTCGGCCACGCCTTCTGCGCGACGTCGATCTCCGAGACATGCGATGCGAGATACGTCGGCGCATCGGCGGCATCGTAGGCAATACGCGGCGCGTACGAATCGCAGAAACGGCGCAGTTCGGCGGCATCGTCGCAGGTCACCCAGCGCGACATCCGGTAGCGCGCCGGCGCCATGCGCACATCGACCTTGTATTCCGTCGACAGCCGGTGCGACACCACTTCGAACTGCAGCTGACCGACCGCACCCAGAATCATCAACCCGCCAACGACGGGCTTGAACACCTGGATCGCGCCTTCCTCGCCCAGTTGCTTGAGCGCTTCGCCGAGTTGCTTGGAGCGCATCGGGTCCCCCACTTCGCACGTCTGGATAATTTCCGGCGCGAAGAACGGCAGGCCGACGCACTGCAGCATTTCGCCTTCCGTCAGCGTATCGCCGAGACTCAGCGTGCCGTGATTCGGGATACCGATGATGTCGCCCGCGTACGCCTCGCTGACCGTCTCGCGACGCTGCGACAGGAACGTCACCACGTTGTTGGCGCGGAAGGTCTTGTTGTTGCGCGTGACCTTCAGCGCCATGCCGCGCTCGAAGCGCCCCGAGCACACGCGAATGAACGCGACGCGGTCGCGGTGCGCGAGGTCCATGTTCGCCTGAACCTTGAACACGACGCCCGTGAATTTCGGCTCTTCCGGCAGCACAGGACGCTGCACCGTCTGACGTGCCGACGGCGGCGGCGCCAGATCGACCAGCGCGTCGAGAATTTCCTTCACGCCGAAGTTGTTGATCGCCGAGCCGAACAGCACGGGCGATTGCTGGCCCGCGAGGAATTCATCGCGATCGAACGTGGGCGTCGCGCCAGTGATCAGATCGATTTCTTCCTTCGCGCGCACCCATGAGTGGCCAAAACGGCGTTCGCCTTCTTCGTCGCCGAGCGCCTGAATCGTTTCGACCGCGCCGCCGAGCGTGTCCTGACCTGCGCGGAATACGCGCACCTGATCGTTCTGGATGTCGTAGACGCCCTGGAACTCCTTGCCCATGCCGATCGGCCAGGTAAACGGCACGGCCGACACGCCCAGATGCTGCTCGATTTCATCGAGCAGATCGAGCGGCTCGCGCACTTCGCGGTCGAGCTTGTTGATGAAGGTGACGATTGGCGTCTTGCGGCTGCGGCAGACTTCGAGCAGCTTGAGCGTTTGCGCTTCGACGCCGTTCGCCCCGTCGATCACCATCACGGCGGCATCGACGGCCGTCAGCACGCGGTACGTGTCTTCCGAAAAGTCCTCGTGGCCCGGCGTGTCGAGCAGGTTGATCACGCACTCACCGTACTCGAACTGCATCACCGAGCTGGCGACCGAAATGCCCCGCTGCTTTTCGATCTCCATCCAGTCGGACGTCGCGTAGCGGTTGCTCTTGCGGCCCTTCACGGTACCCGCGATCTGGATCGCGCCCGAGAACAGCAGCAGCTTTTCCGTGAGCGTGGTTTTACCCGCGTCCGGGTGGGAAATGACCGCGAACGTGCGGCGGCGTTTGAGTTCGGAGACTGACATGGGCAATTAGGGTCATGGCGCACGCCCTTGTGGCGCGCAGCCGTACGGCAATCGGGCCCGGCAATGGGCCGGCCGCCGCGCGCAGGAACAGATGCGAAGCGGCGATGATACACGTACCGGGATAACCCAATATTTTAGCTTGTGTCGGGTGCCGGGGTTGCGTTCGGTGCGCGAGCGACGCTCGAGGGTTGCGGCGCCTGCGTCTACTGGTATGACATCGTGAACGTCGACAACGCCTTCACGCTGCCCGCCGATACCTCTCCCGTGCGAACGTAGCGCGCTGTCAGCGGAATCGTAAGCGTGCCTTGCGGCAAATCCCCGACCCGCCACTGATTGGGATTGCCCGCCGCGTCGGAGTCGGGGCCGTAAGCGATCAGTTTGCCCGCCGGATCGAGTAGCTGGACGCCTACGCCTCGGGAAGTGGAATCGAGTGCGAGGCGCAGCGTCGTGTCACGATTGGACGGATCGGCGCCGTCCGTTAGGGTAATGTAGGCAATCGCCCCAGGCATACACGACAGCGACAGCGAGAACGGCGTAGGCCCGGCAACCGCGCCGACACCCTGGGCGAGCGCGCGCGCCTCGATTGTCGGCAGGTTCACCGAGACATTGGACTGATTGACGGAGCATGTGGTTTTGGCCAGCGTTCCGCTCGCGCTGCCGGTGTACAACGGCGGCTGGCTAAAGTAGCCGCTGCCATTAGACGGAGCGAAATCCAGCGTCACGGTCGGCACTTGGGAAAGCGTTGTCTTGCCAGCCGAAAGAGGGCTGGTCAGGACAAGACTCCACGTAACAGACAGATACGCATAGAGCGGCTGGTTGAACAGCCCTACCATCGGACATCCGAGGCGCAGGCTGCCATTGCCCAGAACCGCCCCGTGCGCCTTGCACTCCGACGAGTTGAACACGTAACGCACGCCGATCCCAGGAATGTCCGTCTCGTACACGTCGTTGAAGCCCGGCGCCCGTGCTGCCGTGGTTTTGAAATCGGCGTACAACGTGTCGGACTTTTCGAATTTCGGCCACACATCCGGATTGAAAGTGCAGTTGAACTGAAAATTTTCCGGCGCGTGCGTTGTGATCGTGGTGCCTTGCACGGCATTGGCGGGGACCGTTATCGTCCCTGCGTTCAGCACCTTGTTCAGTCCAACGCCGTAGCAAGTGATGCCGGCATACGCGGCGCACGGCGCGATCCCGATGCAGCAGAAGGCAAACAGGCGCACCAGACGCATCGTCAATGAAATTCGTGCGCCCACAGCGCTTGCCGCACTTGAGCGGCTCAACTCAAAACTCATTCGATTCTTCTTGATGGTAAAGCAAGGTCAGTCAATGTAATGACACCGCCAGCATCACTCATACGACATTGTGAACGTGCTAAGTGCCTTCGCAGAACCGCCATTGACCGCGCCCGTTCTCACATAGCGCACGGTAAATGGAACGGCAAGCAGGCCACCCGCCGTCGGTGTGCTGGAAACGAAAAACTGGTTGGTCGTACCTGCCGCAGCGGAGTCGGGGCCGTAGCACACCGCCTTGCCGTCATACATGATCTGATAGCGGACGCCTTTGGCAGTGGAGTCCTTCGTCAAGGTCAAATCGCAACCTTGATTCGACGTTGTCGCGTCGCGCAGGGTCATGGCGACACGCACACCCGGGTCGCAGTCGAGCGACAACGTGAACGGCGTATCGCCCGTGGTCGCCCCAACCGCCGTCAGGTCTTTGACCGAAGCCGCAGGCATCGATATGTCGATCGTCGATTGCCTGACAGTACACGCACCGATATAGAACGAACCCGCGGCTCGTCCGGGGATCGGTCGGCTATGCACCATCGAACCCGCCTGATTGTTCGCGGTCACATCGACCTGCACGAACGGGATGCTCGTCAGATTTCCCGATTCAATCTCGTCGTATTTGATGAACTGGACGGAGATATTGAACCGGTAGTCGACGCCGGGCGAATACGGGCCGGCCATCTGGTGACACCGCGGCGACAGGCTTTGATTCGAGATCGAATGTGGCAACCCCTGACATGAGGTTCCCGAACCGTTCTCGATCAGATAGCGCACGCCGACGCCGCGGAGATTCGTCCGATAGACGTCGCTATATCCCGACACGGGCCTGTAATCCGGATCCGTGATGAACGCGGGATATACATTGCGATCGCAGCACGGATCCCGCTGGCAATTGAAGCCGAAGTCCGACTTGTAGTACTGCGTTGCGCTGCCGATGGGCGCGTCGCGTGGGAACGGATTCGTACCTACATTGGGCACGAATCCCACCGTCGGAAATGCACTGCAACTGATTCCCGAAGCATGCGCCCGGGAAGCTGCCAGAAGTACGAGTCCAACGAATACCATCTGAACCAGCCGCATCAGCCAGCTATGTTCGTTTTTGCACAAGCGCGTCAGTTTCATCGTTTCTCTCCTCCCGACCAGTTGCTCAGCCGGCCCGTCATTTCGCCGGTTCACGTACGTCGGATTCATTCGTGTGCTGCTGTACAGGCGTGCAATGCGTCGCCAGCGACGCGTACCCGATTTCCGTCTTGCCACCTTCCTCGCGTGCTGGCAGCGCATAGTCGATGCGGCATTGTTCGGACATCCCGATACCCCACTTCACCGTCAGCGTCCCTTTCTCATGCAGATCGCGCGTGAAGATGCGGCTGTCCTGTCCCACGACAGCCACGCTCCGACCCTGCTCGTTCTGCACTTCCGCACCGAACGGCAGCGCCTCGCCGCTCGCGCGCGGTGCGCGGATCAGCGTGGCGCGGCCCGTGTCGGTCCGATACTTGAACAGCACGATCGAACCGAGCCGCGGCGCCGCGCTCTCGGACGTCGAATCGAATTCGACATCCATCGATGCACCCTTCGGATCAATATCGACCGTGTTCATCGAATAAGGCGTGAGGTACGGCACGATCGCGTAACCATTGCCGTCCACCTTTGCGTTCGTCGTACCCGGCACGTTCGCGCCTTGCGCGCCCTTCGCCTCGACGATGCCGAACGTGTCGCCCACCGGCTGCGAGAACGTGACGCCGCCGCCATGCGCGACGATCGAACCGCTCACACCCGCCGACACCTGCGACGAATGCGCGCTGCCGCTCGCCGATGCCGTCAGTTGCGCATACGGTCCGCGATACGTGCCGCTCGCGCCGCCGCTTCCCCTGACGCTTTCCGACGACGCCTTGTTCGCCGTAGCGTAGACGTTGTACGCGTACTCGTTTGCGGTGCCTGCCGTACCGCTCAGGCTGTTCTGCAAACTCGACGTGTCGCCGCCCGAATTGAAGGTGGTCGACAGCAACGGCGCGTAGCGCGACTTGCCGAGCGGAATCGTCGTGGTCACCATGACTTCGTTCGATGGCGAGCCATTCGCGTTTTCCGTGCGACCCAACGTCACGCTGTACGTACCGAAGCGGAAGTCGTTCGAATAGCCCGCCTGGAAATACAGGTCGTGACCGCTGCGATTCCAGTAATCCTGAGAACTCGCGCTGATGAACACCGAGCCGTAGCGTGCGAGACCCTGGCTGATCGTCAACTGAAACTGGCCGCGCGTGCGATCGGCGAGACTGCCAACCGAGCCATGCGACACGTAATCGCGAAGCCGCGCAGCGTCGGACAGATTGAGATAGTTGGAACTCGAGTAACGGTAAGCGCCGATCGCAAAGTTCGTGTCGGTCGCATCGACGAACTTGCTGTAGCTGATATGCAAGCTGCTGCCGCGCATCGCAGAACGTCCGGGCACCTGTGTGCTCGCCATCGTGATGTCGCCGGCGAAGGCGCCCACGGGCGTATTCAATGCGATGCCCGCGTTGGCCGCCAGATAGCCCGTCGCGCCAATGCCGCCGCCGTACAGCGTGACGATGTTCGTCAGACCGCGCTGCACTGTCAGTTGCGCAAATACGGGCTTGGTGCGTAGCGAATCGTCGCGAAGCTCGCCCGCCGTGAAGGCGAATCGCGTGATGCCCGGCCGCAGCAATTGCGCCACCGACGCATACGGCACCGTGAAATACTTCTCACGCCCATCGGCTTCCGTGACGGTCACATCGAGATTGCCGCCATAACCCGTCGGATAGAGATCCCTGATCTCGAACGGGCCGGGCGGCACCACCGTCTCGTAGATCACCTGCCCGTTCTGTCTGACGCTGACACGCGCATTCGATTGCGCCATGCCGCGCACCACTGGCGCGTAACCACGCAGCGATTCCGGCAGCATGCGATCGTCGGTGGCGATCTGCGCGCCACGGAACGCTACCGTGTCGAACACATCGCCGCGTGTGTTCGACTCACCCAGCACGACTTGCGAACGCAGCCTCGTCACGTCGTGCTGCGCGTAGGTGGCAATTTCGTCGAAGGTGGTCTTCTGTCCCGTCATCGACGTCACCGACGACTGATGCCGGAAATGCCAGCCGCCCAGATTCACGCCGACGTTGAGTCCCAGATAGCCTTGCGTCGTGCGCGTGCCGTCATTGGCCGATTGCCACGCGTTCGCGTTATAGCTGAGATAGCCCGCGTTCACGCCGTTGGTCCAGAGTTCCGGCGGCACATAACCGCGAGCGCTGCCGCGCATGTATTTTTGCGGAACGGTGATCGAGAGCTTCTGCTCGCCGAAGTCGAAATCAGTCGTGGCTTGCGGCACGATTGCGCCCAGCTCGATACACGCATCCATGGCAGGGGCCGGCGCGTTCTCTTTCGCGGGATCGAGGCGCGAGAAGTCGACGCCCCATTTTTCCAGCATCGCGCGCGTCAGACACGCACGCGCGCTCTTGCCTTCAGTCGTTGCCACAAAGGTCACGTTCTCACGCGCGATGCGGATATCGTTGATCCAGACGTCCACGTAATAGCTGCCCGGCGCGATCATATCGGCGCGTGCAAAACGCGATACATCCACTTTCGAGCCTGATTGCAGAAACATCGGATCGAACTCGACGGCATCGGTCGAACCGGCCGCCATCGCATGATCGGCGCACAGGCCGGCGACGATCGCGAACGCGTGCAGCGCCAGGGCCGCGACTGGGCGCAGCCGCTGCGGTCCTGTCACCGTATCGGCGAAAGCCGGCAAATTTGAATGGCGCAAACTGGTCATGACGATGAACTGCCGCGCGCGGGAAGCGCGCGGCATGATGTGCGTTTGGAAATAACGAATTCGTGCCTGACGGGATCGCAATCCCATCAACAGCGCATTCAACAAGTGCGCGCAATGCACGCGCGCAACGATCCGCCGTGCGTGAGTACGCACGTCTCTGGTACAAAGCAGCGGAATAATCAGGCAGCCGGATTCCGGCTACTCAAGCGACTGCAGCGGCATGCTCATGGCACGATGGCCGCATCGCCTTCGATCGCACCGCCAAAATCGTTGATGGCGATGTAGTGAATCTTTCCCGAGTGGACGCTTTGCATCTTCGGCATGGCGATGACTTCCTTGCCGCGGGGCGCGACCATGCCACCCCTGTCGTTCTGATACTGCTGGCCGTTCGCGGAAACCGTGATCGCACTGAACGACACGTAGTAAGGCGTCGGATTCGACAATTCGAGCGATTGGCCCTTGCCGTTCTGGTCCGGCGTCACTTTCCATGTGATCTGGCTCGGCGAATCGTCCGGTGTGCCCGGCAGCTTCGGCGGACGCGCGAACAGCTTGATACGCGTGCGGTACGCCAGCTGCAGCGAATTGACGTCCGGCTTCGGCGCAGCCTTCGGAGGAATGTCCAGCACGTTGAGCCAATAGACCGACTCCCGGTCTTGCGGCAACGGATCGCCGCTATAGATCACGCGCAACGTCTGCGCGCGGCCTGGATTCATGCGGAAAATAGGCGGCGTAATCACAAAAGGAGCCTTACTGCTGTCGGGCTTCGCATTTGGGTCGCCGCTATCCAGCCATACCTGGACCAGCGACGGATTCGAGCTGTCATTGGTCAGTTTGACGCTTACTTCCCGCTCGTTGAGCGGATACACCACGCGCGTGCCGCCGACTGTCACGCTTGCATGGGCAACGCCCGCCGCTGCAATGCATATCAACGTGAGCGCCAGACATCGGCGGATAACTACCGGTACTCTCAACATTTCGCGCGCGCTCCTCGCAAGGCGACAGAATCGGAGCACTCGCGTGTGCGAGCGCTCCGACTTCAACGATTACTGATACTGCATCGTGTACTGAACCGACGTGGTCACGTTGCCCGGTTCTGCCTTGCCTGTTGCGTAGTACTGCGCGTAGTAATCGATCGTGGCCGCACCGCCCGTGATCGTCACGCCGTTGGTCGCGAGCGTGTTGTTCTCACCCGTCAGGATGTCGATCGGCTGGGCATTCGCGTTCAGCAGACGCACCTG
This sequence comes from Paraburkholderia sp. C35, assembly GCF_003121405.1. GTDB lineage: Bacteria > Pseudomonadota > Gammaproteobacteria > Burkholderiales > Burkholderiaceae > Paraburkholderia. The sequence goes on along the minus strand of NZ_QBUY01000003.1, from coordinate 246,944 downwards.
CACGTTCTTCGCCGACGAAGCCGATGCCTGATTGGTCAGATAACCGCTGCTGCTGTCGACCGTCGGACCATTCTCGAATCGCGCGATGACCTTCGTCGCCGTACCCGAGCAGCCGCTCAGCACGAAGCGGATATCACCGGCGTTCGACGTGCCGGCAGTCGCGCCAGCCGTAGCCAGCGCGCCCGTCTGCACGGTCGGCAGCGTCACGCTGACGTCGGAGGGCGTGCCCGTTGCCTTGCCGTTGATCGAACACGTCGTGTCGGCAACCGCGCCGGTGATCTGGATCGTGCCGTCGGCCGCCTGCGCTGCCGTCGACAGGAGTGCCGCGAAACCGATCACGGCCACGGACAAGATGCGCTTTTGCATGTTGATGCTCCAAAGTTTCTACTGGTAAAAGAGATTGCCCGGTGCTTCACTGACGTATTCACAATGGCTGCACGCTCGCCTGCGAGTCGTGATCCAAATGCTTAGCCATACGAATCATTTCTAGAAGTAGCTTGCCAGGCAAACTTTCGCGTCGCTAATGTCACGCGAGCCGAATTCTCTATTGCAAAAACCTTTCATTGAATGACGAAGATCAATAATGCGAATGCCGATTATTCGAAACGCCTGGAATGCGGAAGCAGCAATTGCGAAGTGATTCTTTTGTGCGCGGAGATGACAGGAAAGTCCGAAACGACTCGATGGACGCTCGGACTTTGAGGTTGGAAGAGGGATTTTTGATGCGTTGCGCGTTCGATAACGCGCGTCTGATTCGATGCCAGAAAAGGCATTTAGATTATGAAAACCGGATTGGTCACGTAATCCGTGTCGTTCTGCTCAGTCTGATAGAACGGTATGGAGCAGTTGTCGGCCTGGCCTTTCGGCACGATTGCGCAGATCAGACGCGTCGCGTCGATGAACATGGATTCATCGCGGACTGAAGGAGGGGATTTTTATTTTAGTTCTTCTGGCATCCGCGATGTGACTGCCTTCTTCAAGACCGAAGGCAAATCGCGGATGCCGGGTACAACAACAACAGCAACAACAATCCAAGCATTCGACAGCCGGTGCTAATTCCCACTCGCCTGATTCAGCGTGAGATGCTTGGTCTCAGGCGCCCACGCAATCGACACGATCATGCCCACCAGCAGCACCGCCGCCAGCGCGAGCATGGTCGAGTGGAAACCGAGCTGAGCGATACCGAGCGGCAACAGGAACGTCCCGACAGCCGAACCAAGACGGCTGCAAGCAATCGCAAGACCGACGCCGCATGCGCGCACTTCAGTCGGAAAGCACTCAGGCGGAAACACACCGACCAGATTCGAAAACGCTGACATCGTCAACGTGAACACGCCAAACGCGACGATCATCCACAGCGCCGCCGATTCCGGCAACACGCTCAACGCCAGCAGCGACACGCAGGTCACGGCAAACGAGCCGATCAGAAACGCGCGACGCGACAGCTTGATCGTCAGCCAGATGCCGAGCAACGCGCCGAGCACCAGACAGCCATTCAGCAGAAAATCCGCGCCCGAGCCGTTGTCGAGATGAATCGCCTTGAGAATGGACGGCAGGAACGTGTAGATCGCGAAGTACGGAATCACGAGACACACAAAGAACGCGCAGTTGAAGATCGTGCGGCGGATCAGATCGCGTTGGAACAGACGCGCGAAACCGCCGCTGGCATGCGCGTGATCGTCATGCCCGCCATCGATCGTCACATTCGGCCCGAAGTACTTCAGCACGACCGCCTGCGCTTCCGCCACGCGCCCCTTGCCGTGCAGCCAGCGCGGCGACTCCGGCGTGCCGATGCGCATGATCAGCACCGCAAGCGCCGGCACACCCGCCGATGCCAGCAGCCAGCGCCATGCATCAGGCGATGCATCGGCGTAGTACAGGCCGAGCACGTTCGCCACCACATAGCCGATCGTCCAGATCACACTGAACGAGCCGAGCAGCGTGCCGCGATGCTTGCGCGGTGAAAACTCTGCGAGGATCGCGTGGCCAACGGCGAAATCGCCGCCCATGCCGAAGCCGATCAATACGCGCAGCGCGCACAGCATCGCGGGCGACGTCGTATAAAACTGCGCGAAAGCTGCCAGCGTGATGATGAGAAAGCTCAACAGGAAAATGCGCTGACGGCCCATGCGGTCCGACAGCCACCCAAACACGAGACTGCCGGCAAAAATGCCCATCAGCGCGGAACTGCCGATCATCCCTTGCCAGAATGCATCGAGCGGCATCTGCTTGTTGAGCGTCGCGAGCGCATAGCCGATCGTGCCGAGCGCGTAGCCTTCCGTGAAGTGCGCGCCGAATGTCAACCCGGCGATCTTGATGTGGAATTTGTTGAGAGGCACATCGTCGAGCGAGACTGTGTTGCCGTTCGCGCGATGAGGCTGTTGAGGGTGAGCCTGCGCGGCAACGCGCGCGGACGCGAGGCCGGACGGCCGCGCAAGCATATCTTGATCGCTCACAGTGTCTCCATGTGTCGGTCCGCGTTAGCGCTTTAGCGCTTACGCGGACCCCATGCAATTTATTGCGTCGGCCTGCGTTAGCGCTTCAGCGCTTACGCAGGCCCCATGCAATTTATTGCGTCGGTCTGCGTTAGCCCTTCAGCGCTCACACAGGCCCCATGCAATTTTTTGCGTTTCACGCGTCCCATGATTCGCGCCGGGACGCGTCCTTCCTTGCCTTCCGCCGCGCATGGCGGATCAAGCAGCGACAATCAACGGCCCAGGCCGCCCATCATCATGTACTTCAGTTCGACGTACTCATCCATGCCGTACTTCGAACCTTCGCGGCCAAGGCCCGACTGCTTCACGCCGCCAAACGGCGCCACTTCCGTCGAGATGATCCCTTCGTTGATGCCGACCATGCCGCTTTCCAGCGCTTCCGCGACGCGCCACGCGCGGCCCAGATCGCGCGTGTAGAAGTACGCGGAGAGACCGAACGGCGTATCGTTTGCCGCCTTGATCGCTTCGTCTTCCGTCTTGAAGCGGAAGCATGCGGCGACCGGGCCGAAGGTTTCTTCTTCAGCGATCAGCATCGATTGCGTTGCACCGGCAAGCACGGTCGGCTCGTAGAACGTGCCGCCCAGCGCGTGACGCTGGCCGCCCGTCAACGCCTTGGCGCCCTTCTGCTTCGCGTCGGCGACGTGCGCTTCGACTTTCATCAGCGCCGCTTCGTTGATCAGCGGACCCTGCTCGACTTCGCCCTTCAGGCCATCGCCGACGCGCATCTTCTTCACGGCTGCCGTCAATGCCTGCGTGAACGCGTCGTAGATACCGTCCTGCACGTAGAAGCGGTTCACGCACACGCACGTCTGCCCCGTGTTGCGGAACTTCGATGCCATCGCGCCCTGCACGGCCGCTTCGATATCGGCGTCGTCGAACACGATGAACGGCGCGTTGCCGCCGAGTTCGAGCGAGAGCTTCTTCAGCGTATCGGCCGACTGCTTCGCGAGCAGCTTGCCGACGCGCGTCGATCCCGTGAACGACAGCTTGCGCACGACAGGCGATTCCGTCAGCACGCCGCCGATCGCCACTGCATCGCCGGACACGATGTTGAACACGCCCGCCGGAATGCCTGCGCGCTCAGCGAGCACCGCCAGCGCAAATGCCGACAACGGCGTCTCTTCCGAAGGCTTGAGCACCATCGTGCAACCGGCTGCGAGCGCGGGACCGGCCTTTCGCGTGATCATCGCGAGCGGGAAATTCCACGGCGTGATCGCCGCGACCACGCCAACGGGTTCCCGCGTGACGATGATCTTCGAATCGGGCCTCGGGCTGGGAATCACGTCGCCGTAGCTGCGCTTCGCTTCTTCCGCAAACCATTCGAAGAAACTCGCCGCATAGCCGACTTCGCCTTTCGCTTCGGCGAGTGGCTTGCCTTGCTCGCGCACCATCAGTTCGGCCAGCGCGTCGCGATTTTCGAGCATCAGCTCGCCCCAGCGCTTCACGCGTGCGCCGCGTTCCTTGGCCGTCAGTGCGCGCCAGGCGGGGAATGCGCGCTCGGCGGCATCGATGGCTTGCGCCGTTTCCTGCGCGCCGCCCTTCGCGACGTTGGCGATCACCTCGCCCGTCGCCGGGTTGCGCACTGCGTAGGTGTTGGCGCCTTCGTACCACTCACCGTTGATGTAGTGGCCTGTACGGAGAAATTCGCTCATGCTGCTTTACCCAAATTGCCTGCCACATCGGCGAACGTGCCTTGCGCGGCGCGTGCTTCGCGGGCGATACGCTTGCCTGCCGTGTAGTCGTTGATCAGATCGCACGGCGTGTAGTTGCGCTCCAGCTCGTGCAGTTCTTCGGCGTCGAGCTTCGTGTTCAGCGCGGCCAGTGCGCTGTCGAACTGCGCCGGCGTATCCGCGCCGACCAGCATGCTCGACACGCCCTGGTTCTGCAGCACCCACGCTTGCGCAATCTGCGCAGCCGACACGCCGCGCTTCGCCGCCACACGCGCCACCGATGCCGCAATGTCACGCGATGCCGTATCGCCGTACATTTGTGCGGTGAAGAAGTCGGTCTGATTGCGGGTGGATTGCGCATCGCTCGTCAGCAGGCCGCGTGCGAGCGGGCTGAACACCGACACGCCGACGCCCTGATCCTGGCAATACGGGATCATTTCGCGCTCTTCCTCGCGATACGCGAGGTTCAGCTGCAGCTGCATGTTGATCGGCTTGTGCCAGCCGTTGCGCTCGCACACTTGCATGATCTTGGCGAACTGCCACGTGTACATCGTCGAAACGCCGATGTAGCGCGCCTTGCCTGCGCGCACGATGTCGTTCATCGCGCTCATGGTTTCCTCGACGGGCGTGTTCACGTCGAAGAAATGCAGCATGAAGATATCGACGTAGTCCATATCCAGACGCTTCAGCGAACCGTCGATGCCGTCCATGATGTGCTTGCGCGAATGGCCGCCAGCGTTCTGGTACGTGCCCATGTCGTAGCCGACCTTGGTCGTCACGACGATTTCTTCGCGGCGCGCGAGGCGCTTCAGGATGCGGCCCACCACTTCTTCGCCGACGCCCGTCGAGTAGAAGTCGGCGAGATCGATGAAGTTGACGCCGGCTTCGAGCGCGTGGCGCACGATCGGCTCGCTTTGCGCTTCATCGAAAATCCAAGGCTTCCATTCCGGCGTGCCCATGTTCATCGTGCCGAGGCACAGACGCGAAACTTTCAGGCCCGACTGGCCGAGGCGGATGTATTCCATTGCGATTTCTCCAAGGTCCCGGCGAGGGCTTAACGCTGCTTCGGCGTATAGAACGGGTTCGACACTTCGCGCGCGGCGGCGAACACTTCATCTTTGTGCGGCAGACCCTTCATTGCCGCGAGGATCGCGTTCTTGCACGCGCGGTAGTTGTTCTCGAACACGGCGTCGAGATCGTCGGTCTTCGGGTTGACCCAGTTCGCCGACACGACGACCCAGTCGTTTTCCGCTTCGGGCGGCAGCGTGCCGTTCTCGAGCGACTCGGCGACCGCTTTCGCGATGCCAGCCTGCGATGCACCCCACGTCGCGTTGCCGTGGAAATCGCCTTCGATCTGCGCCTTGTTCACATACAGCGTGAGCGGCTTGGTCGGCACGCCCGGACGTGCGATCACGACGAACGGCGCGTGACCGGCGGACGGCGTCGACAGCGCGGTGGCGAACGCCTGACCGGCGGGACCGTTGCGCGGACCGACCAGCACGTTGATATGGGCGAGGTTGACGCCCGGGCCTTCGAATCCTTCGCCGATATACAGTTGCTTCTCGTTGATGCTCATCTGTCCAGTTCCATCAGGTTGAGTGGGATGCGCTGATTGTGCTGGCCGGAAAGCAGGACGATGAAGCGATGTTTTTTGATCCAGGGTATGAGCCGCACTCAACTCCGGGTTTCCACTGAGTCATGACCCCGGCGTTGCGGCAGCGTTGAGGTGAGCGTTTTCGGGAGCCAGGAAAAGCGGCCGCGAGCAAGGCGGTGAATAGCCGCAAGACGTTCTCAAGACGAGGCGCTTCAATGCGGCAGACGAGATGCCCCGCCGCCTGTCGTCATCTCTGTTGGATGCGCTCAAAGCCTTATCGCACAAGGCTTTGAAGCCGAATGCAGGACGTCCCGCAGAACGCTCGCCAGCACACGGCTCGATCACTTGAACCACGTAGCAGTGCACCCGGCGCGCGCGTTCGAAACGAACGTCACCAGCAAAAGGTGAGAGTTTTCGGGACTTGAGCGACGGTGCGCGAATCACACACGCACTTGCTCACTGATCGATGCACCGGCAAAGCAGCCAGCGTCGCTTCGGCATGAGAGGTACGGAGACAAAGCAAGCGCACCCATCCATCGCGACGGGCGCTTGCGCAGATTTCATTCGGCAATCAGAAACTTGTCGCGATTCTTACCTGTGAGCCAGCCAGGCGCGCGGCCACGGCCACTCCAGGTTTCACCCGTCTTCGGGTTACGGTACTTCGCCGGCAGCGCGGCTTTGCGTGCCACGCGCACCTTGCTGGAAAAGCCGAGCTCTTCAGCGGTGATGCCGTATTCGGCGATCTTCTGTTTGATGTCGTCGATCGCCTGCGTGACTTCCTGTGCTCGTGCCTGTTCCATCTCCTTCTGAAGCTTTTCGAGTTGTGCGGTCAGCTGTCTGTATGTGGCCATCTGGCGAAGTCTCCTTGCAAGGCTGTACGGCAACTGAGACCGTACCAGACCTAAAAAGTGCCGGGTAGCAGTGTAGTGCTGTCAGAGATTCACGAACACTGCGCACCGTCAAGAAAGCGGACGATCAGTCGTCGATTGCGTCGTCAACGCGATGTTCGAAGTCCCGTACGCATCATGTCGAGTGGCTCACGCAGTGGCAACTGCTGCGATCGGCATCGCGTTGCATTGCATCCGTCAGGCGCGCGTGAAATAGACGGAGACGCTCAACGCTTGTAACGAACTTCGAGTGCGTGCAGCGCGTCGCTGAGCTTCTGGACGCGCCTGATCTGCGACGGCACCAGCGCGGCAAGCGACACCGACTCGATGCGGCTGCGCCAGTATGACAGCGGAATGCCGTCGGCGGCAGAGATGCGCGAGATGACGTGCTCTAGGTGTTCGATGTCCTTCTCGATCTGTTCGTGGTTCATTGCGTTTCCCCGTCGTCCCTCGCCAGGCGTCATCGGTTGGCACAAAGCGTGCCGCGGGAAATCGACCGCCGCTCTCTCAATATCATTGTCTTGCTTGCACACGCTTCCCGAATTCGGATCAGCCGCGCCTGCTTCCTGTATCGACGCTGCTTTCTCGCTTATGGAAAATCTATACGAGGAAATCGATGCGTTCCGTTGGTCTCCGCACGGAAGCGCCCCGCGCGATGCGCCAGCGCAACGCCCGCGCTGTGTGCGCGGCGCCGAATTCGCGTGGTTGTTCAATCTCGTCGAGAAATCGGCATGCGCTTGCCCCGATCTGCGTGAATGCTGCAATGAAGACGAACGTGAAGGCGAAATCGTTCAGGTCGATGCGCGTGCATCGACCGCGATATGCCGGGCGCGATATATCGCCGTAAAAGACGTCAGGCTGAAGGCCGGGCGCGAAAGCGGCCCGACCAGGAGATCAGGGATGAAGCGTTGCTTACTTCGCGCGGCACGCGTACAGCAAGCTGCGTGTGCCGTTATCGGTGGTCGAGCGCATGGTGTCGAACGCGCCGCCACATGCCGCTTGCGCTTGCTGCTCGCAGTTGTCGGAGCCCGCAGGACATTGCACCAGCGTGGTGGGCTGGCCGCCTGGCCCGAACAGCGGCGGTGCACTGCTGCACGCGGCGAGCGCGCCCGTCATGACGAGAACGGCGGGCAGCGCCGCGCTCCGAACCCAGTGCATGACGCGCGCCGTGGATAGTTGACTGCGTTTCATGGAAAACCCCGTTGGCCACTTGTTTTTCGACGAACGCGATTGTGCCATGCCCGCCTTGCATTGCGTTGAGTCAGGGTCGCCACGTCATTGAGCTTGCGTGGCCGGCTGCACGTCAGGATCAGCAAGCGTCTTGTAGGGCATGGGTCCATGCGTGCTCGCGTTGATCCGCACGAAGACCTGTTCGACATCGGGAATCGCTTCGAGTTGCTGCTGCAGCGCCTGTCGGTCGAACGATGCAGGCGCGCAGCCTTCCACATAGACGAAGCGCCGTTGCACCGTGATCCACAGGCTGGTGCCGTCGAACGGCTGCGGGTTCGGGTAACGCGCGTGGATCGCGCCGGCGATATCGGCGTCGTACATGTAGGAATTCGGCTTGGTGCACTTGTGTGCGAGCCAGCAGGTCGTGCCGCGCTCCACGCGATAGTGCGCGTCGTCTTCCATCTGCGCGTGGGTCATCATCGGGCCGAGCGGCACGGGGCAATCGGCGATGGCATGCGAGAGCGTGAAGAATGGATCGTTGTACCAGTTGCGGCGCTCTTCCGGCGCGCCCGCCGCCGAAGACGCCTGCGCATGCAACCCGTTGCAGGCGGTACTCACGATAAACAGCATGAACCAGACAATCCCGCGTCTCATGGCTGCGTCTCCCTGGGCATTGCGTGGCGGAAGTCACCCCGATCGTACTGCGCAGCGGCGCGCGCGGCGAGCACCCTATCCCTCTAGTTGCGCCTCAGTGCCGCACGCGGCAAACGCCGCGTCCGAGAGGTCAGACGTCGATACCGTACGCGGCGATCTTCTTGTAAAGCGTCGCACGTCCCATGCCGATGCGCGCCGCCGCTTCCGTCACGCGTCCCTCGCATGCGCGCAGCGCGTCGTCGAGAAAACGCTTTTCGAACGCTGCCATCGCGTCGGCCCACTGCTGCGGCTGCCCGTCGTCGGTTGCCTTGAGCGCTGCAGGGTGAACCGATGTGGACGCATCGAACGCAGCCTGTCCGCGCACGGGGCCGATAAACGGCGCAAGCGCGCGTGCATCGATGCGCTCGCTGTCCGACAGCATCACGGCACGTTCCAGCGTGTTGCGCAGCTCGCGCACGTTGCCCGGCCAACTGTACGAGCACAGCAGGCGTAATGCATCGTCCTGCAGTTCGAAGTGGCCGCCGCGCACCTGCGTCGACAGGTCTTCGAGGATCGTATAGGCCAGCGCCTCGATATCCGTTTGCCGCTCGCGCAGCGGCGGTGCGTGGATGGTCAGCACATTGAGCCGATAGAACAGGTCCGGGCGGAAGCGTCCCTGCGCGACCAGCGCGGGCAGATCCGCCGAGGTCGCCGCGATGATCCGCACATCGGCGCGCACGACGCGATTCGAGCCGAGCGGCTCGAACTCGCGATCCTGCAGTACGCGCAGCAGCTTGCCTTGCAGCGGCAAAGGCATATCGCCGATCTCGTCGAGGAACAGCGTGCCGCCATCGGCGAGTTCGAATTTGCCGACCCGGCCCTTGCGGTCGGCGCCGGTATAAGCGCCCGCCGCCGCGCCGAAAAATTCGACTTCGAGCAAGGTATCGGGAATCGCCGCGACGTTGACGGTGACGAGCGGTTTGGTCGAACGCGCGGACGCACCGTGGATCGCATGCGCGAGCAGTTCCTTGCCCGTGCCCGTTTCGCCGAGCAGCAGCACGGGCGAGTCGACTTGCGCCGCGCGCCGCGCCTGGCGCTTCACTTCCAGACTCGCCGCGCCCGTGCCGACGAAGCTCGCGAAGGTGTACTTCGCGCGGCGCGCCTGCGCGAGCGACTGGCGCGTCGCGATCAGTTCCTGCTGCACGCGCGAGTAGTGCGAGAACAGCGGCGTCAGCGCCTTCATCTCGTCGAACAATGCAAAGCCGACGGCACCGACCGTCTTGCCTGCATCGTCCTTCAATGGCAGACGCGTAACGACGAGCGGCTCGCGGTCGGTTTCGAGAATGTCGAGCAGGATCGGTTTGCCTGTCATCACGACTTCGCGCATCAGGCTGTTCGGAATCACGGCTTCGCAGTCGCGGCCGATGGCCTGCTGCGGATCGGCAAAGCCGAAACGCGCCGCGTAGCGCTTGTTGATCCACACGACGCGCGCGTCGGCATCGACGATAAACGTGCCTTCGCTGAAGTTTTCGAATGTGCGGAACAGCGAGTCCATCGCGCGGCGCAGGACGTCGCTGTAGGTCGCGGGCAGGCCCGACCAGTCGTTCATCATAGTGTCGCTGTCTCCAGTTATATTTTTTATGCTTATTGTCTCTAATCGTGGACTGATTATCTCACGTACGAGACGTGCAACAAGCCCGTTAAATCGGTTATGCTTCGCCGAATCGAAATCGAGCGGCAGCAATTTGTCTCTATCTTGAGACAATTCTGTACAATCGTTCGGATTGCTGGACGGCTGAGACGCCGTCTGCGCTGAGAAAGCCCGCCTGACGGGCATGGCACGGAACCTGCTCAAACGGGCGCCGGCCACCGCGCCTCGCTGCGCGTGTCTACGTAGAACAACCAAGTATTGGAGACTCAATTGGCTTTTGTCATCGTCCTCGCCGCCCTGGCGTTCCTGATGTTCGCCGCCTATCGCGGCTACAGCGTGATTCTGGTCGCGCCGATTGCTGCGCTCGGCGCGGTGCTGCTAGTCGATCCCGCCGCCGTCGCGCCTGTGTTCTCGGGCATCTTCATGGAGAAGATGGTCGTCTTCGTGAAGCTGTATTTCCCTGTGTTCCTGCTCGGCGCGGTGTTCGGCAAGGTCATCGAACTGTCGGGCTTCGCGGCTTCGATCGTGCATTCGGCGATCCGCTATATCGGCCGTGCGCGGGCGAATGCGGTGATCGTCGCGGTGTGTGCGCTGCTGACGTACGGCGGCGTGTCGCTGTTCGTGGTGGTGTTCGCGGTGTATCCGTTCGCTGCCGAGCTGTATCGCCAGAGCAATATTCCGAAGCGCCTGATGCCGGGTGCGATTGCGCTGGGTGCGTTCTCGTTCACGATGGATTCGTTGCCGGGCACGCCGCAGATCCAGAACATCATCCCGACGACGTTCTTCAAGACCACCGCCTGGGCCGCGCCTGGCCTTGGTATTGCGGGTTCGCTGTTCATCATCGTGGTGGGTCTGTCGTTCCTCGAATGGCGTCGCCGCAAGGCGATGGCGACGGGCGAAGGCTACGGCACGTCGCTGCTGAACGAACCGGAACAGGTCGCAACCGATTCGCTGCCGCATCCGTTGCTGGCGATTGCGCCGCTGATTCTGGTTGGCGTTGCGAACTTCGTGCTCACGCGCATGATTCCCGAGTGGTATGGCGCAAGCTACACGGTGGCGCCCGATGTGCTGCCGGGCAATCACGGCGCGCCCGTGACGCCGGCGGTCAAGTCGGTGGTGGCGATCTGGTCGGGGGAAGGTGCGTTGCTGCTGGGCATTCTGCGCGTCGTGATCACGGCGTTTGGCCGCGTGAAGGAGCGTTTTGCTTCGGGCACGAAGGCGGCTGTCGGCGGTGCGTTGCTGGCTTCGCTGAATACGGCGTCGGAGTATGGTTTTGGTGGCGTGATCGCTGCGCTGCCGGGTTTTATCGTGGTGAGCGATGCGCTCAAGAGCATTCCGAATCCGCTTGTGAATGCGGCTGTGTCGGTTAGCTCGCTGGCGGGTATTACGGGTTCTGCTTCGGGTGGTATGAGTATCGCGCTCGCGGCGATGTCGGATCTGTTTATCAAGGGTGCCGAGGCAGCGCATATTCCGATGGAAGTGCTGCATCGGGTTGTGGCTATGGCTAGCGGCGGTATGGATACGTTGCCGCATAACGGCGCTGTGATTACGTTGCTGGCGGTGACGGGTTTGACTCACCGTGAGTCGTATCGGGATATTTTTGCTGTCACTATTATCAAGACGCTGGCTGTGTTTTTTGTGATTGGGCTTTATTACGCTACTGGGTTGGTTTAAGGTTTTTTGTGCGGTGGCGGCCGCTTTTTGTTAGTGGTTCTTCATGCGTTGCCCCTGTGCGGGGCGGCACCTACTTTTCTTTGCCGCCGCAAAGAAAAGTAGGCAAAAGAAAGCGGGCTAACACCGCCAACACTTCTCCTTGCCTGCGGGCCCCCAACGGCCCCGTCCTGTCCGCGGCATCGATCTTCTCGATGTCCGCTGCCAGCGCTCTTCAAGGGCGCATCACCCGCTTCAACCTCCCGCGTCTCAGCGTGCCTTACCCGTCAGTCCCAGGCCGCCCAGGTGGCAAACGGTGTGTAGGTTATCGCGCCTTATGCGCTTCACTCCGGACTGAAAAGCAAAGGCGGTGTGTCTTGTAGGATCGCCGACGCTCAATGCGCGACAACCTACACACCGTTTGCCACCTGGGCTGCAGTGACGGGTCGCTGCCGCTTGCTTCGCTACGGGTAATTGAAGTGGGTGATGCGCCCATAAGGAGCGTTGGCAGCGGGCATCGAGAAGATCGATGCCGCTGACAGGACGGGGCCGTTGGGGGCCCGCAGGCGAGGGTCAAGCGGTTCGGTGTGAGCGGCGTTCTTTTGCCTACTTTTCTTTGCCGCTGCAAAGAAAAGTAGGTGCCGCCCCGCACAGGGGCAACCCAGGCAGACCACTAACAAAAAGCGGACGCCAGCACAAAAACCAACCGCACTAGCAACCCTCAACTCGACACATACGCCACATACGGCCCGGACCCAGCCGAAGACCCCGACTGCCCCGAAATCCCATAAAACATATGACGCCCATAAAAAAACGGCATGCCGATATCAATAGCATTAAACAGCGCCACACCCAGATTATTGAACGCATAGTTCCCTGAGTTGATCAACGTCACGCCATTGGCGACATTGAACTTGACCGTCGTCGTCGCCGCATTGGTCGCCGTGAACAAAGCCGACATCCCCGTCGGCGCCGCGGGCGTATAGAACCCGTTCGAAGCCTTGCTCAACGCCGTGCTCTGGAAATACAACCCGCTCGATCCAGAATCGAAGAACGCCGTGCTGTACGAACGGCCCTCGAACGTTGCCGTCACATCACCGTACGTATTCGTCTGCAGGATCGTCGCGTTGGTGCCGCTCAACGCATTGTTCGACCGCGTATCGATCCCGAACACCAACGTCCCTGTCGCCGTCGCCGCGCCCGTATCCGGCACCTGCTGCATCTCGACGATCACACCGTTGTTGTCGCCCGTGAACATCTTCACCGGGTTGGTCACCTGGCTGTTGACTGGCTCCATCGTCGGTGTGCAGCTCGACCCCGCGCACGTGTAGTAAGCGCCCGTGCCCAGCGAATTCTGGCAGTCCGCCCCGCAATCGTTCGGCGACGTGCCGCTCCCAAGAATGCCGTTCGCGCCAAGGTTCGTGGGCGTCGTCATGTTGCTGCCCGTCGCGCAGCCAGTCAGACCCGTCGGTATCGTCGCAGTCAGCATCGGATCGGCGATCACCTGAATCGGCACGCTCGGCGCGAGTTCGCCCGACATCGCCACGTCGGCCGTGCGCACCGTGCCCCACGTATTGCCGGAGCCAAACGACGCACACTCCGCGACAGGTACAGCTGCTTGCAGCTGTTGCGGCAGGAAGTTATACGTCGAACTCGGAATCGCGGAAGCGAAGAGGCGCAGGCCAAACGATTCGGTATCGACAAGCACGTTGTCGATCGTCGAGCAGGTAGAACCCGAGCCACCGCTGCCAGGCGCGCAAACCTTCACGCTCACCATCGGGAAATTGCGCACGTTACTGAACGACGATACGACGATCGGCACCGTATTCGCCGAACCCGACGAAACAGGTGTCGCCGTCGGATCGGCGTATGCCGTGTTTACCGCCACGGGCGAGTTGCTCACGGGAGCCGAACTCGTAGTCGCTGCACCCGAAGAACCGCCACCGCCGCCGCATCCGGCAAGCGCCACACACATGCCGCTGACGGCAAGCATCCATTTCAATCCACGCATTAACAGTCCCCTCGCCTTATTGGATATCGTCGCTGCTCACACCGGCGGGAAGTCCCGACGGCAACCACGCACGGCCGACGAACGCGCCCATATGGCCGCCCGTCTGCACCACGACATCCGAACGCTGGACCATTGCCGGACCAAACGCGCTGCCCTGTTGCGCATGCTGTTGATTGACAGTGTCGAGATAGCCTGCGAAGTAGCTGCCCAGCAGCGCGCTGAGATCCGGCATGTGAGGACCGTGCCAGGACACGGCGAACACCGCACCCGACTGGCCGACATATTCGCGAACCTGCGTGCCGTCAGCCAGCGTCGCGCTGCTGACGGTGAACGGTACGGCCGTTGCACTCAGGCGCATGACCGTCTGCGTCGAGCTTGCGCTGGTTGTCGCGGTGTAGGTGGGTGATGAGCCAAGCGCCGCGTGAGCGGAAAGGCAGTTGGCCAATGCAGCTGCTGCCAACAGGCATTGCAAACGTAACTTCATTCATGTCCTCGGTTATTTTTTTTCGATTGAAGCCAATCCCCGTTCGCTCACGGATTCGCAAGCGATGTGTTGTCGTGCTTCTTTCGATCTTTAAAGGCATCGCGACTGCCTGATCTCCATTCATGTCACCTGCCTATATGCGGCATTTGCAAAAACATGACGGAGATCAAACTCCGTTAACGGTACGGAGACCCCGATCTATAGGGACAAAACGAAATAAAGGGAAATATGGCTCGCCTTTATGCAAATCGAATTGATTTAATTATTCAATTCGAAAGCAAAATGCAAATAACAGAAAGATTAAATTAATCTTTGAGGTGGATAGCCGTGTCGCGTCATGCAGCTTTAAAGCCGTTTTGTGAGCAGGGCAAGTACGGAGAGCAAAGAGAATGGCGAGTAGAAACAACAACGGCGCGCTGCCCAAAGGCAAGCGCGCCGCTTTATTTGTTCTTCTTAGAGAGCCTGAACCGACGGACCATCATGTGACGTCGAAACGACTGCGATGTCTCCCCGATCATGTTCGACCATCGTGTTGCGATTCAGGTCGACGCCAACCTCGCGCGCGCCTGAAGATGCCGATACAGATTCCGTCATGGTGTCCAGGGAAGGCGTGAGATAAATAACGACAGATCGCACATAAACTCCGTTTGGCACCAGACTATTATTTTAACCCATGCGCGAGCGCCGTCCGCGATTGTTCAATCGGCGGACGAACAAAATCAAAGCGACGCTGCACGCAGCGCCGCCCTCACGCAACCCTGAAAATGCTGCTGACGTTAGTGTCGCATCGACTCCGGCAGCGACATCAGCAACGCGGTCACGTCCATGTCCTCATCGAGCTCCGGCCAGATCAGCTGCTGCTTGTCGATCGAGATGGCGAAGTGCTCGCGCTCGGAATCGGTCGCCGCGGCGAGCGCAGGAAACCAGTTGAGTGGAAATTCGACGGCGCGGCCGTCGGACAGATCGAGAAACAGGTGTGCATGATCAAAATGCACATCGACGGCATCGGCACGCATGATCGCCTCCCGCAGGGGTCCACTCCAACGATAGTCGTGCCAGCAGCGTGCTTCAAGCGCATTGCACGGGGCCAAAACAGAAAAATCGCGCGCCGTGAAGCGCTTACAGTTCAGGCCGCGCGAGATCGTGTTCGACGATGTGCTCGCCGTACACCTGTGCGGCAGCGAGCGCCTCGTCTTTGGTCGGATAAGGGCCGAGATCGGGCGCGCCGTCGAATGGAAACAGCAGGCGTCCGTCCGTTTTGCGCACTACGCGCAACACGCCGAAAAAGCGCCGGTAGCCGGCGAGCTTCGAGCCCGCGCTCACTTCGAAATCGCTTTCGCTCTTGCCGGGCACACTTGGAATGAAACCGCTCATGATGGACTTCTTGAAACCGTAAACTGACTCGCAGAAAGCGCTATTTTCGCACGCCTGATGTGAGCGGTTCATGTCAGGGACATACCTGCATTCAATGATGTATCGATGCGTCGCCCGGCCGCTCGTTGATGTAAGGCGCGACATCGCGTTCTTCCAGTGCGCTGCCGAGCTTCATGCGCAAGAAGCTGCTGGTCGTATAGCGCGTCACGCTGGCATAGAACTGATTGACGAGTTTCGTAATGGTCGCCGAATAGCGCTCGATCAACTCTGGATTGATGGTGAAATTATCGTAATTGACGATGGCCTGCGGCTTGAAACGCACGCCCTTCAAGCGCGATTCGACTTGCTGCCAGATCATGTCGATCTGTTCCTGCGTCGTCACCTGCAAGCCTTCGAAGTTGACGAAGAACATGTTCTTCTCGGCGTCGTAATTGAAGCGCTCTTCGAGCGGCAAGCACAGCAGTAATGTGCGCAATCCCATCGGCGCGGCGCGAAAAATGCGCTCGTCCATGATGCGCGGCGGCCGCTCGATAATCGGCGTGAAGCCCATACGCGCGACGATATCGTTCTGCACGTCGACGCCCGGCGCCACTTCCGTCAGTTCCAGTCCGCGCGGCGTGAGCGTGAACACACAGCGCTCCGTGATGTACAGCACATGCTGCCCGCGCTTCGCCGCATACTCGCCGCTGAACGTGCGGTGCTCCACTTCATCGACGAATTTCTGGTTCGCGCCTTCGCGCCGGATTTTCAGGCGCCCATCTTCTACGGCGACGTCCAGATTGCCCGCGTTGAACGTGCCGACAAACACGACACGCTTCGCGCTCTGGCTGATGTTGATGAAACCGCCCGCGCCCGCCAGCTTCGGCCCAAACTTGCTGACGTTGAGATTGCCCTGACGGTCCGCCTGCGCGAGTCCGAGAAACGCGAGGTCGAGACCGCCGCCGTCGTAGAAGTCGAACTGATACGGCTGATCGATGATGGCCTGCGTATTGGTCGCGGCGCCGAAGTTCAGCCCGCCCGCCGGAATGCCGCCGATCACGCCAGGCTCCGTCGTCATCGTGAAGAGATCGATCACGCCTTCTTCATTCGCGACGCTCGCAATGCCTTCCGGCATGCCGATGCCAAGATTCACGACGCTATTCGCCATCAGTTCCATCGCCGCGCGCCGCGCAATCACTTTGCGCTCGGTCAGTTCCATCGCCGCGACGGAACTGGCGGGCACGCGCAATTCGCTCGCGAACGCCGCTGAATACGGTTCGGCGAAAGGCTGCCAATGATGCTCGGGCCGCGCGACCACCACGCAATCGACCATGATGCCCGGGATCTTCACGTCGCGCGGATTGAGCGTATTCGTATCGGCGAGCCGCTCCACCTGCACGATCACCACGCCGCCCGAATTACGCGCCGCCATCGCGATAGCGAGTGCTTCGAGCGTGAGCGCTTCGCGTTCCATCGTGACGTTGCCGTTCGCATCGGCCGTGGTGCCGCGAATGATCGCGACATCGATGGGAAAGGTCTTGTAGTACAGATACTCGCTGCCGTCGATCTCCATCAGTCTGACGAGATCTTCCGCGGTGCGGTTGTTCAGCTTGCCGCCGCCGTGGCGCGGATCGACGAACGTACCAAGGCCAATGCTCGACAGATGACCGGGCTTGCCTGCGGCGATGTCGCGGAACAGATGCGAGATCACGCCTTGCGGCAGGTTGTACGCCTCGATGCGGCCATCGATTGCGAGTTGCTGCAGCCTCGGCACCAACCCCCAATGCCCGCCGATCACACGCCGCACCAGCCCTTCATGTGCGAGATGATTTAGCCCTTTCGACTTGCCGTCGCCCTGACCTGCCGCGTAGACGAGCGTCAGGTCGAGATGCGCGCTCGATGCATCGGGCGTCCCCAGCGCGCCCGGCCCGCCAGAAGTGGCCGCGTTCGCCTCGAAGAAGCGTTCCTCGAGTGCAATCGCCACTTCTTCCGCAAAGCCGACGCCGACGAAACCGCCCGTCGCGAGCGTGTCGCCGGGCCGGATCAGATCGACGGCGGCGCGCGCGCTGACCACCTTGTTGCGCGCGACCGAGCGATCGGTGACGGGAAACGGGTACTGGAATACGGCGCGCATGGAGTCTCCTTGGATTGACCAGTGTCAGCGCTTCAGCGTCCCTTGCACGAGGGTGCTACTGGCCCGTACAGCGCCATCGCTGGTTGCGCCGCGTGAGGTGCAACCATCGTGCCTGTGCGGCTTTATTTGCAGTGCCTGATCATGCAATTTAGCAAGCTGTGGAGGGATCGTCAGCATTTATCGTCGGCGCAGTGGACCGCGTCGATTGACTAAACCAGCGGTCGTTTAAAAGCCAATCGGCATCGGGAGAAAGCTTAGGTAAGCCAATCTTTTCGACCGTGCATCGTTTCTTTGTTAAAACGATGCGCGACGCATCTAAGCGAATCATCCGGCATGTACGTCGTTGCATGAACAACGACACGATGGTTCGACCCTTTGAAAACAGGCACAATCGCTCAGGCTAAACAAAACCCCCGGCGCGCCGTAAACGTAGAAAAGCCGCGCCGTCCGCATGCGCAGCAACAATTACCGCCGAAGCGGCTGGCCACCATGAAAGGCATTACATTTCCCCACCCGATCGACGCACGACGCACAGCGCGCGACTGCGTTCACGCCCACCACGCCACGGTGGCGCCCGCTTCGCGCGTGCTGTGCGCGCTCAGGCGAGTCACGGCATGACGACGAGCCTGCCACTGAAACGGCGCCGCGCGCTGAGCCGGCAGAGCGCCGACCGTTCGCATCAGGATCAGCATTTTCTTGCGCTGCTGCTCGATGCATGGTCAAGCCGCCGCCCGATCGGAACCATTGGCTTCGCGGTCAGCGTTGCAACGGGAATCGGCGTAGGCACGGCGAGCATCGCGCTGCAAATGGCCTTGCGCGGACCTGCGAGTGCGCCGTTCAGCGTGCAGGTCGCGCTCGGCGCGACAGCGGGCGCGATTGCGATGATCGCGGTGCGCCAGCGCTTTGCCGCGCAAAAGGCGCGTCAGAGCGCAGCGATGGCGCTCGCCAGCTCGTTCCTCGATGCAAGCCGTGACTGCGTCAAGCTGCTCGATCTGCAAGGCCACATGCTGCGCATCAACGATTACGGCGCAACACTGATGGAAGCCACCTCACCGATGCAGCTGGCCGGCGCCGACTGGCTCGGCTTCTGGCAAGGCGACGATCACGATGCCGCCACTGCCGCCTTCAAAAGCGCATTGAGCGGCACGCCCGCATCGTTTCGCGGCAGCTGCGCGACGACGACAGGGCAGCCGAAATGGTGGGACTCGCAACTCATCCCCGTGAAGGACCACACCGGCAAGGTGGTCGCCGTGGTCTGCGCGTCGCTCGACATCACGAAACAGACGCAACTGCTCCAGCAACTGCGCGCGAAAAGCGAACTGATGTCGGAGATGGAAGCACACGTCAAGCTCGTGTTTTTCTCGTACAGCGCGAACTTCGAGTATTTCCACTACATCACGGCGGGTTCGTCGAACGTGTTCGGCCTCGAGCCGGAAGAGTTCATGCGCAACCCGAACAGCTGGCGTGAACTGGTCGTGCAGGAAGACCGCGCGGGGTTGCAGGCGGAAATGGCGCGCATCATGGCCGAATCGACTGAAGGCCGCGCGCAGTACCGGATCAGAAAAGCCGACGGTACGGTGCACTGGTTGCGCAGCACGGGTTATCCCGTGATCGACGAGAAAGGCAACGTGCTGCGTATCGTCGGCATTACGGAGGACGTGACGGCCGAGCAGGAGCGCATCGCCGAACTGGACCGGCTTGCGTACACCGATTCGCTCACGGGTCTCGCGAATCGCGCCGCGCTGCTGCGCGAAATCGAAAACCGCTGTGCAGCGGGCGAGCCGTTCGGGCTGATGTTCGTCGATCTCGACCGCTTCAAGGTGCTCAACGACACGCTCGGCCATCTCGCCGCCGATCATCTGCTGCGCAATGTCGGCAGCGTGATTCGCCGCGCGCTGCCCGACGATGCGTATGTCGCACGCCTGGGCGGCGACGAGTTCGCGGTGCTGATCGGCAGCGTCATCGATACGGCCGGGCTTGAAGCGCAGGCCAAGGCGCTGCTCGGCGGGCTGGCGGAGAACCGGCTGCAGGACAACGCGGGCGCATTCATCACGGCGTCGATCGGCATCTCGATCTTTCCCGAGCATGGCAGCGGCCACGACGCGCTGCTGTCGAGCGCCGATGTCGCGATGTACGCGGCCAAGAAAACCGGCCGCAATGGCTACCAGTTCGCCGGCAAGGAAGCGGCACGCACCATCGGTGATTTCGAACTGGAGCGCGATGTGCCCGAAGCGCTGGCGACGAACCAGTTTTTCCTGCACTTCCAGACCATTCACGAGCCGCATACGCTCGCCGTGCATAGCGCGGAAGCGTTGATCCGCTGGCAGCATCCCGTACGCGGCCTGGTGCCGCCGTGCGATTTCATTCCGCTGCTCGAAGAAACCGGTTTTGTCGAAGACGTTGGCGTGTGGGTGCTCGACAACGCGCTGCGCCAGCTGGCCGCGTGGCGCCTTGCTGGCGCAACGAATCTGGGTGTGTCCGTGAACGTGTCGGCGCGGCAACTGGGCAGCGAGCAGATCGTGCGCGACGTGGATCGCGCGCTCAAGCAGTACAACATTCCGCCTGGCAAACTCGAAATCGAGTTGACGGAAACTGCGCTGATGAAGAACCCGAAGCAGGCGCAGAAGTCGATTGTCGAATTGAAGCGGCTAGGCGTGCGCATCGCCATCGACGACTTCGGGACCGGCTATTCGAGCCTCATGTATCTCGCCGACTTCGAGCCGCACACACTGAAAATCGACCGGCATTTCACGTCGAAGATCGATCACGATCCGACCACGCAAACCATCGTCGAAGGCGTGATCGGCCTTGCGCGCAAGCTGGGTATCAAGGTGATCGCCGAAGGCGTCGAGCAGGCGGCGCAGCTCGAGATTCTGCGCCAGGTCAACTGCGATTATGTGCAGGGTTATCTGCTCAGCCGGCCACAGGCGCCCGAAGGACTGATCACACCGGCATAAGCGAGCGAGGCTGTCAGAAGCGGTGCCGCAGCCCCGCGCCGATCAGCACCTGGTTGTGTCCCGACGAAGGATCGGCGGAATTGATCACGGCCGGCGCACCCGACGACGAACGCTGATAGATCGCTTCCAGATACGTGTCGGTGCGTTTCGAGAACTGATAGTCGGCCTGTACGCCGCCGTTGTGCCAGTGCGCGCTCGAACTCTGCGTGTACGTGTACGAACCCGACAGCGCGACGGTCGACGTCAGCTGGTAGACACCGTTGAGTTCGTAGTTGGAAAAGCCCACCGACGGCGCCACGCCGCCCGTGTCGATCACGGTGACGCCCGTAAAGGTGGAACGCGACCACGCTGCCGCCATCGTGAAGTCGCCGATCGCGTAACTGATGCCGAGACCGTAGGTGTTCTGCGTCTGCACGGCGGCGTCGAAGACGTCGTTGGAGGTGGGCAGCACGACTGGCTCATACGCGCCCGTCGTGGTACCGCCGCGCCCGTTCGCATGCAGATAGGCCGCGCCTGCATTGAGCGCACCCGCCTGGTAGCTCATGCCGAAGCTGTACGCGCGGTTGTCCGCGAACTGTCCGGCTGCATTCGAAAATGCGTACATGCCGCCGAACGTCAAACCGCCGAACGACGGGCTCGCGTACTTGACGGAGTTCGCTGCGAGATAGGTGTTGTTGGCGTTGTCGTTGTCGAACGGGTGTGCGAATGCCGTGCCGCCTGCGCCGCCCGTCAGCGTGAACGGCGCGAGATAGTCATGCACGAGATCGTATTGATGACCGAGGGTCAGCGTACCCGCCTGGTCACTGCCGAGGCCGACGTAATACGGGTGATCGTTGAACATCTCACCCGACGTCACCGAAAAGCCACGCTCCAGCCGGAAGATCGCGCGATAGCCGCCGCCCAGATCCTCGATGCCCTGCAAGCCCCAGTAGCTACCGTCGACGAGACCCGAGGTCGCCTTCCATTGCGAATTGCCGCGCACGTTGCTGAGATACGCGAGGCCCGTGTCGAGTTCGCCGAACATCGTGACACTGCTCTGCGCACGCGCATCCATGCCGAACGAGAGAAGCGCGGCGCTCACAACGGCGGCTGCAGCCGTCTTGTTGATCTTGTTCGCGGACATGCTTGTTTTCCCTGAGTTGAGTCGGTTCGGCTTCGAAAGGCGACCTTTTATAGGAACAACAGCCACACGCACAAGCGGAGCGCGTCGAACCTCTCGAGCGAGCGCTCCGTAATCTATATTACGAAAAGCAAACGAATCCATTATTGGACTCGTCAGAAACGGAAGTAAAGCGAAAACAAAATGCCGCGCCGCCCGTGAATGCGGACGATCGCGCGAGGGTCCGGCAGCACGGGCCCGTCTGCAAAGCGTACGCCCAATATTCGCCGTCCGGCGTTGTTTTCATGCGACGTCGGGCGTGTCCCGAAGCGCGTCGTGTTCGGGTGCGAACGCACTGCGCAAGGCGTCGTGCAGCGCGGCTGCCTGTGTCGCGTGAGCAGGTGCCCAGTCCGGCTGGCCGTCGCACAAAGACTGGATCGCACGGCACCGCGCCGCGAACGCCGTCTCCTGCGTCACGGCAAAACCGCCTGCCGCGCCGTGCGCCCACGACCGCAATGCGGCGACGTCCTGACGCTCGACGATGGACGCGAGCATCGGCAGATTCGCCTTCAGGTAGTCGCGCAGCATCGCCTGCATGTGCGCCGTTTCTGCAGGCAGGAGAGGCATTCTGCTTGCGGACTCGTTCGTGGGTCCGGAAGACAACGCCAGACCCGACAGCGCCGCCTCTACCTGCTTCAGCGACGACGGCTTCGGCAGATACGCAGTAAAACCTCGCCGACGCCATGCGTCGGCCTGTGCGGCATCCGTGGCGGCGCTGAACGCCAGCACGGGAAGCCGTGGATAAGCGTCGCGCAGCGCGTCGAGCAGCGCGTAGCCGTCCATCACTGGCATGTCGATATCGGTCAGCACCAGATCGGCGGGCGCATGCTCCAGTAAATGCAGCGCCTCGCGGCCATCGCGAGCCAGCATTGGCTCGCAGCCCAGACGCGTCAGTTGCTCGGCGATCAGCGCGTGGTTCAGCGGATTGTCTTCGGCGACAAGGACACGCAGCCCTTGCAGCGAGGCATCGACAGTGGGCGGTTCGTCTGACGCCTCAGTGGGCAGCGCTTGCGCCAGATCCGCGCCGGCCGTCAACCGTTCGACGCACGCCAGGATCGCGTCGTGACTGAACGCGGTCACTTCGAGCACGCCTTCGGCGCGCGGCGTCGGCCGATGCTCGCCCGTGTGTGTCAGCCACACGACAGGCAAGCGGCGAACCGCGCGCAATTCGTCGATAGCAACGAGATCGTAGTCGCCCGTTACCAGTGCGAACGCAAAGGAGCGCGTGTGCAACAT
This sequence comes from Paraburkholderia sp. C35, assembly GCF_003121405.1. Lineage (GTDB taxonomy): Bacteria > Pseudomonadota > Gammaproteobacteria > Burkholderiales > Burkholderiaceae > Paraburkholderia. The sequence continues at coordinate 223,860 of NZ_QBUY01000003.1, read as the reverse complement.
GGCTTGCGCCGCCGCCATCGAAGTCGCGCTGCTCGCCGTCCAGCCCGCGTAGGCGAGCATGTCGGCCAGCACGGTCGACGATGCCGTGTCCTCGCACAGCACGAGCGCGTCGTCGCAAACCCGAGGCACTTGCGGCATATGCGCGCCCACTGTCCCGGCGACCCGCTCGAGCGGCATCGACGCGATGAACGCACTGCCCAGTCCGGGCACGCTTTCGACGCTGAGCTTGCCGCCCATCAGTTCGCACAGCCGCGCGCAGATCGACAGACCCAGGCCCGAGCCGTCATGACGGCTCGATACACTCGATTCGCCCTGCACGAACGGATCGAATATCCGCGCGACCAGCGATGCATCGATACCGATTCCCGAATCGATCACGCTGCATATCAGCACGGCGCGTTCGCGCGAATCCGTTTCGACGCGCGCCGAGAACGTGATCTTGCCGCTCGACGTGAATTTGAACGCATTCGACAGCAGATTGTTGACCACCTGAACGATTCTCGCCCGATCGCCCCGCACGGGTGCATACAGCGACGGCGACAGGTGCGCATAGAAGCGCAGCGGCCTGCCCGACGCGAGCGGCGCATACGAAAGCGCGAGACTCTCCAGCTCGTCGATTGGCGCGAACGTCTCGAGCGACAAGGTCATTCTGCCGGCGCCGATCTTCGAGAAATCGAGGACATCGTTGACCACGTGGCGCAAGCCGTCGGCGGCCGCATTGATCGCACGCAGCCTTTGCTGATGCGCATCGAGGCCGGGCGTCATCGACAGCAGTTCGAGATTGCCAAGCAGCGCGTTCAGCGGCGTGCGGATCTCGTGACTTGTCGTGGCGAAAAAGCGCTGCTGCGCATGCATCAGCGCCTGTGTTTCGCGCTGCGCCGCGTTCATCTGCTCAGTCAGTGCGTGACGCGCCGTGACGTCGAGCAGCGCGCACACCAGCACGTCCTCGCGATGGTAGCGCGCCACACTGCAGCTAATCTGAACGTGATGGACGTCTTGCGGGCAGGTGTGCGCGGAGTCGGGAAGCGGCACGCTCACGATCAACTCCACGGCCTTGCCGGAGCGCGGCACGACTCTTTCGAGCGCCATCGCCACGTGCGCGGGCAGGCTGGCCGAAGCATTGCCAGGTTGCAGCAACTCACGTGCGAGGGGATTCGACATCAGAACGTGAAAATCGCGTAGCCTGACGATGCACAGCCCGACTGGCGCCACCGCAGCGAGGATGTGATCGATCGTCCCGCTTTCGAGCGCGCGTATCACGGCTTCGCTTGCATGCGTTGCGGCATCTGGCCGTACGCAACGGGCCACGCTTCTGCGCCTTGCCGCGAGCATCGCTGCGCACGCTGCCAGCAGCATCACGTCCGCGATCGCGCCAGGCCGTCCGCGCAGCGCGTCGCCCATGTCGTCCCACGGCAGATTCGCGCCGAACAGCACCGCCAGCGCCGCGACAAGCGCGAACAACACCGCGAACGTCGCTAGCCAGAAGCGATGTTGCTGCGGCGTCAGGCGCGAAAACCTCGCAAGCTCCTCCGCGAGCGTTGCGCGCGCGTCGTCAGGCAATACGGGCATGCCTGTCTCGCCTCGAAAGCCGTCGATGGGAAGAGCCGCAGGTAAAGCAGTAGATCGAATACATAAAATCAACCGGTTCAGTCCGTTACACCACGGCCTGTCAGTCGATTGACATACTCGCCTCGTTTGTCAGAGCCGCGGGGCAGAGCCTCTGTGTTATCGGCGCGAGCGCGCTTTACCTGAGTCAAATACCAGGAAACCCCTAAAGCATCAGGGGTCTCTGCCGTTAAGCCTTACAGAACTCATTCGGATGCACGTGCATCCAGCAGTTGAAGGAACGTCATGCGCAACAACCAGCCTGTTACCCAGAACGAGTACGACTATCCGTCCTCGCAGATGCTCGTTTCCGCAACCGACCTCAAGGGCAGGATCCAGTACTGCAATCCCGCTTTCATCGCCGTGTCGGGCTTTACGCGCGACGAACTGATTGGCCAGCCGCACAACCTGATCCGCCATCCCGACATGCCGGCCGAAGCCTTCGCCGATATGTGGACGACGATCCGCTCCGGCCGTCCGTGGTCGGCGCTCGTCAAGAACCGCCGCAAGAACGGCGACCATTACTGGGTGCGCGCGAGCGTCACGCCCGTGGTCGAAAACGGCACGCCCGTCGGTTATCTGAGCGTGCGCGTGAAGCCATCGCGCGACGAGGTGCGCGCGGCAGATGCGTTCTACGCGAAGCTGCGCGCAGGCGCGGTGCGCGGCATGCGCTTGCAGCGGGGCGTGATCGTGCGCACGGGACTCGTCGGCAAGTTGCACGGCGTGATGCGTCTGCCCGTGGCCGTGCGCGCGACCATCGGCTATATGGTTGCGCCCGTCGCCCTGCTCGCGGCGGGCCTCGCCGCATGGGGCGGCACGCCGCCGCTACCGTTCTGGATCGCTTTCGGCGTGACGGCGGCGGCGAGCGGCGCCGCCTCGCAGTTGCTGTCGCGCCATCTCGGCCAGCCGGTCGATGCGATGGCGTCGTTTGCCACGCGCATGGCAGCGGGCGATCTGACCGTGGATCTCGCCATCGCGCGCCACGACGATCTCGGCGACGTGCTGCAGGCGCTCAATCAATTGAAGGCAAACCTCGCTGCGATCGTGTTCGATGTGCGCGCGCAGATCGGCGGGATGCTCGACGCCGCGCACGAAATTTCGATGGGCAATCTGGATCTCGCGCGGCGCACGGAGATGCAGGCGGCGTCGCTGGAAGAGACGGCGGCGACCATGGAACAGCTGACCACGACCGTGCAGGCCAACGCCGACGCCACCGTGCGCGCGCTCGATCTCGTCAAGGACGCGCAGGCGGCGGCAGAAACGGGCGGCAAGGTAGCGCTGCAGGTCGAACAAACCATGGCGGGGATCACCGAGGCATCGAAGCGCATCGCCGACATCACAGGCGTAATCGACGGGATTGCCTTCCAGACCAATATCCTCGCGCTCAACGCCGCTGTCGAAGCCGCGCGTGCCGGCGAGGCGGGCCGCTCGTTCGCAGTGGTCGCGGGCGAAGTGCGCATGCTGGCGCAGCGTTGCGCGGCATCGGCGAAGGAAATCAAGGCGGTGGTCGACACGACGGTGAACGAGGTGGCGCAAGGCACCGAACTCGTCGCGCGCACCACATCGCAAATGGCCGTGATCGATCAGGCGGTGGCGCGGGTGTCGTCGCTGATCGTGGAAGTGGCGAACGCCAGCAGCGAACAGGCCGATGGCATCAGCCAGGTCAATCAGGCCGTCTCGCATCTGGACAGCGCGACGCAGCAGAATGCGGCGATGGTGGAACAGGCCGCGGCGACGGCGGAACGACTTGCAGAACAGGCTGACGTGCTCGACGAAGCAGTGCGGCTGTTCACCGTCGCGGGCGCGCCTGCGACGCGTAGCGCCGGCAAGGGAGCAGCGCGTGTGGCGGCCACGCTACGCAATCCTGCCGCGCCCGCTCACGACGCCCGCGAGCGCGCGGACGAAGCAGCATTGGTCTGATGGATCATCGTTACTCCCATCTCGACAACGCCCTATTGGCACATAAACATACGTCCGTCAGCGCCCTGGTTTGTGTACGGGCCGGCTGACCCGAGTAACAACGGCGTTTATATGCCCGCCCTTTCCGGACGGGCTATTTTTTTGGGCGGTCTGGCATGCGGTAGCGCTGGCTGGATGTCCTTCCGTGCAGCGGCCCAGCCTGAACGCGTTCAACCGAACGCCAGCAGATCGAGTTGCTGCGGCACTCTGGCCATCGGCCGTTCGAGCGACAACAGCGCTTCCTTCCGATGCAAGCCACCCGCGTAGCCAGTAAGCTCACCCGAGCTGCCAATCACGCGATGACACGGCACGAGAATCGAAACGGGATTGCGCCCGTTGGCCGCCCCAACCGCTCGCGACGCCGACAGCGGCAAGCCGAGCCGCAGCGCGATGGCGCCATAGCTGGCCGTTTCGCCGTAGGGAATCCGCACCAGCTGATCCCACACATCGCGCTGGAACGCGCTGCCGTGCATCCACAGTCGCACGGTGAACTCATGACGCTCCCCGGCAAAATATTCGTCAAGCTGCTCGCGCGCCTGATACAGCACGCGCGCCGCCGCACCGGACGAAAGCGCTTCATCAGCGGCAGGGAAATATTTCTGCCCGACGAAATACACGCCTGTCAGCGCATCGTTTTCAGCGCGCAGCAGAATATCGCCCAGCGGGCTTGGCATCGACATGCATTGCTTCATTGCGTCCTCCTGCAAAGTCGTCGAAGGCCGGCTGCGATACCGTGCACGGCCTCCTGGATTGGCTCACTTTAAAGCCAGCACGGGCCACCCTGCTTCCCGGATCTTGCTCTGATCAACGGAAAGCACACGCTCGCGTCAGCGCCGTGACAAGAGCGGCCGCGCACCGGAAAACCCCTCGACACGCTCCGCCCGATGCCCCGCAAACACGCGCGGCTACCCCGCCCGAGCGCCCGCAAAAAATCCCGCCACGCTCTCAAAACCCGCACCAGCCTTATGTTTGCGCGCATCGACGCGCCCCTTCGATGCATTGCGCACGGCTCGCCCGCATAATCGGCAGAGTGTGAGCGCCACGCGACAGACGCCGCGCGGTACTGCCCTTACAATGCCTGTTCGGCAACGTTGTTCAATCACGCAAGAGGGAATTTTCGATGCGCACCACCGGGTCTTCCGGGTCAATGGCCCTGCTCACCGAGCATGACGATGCAACGGGTCGCGAACTGCGCTCGCTGCGCCTCGAATCGACAGAAGACGGCAAAGGCATTCTTCTGATCGAAGTCGATGAACGCAAGCCAGGCATCCACCGTGAAGTGCGTTATGAAATCACGCCTGCGGAACTGATCGCAGCCATCCGCGCGCATGGCGCCGAACTGCCGGGCGAGCAGCATAACCACCGTCAATAATTCACCGCAGTCATCAATCGCATCACGAAGAGCGCGCGGCGCAAGTTCAGTCTGGCGCCGTGCCTCTTGTTTTTGACGCAGTCGCCACCATCTCTCAGCACCCGTCGGATGTCACATGGCGTTCACCGGGCGCGTCAACCTTACCGCCGAAGACCGAGGCGGCAGGCGCTTTTCCCGCATTTCGGCAATATCCGGACGCAAGACAGACCTCTCTTGCACGCGTTGAAAATGCGTCCATAATCTTCTAGTCAATTCCAGTCGTCTTCGTGGCCGAAACGGTCGCGAAAGTAAGCCGATGCTACATGATCTCGTCGAGCAGTACGGGCCTGCCATCGTATTCGTCAATGTGCTCGCCGCGTCAATCGGGCTGCCCGTGCCCGCGATGCCTTGCCTCGTGCTGTTCGGCGCGATGGCGGCGATGCACCCCGGTTCGGTCGGCGCGCAAGTGCTGCCCGTGCTCGTGCTATCCGTGTTCGCCACGCTCATCGGCGACAGCGCATGGTTCGCGGCGGGCCGCATCTACGGCGGCAACACGCTGAAGACGCTCTGCAAGCTGTCGCTGTCGCGCGATACCTGCGTAAAGAAGACCGAGCGCTTCTTCGGCCGCTGGGGCGTGCGCGTGCTGGCCGTGGCGAAGTTCGTGCCGGGCCTGTCGATCGTCTCCATTCCGATGGCAGGCGCAATGGGCACGCCGTACCGCATGTTCCTCGCCTACGACAGCATCGGCGCGACGCTCTGGTCGGGCCTCGGCCTCGTGCTCGGCGTGGTGTTCGCGCAGCAGATCGACATGCTGTTCGCCGGCGCGAGCCGTCTCGGCAAGCTCACGGCCGTGGTGGTCGTGGCGCTGCTGGCTGTGTACTGCGCGTACCGCTGGTATCGCCGCCGCCAGCTGATCAAGAAGCTGGCCACGGCGCGCATGGACGTCGACGAACTCTACAAGCTGATGCTCGACAAGCGCTCGCCCGTGCTGTTCGACATCCGTTCGCAGGAAAAGCGCACGCTCGATCCTTTCGTGATTCCCGGCTCGGTGTTCGCCGACGAACGCCAGCTCGACGAGATCGTCGCCAAGTATCCACATGACCAGAAGCTCGTGATCTATTGCTCTTGCCCGAATGAGGTGTCAGCGGCGTGGATGGCGAAGCAGTTGTCGGAAGCCGGCTTCAAGGACGTGATTCCGCTGCGTGGCGGTCTCGACGCATGGCGCGATGCAGGGCGCCAGCTCGAGCCGCTCGCCGAAGAAGCGGAACCGCCGATGGATCTGGACATCACGCCAAAGCCAGTCTGAACCGATTTTGCCGCCCGCCGGATTCGGCGCGCGGCGCAGCAAGGAGCAAAAACTGATGGGTGTTACGCGAGAGGGGGAAGAAGCTCAACGCGCCGCAGTTAGCGAGGCGCCGTTCTCGACGCTTTCGACGCGGCGTCACCAGATGTTTCCCATTCTTCAGCCTGAAGAGATCAAGCGGCTGTGCAGGTTCGGCGAACGGCAGGACTTCGAGGCGGGCGAAATGCTGTTCCGCACGGGCAGCACCGGGCCGGGCATGTTCGTGCTGCTCAAGGGTTCGGTCAAGGTGTATCAGCGTGACGGGCTCGGGCGTGAACTGCTCGTCAACGAACATGTACAAGGCTCGTTTCTCGCGGAAGTCGGCCAGTTGTCGGGCAAGCCTGCACTCGTCGACGGCATGGCGCTGGAGCACGTCGAAGCCCTGCTGATTTCGCCGGAACGGCTGCGCGCGCTGATCGTCGCGGAAGCCGAACTCGGCGAGCGCATCATGCGTGCGCTGATCCTGCGCCGCGTCGGGCTGATCGAGCGCGGTGCGGGCGGACCGATCATCGTTGGCAAGAGCAATGACCGGCGGCTGGTGTCGCTGCAAGGTTTCCTGGCGCGCAACGGCCATCCCCATACCGTACTCGACGAACGCGATGAAGACGGGCTGCGCGTGATCGAACAGTTCGCGGCCGGTCCGGACGACATGCCGCTCGTCATCTGTCCGGACGGCTCGGTGCTGCGCCATCCGAGCGACCCCGAACTGGCGACCTGCCTCGGCCTGATCCCCGATCTCGATTCGGAACATGTGTACGACGTGGCGATCGTCGGCGCGGGCCCTGCGGGGCTTGCTACCGCTGTGTATGCGGCGTCGGAAGGCTTGTCGGTGATCGTGCTGGATAGTCGCGCGCCGGGCGGCCAGGCGGGCGCGAGTTCGCGCATCGAAAACTACCTGGGCTTTCCGACGGGTATTTCCGGCCAGGCGCTCGCGGGCCGCGCATTCGTGCAGGCGCAGAAGTTCGGCGCGCACGTCGCGATTCCCGTGAAGGTCAAGCATCTGCATTGCGAGGAACGCCCGTATCGGCTCGAACTGCAATGTCAGGGCAGCATCCGTGCGCAGACCATCGTGATCGCGAGCGGCGCGGTGTACCGGCGTCCTGAGATCGACGGTCTCGACCGGTTCGATGGCCGCGGCATCTATTACTGGGCGTCGCCTGTCGAAGCGAAGCTGTGCAAGCGCGAAGAGATCGTGCTGGTCGGCGGCGGCAATTCGGCAGGCCAGGGCATCGTGTATCTCGCCTCGCACGCCAAGCACATTCACGTGCTGATCCGCCGCAGCGGCTTCGAGGCGACCATGTCGCGCTATCTGATCGACCGGATCTCATCGCTGCCGAACGTGACGCTGTATCCGGAAACGGAAATCGGCTGGCTGGAAGGCGATGAAGGCGGACTCACGCAGATCGGCCTGAAAAATCCCTGCGCAGACGGGCGCGACTGCTTCGATTCGCGGCATCTGTTCCTGTTCACGGGCGCCGATCCGAATACCGACTGGCTGCGCAGCTGCGGCGTCGAACTCGACAAGAAGGGCTTCGTGATCACGGGCACCAACTCGACGTGCGATCTCACCACGTCGGTCGAAGGCGTCTACGCGATCGGCGACGCACGTGCAGGATCGACCAAACGTGTCGCGGCTGCCGTCGGCGAAGGCGCGCAAGTGGTCGCGCAAATCCATCAGATGCTCGCGCAAATCGCGGGCGAAACGACAGTCGCACTCGGCGCCTGAGCGTTTTTCTTTGCACCGGCCTGTGCGTTCATCGCTCGGGCCGGTCGCCTCCTGCTTCCTCTCTCCAATCATCAGCCTGCTTACTGGTTGTTACATAAGCGACGGTCTGCTTGCACCTGTGATGCTTTCTACTTCGTAAGATCAAGTCAGGATTTGGTCAGAAACTGACTTGGGACGGTAGGAGAACAGCATGATCCAACGTGCGATGATTTTTGCAGCAGCAGCGCTCGCGGCTGCGCTTGTTTCGACGGCGGCATCGGCACATGTCGGCGTCGGTGTGTACCTGGGTGCGCCTGCGCCTGTCTATGCCGCGCCGCCGCCTGTTGTTTATGCGCCGCCGCCTCCAGTGGTCTATGCACCGCCGCCGCCCGTTTATTACGGTGGTGGTTATCGTCACGGCTATTGGGGCGGCGGTCCGCGTTGGCACGATCATGGCCGTCATCGCGGCTGGGAAGGTCGTCACGGCCACGGGCGCTGGTAAGAGGCGGCTCGCTGGGTCGGGTCGGAACAGCAAGCCAGCAGTGCGTTTCCACCGATCACGCTACAGTAGCGACAAGCCCGGCATGGCAAGCCGCCATGCCGCCTTGATCGCCACAACGAAAACCGCGTGATCACACTGCCCCTGTCCGCTGCCCGCACCCTGCATCTGGCCGCTCAAGGCCTGCTCACGCCGCCGCGCCGCAAGGCGACCAAAGCCGATGTGCTCGACGTCATCCGGCAGATGGCGCAATTGCAGATCGACACGATTCACGTTGTTGCGCGCAGTCCGTATCTGGTGCTGTTCAGCCGGCTCGGCGCATATCAGCCGCAATGGCTCGACGAGCATCTGGCCGAAGGCAAGCTGTTCGAATACTGGTCGCACGAAGCGTGTTTTCTGCCCGTCGAAGACTACGGCCTCATGCGTCACCGGATGCTCGATCCGAGCGACATGGGCTGGAAATACGCCGGCAACTGGCACGCGCAGTACCGCAAGGAAATCGACGCGCTGCTCGCGCATATCCGCGCAACCGGGCCGGTGCGTTCGGCAGATTTCGCGCGCGAAGCGGGCAAAGGCAGCGGCTGGTGGGACTGGAAGCCGGAAAAACGGCACCTGGAAGTGCTGTTCGCTATCGGTGATCTGATGGTCGCGGAGCGGCGCAACTTCCAGCGCGTGTACGACGTGACCGAGCGCGTCCTGCCGCACTGGAACGACAAACGCGATCTGCAACCCGTCGATGCCGTCGCGCAGGAAATGCTACGGCGCACGTGCCGCGCGCTGGGTGTCGTGCGCGCGGACTGGGTCGCGGATTACTACCGGATGCCACGCCGCCCATACGCCGATGCGCTCCATCAACTGGCCGATGCCGGCGAACTGACACCCGTGCACGTCGATGGATGGAAGCAGCCGACCTTCGTGCACCGCGACTTCACATCCATGATCGACGATGCTTCGAATGGCCGGATCGCCTCGACGGTCACGACGGTGCTGTCGCCATTCGATCCCGTCGTGTGGGACCGCAAGCGCGCAGCGGCACTGTTCGACTTCGACTATGTGATCGAGTGCTACGTGCCCGCGCCCAGGCGCCGCTACGGCTACTACGTGCTGCCGATTCTGAATCGCGGCAAGCTGATAGGGCGCGTCGATGCCAAGGCACATCGCGCAACCGGCGTGTTCGAACTGAAGGCGCTGCATCTGGAGCCGGGCGTGCGCGTGAGCGGCCGGTTGATCACGGATCTACGCCGCGCGCTGCAACGTTGCGCGGACTGGCACGGCACGCCGGAATTGCAGATCACCTCGGCGCCCGACGGACTCGCCAGCGCACTTACTGCCACGGAAGAGTGAACGCGGAACGACGCGACTTAATGCAACGCGGCCCACGCCAGCGACAACGAAAACATCCCCAGCACGATCGACGCTCCGCGCTGCATCTTCACCGGGTCGAGCCACTTGAGCTTGCCGCTGCCGAGCGCCGCGCCGAACGAAATCCACGCGAACGCAATCGGCGCGAGCAGGCATGCGAACAACGTCATCGCAAAGCCATACACCGGGAAGTTTTCGAATGCGACCGACGGGAAGATCGTGCCCGCAAACAGCAACGCTTTGGGATTGAGCAAGGTCGCGACGAACAGCGCACGCGGGCCGTTTGCGGGTTGTGCCGAATCGGGCAAGGCCACGGCGGCGCGCCACATATCGATGGCGAGATAGGCGATGTACAGACCGCTCGCGATGCGCAGCACCGACGGCAGCCACGGCAACGCATGCGCCGCATGCGCGAGAAAGCGGCCCCACGCCGAGATCGACACGAGATAGCCGGCAAGTTCCGCGCCGATCAGCGGCAACGAGCGGCGCGTGCCCTGACGCAAGCCCGCTGCAGCCAGCAGCGTGTTGGTAGGACCAGGCGTAATCAGCACGACGATGATGCCGAGCGCGAGCAGCGCGGTATCGGAAGTGGAGAGCATCGGAGGAAAGCGGGCACGTCAGAACGAGCGCCCTTTGTATCACAGTTGCGCGGCACTGCCGAATATTGTCAGGCGAGTGCCGGCATGCCGGGCAACACCATGCGCGCGCAAGACTCAGCGATCGAGCTTGACCCGCAATTCGCGCGCCGTTTCGAGCAGACCTTCATAGCCGGAACGCGCATGCTCGGGCAGGTCCGGGTCGCCGACCAGTGCGCCGAGCGTCTCGATCAGGCTATAGAGAATGCCGCGCGCCGCGCTGACAGCGATGTTGCCCGACGACACCATCTCGTGCACATGCGTCACGGCGGCGTCGAGGTGTTCGAGGTCCGGCTGATTGCCAGTTTGCTGATTGTCCGGATCGTCGTGCGTCATAAGAATCGTCACTCCTGTTCTGGCTCTTGAGCAAAAGGTGCTGCCGTTATGTATATACCTATCGCGTGCAGCCGTCCATTCGCACAGACGGCACGCTCGCGGCATGTCACATTTGACTGACGGCGATCAACGCGAGTTCACGCGAGGCTCAAGGCGTCCAGCGATACATCAGGATTTTCGCGCGCGCATCGTCTTCGAGCAGCACCACGTATTCGCCGTTTGCGCGCCGCACCGCGCTGATGCCGAGATACACGTCGACCCAGCCCGTCGTGTTGCCGACTGCCGCGCCCGGTGTCATGTAGCCGACCATCTGCCCCGAGCGCGCGTCGTACACATCGACCTTTGGCGTGTACAACTCGGCGACGAAGATGTAGTTGCCCGCAACCGCGACGCCGACGGGCGTCACCTGCGGATTGCTACCCGCGTTCCACGGCAGCGCGATCGTGTAGACGGGTGTGGGCGCACCTGAACTCCAGTTGTCGTAGCGCACGAGAATGCGGCCCGCCTCCTTCCAGTGCGTCGCGTCCCACGGCAGACTGCTCGTGTAGCCGGACACGTACATCGTGTCGGTCTCGGCGGCGTAGACGATGCGCGCGATCCGGTTGAACGGCGCGGGCATCGGGAACATCTTCGAGCTTGCGTAGCTGTAGACAGGATTGCCAACGCTATCGAAACCCTGCAACGGCATTTCGCGAATCCCGCTCGCGGGCGTCGCGAGCCACACGTTGCCGGGCGTATCGACCCACCAGAAGCCGTTGCCGACGGTGCTGCCCGTCGACGGATTGCCGGTGATTTCGCTCGCGTCCACATGGCCGTCGCCGTTCGCATCGCGCCACATCCACTCGCCGTACGTCGGCTGGGCAGCAGGCCAGTTGCCCGGCAACGGGTTCTGCGCGAACAGCCCCGATGGAATCGCCACTTCGTCGTGCGCGGCGTCGAATCGATAGACGTTCAGGTAGTGCGCGCCAGGATCCAGCGTGTACAGATATGGCTTGCCGTTGATCCGCCGCACCATCGGCTCGCCGCGCACGCCACGCGGCTGATGGAAGGCGGGATCGTCGGGGAAATCGAAGCGGTCGAGCGTGAAGCCGGCGTATTTCCATTGAAGCCCTGGCGGCTGCGCGTAATCCATCGTGAAGCGCTTCGAGCCGGTGTAGACGATGTTCGGCGTCGCGGGATCGAAGGCTGCGCTGTCGACGAAGGTCAAGCCCTGCAGCCGCCAGTTGAAGCCCCGTGTTGCGTAGCGATAGCTTTCCAGCACCGCGCCCTGCCCCACCGTCGCCGATGCGAGCGGCCGCGGCCCTTCCCCGTTCTGCGCGACGAAGAGATTGCCCATCTGATCGAAACCGATCCCCGTGATGCCGTTGAAGCGCCAGTTGCCAGGCGTGCCCTTCGGCTCGTGGAAGATCCCGTACAGCGTGCCGAGCGCGCCCGTCCGCTGGGTCGTGCCGCTTGCTGTCCTGTCGTAGATGAGGATCTGCTGCTTCGGGCCGTTATCGGCGACGAGAATCTGTCCCGATGATGAGATGGCGAGATCGGTCGGAATGGCGTCAACCGGCAACGCGAGTGTGCCTGCCAGCGGCGCGCCCGTCGCCGAATAGTGAAGCACGCTCAGCGTGCCTGTGCCGAAGCCGCTCATGACCCAGATGGTCGAATCGGTATCGATCGCGATGCGTCCAGGCGCCGCGACGCTCCATGCGCGCAGGCGCCGCATCGTGTTCGCATCGAACACGACGACCTGGTTGCCATAGGTATCGGATGCGTAGACTTCGGCATCGGTTGCCGCGAGGCCGCGAATGCCCGCGTCGGTGCCGGTTGCTACTGCATTGACGCGCAGGAAGCTGTTCTTCGTCGCGTTCGCGCTATTGCCGATGCCGCTGTCGAACGGCACGCCCACAGCAATGTTCGCCAGCGAGCGGCGCGTGATGCCGAACCACGTCTGGCCTGCAGGCGGATAATCGGCGCCGACCAGCCCGTTGTTCTCATTGCCGATCGACATCGCCGCATACACGTATGTGTGATTCGACGTGATCGCGTCGCCGCCTGCCGCGCCCCAGCCATGCGTCGCGCCGCCTACGGCGATTTTGTCGCCATTTTTATAGGCCGCTATTTCACTTCCGCTTTCATCCCATGGCGAATTGGTGAATACCGTGCCATCCGGTGCAACGTTAATTGCCTGAATGTCCTGCTGCATCCATTTGCCATCGCCGAATCCGAAACTATTGCCTATCCATGACGTGGTATAGGTCAACTGCGTTTGCGCAGCAGCGCCGGCAGAAACAAGGCTGCCGAGCGCGAACAGCGCGGCAGCGAGGCGAGTGGAGGCTTTCACGGTCGTGTCCTTGCGAGAAGCAAAACGTTGGCAAATGCAGATAAAGCGTTCAGGCAATACGCTTATCCAACAGAATTTGCCATTCCATATGAATCGATACTCAATTCGCATGAAATAGATTTATTGTGTTTTCTATCTTCTCAAATCAGACGACGACCGTTTCTCCTTAAATAAATCGATTAGCGATTTTTTATGCTTTTATTTGAACTAGATTGGCATTAGCTTGAATGCATCATGCGACACGCGTGCGCCGCATGAACAGCCGCTGCGTGAGGCCGAACGCAACCAGATTGCCCGCCACCACCAGCACCAGTCCAACGACAGCGAGCGCCGACCAGCGGTATCCCTCGAACACAGTCGAAACCGCCAGCGCGACGAACGGGAACAGCACCGTGCAATAGGCCGCGCGCTCGGGCCCGATGCGCCCGACCAGCATCAGATACGCGGTGAAACCGATCACGGAGCCGGGGACGGCAAGATAGACGAGTGCGCCGAGATAGCGCGCATCCGGCTCCAGCGCGAACGGCAGGCCGGCCGCGAAACTGCCGATTGTCAGCACGCTCGCGCCGATCAGCATCGCCCAGCTATTGGTGACGATAGGGTGCAGACCCATCGACTGCATGCGGCTCGACAGCAGATTGCCCGCCGAAAAACACATCGTCCCCACGAATGCGACAGCGAGGCCGAGCCACGCGGCGTGATCGCCGAGATGTCCGGCCATCTGCTGCAACGACAGACACACGATGCCGGCCAGCCCGAGCACCGCGCCGACAATCGCGGTCGGCTGCAGCGGACGGCCCATGAAGAGACGTCCATTGAGCGAATTCAACAGCGGCGCAGTCGAGAACACCACGGCCACGAGTCCGCTCGGCACCACGCTTTCCGCGTAGTAGAAGCACAGGAAGTTCACGCAGAAAAGCGCGAGACCTTGCGCCGCGAGGAAACGCCACGCGGCACGCGGCGGCCACATGGGGCGGCGCATGATTTTCAGCAGCGCGAACAGCACGATGGCGGCGAGCCAGAAACGGCACGCAATCGAAACCGGCGTCGGCACGACGCCAAGCTGCCACTTGATCGCGATCCAGGTCGTACCCCAGATCAGCACGGTCACAACATAAAGGAACAGATTCATTGCTTTCAGGCCACAGAATACGGGTCGAGCCGACTATGCACCGCCGCACGTCCGTTCGATTGTCCAGAATTGCGCACTTTTGGCATGCCGCAACGAGCGGCAGGCGGGCTGGCCGTATACTTCGGGTAAGCGCACGCCCTTTCTGTTTTGCCGTCTACAACGTGAACACATCGTCCAATTCCACTGCCGATCTCGCCGAACCGCCGTTCGGCATGCATTCGGTCTGCAAAACGCTGAGCGACTCCAATGCGTCGCTCGACCGTTTCGCATGGTTGGGCGACCAGCTGGCCGTCGCGATCTGGACCCGCGAGACCAAGGAAGCCGAGACGGTCTACGACCAGCCCGGCCATCACACGCTGTCGTGCTATCTGGACGGCGGCTACCGCACCGAACGGCAGAAACTGCCCGGCCGCTATGGCGCGCCGAGCCGTCTGTGCGCGCTGCCCGGCGATCACGAATCGCGCTGGTGGGTACGCGGTCACATGCACTTCATGCATCTGTACTTCCTGCCCGAGCATTTCACGCAGCGCGCCATTCGCGAACTGGACCGCGAGCCGCGTGAAATGACGCTCGCCGATCGCACGTACTTCGAAGACGAGCGCATCGCGGCGCTGTGCCAGTCGCTCGCCAACGACCTGTGGGAAGACGCAGACGGCCGCCTTCGCGCGAACGAAACATCACACGAAATATTGAGCCTGCTGTTGCGCTCGCAAGGCGTGAATCGCGCGGATGCCGTGCTCAAGGGCGGCCTCGCCGTCGCGACACGCCGCCGCCTGCGCGACTACATCGATCAAAACCTGACGCAGCCGTTGACGCTCGGCGAACTGGCCGCCGTCGCGAATCTGTCTGAATTCCATCTGGCACGGATGTTCCGCGCTTCGTTTGGCCTGCCGCCGCATGCGTGGATCGCGCAGCAGCGGCTGGAACGCGCGCGCACGCTGCTGCGCACCACCAGGCTGCCGCTCATCGATATCGCGACGCAATGCGGCTACGCGAACGCAAGCCACTTCAGCCACCGCTTCCGGCAGGGCGTCGGCGTGACACCGGCTGTCTATCGTCAGGCGCTGCGCGCGGGCTGATTCTCGCGCGCTGACGCAGCGGCCCTTCCTGGCGTACGCTGCTCTTTCTCCTCTACCCATCATTCGCTTGCGATACGCACGGTCTACGTTCGTCTTGTCGAGCACGATCGTGCGTGGACGGATGTTTGTCTATTTGAGACAAATAGTCTACACTCGACAGCAATCGAATTTGCGCCGCGAAAGTCTGACCAGCCGCGCCCTTTGCCACTGCTTTCAATCGAGGACAGAACTCATGCAAATCAGGGAATTCGGAGTCGAACGCTGGATGGATCTCTACGAGAACCAGTGCCAACTCAATCTTGCGGAAACGTGTGTCGAGTCGCTGACGGTCGGCGAGTTGCTGAAGATTGCGGGCAAGGAAGACGCGCTACTCGGCGAGATCCTGCCGATGAAGCTGACGTATGGCGCAATCGACGGCACTGAGCGCCTGCGCAGCAACGTTGCATCGCTGTATGAAAAGCAGAGCGTGTCGAACGTGCTGATCACGCACGGCGCGATCAGTGCCAATGCGCTGGTCTACGAAACGCTGGTCGAACCCGGCGATCACGTGATTTCCGTGCTGCCCACGTATCAGCAGCATTATTCGATTCCCGAGAGCTACGGCGCAAAGGTCGACATTCTGCGTTTGCGCGAAGAAAACGGCTTTCTGCCCGATCTGGATGAACTGAAGCGCATGGTGACGCCGAACACGCGCGTCATCGCGATCAACAATCCGAACAATCCGACTGGCTCGCTGATGGATCGTGCGTTTCTCGAACGCATCGTGGAGATCGCACGGTCATGCGGCGCTTATGTGCTCAACGACGAAGTGTATCGAGGCACCGACCAGGAAGGCAGCGGCTTCACGGCATCGATTGCGGATCTTTATGAAAAAGGGATCAGCACGGGCAGCATGTCGAAGACATGGTCGCTGGCAGGCTTGCGCGTGGGCTGGATCGTCGCGCCTGTCGAATTGCTCGAACGCGTGCGCACGCACCGCGACTACAACACCATTAGCGTCGGGATGTTGAATGATCTGCTGGCTTCCATTGCACTGGAAAACCGCAAGGCCATTCTCGAACGCAATCACGGCATTCTGCGGACGAATCTCGCCCTGCTCGATGCGTGGATCGCGAAAGAACCGCTGCTCTCGTATGTCAAGCCGAAAGCCGGCACGACGGCGCTCGTGCGTGTCAATGTCGATATGTCTTCGCGAGACTTCTGCATTGCGCTAATCGAAAAGACGGGCGTGATGTTCACGCCGGGCAGTGCGCTCGATGTCGAAGGCTATGTGCGCATTGGCTACACGAATAATCGTGACGTGCTGGTTGCTGGACTCGCGAAGGTATCGGATTTCTTGCGGGACATCGCGCGCTAAAACATACAACGTTGCAGCAGGTGACGTCACGTATTGGCAAACCCAATGCGTGATGCACCTGCGGTGAAAGTGGCGCGATGTCAGTTGCTGCTTTTCAACGCTCGCGCCAGTATCCTTGCAACATGCAATGCATCGACGCCTGCGCCGTCATGAATCTGATGACGGCAACTCGTACCATCGGCCACCATCACCGTATTCGCATCGATCTTGCGCACGGCAGGCAATAGCGAAAGTTCTGCCATGGCCATGGAAGCCTCGTAGTGCTCGGCTTCATATCCAAAGCTTCCCGCCATTCCGCAGCACGACGATTCCACTGTCGATACCTTCAGCTCGGGAATCCATTTCAGCACGGTTTGCACAGGCGTGAACGCATCGAATGCTTTCTGATGACAATGCCCGTGCACGAGTGCCTGATTCGCGCCATCGAGTGCTTTCAATTCCAGCGTCAGTCGGCCCGCCTTTTTCTCTGCTACAAGAAATTCCTCGAACAGCATGGCGAGTTTCGACAGACGTTCGGCCTCTTCGCCAAAACCGTATTGCAGAAACTCGTCGCGCAACGACAAAAGACACGAAGGCTCCAGACCGACTACCGGAACGTCGCGCTGGATATATGGCTTGAACGCATCGAGCATGCGGCGCGCTTCACGCTTCGCTTCATCCACGAGTCCTGCAGCGAGAAATGTTCTACCACAGCAAATCGGACGTTCTCCTGCTCGCGTGTTGAAGTGCACGGTATAACCCGCTGCTTCCAGCACCTGTTGCGCCGCGAGTGCGTTCTCCGGTTCGATATTGTTGTTGAACGTGTCGACGAATAGCAGCACTTCTTTCTGTTTAGTCTGCGCATTCGTTGCACTGGCTTTTGCATGTTCGCCGCTTAAAAAAGGCTTTACGAAACGCGGTAGCGAACGCTGCGGCGCAAGTCCAAGGGCGCGCTTGACCCATGGCAGATTGCCCGCGAATGCAAATGCACCCGGCATGCCTGCTGCCTTCGCCGCATAACGCGGCATGAACGCAATCATCTTTTCGCGCAGCCGCAAACCGTGTTTTTGCGCCCAGGCTGCGCGCGCCTCGATCTTGAACTTGGCCATATCGATGCCCGTCGGGCAATCGCGCTTGCAACCTTTGCACGAGACACACAGATCGAGCGTGTCTTTCACGTCCTGGCTGGCCAGTCCTCCATCGCCGAGTTGCCCCGACAGTGCGAGGCGCAACGTATTCGCGCGGCCACGCGTCACATGCTGTTCGTCTTTCGTCACCCGATAACTCGGGCACATCGTACCCGCATCGAACTTGCGGCAATGGCCATTGTTGTTGCACATCTCGACTGCTCTCGCGAGTCCGCCCGCGAGATCGCTGCCTGTACCGGGTGCGGTCTCCACACCCGTCATCGGATCGCGCTCGACATTCCACGTCGACCAGTCGAGCGCGGGTGCTAACGAATGCACCTGATAACCCGGCGCAAAACGGAAGTTGCGCGTATCGTCCATTTTCGGCGGACGCACGATCTTGTCCGGGTTCATCCGGTTGTTCGGATCGAACAGCGTCTTGATCTCACTGAACGCGCGGTTGATGCGCGGACCGTATTGCCACGCTACCCACTCGCCGCGACACAAGCCATCGCCGTGCTCGCCTGAATACGCGCCCTTGTATTCGCGCACCAGCGCGGCCGCTTCTTCGGCAATGGCGCGCATCTTCGTCGCGCCGTCGCGGCGCATGTCAAGAATCGGCCGCACGTGCAGCGTGCCGACGCTCGCATGTGCATACCATGTCCCTTCCGTGCCATTGCGATGAAACACTTCGGTAAGCCGGCTCGTATATTCAGCGAGATGCTCCAGAGGCACCGCGCAGTCTTCGATAAACGACACCGGCTTGCCGTCGCCCTTCATGCTCATCATGATGTTCAGGCCGGCCTTACGCACTTCCCACAGCGCTTTCTGCTCGCCCGCATCGGGCATCTGCACGACTGTGTCCGGCAAGCCGAGATCCGCCATCAACTCAGTCAGCTGTTTGAGCGACGCGAGCTGTTCATCGCGGTTCTCACCCGCAAATTCGACCAGCAGAATCGCTTCGGGCCTGCCCACCAACGCCTTTTCGATCACCGGCCTGAACGACGGATTGCCCATCGCGAGTTCGATCATCGTGCGATCGACCAGTTCAACGGCAACGGGCTTGAGCTTGACGATATGCTGCGTCAGGTCCATTGCCTGCCAGAAGGTCGGAAAATTCACGACGCCCAGCGTCTTGTGCGCAGGCAATGGCGCGAGCTTCAAGGTCAACTGTCGGCTGAAGGCAAGCGTGCCTTCGGAGCCAACCAGCAGATGCGCGAGATTGGCAAAACCATCGTCGGTATAAGCGCGCGGATTCTGGCAATCGAACAGATCGATGTTGTAGCCTGCCACGCGGCGCAGTACCTTTGGCACCTGCGCAACGATCTCATCACGCTCGCGCAGCGCAATCGCCTTCACGCTTTCGACAATCTGTTCCAGGCGCGCGCCCTGCGGCGCCTCACGCAACGAAGCAAAATGCGCCTGCGTGCCGTCTGCAAGAATCGCATCGATCGCATCGACGTTGTGCACCATGTTGCCGTATTCGATCGATCGCGAGCCGCATGAATTGTTACCCGCCATCCCGCCGATCGTGCATTGCGCTGCCGTCGACACATCGACGGGAAACCACAAGCCATGCGGCTTGAGCCACGCATTCAGATGATCGAGCACGATGCCGGGCTCGACCGTGACGGTACGCCTGTCCTTGTCGAACGCAACGACCTGATTCAGCCATTTACTCGTGTCGATCACCAGCGCTTCGCCAACCGTCTGCCCGCACTGGCTCGAACCCGCGCCGCGTGCGAGCAACGGCACACGCTCGCTACGCGCCACATCCAGCGCGACAAGCAGATCGTCCTGATCGCGCGGCACGACCACGCCAATCGGCATGATCTGATAGATCGACGCATCGGTTGAATAGCGCCCACGGCTCGCGGCATCGAATAGCACATCGCCGCGCAATTCCTTGCGCAAACGGTTCGCCAGCGGCGTGCTCAGACGCGCCGAAGACGGCACGAGATGGATCGGCTTGACCAGCAGGGAATCGGCGTTCGACATATGCTTCGGCCTATAGAAAGCGAGGCGTGAAAGGCGCGGCTACTCGAGCGTGACGCTGACAGGCGCCAGCCCTTCGATCTGTCCGCACGCGGTGCCTGCATGCTGCGGAAAGAACATGCCGGTGTATGAGCCTGTCGTCAGAACCATGTCGCGCGTCACGGCAATGCGATGATGCTGCGTGCAGTGATTGACGAGCCATGTCAGCAGGCGGCGCGGATCGCCGCACGGATTCGACGGCGTCGCTTTCACCACGTTGTCGCCTTCGAACGTGAACTCGAGCGAAGGCGCAACGAATGGAAAGTCACGCCGATACGGCGTGAACTCGCCGACAATCAACGCACCGTGATTCTGCAAGTCCGCGAGTTGCGCGAGCTTGTCGACGTTGGGCCACTGCGCATAGCGGCTCGCGACGATCTCGATGGTCGCGCCCATCGCATCGATCGCATCGAGTACTTCGACTTCGTGATACCCATTAGCGGAAGGCTCGAAATCACGCCCGAAACGGAACGCGATTTCCAGTTCGAGTCCAAGCGGCGTGAAGTGCGCACGCGGCAAGCGCGCGCCATTTCTATGCAAATCGGAAACAGGCAATGGTGCGCCTTGAATCGCGCCATCGGCAGATTTCGCGCCTATTTTCCAGCCTCCGATGCGCTCACCGCGCTTCGCCAGCAGCTCGTGCTGGATCGCGTAGGCCGCGCTCATGTCGGCAGGAATGAGGTCGGGAGAAAGCGACGCGAGTGTCGTGTAGTCGGCGCGCGCGTCGGCGAGTTGTTGGCTCAGCATGATCAGTCAAACGTTAGCGAGAGTTAGGCATTCAAATGCGTGGCGGGCTGTGCCGTCGGTTCACTGCCGACTGCGAAGCGGCTTTCCGGCTGCATGCGGAATGCGAGCACGACGCCGATCGCCATCAGCAGCATGCTGCCCGCGAACGGCAATTCCCAGCTGCCAAATGTGTCGATCAGATAACCCGACAGCACAGGCGAGATGATCGCGGCAAGCGCCGAACCCGTGTTCATCATGCCGCTTGCGGTGCCCGAGTATTCCGGCGCGATGTCCATAGGGATCGCCCACATCGGGCCGATCGTCATTTCGGCGAAGAAGAAGCCCGCCGACAGACACACCATCGATACATACAGGTTGTGCGTGAACATCAACGGCACGAGCGACGCGAGCGTGAGCAGCATGCAGATCGACACCATCCAGCTGCGTGCGCGGCGAAGGTTGCCGGTGCGCTCGAAGACCTTGTCGGTGACGATGCCGCCGAGCGTATCGCCGATCACGCCTGCGAAGAACACAGCCGAAGCAAACACTGCCGACTTCTTCAGATCGAGGTGATAGCTATGCAGGAAGTACTGCGGAATCCAGCTGAGAAACAGCCACAACGTCCAGCCATAGCAGAAGTACACGATGGTCACAGGCGTCATGCGTTTGAACAATGCTTTCCACGGCACGTTCGCCATCTTCGCCTTCGGCGGCGGCAAGATATCGAGTTCGGCTTGCGTGATACGGCGATGTTCTTTCGGATACTCGGTGAAGGTCATCGCCCACACCACGACCCACAACAGACTGAATGCACCGCAGATATAGAACGATTCGCGCCAGCCCCATGTCGTCATCACCAGCACGATCACGCCAGGCGCGACCGCATTACCGATCCGTGCCGCAGCGTGCGTGATGCCCTGCGCAAAGCCGCGCTTCTCTTTCGCGACCCAGCGCGACATCGCAGCCGTTGCAGCCGGAAAGGTTGCGCCTTCGCCAAAGCCGAGCAGCACGCGAGCGAGGAGCAGCGAAACCAGCCCGCCTGCAAAACCCGTCAGCAGCGTAGCAACCGCCCAGATTGCGCCGCACGCAATCAGCGTGCGTTTCGCGCCAAACTTGTCACTGACCCAGCCGCCGATAATCTGAAACACGAGATACGGATACGCAAAAGCCGAGAAAACAAGGCCGATTTCCGTATGCGAAAGATGAAACTCCTTGCCGAAGCCCGCTGCTGCCGTGCTGACGTTGACGCGGTCAAGGTAGGTGATGAAGTACATGATGCATAGCATCAATAGAACGATACTGCTCGCACTGGTCACACGAAACCGCTTCATCGTCTGTCTCCGTTTCTGGCGGATGGGCATTCACACGGCGTGTTCGCCTTCATGCCGCGCGAGCCGCCTACCGCAGGGTCTGCCGTTGGCGTTGGTCGCGTTTGTGGTTCGTTTGTGTCTTTGTCTTTCTGTTCGATGCTGTGCGTCGCGCTGGCCGGGCGCGTGGGTGATGCGTAGGTGCTGCTTAGGTGTCTCTGCGGCGAAGGGAGCGATGTGGTGCTGCCTTCGCCGTCTGCCTGTCGTGAGGCTGCTTACGCGGCTGCCTTGAGCTTCGTTGCGCCGGGCTGCGACATCAGGAACTCCATCGCGGCAGGCAGGCCGCTCGCGGCAACCGGTACGCCTGCGATCTGCAAGCCCATTTCGACACCCGCAAGCGTCGCCATCAGCGTGAGATCGTTGCAGTCGCCCAGATGCCCGATGCGGAACATGCGCCCCTTCATCTTGCCGAGGCCCGTACCGAGCGACATGTCGAAGCGCTCGTAAATCACCTTGCGCACGGCATCGGCGTCGATGCCTTCGGGCATCATCACGCCCGTCAGAACCGGGCTATAGACGGAAGGATCGGCGCATTGAATCTCGAGGCCCCACGCACGCACTGCGCGGCGGCATGCTTCTGCGAGACGGTCGTGACGCGCGAACACGTTGTCGAGCCCTTCGCCGAGAATCATCTCCAGCGCTTCATACAGCCCGTACAGCAGGTTCGTGTTCGGCGTGTACGGCCAGTAGCCGCTCTTGTTCATTTCGATGATTTCGGTCCAGTCCCAGAACGCGCGCGGCAGCTTCGCCTGCTTGCCCGCTTCGATCGCCTTCTGCGACACGGCATTGAAGCTGATGCCCGGCGGCAGCATCAAGCCCTTCTGCGAACCGGAAACGGTCACGTCCACGCCCCATTCGTCATGACGATAGTCGGCGCACGCGAGGCCCGAAATCGTATCGACCAGCAGCAGCGCCGGATGGCCCGCTGCATCGATGGCGCGGCGCACGGCAGCGATATCCGATGTGACGCCCGTCGAGGTTTCGTTGTGCACGACGCACACGGCCTTGATCGAATGCTGCGTGTCTTCACGCAAGCGTGCTTCGATCATTTGCGGCTGCACGCCGCGCCGCCAGCCTTCGATACCCGGCAAACCGAGAAACTCGGGCTTCAGGCCGAGGTTCTCGGCCATCTTCTTCCACAGCGTGGCGAAGTGGCCTGTCTCGAACATCAGCACGTGATCGCCGGGGCTCAGCGTGTTCGACAGCGCGGCTTCCCACGCGCCCGTCCCCGACGCCGGGTAGATCACCACCGGCTGCTGCGTCTTGAAGATCTTCTTGATGCCGTCCAGCACTTTCAGACCCAGCGCGCCGAACTCCGGCCCGCGATGGTCGATGGTCGGATAGCTCATGGCTCGCAGAATGCGGTCGGGCACGGGGCTCGGACCGGGAATCTGCAAAAAGTGGCGGCCTGCGGGATGAAAGTCGAGCTTCAGCATCGGTCTATCTCCTCGATTGAATTTTGCATGCAAAAAACTATAACAGCCGATTCGTGACAATCCCAAGGCGGTGTTTACCCTCGCACCCACATAGCGGGTCGCATGCTTTAAAATCGGTTCAAATCGTGCTTGAGGGTTTTTGTATGCAAAATTCGGACATTGAAGCAGGCCTGACGCCGCCTCCGCTGATGCCGAAGGTCGAACGCCAGCGTTTGCACGACACGGTGGTCGAACATATCCGGCGCTTTATCGTGGAAGGCGTGCTGGAACCGGGCAAGAAACTGAACGAACGCGAACTGTGCGAAACACTCGGCATTTCGCGCACGCCGTTGCGCGAGGCGCTGAAAGTGCTCGCGGCGGAAGGCTTGATCGATATCGAGCCGAATCGCGGCGCGTCCGTGTCGAAGATGGACGAAGCGGAACTGCGCGAAACCTTCGAATTGATGAGCGGACTCGAAGCGTTTTCAGGCGAACTGGCTGCGGAACGGATGACGGCTGTCGAACTGGCCGAGATCAAGGCGCTGCATTACGCGATGCTCGCGTGCCGCGCGCAGAATGATCTGGCCGGTTACTACAGCCGCAATCAGGCGATTCACGACAAGATCAACGAAGCCGCGCGCAACTCGGCACTGCGTCAGACGTATATCGCTGTGAACCGGCGTTTGCAGGCGCTGCGCTTTCGTTCGAACTTCCAGATTCCAAAGTGGGACAGCGCGATTCACGACCACGACGAAATGCTCAAGGCACTCGAAGCACGCGACGGCAAGCGTTTGAGCACGATCTTGCGTCAGCATTTGCTCGATAAACGCGATGCGGTGTTGCAAGTGCAGTCGCGTGAAGATGCAGCGGCGGCGAAACTGAAAGCTTGAATAGGGCCTGTTTAAAGGCCCAAAAGCAAAAACGCACGGCATCGAGCCGTGCGTTTTTTATTGCCTCATCATCGCGCCATCACGCGCCAGCGCGCCCCGTGTTGTCTTTCTCGCGCAGCGATTGCGGCAGACCGTACAGAATGATCAGCGCGCAGATCAGGCTCAACCCGCCGATCACATACAACGCCGGCGTCGTGCTGCCCGTCACGTCGCGCACACGCCCCACCATCACCGGGCTGACGATACCGCCCAACTGCCCCAGCGTATTGATCAACGCGATGCCACCTGCTGCGCCTGCACCCGTCACGAGCTTCGGCGGCAACGCCCAGAACGCGGGGATCGACGCGATCACGCCAGCGCCGAGCACAGCGAGTGCGACGACGAGCATCGTCGTCTGCTTGTCGAAGTAGCCTGCGGCAAAGAAGCCGACGGCAGCCATCACGAGCAGCGCGCTCACAAACTTGCGACGCTCACCCGACGCATCCGACAAACGCCCCACCACCACCATGCAGATTGCACCGCAAATATAGGGCACAGCCGTGAGCAAACCGATAATCGTCGGATTTTGCGTGCCTGCGCTGCGGATCAGATGCGGCGCCCAGAAGTTGAGACCGTATGAAGCAATCTGAATCAGGAAGTAGATCAGACCGAGTGTCAGAAAACCAGGCGTGCGGATCGCGCCGAGCAGCGAATGACCCTGCGTGGTCGGCTGCGCCTGTTGCGCGATCTGGCTCGACAGATAGGTCTTCTCGGCAGGCGACAGCCAGCCCGCGTCTTCGATGCGATCCTTCAGTACTTTCAGCACGAGAATGCCGAGCACGATGCAAGGCAGACCACCGAGCAGGAACAGCCAGTGCCAGCCGCGAATACCGAACACGCCATCCATCTGACCAAGCACGAGACCCGACAGCGGCGCGCCAACCAGACCCGAGAATGCCGACGCAAGGAACAGCAGCGACGTCACGCGACCGCGATAGCTCGCCGGAAACCACAGCGTCAGATAGTAGAGCACGCCCGGCGCGAAGCCCGCTTCCATCGCGCCGATCACGAAGCGCAGCCCGTAGAACTGCCATTCGTTCTGCACGAACACCATCGCGGCTGTCGCAAGACCCCACGAAATCATGATCCGCGCGATCCACTTACGCGCACCGACCTTGTACAGCAGCATATTGCTGGGCACTTCGAACAGCACGTAGCCGATCACGAACAGACTCGCGCCGAGTCCATACGCGGTGTCGGAAAAGCCGAGATCGCTTTGCAGCTGAAACTTCGCAAAGCTGATGTTGATGCGGTCGAAGAACGCGAACAGATAACAGATCATGATGAGCGGCATCAGCCGCCACGTGACCTTTTTGATGATGTCGGCGGTTGCCGTCAGCTTGTCGTCGCGGCCGCCTGCCGCCACTGCGCCTGGTGTGCTCATGCTTGTCTCCTGGTTGAGCCGGATTCGTCGTCCGGCTGTCGATGTTGTTCGGGTGAATGAAGTTCAGATGGCGTGCACGTAATCCGGTACGGGGTGCACATCGCAGTTGCGGCCTGCTTTCATCAACTGGCCCGGCACGTCGTGGCCGAGCAGCGCGGGTAAAGTGCGCGACAGCGCGATCAGCTTTTGCAGGTCGATGCCCGTGGGAATGCCCATTTCGTCGCACATGTTCACGAGATCTTCCGTGCAGATGTTGCCCGACGCGCCCGGTGCGAATGGACAACCGCCGAGTCCGCCAAGCGCTGCATCGAAGCGGCGCGCGCCCACTTCATATGCCGCCAGCACGTTGGCGAGTCCGAGTCCGCGCGTGTTGTGGAAGTGCAGCGTGAGTGCTTCGGCAGGCACACGTTGCAGCACGCGCGTGACGAGCCGCGCGACCTGACGCGGATTCGCCATGCCCGTCGTATCGGCGAGTGTGATGCCGTTGATGCCCATTTCACGGTACGTATCGACGATCGACACGACGCGGTCTTCGTCGATCTTGCCTTCGAACGGACAGCCGAATGCGGTCGCGACCGTCGCATTCAATGAAGCAGGAAAATGCTTCGCGAGCCGCACGATGTCGGTGAATGCATCGAGCGATGCTTCGCAGCTCATGCGCATGTTCGCGCGATTGTGCGTCTGGCTCGCGGACATCACGAGGTTCAATTCATCGGCGCGAGCGTTCAGCGCGCGCTCCGCGCCCTTCACGTTCGGCACCAGCGCGACGAAGATCACGCCTTCGCGGCGCTGGATCTGCGTGAACACCGCTTCGCCATCGCGCAGCGCGGGAATCGCTTTCGGCGAGACGAACGAACCCGCCTCGATGCGCGTGAAACCCGCCGTCGATAGTTGATCGATCAGCGCGATCTTGTCGGCTGTTTCGACCCATGTTGGCTCGATCTGCAGGCCATCGCGCGGCGCGACTTCCTGCACGATCAGTTTGTCGAACTGCATGTCGTTATCGAAGTTCATTGCACAGCTCCTTCGCGGCGCAGCCGCTCGATTTCGCTTTGCGCGTAACCCAGATCGGCCAGTACGCTCGACGTATGTTCGCCGAGCGCCGGACCTTGCCAGCGCACTTCGCCCGGCGTCGCCGACAGCTTCGGCACGATGCCCGGCATCTTCACCGATGCGCCGCCCGGCAAGTCGGCCTTCAGCAACATCTCGCGCGCCTGGTAATGAGGATCGGCAACGATGTCCGCGACCGAATAGATGCGACCCGACGGCACTTCGGCGCTTTCGAGCGCGGCAAGCACATCGTCGATCGAATGATGCGAAGTCCATGCGGTGATCGCGGCATCGAGCATCGCGTTCTGCGCGACACGGCCATCATTGCGGGCGAGCGCGGGATCATCGGCGAGATCGGGACGCCCGATCACCTGCATCAGCCGTTTGAAAATCGGATCGCTATTGCCAGCGATCACCACAAAGCCGCCGTCTTCCGTGCGATACGTGTTCGACGGCGCAATGCCCGGCAACGCGCCGCCGCTGCGCTCGCGCACGTGACCGAGCAGGTCGT
This sequence comes from Paraburkholderia sp. C35, assembly GCF_003121405.1. Taxonomy (GTDB): domain Bacteria; phylum Pseudomonadota; class Gammaproteobacteria; order Burkholderiales; family Burkholderiaceae; genus Paraburkholderia. Next base: position 196,644 of record NZ_QBUY01000003.1, on the reverse strand, counting down.
ATTCGGGCACGAGGCTTTCCATCAGGTTGAACACGCTTTCGACCAGCGACACATCGACGATCTGTCCATCGCCCTGCCCTGTCTTCACGCGCAACACCGACATCAGCGCGCCGATCACGCCGTGCAGCGACGCGAGCGAATCGCCGAGACTCACGCCGACGCGCGCGGGCGCACCATCGACATCGCCCGTCGTGTAGCGGATACCGCCCATCGCTTCGCCGATCGCGCCAAAGCCCGGACGATCGCGATACGGGCCTGTTTGCCCATAACCGGAGATGCGGACCATCGTAAGCTTGGGGTTGATCGCGTGCAGCACGTCCCAGCCCAAACCGAGCTTTTCGAGCGCACCGGGACGCAGATTTTCGATGACGATGTCGGCATCGGCAGCGAGACGTTTGACCACGTCCGCGCCTTCGGGCGACTTGAGATTCACGCAGATCGACTTTTTGTTGCGCGATTGCAGATACCACCAGAGCGAGGTGCCTTCGTGCAGCTTGCGCCATTTGCGCAGCGGATCGCCCGTTTCGGGCGCTTCGATCTTGATGACTTCGGCGCCGAACTCGGCGAGCAGGCGGGCGGCGAATGGCGCGGCGATCAGCGTGCCGATTTCGACGACGCGAATGCCCTGCAACGGACCACTCATGAGGCTGTCTCCAATCTTGTTTCAGGTTGGAGACAAATGTAGAAGCGACGCAGCGGGAGCGTCCAACCGCAATTCGCCAACGACCGTTCGCGGTTCGCGAACGCTCCGCGCTACGCCTTGCCGGACAAGGCTTCCACGGTGCGCAGATGGTCGAACAGCAGCTTCGCGACGGGCGAAAGACGCGCCGCGTCGCGCGTGACGATGATCAGATTGCGCTCGGCCCATGCGTCTTCCAGCGCGACGGAAACGAGGCCCAGCGGCCGGCCCATGATGCGATACACGTTCACTGGCAGCACGCCGACGCCCATGCCCGCCTGTACCATCCGGCACACGGCATCGAAGCCCGGCACGTGGATGCGCAGCTTCAGCGCCTTGCCCGCCTGGCGTGCGGCCATATGCGTGCGCGCGTTGATCGAACTGGCCGAATGCAGGCCGACGTGATCGCTGTCGAGCGTCTCGTCGAACGCAACGCTTTCGCGGCCCGCGAGTGGATGATCGTCGCGCATCACGACGCACAGCCTGTCGTGCCGGTAATGCGTCACTTCTAGACCGCGCGCATCGGCTTCGCCGGAACAGATGCCGAGATCGGCGAGACTGTCGGCCACCGCTTCGACCACGCCGCCACTTGGCCGCTCTTCGAGATCGATCTTCACCTGCTCGTTGACACCGAGAAAGGCGCGCAGATCTTCCGGCAGGAACTCGACGATCGCCGACAGGTTCGCCATCATGCGCACGTAGCCGCGTACGCCGCTCGCATGGCCCGCCAGTTCGATGCCGATGTTCTCGATGCCGCGCATCACGCGGCGCGCGTGATGCAGCAGCGTTTCGCCTGCGGGCGTGAGCGTCATGCCGCGCGCGTTGCGCTGGAATAGCGTGGCGTTCACCGCCTGCTCCAGTTCGAGCAACCGCTTGCTCGCCGCCGAAACCGCGATGGCCTCGCGTTCCGCGGCGCGCGTCAGCGTGCCTTCCTCGTAGACGGCGATGAACAGTTGCAACGTGGTGAGGTCGAGGCGGCGAAGCAGGTTCTTCAGGACCATGGCAGACAATATGACGCATTGGATTGCGTCATATTGTGCCGTGAGCTTGCTTCAAATGCTCGCGCTCAATCGAAACGCATCGGCGCGACGGGGTCGCTGGCAGGAAAAGTGTCCATCAGGGCTTCGTCCATCAGGCGTTCGTCGTGCGCGTCGCGGACCTTGGCATCGGCCTGATACGCAAATTTGCTATCCTGTTCCATCGTGGGTTCCTCCGGTATGTCGTGGCTGTCGATGGCTTCAGTATTGGCTTTGCGGCCGCTGCGCTCAACCTGTTCCCAACGGCGAAATCTGCCAACTACACGTTGTCTGCTGCCTTTTCCGTCACGCGTTGTTCTGCGAGGTCATTGAATGCCGAGCGTTGCGATAGCGATCTTTCCGGGCGTCCAGGCGCTGGATGTCGCCGGTCCTCTTGATGTGTTTGCCGAAGCGAACGGGTTTATCGGCGAGAAAGACCGCTATGAAGTCACGCTGCTCGCCGCCGATAGCGCGCCGCTGCGCGCGTCGAACGGTATCACTTTCGTGGCAGACGAAACCTTCGCGGAGCAGCGCAGCACATTCGATCTGGCCTTGATGGCAGGCGGTCCCGCGTTGCCCGAGAGCGTGCCGGACACACGTCTCACGCACTGGCTCGCGCAAGTCGCTTCGCAATGCGAGCGCTATGGCTCGATCTGCACGGGCGCGTTTGCGTTAGGCCATGCGGGTTTGATCGACGATCGCCATGTCACGACGCATTGGCAGCACGCGCAGCAACTCGCGACGCAGTTCCCGAAAGCGCGCGTCGATTTCGACCGCATCTATCTGCGTGACGAGCGGCTGGTGACGTCGGCGGGTGTGACGGCGGGCATCGATCTCGCCTTGGCGCTCGTGACTGAAGATCACGGGCCGCAGACGGCGTTGAGCGTGGCGAAGCGGCTGGTGGTGTTCTCGCAGCGCCAGGGCGGGCAGTCGCAGTTCAGCCCGTATCTCACCGCGCCAGCCGATGAAACCTCGCCTGTCGCGAAGATCCAGACGCATGTCATGGCGAATATCCGCGAGAACTTCACGGTCAGGCAGCTCGCCGATGTTGCCGGAATGAGCGCACGCAATTTCGCGCGTATCTTCGTGCAGGAAACGGGTGTGACGCCACATGAGTTCGTCGAGCGGGCGCGCATGGATGCGGCCCGCAAGCTGCTCGAAAGCAGCGGCGCAGCACTCAAGACGATTGCTTACGATTGCGGCTTCGGCACGGCGGACCGCATGCGTATCGTGTTTACAAAGCGGATTGGTGCGACGCCGAATCAGTATCGCGAGCGCTTTCGGCATGAATGAGTGACGCGCCTGCACGCGCTGTGTGCGCGTGCGTGCGAGAATGACCGATTGATCAACAGGTTCAACGCACATCGACATGAACGCTACGACTTCTGTCCGCGCTATCGTCACCGGCCATACGCGCGGTCTCGGCGCTGCACTCACACAACGGCTGCTGACACAGGGTATTGCCGTGCTCGGCGTTTCGCGTACCGGCAATCAGGCATTCGCGAATCAGACTGGCTTCGAACAGGTCGCAGTCGATCTGTCGAATGCCGATCGACTGACGCAATTCCTTGCAGGCGATACGTTGCGCAACTTTATGAAGGATGCGCAGACGGTACTGCTGTTCAACAACGCGGGCATGGTGCAGCCGATTGGCCCTGTCGAAACGCAGGACGTGGCGGCCATTGCGCAAGCTGTCACGCTGAACGTGTCGGCGCCGTTGATGCTTGCGAGCGCATTCGCAGCGGCAAGCCCGGACGCGAGCGACAGGCGCATCGTGCACATTTCGAGCGGTGCGGCGCGGCATCCGTATTCGGGCTGGAGCATCTACTGCGCGACCAAGGCCGCGCTCGATCATCATGCGCGCTCGGTTGCGCTCGATCAAAACCGTGCGCTGCGGATTTGCAGCGTCGCGCCGGGCGTCGTCGATACGAATATGCAGGCGGAAATTCGTTCGTCGGAGTTGGAGAAATTCCCGATGCGCGAGAAGTTCGAGGAATTGAAGCGCGATGGCAAGCTATCGACGCCTGAAGAGTCGGCGGGCAAGCTGGTGGATTATGTGCTCAGCGAGACGTTTGGGGCGGTGGCGACGGCGGATGTGCGGGAGTTGCCGCAGGGGTGATCGCACCACTCGTTAAAGGCGTTGCGATCGTGCGATTGCCCTTTCGATTGACTCATCCGAAGATCGCCAGGCCGTTTTTCTGAATGAGCTGGAGCAGGCGAGCAGCAATACCGCTAGGCTTTTTGTCGCCTTGCTCCCACTGCCGGACCGTCGATACCGTCGTGTTGAGATAAAGCGCAAACACGTTCTGGCTTACGTTGACTTCTTTACGGATACGCGCAATGTCCTTCGCGTTGTACTCCGGCACTTCTTCGATGCACAGTTCGTCGTACTCGCGCATCGTCTTCTTGTCGATGACCTTTGCACGATGCAAGCCGGAAGCAGCACTATGAATAGCTTCCGACGCATCGCTTTTGTAACGTGTCTTAGCCATTGCAGATCTCCACGAGTTCCTTCGCTTCCAACATCCAGGCGATGTCGGCCGGTTTCGCAGCGCCGTAGTCCCGGGCGAGTTTTTTAAAGCCGCGCAACTCGCGATCGTCAATGTTCTCCCGGTCACTCTTGGCGAATACGTAAACAAATACCCAAAAATCTCCAACCTTGTTAACGACAATGCCTCGTTTCGTGTTCTTGTCCAAGCGTTTTTTCCACACGTTACCGCCAAGGTCGTCGCCTTGCCCGTCGTTCAACTCTCGCGCCGCCTTGCAAAGTTCAACATCCGAGATGCCCACGGACTTGGCCTTCCTGGTGAACCAGGCCGTTTTGAAAACCCGCAGCGGCTTTTTCTTCATTTGAGATCAGATCGTGGGCATGTTTAAATATACCACTAAGTGGTATATATTTCAAGCTAACGGCATCCCAGAGAATCTGGCAATTCGCCACTGACGGAACCCCGAAAAGTCTCACCTTTCGCTTCGAACGCGTCCTCCAGCCCCTGTGCTTGTAGTACACCGCTCCCGTGAAAGCGGCAAAACTGCCCTGAAATGTGGTCTTTTTACACGTACGCCATGTCGAGAAGCGATTTACGGTGCGTCCGACAGGCATGCGATCACTCACTCCCGAAAACCCTCACCTATAAACAACCTGGGCCACGATACGCACAGTGCGCATCGTGGCCCAACATTCAAAGCATCAACGAAAACTCAAGCCTCCAGCTGCTCCAGCACCTTCCCCTTCGTCTCGATTCCAAGAAACTTCACCACCAGCGCCGCAACAAACGGCACCACTGCCAGCAGATAAAACGCCACATCGAGATTGCCGCCGATCATCGTCTTCGACACGAGCGTCGGCGCGAAGATCGCCGCGAGCTTCAGCCACGCGCCGCCGACACCGCAGCCAAACGCGCGAATACTCGTCGGATACAACTCCGGCGTGTACACATACGCGGTGATAAACCCGCACGCCAGCCAGCCGAGCGCAAACGCGCAGCACGTCGCGACCACATAAACAGAGGCGTCGTGGAACACACCCGCCAACACCAGCGACAACGCGCACAACATAAACGACCAGTTGATGATCGGCTTGCGGCCCACCTTGTCGACGAGCATCGCGCACAGCAGCGAGCCAAGCACGCCGAGTACGGAAGCAGCGACAGCCAGATTCAGCGCAAGCTGCAACGGCGCGTGATAAACCGTCCGATAAATGGTCGGCAGCCACGTCGACAGACCGTACTGGATCACGCCGCACGTCATCCACAGCATCGCGACAGCCGCCGAGCGCTTCCAGTAAGCCTGACCGAACAGGTCGCGCATCCTGCGCTTCGGATGGCGTGCCGCCATTGCTTCGAAAGCAGCAGGGTCGCCCATCGGCGGCAGCGCGCTTTTCGCGGTGCGCTCGAAAGCCTGCACGGCATCGGCGGCTTCGCCCATGCGGCCACGTTCGGCCAGCCAGCGCGGCGACTCGGGCACGAGCTTGCGCAGCACGAAGAACAGAATCAACGGCATGCCGCCGATAAAGTACATCGCTTCCCAGCCAAAGCGCGGCACGATCCACGCACCCAGCGCATTCGACGCCAGCAAACCAACCGGAAACACGATCTCATACAGCAGCACGAAACGCCCACGTCCATGCGCACGGCAGATTTCGTTGAAGTACCTCGCAGCCACGGGCAACTCGCCGCCCAGTCCGATGCCTTGCACGATGCGCAACACGAAAAACACTGCAAACGTCGGGGCAAAACCACACGCAATACTCGTCACACCGATCAGCCCCGAACTCAGCGCAATCGCTTTCACGCGGCCATGTCGTTCCGCGTACCACGGAAACAGAAACGCGCCGATCAACTGTCCCACCGAACTTGCGCCGATCATCAGGCCCACGTCCCACGGCGTCAGATGCCATTTGCCGATCAGGATCGGCAGCGTCGCGGCAATTGCGATGACGTCGAAGCCGTCGAAGAACGTCGCGAGACCGATCAGGATGCGCGCGCGCACCAGCAGAGCGTTCGCAGGCAATCGCTCGAGCCGCGCGATGATCGAGCCGCGCGTCGCGGGTTGGGAGACACCAGCGCTGCTGTGTGCCTCAAACGTGTTGTCGATAGTGCTCATGCGTCGTCTCTCCGCCGCGTACTGGGGTTATGCGAGTGCCTTGTCGGCGTCGGCCAGAGCCGCGACATCGACCGTGCGTCCCTGGGTCATCCATTTGCGCGCAAGCTTCAGGTCGCGCGGCGTATTGATCGCAATCACGCCGCGCACGCCGCCATCGGCGACATGAAACAGCGTCGCGCGCCGCGCGCTGACATCGCCGCGCACGACGAGTTGAGCATCGGCGGGAATGTCGCCGAGAATCTGCAGGTTCACGTCGTACTGATCCGACCAGAACCACGGAATCTCCGCATACGGTTCGAACTGGCCGAGCGCGGCCTTCGCGACGACAATCGCCTGATTCTGTGCATTTGCCCACGATTCGAGCCGCACGCGGCGCTTGAGCCACGCGCTCGGATGGTTCGCCACATCGCCGCATGCGAAGATGCGCGGGTCGTTCGTCATGCCGTGCTCGTCGACGACGATGCCGTCGCTCACAGGCAAACCCGCCGCTTCGGCAAGCGACGTGTGCGGTGTGAGTCCAATGCCTGCGACTGCGAAATCGGCGTCGATAACCGTGCCATCCGCGAGCGTTGCGCGAACCTTGTTCGCGTCTTCGGGATGCGTATCGAGCGATGTCAACGCAGCGGACAAGCGCACATCGACGCCATTCGCGCGATGCAGATCCAGCAGGAAATCCGACACCGAAGGCGGCAACGAACGCGCGCACAAACGCGGCGCGCCTTCCACCACCGTCGCTGCAACACCGAGCTTGCGCGCCGTCGCGGCGACTTCGAGGCCGATCCATCCACCGCCGATCACGAGCACATGCTGGCTTTTGCGCAGACGCTCGCCGAGTGCCGAGGCTTCATCCAGCGTACGCAGATACGCGATGTGATCCGTCTTCACCAGCGATGCCGGCAGCTTGCGCGCCGCGCCGCCCGTTGCGATCACGAGGCGGTCATACTGCACTTCACGGCCAGTCTGCGTGCGCACGATGCGTTGTTCACGGTCGATCTGCGTCGCTACATCCGGTTGCCATGCTTCGACGTTCAATGAAGCGAAATCGTCGGTAGCGAACAGACGTACGGTGTCGATATCGGCATCGCCGGACAGCACCGCTTTCGACAGCGGCGGCCGCTCATACGGCAGATGAATTTCATCGGCGATCATCACGAGACGGCCTTCGAAGCCCGTCTTGCGCAGCGTCTTCACGACCCAGCCCGCCGCCTGACCACCGCCAATCACAACGATGGTTTGCGGCGCGTCCGTGTGGCTCGCGGCGTGTGTGTTGGCAGCGTCAGTCATGTTTGCGCTCCGTCATGAACTTGCCTTCCGGCGCTTTCGTGTCTTTCTGACGGCGCGTATTGCCGTCGATACCGCCATCGATCGCCCATTCGGCGAACACGGTCGGACCCGGTTCGAATTCGCGCGGCTGCCATTCGGGCGTCAGCTGGTCTTCGTCCGCGTAGTACTCGATCAGGCCGCCCGCCGGATTCTGGAAGTACCAGAAGTACGCTGACGAAACAGGGTGACGTCCCGGCCCGAGTTGCGTGTCCCAACCGCAACGGCTGATATGCATGCCGCCACCGAACACTTCGTGAATATCGCGCACGGTGAACGCGACGTGATTCAGGCCGCGCTTTCCTGTGGGCAGTTGCAGCAGGAACAGATCGTGATGGCCGCCGTGCGGTGCGCAGCGCATGAATGCACCACGATCCGGATAACGGTCCGACGTCTCGAAGCCGAGCCGCTCGTGATAGAACTTCTCCTGCTCTGCGAGACAGTTCGTGAAGAACACGACGTGGCCCACTTCAACCGGCTCCGCGCGTTCGTAGATCGTGCTGGGCGTATCGACACGCAGCGTCTGGCCCCACACGTTCGACAGCGAACCATGCACATCGACATCGCGCTTGCGCGTCACTTCGATGCGGATCGCCATGCCGTTCGGATCGATACAACCAACGGCATCATCGTGCGAGTAATAGCCCTGTGCGCCTTTCAGGCTCACGCGATACTTGTCGAGATCAGCGGGCGTCGCGACACCCCACGTCACTTCGCGCAGCGTCGGACCTGCTTCGAACGCGGGCGGCAGCGACGGATCATCGGCCAATACAGCGAGCACGGTGCAGCCATTCAGTGTTTCGAATCGCGCGCGCGTTTCGTTGCGCGCGGTTTCCTTCATGCCCCAGTCAGCGAAAAAGCGCCGACAGGTCTCCAGATCCGTTACGCCGTAAGTGATCTGTTCAATGCCGAGAATGCTCATGTTGCGTGCCTCTTCAGTTCGCCCACGCGAGCGGGGCGTCGTTCAAGCCCCAGTAGAGGCTCTTTTGCTGCATGTACTCACGAATGCCCAGGCGGCCTTTCTCGCGGCCCATGCCGCTTTCTTTCCAGCCTGAGAACGGTGTCGAAATCGAGAACAGCTTGTACGTGTTGATCCAGACCGTGCCTGCTTCAAGGGCGCGCGCGACGCGCCATGCGCGCTTGTAGTCGCGCGTCCAGATGCCGGCGGCGAGACCGAACACGCTGTCGTTGGCTTCTTTCAGCAAGGACGCTTCGTCGTCGAACGGCATCGCGACCAGCACCGGGCCGAAGATTTCTTCCTGGCAGATGCGTGCGTTGTTCGTCAGGCCTTCGAGAATCGTCGGCTGATAGAAGTAGCCTTGTTCGCGGTTGTTGCCCACAGGCCGCTCGCCACCGCACAGCAAACGCCCGCCCTCTTCAAGGCCGAGCGCCACATAACGCTCGACCGATTCACGATGCTTTGCCGTAATCAGCGGACCCATCTGCGTGTTCTCGCTCGCCGGATCGCCGACGCGCAACTGGCGCGCTTTTTCCGTGAGCCGCTTCATGAACTCGGGGTAAATCGAGCGTTGCACGAACAGACGCGAACCCGCGATACACGCTTCACCCGATGAACTGAAAATGCCATACAGCACGCCATTTACCGCGTGATCGAGGTCGGCATCTTCGAAAACCATCGTCGGCGACTTGCCACCGAGTTCGAGCGACACGGGCATCAACTTGTCCGCTGCGATACGCGCGATACCGCGTCCTACTTCGGTGCCGCCCGTGAACGACACTTTCTTCACGAGCGGATGACGCACCATCACATCGCCGATCACCGAGCCCTTGCCGGGCAGCACGCTCAACACACCCTTCGGCACGCCTGCTTCCTCGCAGATGCGCGCAAGCGCAAGCGATACGAGCGGCGTCACTTCAGCGGGCTTGAGCACGACTGCGTTGCCAGCCGCCAAAGCAGGCGCGAGCTTTTGTGCATCGGATGCGATCGGCGAATTCCACGGCGTAATCGCCGCGATCACACCGATCGGCTCGTGCACGCTCATCGTCAGGTAGTCGCCGCGCGAAGGCGTGACTTCTTCATCGAGCGTTTCGAGGCAGGCCGCGAAATAGCGGAACGTGTTCGCGGCGCTCGCAACCAGTACGCGCGTCTCGTTGATCGGCTTACCGTTGTCGCGGCGTTGCAGCTGCGCGAGCGCTTCATGCTTCGCCATGATCAGATCGGCGATGCGATACAGGATCAACGCACGCTGATGCGGTTTCAGGCCGGACCAGTCCGGTTTGCGCCACGCGATGTCGGCGGCTTCGATGGCTTCGCGAGCATCGTCGGCGTCAGCCGTGGTGATCTCGGTGTTCACCGAGCCGTCCGCGGGATACACGCTCGCGTACAGTGCGCCGCGTCCACGCTTCCACTCGCCGCCGATCAGGATATCGGCGGAGGGCACGAGGCTCGAAATGATGTCGGTGTGGGGCATGTCGTACTTCCTTTGACTCTCAGATCACGCAGCGGGCCGCGCGATTGCGCAGCGCGCGGATTGCGCTATATGCGGTCAACGCAGACGTCTTCGGGTTATCGGGCAACGGCTTGCCGCTCATCTCCAGCGACATCTCGCCGAACGCGCCACGCGCGACGATGCGATGCACGTTGCGCGTGACTGCGGGATCGGCAATAAGACGCACGGTCGTCTGATCGAGGCCGAGGCCTGCAAGCGCGACGGTCGCCGCAACGTTCGCGTTCTTCGGATACAGAAGTGCCGCTTCACGCGCGCTGCCTTCGAAGATCACGCGTGCTTCCGTCAGCGTGTGCAGATCGCAAACCTGTTCGGCGGGCGAGCCGAGCCAGCCCGTCGGCGGCTTGCGGCCGATGTATTGCACTTCGTCGAGACCGCCGAGCTTCGCCGCCGCCAACGCATCGATACCGCCGATCGCGCCGGACAACAGCGTCACCGTCGCGTGGCCTTCGTCAGCAGCAGCGTTCAGCGCGTCGAGCAACGCGAGGTCAGACAACGCGCCGATCGATGCAACCGCGCAATCCGTGCCCGCTTTCAGCAGCGGCACGACATGGCTGACCAGCGCGCCGTGCCCCGCACATTCGAGCGCGAACTGCGGGCGCGACTTCAACGCATCGACGGACCACACCACGTCCACATCCGGCCCGACCTGCTCGCGCACCGCATCGGCCTGATGCTCGGGCACGATCACGTGCGACACGTGCACTTGCGGATCGGCGGCGACCGCGCGATAAACGGTCTGGCCGATTGCGCCGAAGCCGATCATTGCAATGTCGATAGGCAGGTTGTTCATGGCGGCACCGTTGGCAGCGTGATTGGCTTCAGGCATGTTCCGGCTCCTGCTTGCGCACGGGCGGGCCTGCAAATGCCGTGGCGAACGTACCGACCGACAGCATGTCCACTTCGACCATCACGGGACCCGTCTTCGCCATGCCGTCGCGAACGATCGCTTCAGCCTGATCCAGCGACGAGATGCGGTAGTGCGTGAGGCCGAAGCTCGCGCAGAACTGCGCGAAGTCGGGTTGATGCAGTTGCACGTAACAGCGGCGGCCACCGTAGTGCGCGTCCTGAATGTTGCGGATCACGCCGTAGCATTGATCGTTCATCAACACGATCATCACGTTCGCGTTTTCCTGCACAGCCGTGACCAGTTCGCCGACGTTGACCATCAGGCCACCGTCGCCGACCAGGCACACGGTCTTCGACGCAGCATTCGCCAACGCCGCGCCAATCGCCATCTGGATGCCCTGGCCGATGCCGCCGCCGAGTGCATGCACGCCCGCGCGCGGCTGGAAGATCTTCAGCATGCGGTTGCCCCACGTGCTGTTCGAGATTGTCACGTCGCGCACCCAGTTGTAGTCGCGGCCCACTGCGTGTTGCAGCACGTCGACGAGGCGCTTGTACGGTCCGAGACCCTTGCCCGTTTCACCGACAGCGACTTCACGGGTTGCGGCGAGATCGCCTGCAAATGCAGGGTCGATCTTCATGCGGCCTTCGAGCAGCGTCGCCAGTTGATCGAGCACGTCGGCTGCATCACCGTGAATGAAAAGTTCGTTGCGATAGCCGCGGTTGTCGGCAAGTGCGTCAGCATCGACACGGAACAGCGGCTGCGGCAGCGCAAGCTTGTACTTGAGCGTTTCGTTGCCACGCAGGCGCGAGCCGACCACGAGCAGTGCATCGCAGGTCTTGTAGAACTTTTCGACGGTCGGCTGCACGTTGAATGCGCCGAGTGTTGCGGGATGATCTTCGGGCAGCACGCCACGGCCCTGCACGCTCGTGACGACGCCGAAGCCGAGCTTCACCAGACGCTCCACCTGCGTACGTGCATGACGCGTGCCGCCGCCGAGCCACAACAACGGACGCTTTGCTTTCGCGAGTTCATCGGCGAGTTGCTCGACGCGCTTCGTGTCGTGCGTCAGCGTCGTGATGTGCGGTGCCGTCATGTCGGCGGGCCATTCCACTTCGGCTGCCTGGATGTCGATGGGAATCTCGACGCTAACAGGGCCGCTCGGCGCCGTTTGCGCGACGCGCACGGCTTCACGCACCGTCGCCAGTGCCGTTTCGACTGAACGCACGCGATACGCCGCCTTCGAAATAGACGACAGCATGGCCAGTTGATCCGGCGCTTCGTGGATGTACGCGAGATCCTGATCCAGATACGTCGCTTCGATCTGACCGGTGATGTGCACGAGTGCCGTGCCTGCCGTCAGCGCTTCGACCATCGCGCCTGCCGCGTTGCCCGCAGCCGTGCCCGTGCTCGTGATCGCGACACCGAGGCCGCCCGACACGCGCGCCAGACCATCGGCCATGTTCAGCGCGCCCGCTTCGCCGCGCGCGCCGACATAGCGGATCTTGCCGCGCGAATTGATAGCGTCGAGGATCGGCATGTTGTGAATGGAGATCACGCCGAAAGCAGTCTGGACGCCGCACTGCTCGAGGAAAGCGGCGATCAGCTCGCCGACGGTGGTTTTGTTAGACATGACGTGCAACGCCTCCGGAAACATCGATATGGCTTCCCGTCGTGTACGACGACAGGGGTGTAGCGAGATAAAAGAGAGCTTGGGCGGCCTCTTCGGGAAGGCCTAAACGGCCGAGCGGAATGCTTTTCTTGCGTGCGAGTTCGCGGGTCCAGTCTTCCCAGCTTTGACCGGGCTGCGCCTGCGTCTGATAACGGCGGCGCCATTGGCCCGACTCGACCAGACCAATGAGAATCGAATTCACGCGGATGCCTTGCGGCGCAAACTCCACGGCCAGCGACTTGATCAGGTTCTGCACGCCTGCACGTGCCGATGAAGTCGCGACCATATGCGGTTCAGGCTGCAACGCGAGCAGCGAATTCACGCAGACAATCGAGCCATTGCCTTGCTGCGCGGCTTGCGCGAGCATCGGCAGAAAGGCGCGTGTTGGGCGGATTACGCTGAAATACTTGAGATCGAGTTCCTCGCGCCATGCTTCGTCGCTCGTGTCCGCAAAGGTCGACACGCGGCCCTGGCCTGCGTTGTTGATCAGCATGTCGGTGCGGCCGAAACGCTGCTGCACTTCATTCGCGAACTGCGCGACGTCGTCTGCGTCGAGCACGTTACAGCGTGCAGCCAGAAGTTGCGCTTGCGGATAATGGACACGCAGCGAGGCTTCAGCGCTCGCAAGCCGGTCGGCATCGCGTCCGCAAATCGCCACTGATGCGCCCGCGCGCAAAAAGAGTTCAGCCGTTGCGAGGCCGATGCCGGACGATCCGCCCGTCACCACTGCAACCTGTCCTGTCAGATCGATTTGATTCATCACAGCCCCAATGCTTTCATGTAGCGGCTTTCCGCCGACGGCCGATAGTTCAGCCGCAGCGACAGTTGCTCGGCTGCGTTACGCACCTTGTCGACCAGCCCGCCGTCGAGCAGCGCAGCGTCGATTTGCGGACGCGGAATCGTCGTCGTGATGACGGCAGCGATGCGCCCCGTGTCGTTGCGCACCGGCGCGGAAATCACGGAAATACCGTTTTCAAAGGACGATTCGCTGATCGCAAAGCCGCGCGCGGCATCGTCCTTCACGCGTTCGTACAGTTCCTCGACGGTCGCGGGCGTGTGCTTCGTGAAGCGTTCGAGCGTGTCTTCCGGATACAGCGCGCGCAGTTCGGCGAGCGAGAGATCGCCCATCAGCACATGTCCGTGTGTCGTTGCATGTGCGGGCAAACGCGTGCCGACGTTCACCTTCACCGAGCTGAACACGGGTGCATGGCTTTGCGCCTTCGCGACGAACACGACGTCACGGCCATCGCGGATCACGATGTGCGAGGTCAAACCCGTCGCGTCGCGCAGCGCTTCGATCAGCGGCAAGCCGAGATCCGTCAGTTCGAGCGAACTCAGATACTCAAACCCCAGGCGCAACACAGCGACGCCAAGACGATAGTTACGGTCGCGATCCGCGCGCTCAAGAAAGCCGAGCGCTTCGAGCGTTTGCAACAGACGGAACACCGTCGTGCGTGGAATGCCGAGGCGCTTCGACAACTCGGGTGCGCCGAGCACCGGCTCGCGCGGCGAAAACTCAGTGAGAATGCGCAGGCCACGTTCCAGACCTGGCACGCGATAGCTCGCGTCGCTGCGGTCTTCTTCTGCGTCAGGCACAGTGCCCGTCAATTCGGGGGTCATGCTTTGCTCCATTGGCCGTCGCTCGCGCGGCAGAATGCGTCGATGAGCGCGGTGTATTCGTCGCCTGCTTCGATGTAGCCCGCGTGACCCGCGCGCGGGATGATCTGCAAGCGTGTATGTGCCGCAAGTGCGATGCGTTCGCACGACGATGGCGGCGTGATCGCATCATCCGCGCCGACTGCAACGGCGATACGGCCTGTGTAGTTCGCGACATCGCTGGCGAGGTCGGCATTGGCGAGCAGATGCGTCGCCTGCGCGTAACCGTGCGGCACGATGCGCGACATGTTCCAGCGCACCCAGTCGCGCGACGCCTGATCGGCATGCGACGACAACATGTTGGCGCTGCGCTGTTCTGCGAGTCCTTGCGGGCCGAGTTCGGCGAGCATCGCGAGGCGGCTGTCGCGCTTCGATGCACGCACTTCTTCGGATGCTGCGCCGTAGCCCGCTGCGGGAGAAATCAGCAGCAAGCCCGCCACGCGTTGTGCATGCGACGCTGCAAACGAACCGGCGATGATCGCGCCGAGCGAATGACCGACCAGCACGCATCGCTCGATATCAAGCGCGTCGAGCCATTGCGCAAGCGAGATCGCGTATGCGTCGGCTTGCGGCGAAGCGGATTCAACCGGCGTCGATTCGCCATATCCCGGCGCGTCCCACGCGATCACACGGCGCGTCGTGCCGAGTCCTTCAAGCTGTTGCACCCACGAAGCGGCGCCCGAGCCGATGCCGTGCAACAGCACGAGCGGCAATGCGCCAGCATGTGCAGCGCCCGCTTCGCGATAGCCGAGCGTGCGTTGCGACGCAATCGCGATCCGCTTTGCCGGGAAGTGCGAGAGGCGCGTTTCCAGCGTGACGGATTGATCGGACTGATCGGCGGTGACGGGCAGTGCTGCGGACATGGCTTCGTTTCGCTTCGCTTCGTGAGTGAGGTGCTTTCGTTGCAGCGGATTTACTTCGCGAGATCGCGCTTGATCTTCGCGAGCGGCGAATCGGGCGGATACGTCGGCGTGATCGGCTTCGGCGCACCGAGCATCACGCACATCAACGCGTCTTCTTCACCGATGTTGATTTCCGTGCGATACACGCCCGGCGGCACCGAGATCAGATCGCGCTCGCCGAGCACGGCTTCCCACGTTTCGCCATCGCGCTCGCAGATCACTTTCATCTTGCCGCGCAGCACGAAGAAGATTTCTTCGACGTCGGTGTGAATGTGGCTCGGACCGATGTTGCCGGCGGGAATCACCATCGTCGAAAACGTGAAGCCGCCAGCAGGCACCGTGTTCATATCTTTGGCGACACCCGTGCCGCCCGTGCCGACATAACGCATTTGCGCGCGGCGATACTTCGGGTCGTAGTCGGCCTGGAACTTCAAAGCGTCCCAGTCGTAGCGGCGCGTTTCGAAGCGCGCGACACGTGAATCCAGCCATTGTTCGAAACTCGCGTCGGCGGGTTGGTCCCACGATTTGCGTTCGAGATCGGCGTCGGCCATTGTTTTCTCCATGTGGTTCGCTCGTTCGAGCAAGGTCAATTCATCACGAAGCCGCCGTTCACGGGCAGCAACTGGCCCGTCACGAAGCGGGCGGCATCCGTCAGCAGGAACAGCACCGGGCCCGTGACGTCGTCGGGCACCTGCGGGCGCGTCAGTGCGCGGCCTTTGAGGTAATACTCGTGGCGTTCAGCGGGCACGTAGGCAGTGGCTTCGACTTCCGTGAGGCCCGGCGCAATCGCATTCACCGTGATGCCGTGCGCACCGAATTCGCGCGCGAGCGAGCGCGTCATCGAAATCACTGCGCCCTTGCTGGCAACGTAAGCGAGCAGTTTCGGCGCACCCCACATCGCCGTATCGGATGCGATGTTCACGATTGCGCCGCGCTTCGAGTCACGCAGATGCGGCAGCGCTGCCGTGCACATCAGCCATGTGCCGCGCACGTTGACGTTCATCACCGCGTCCCACGTTTGCGTGGTCAACTCTTCTGCGAAGCGGCCGCCCGAGTTGGTGATTGCAGCGTTGTTGATCAACGCGTCGATGCCGCCCATCTTCTGTGCGGCCTGTTCGACGAACGCCGCGATGCTTTCAGGATTCGCGAGATCGAGCGCGACGAAGTGCACGTTCGCGCCGAGCTTCTCTGCGAGCGCGCGACCTTCTGCCTCGAGGACATCGCCGAACACGACTTGCGTGTCTGCCTTGGCGAGCGCTTCGATGAACGCTGCGCCAAGGCCGCGCGCGCCGCCCGTTACGACGACACGCCGCCCGTTCAGGCCGGAGAGCGTGACGTCAGGCATGAGCGTGCCCCGTCGATGCCTGCGCGGCCGCTTCCGCCTGCTTCGCCTTGAATGCGTCGAGATCGGCGAAATGCTGTTGCGCGCGTTGACGCAGCATGCGACGCACGCGCGTCATGCCGACATCGTGCTGATAGAGGAACTCGTGATCGCGTGCATTCGGAGCGAGGCTTTCGAGCACATAGCGGTCTTGCTCCAGCACCGCCCAATGCAGACCTTCCAGACGATTGCGATACAGAAAGCGCCATGCATCGCGCTGCCAGCCGCTCACCTTGCGCGTGCGCCAGAAGTAGACCTGGCAGTTGTCGTTATCGACCGGCACTGCAAAACCGATAATTCCGAAGCTGCCGCCGGGGCCGAACTTCTTTTTGTACGGAATCGCGAGGCGCATCCACAGGCCGCCCGTTTCGCCGAGTTCAACCCAGTCGAAATTCACGTCGCGCTGACCGACCTTTTCGAACATGAGGCCGGACTCTGTTTTGCGCACGCGCATGTCGGCCTGCTTGTCGCCTTCGGCCATCGAATGCGACGTCGCGTGCAGATACGCGCCGTGCATCGGGTCCATCACGTTGTCGATCGCGTACTGATAGTTGCACTTCCAGTTCGACACGCACAGAAACTGCGAGTACTCCGCGCCGACCAGTTCTTCGGGCAGCGAGAGCGGCGTCGGTTCTTTATGTGCATCGTCGCCGAACCACAGGAAGATCGCGCCTGCGTGCTCTTCGACGGGATACGACTTCACGCACTTCTGGCCTTCGAGCGGACAGGCCGACACGGCCGGCACCGACTGCACCGTGCCCGAGCCCTCCACTTCGATGCCGTGATACCAGCACGCGACGCGATTGCCGAGATTCCAGCCAAGCGACAGACGCGCGCCGCGGTGGGGGCAGCGGTCTTCGAGCGCGTGAACTTTGCCTTCCTGATCGCGCCACAGCACGATCTGATCGCTCAGACGCGTGAGGCCGATAGGCGCATTGCCAACTTGCCAGCTCGGCGCGACGGGATACCAGTAGTTCTTGATGCCGCGATCCAGATAGGCCTGGATCGGATCGGCTGCGGGGGTCGTTGTATTGAGGGACGTCATGAAGAAACTCCGTGTTCGCTTGGGTCGTGGACGCGTTGCGCTTATTCGGCAAGCAGCCGCAGTTCCGCGGCGAGACGCTCTTCGCTCCACTGCGCGCCATCCGGCGTGCGGAAGCCGATCCTGTTCAGGCCTGCCACCACTTCATGCAACTCGGCGGCGCCTGCTTCGAACACCTGTTCCAGCGCATCGCCGAAGTCGTTCTCGTACTGCGTCGGCTCGGCTTTGCGCGTCTGCCAGATCATGTTGTCCGTTTCGCCCGGCTTTTCGATCACGCCCTTGCCCGCGACGTTGTTCGGCTGCGGCGCGAGCCACGGCTTCAGGAAGGGATTGAAGTTCACGACAGCTTCTTTCATGTCATTCCACCTTGATCTGGATTTCTTCACCCGCGAGGCGCACGGAGTACGTCTTCAGGTCGCGGCCGCCCGGCTCTTTCATGCATTTGCCAGTCGGGATATGGAAAACGGCTTCGTGCAGCGGACATTCGACCGTGTCGCCGTCGATAAAGCCTTGCGTCAGCAGCGCATACGCATGCGGGCAGACGTTCTCGAGGGCGTAAAGCTCGTCGCCCACCTTGTAGATGCCGATTTCCTTGCCGTCGTCGAGCTTGAATTCGACGGGCGAGTCTTCGGAAAGCGCACCGGCGTGTCCGGCGCAAAGCCACTGTTCACTCATATCTCACCTTCTCCGACCAACCTGTTCCGTTCGCCTTGACGTTCCATCTAAGGAACATCAGTTTATGTATGGTCATTATAGGAACATGTTTGGACGGACAAAATAAAAATTCTGCGCTTCCAGGGAAAACACCGACAGCAGCGTTTTTGCAACGGATGGACCGACTAATGCGGGCCAAATCAAGGACTTGCTGCGCATAAAGAACGCGCGCGTACGGCACGGGATGCCATCTGATGAATGAGGGTTTTCACCGTCGCAAAAAGTTTTTTGATCGCCGTATTGACTCACTATACTTTCCATAGGCGATACATATGCCCATAGGTGGAACATAAAGCGGATAGCCAACAGAGCAGTCGACCAGAAGGCCATCCGGAGAGATGACAGGCAAAGGAAGAGAAAACGGCATGCCGTGATCTCGACCACACGATCAGGAGTACCAAGGGTGAAACGCATCATCGCTGCCGGCGTGGCAGGACTTGTGGTGACATCGACGGCGTGGGCGCAGAGCAGCGTCACGCTGTACGGCAGTCTGGATGCCGGCATTGCTTACGTGAGCAACGTCGGCGGCCATACGAAGTGGATGGAAGAACAGGGCAACATGCAGCCGGACCGTTGGGGTCTGCGCGGCGTCGAAGATCTGGGTGGCGGTCTGCACGCGATCTTCCAGCTCGAAAACGGCTTCTATACGAACACGGGCAACTTCGCGAAGGCGGGCACGCTGTTCAACCGGCAGGCGTATGTCGGTATCAGTTCCGATCAGGTTGGGCAGATCACGCTCGGCCATCAGACGCCGTTCAACTTCGACATGCTCGGCCCGCTCAGCACCGCATATCTCGCAGCAAGCTGGTATGCGTTTCACCCCGGCAACATCGACGAACTGGCGGACACAGGTGTCGTGCCGTACGACAACTCGGTGAAGTTCAAGTCAATCAGCTACGCGGGCTTCACAGTCGGCGCGATGCTCGGCCTCGGCAACACGACGAACTTCTCGACGGGCAAGACGATGAGCTTCGGCGTGAACTACGCGAACGGTCCGTTCAAGGCCGCCGCCGTATATTCGAACGAGCACAACCGCACGCCGTCGATCGTCACGACGGGCATCAACAGCTTCCAGGGGGAAGCTGCCGCAACGTATTCCGCCGACAAGGTCGAGAACATGGGCGCGGGTCTGTCGTATCAGCTTGGGAATCTGCTGTTGCATGCGCTGTACACGCGCGTGAAGCTGCAGTCGAACGGTTTCTCGGATACCTATCAAAGCTGGGACGCGGGCGCGAATTATCAGTTCACGCCGGCCAACACTGTCGCAGGCGGCGCCGCGACCACGACGCTCGCGGGCCGTCGCTGGACGCAGTTCGAAATCGGCGACATCTATGCGCTGTCCAAGAGCACGCAGGTCTACGTGAACGTGCTGTACGAGCACGCGAACGACAACGCGAACGCTGCGTTCTTCACGGCGGGTGTATCGGGCGGCCGCAATCAGGCGATCGTGCTGACGGGCATTCACCACTCGTTCTGAACGATGATCTGATCAGGTATGAAGCGAAACAGGCGGCTCAAAGGCCGCCTGTTTTTATTTATGTACGCTCGATCAACGTGAATGTGCGAGCGTCGGATCGTCAGCAGACGGCCGATAATTCAATCGCGTCGACAGATCGAGCGCCGCGCCGCACACCTTCGCGACGAGCGGTGCGCGCTCGTCGTCGCCGATATCGGAACGCGGCACGGTCACCGTCATCGCCGCGACGATCTTGCCCGTCTGGTCGCGCACGGGCGCGCTGACCACGGAAATGCCACGTTCGAACGATGCCTCGCTGAGCGCGTAACCTTGCGCGGCCGTGTCGCGCACGCGCTCATACAGTTCGTCGACAGTGGCAGGTGTGCGGTCCGTGAAACGTTCTAGCTGCTGCTCGGGGTATAGCTGGCGCAGTTGCATCAGCGAGAGATCGCCCATCAGCACCTGACCGTGCACAGTCGCGTGCGCAGGCAGCCGCGTGCCGACATGCACCTTCACCGAACTGAACATCGGATCATGCGTTTGCGCCTTCGCGACGAACACCACGTCGCGGTCGTCGCGTATCAGCAGATGCGTACTCAAGCCAGTCTGATCGCGCAGCCTTTCGAGAATCGGCGTGCCGAAATCGGTCAGTTCGAGCGAACTCAGATACTCGAAGCCGAGCCGCAGCACCGCGACGCCGAGCCGGAAATGCCGGTCGCCATTCGCACGTTCGAGAAAGCCGAGCGCTTCGAGCGTTTGCAGCAGGCGGAAGGTCGTGGTGCGCGGAATGCCGATGCGCTTCGACAGTTCGGGCGCGCCGAGCACGGGTTCGCGCGCCGAGAACTCGGAAAGAATGCGCAAGCCGCGTTCGAGGCCTGGCACGAGATAAGTCGACGCGCCGCTGGCTTCGTCGGCGGCGGATTCGGCTGGTGCTGCGCCTTCGATGCTTTCCGTGCCGCGCGCGGCTTCTTCGTCGGCGGCTGCGCGCGTTGCCTGCGGCCCGGCAGTCCGGCGTCCCGCTCCTGTCGTGTTGTCTCTTGCCATGTCCGGCTGGTGTCGTTTGAACCGGGGAAGAGATAGATGATAGCGCGAAGGGGTGGGCGGGGCGCCGTTCTGATCAGTAGCGGTCGATGTCCCGGTTCAACATCTTCAGCACGGTGCGGCCGTCCGGCGCGAAGTGCGTGCCGAAACGCACCAGGCCGTGCCTGCGCAGATGACACGACATCGTGAAGCTCAACAGCATGCCGGGATCGGTTTCCTCGATACTGATCTCGATGCTGGACAGGCGTGGTTCGTATTTGAGCAGCGTCGCTTCGATCTCGCGTCGCAATTTGTGCGCCGATGCAGGCAAATGCCGATAAATCTCGGACAGATCGGCAAGGCCGTAGTCCGGCAGATGCGCGAGTCCATTGCGACGGCTATTCAGGATGCGATGGATATTGTCCTGAACGGACAGAAACGTTTGGGTCTGTGCGTCGAATTCGTCGATGGCCGCGCCGTTAGCAAAGTGCCCGGTCACCATTTCGAACAGTCCGGGGCCGCCATGGCTCATACGGCAATCTCGTGAAGAAGCGGTCCGTCTTCGAAGTCGATGACCACGCCTTCCGTCTCGCTCGACGATAACCGTATCGTGGCCGGCAGTTTGCCTTGAGCTGAACGCAACAGCAACTCACGCGAGAGCACGGGCAGAATCTGCTGATCGAGCAGGCTATCGATATTCCGGGCGCCCGAGTCCGGCGTTCTGCAAGCCCCAACCATTTCATCGATTAACGTGGTCTCACAGACCAGTACCGCATCGAACCGTTTCGCGATCCGCTGCGCTACCTTGTCGAGCTTCATGCGAACAATGGCGGCGAGCGCGGCGTCGGAAAGAGGCCGATAGATCACCGTTTGAAAACGTGCGAGCAGCGCGGGCTGAAAGTGCTGCAGCAACGTGGGACGGATGATTTCCATCAACGCCGCGTCATTGACAGGCGCGCCGTTGGCACGCGTCATATCGTCAGTGTCTTGCGCGGGCTCATCGGCAGTGCTGTGCGGGAGCTCAGCAGCAGAGGCGATCTGCGCGCTAGCGAGATTCGACGTCATCAGAATGACGGTGTTACGAAAGTCGATGATGCGGCCTTCGCCATCACGCATGAAGCCGCGATCGAATACCTGATAGAACAGATTCAGCACGTCGCGGTGTGCCTTCTCGACCTCGTCCAGCAGGATCACACTGTATGGACGCTGGCGCACGGCTTCCGTCAGCACCCCGCCCTGGCCGTAGCCGACATAGCCCGGCGGCGAGCCTTTGAGTTGGGAAACGGTATGCGCTTCCTGATATCAATTGCTGCTCGAATACTTCACGTTTCCCGAGAAGTTCATGTTTGTCGATCTGCTCGGTCTCGACATCCAGGCAATCCCCGCTGCCGCTACGCACGTCGACGTCGAGATCGTCACGGCCCAGGCGTATCCCGACGACATGCGCTTCAACGCCGATAACCTTCGCCTCTACTGCACGCCGATCATCAATCTGTTCGCACTCGAAGCCGCGCCCGTCACCGTCACGCAGTTCGAGACCGAATACCGCGTGAACGCTCGCGAGCAATACGGCGCGAACGTCGAAGTCTATTCGGTCGATTCCGTGCAGGGTTTCGAAGCAGGCACAGGTCAGCGCTTCGAATATGTTCCGTTCGCGGCGTTTCGACATCGCGGCGGCATGCTGCGCCATGAAATGCCTGAGCGTTACTTTCACACCCGCGTGCGGCGCGGGCCGGCAGGACGGCTGGACACGTGGCTGGTGCTCGGCGGCCATGCATGGGAGCGTGCCGACACGCTTCCAAAGGAAACGCTATCGCTCTCGGTGACGGGCACCAATGGCATGCTGCCGCGCAAAGCGCTACGCGAAGCAGGCATCACGCGCATGCGCGGCGGTTTTACGAACATTGGCGCCGTGCGCAATCTGTGCGCGCCGACATTGCCCGTCTATCCGCCGACTGGCGACCGCTTTCAGTGGCGCGTGCTATCGCATCTCGCGCCGAATTATCTGTCGCTGCTCAACGCAGAGATCTTGCGCGGCAGTCTCGCGCTCTACGACTGGACGGACGGCGAACTGAACCGGCGGCGTATCGACGCAATCACCGATGTTCAGCATCACCTGCTGCAGAAACTGGTGCGCGGCGGCCTGCAACGCGGTGTCGAGATCGTCGTGACCATCGACAGCAGCCGCTTTGCCGGCGATGGCGATCTCGAACTGTTCGGCGGCATGTTGAACCGCTTTCTCGGGCTCTATGCCTCGCTCAACCTCTACACGAGGCTCGTGATCGTCTCGCAACCGACAGGCCGGCGCATCGAATGGCCGGACACCAAGGGCCAGGGAGCACCGCTTTGAACCACCGGCATGACGCGTTTCCATACGCGGTCAATAACGAGGTGAGCGAGCCCGGTCGACCGCTGCTGTCCGCATTGCTCGATCACGCGTCGCAGATGAATTTCTTCCGCTTCTGCCAGCTCATCGAGTTGACAGCGCCTGATCGGTCGCCGCTTGGCACGACGGATTCGCCGAAAGACGAGCCTGTTCGTTTTCGCTCGCACGGCCGGTTTGGGTTCCCCCGCCGGGAAATCGACGCGACCGAAATCAACGCCGACGATCCAACGAAACCGCCAGCCGTCGTCACCACCTTTCTCGGCCTCTATGGCGTCGATGCGCGCATGCCGTCGTACTTTGCCGATGAGATTGCGCAGAACCGCGAAGGCGCCGAGCCGCTCGCCGGCTTTCTCGATCTGTTCCATCACCGGATCGTTACGCAGTACTACCGCGTGTGGCGCAAGTATCGCTATCCGGCCGGTTTCAGAAAAGATGGCGCAGATGACATTTCGCAGTATCTGCTCAGCTACGCGGGACTCGGCATCGGCACGCCTGACATTGCGCGCAGGGTCGGTCCGCGCAAACTGCTGTCGATGCTCGGCCTCGCAGGTCAGAAGACACGCACGGCTGAAGGGCTGGCGGGCATTCTGCGTCACGCAGTGCCGGATACGCAGGTCGACGTCGATGAGTTTCATCCCGTCTGGATCGCCGTGCGCAGTGATCAACGGGCAGCGCTCGGCGAAGCGTGTCTGCTGGGTCGTGGCTTTCATGACAGAAGCAACAGCGTGCGCATCACACTCACGCCGCAAACACGCGAGTCCGTGCTCGCATTGCTTCCAGGCCATCACGCACATCGCGAAGTGATGACGTTGTTGCGGTTCTACCTCGGCTACGAGGCGCAGGCGCATCTCGAGATGCAGGTCTCGCCCGATCTGATGCCGGCACAGAAGATCAATACGAGCGATTTGCGGCTCGGCTTCACGACGCGCCTGCCAGGCACTGAGGCGTTGAGCCGTCACGGTGGCCGTACGCGCGTGCAACTGGGTGTCTGGACGGGCAACAGCAACGATGGTACGTCGATACCGTGATCCGCAGAACACAACAAACAACGCCGAAAACCATGAACAACAAGATGAACGCGCTCGGCATGAGCGCACTGACATTGACTGCACTGACGCTGGCCGGCTGCGGACTGACTCAGGCAGTGTCCGACAGCACCGTCGATGCAGCCAAATGGGTCTTCACGACGCAGGTAAAAACGATGAGCGTCGATCTCGTCAGCCGTGCGTCGTTGAATGAAAACGCAGCAGGGCAATCGCTATCGACGGTTGTGCGCCTGTATCAGTTGAAGGATGCGCAGAGCTTCCAGCAACTGGAGTACGCGCAATTGCAAACCGACGATCTCAACGCGCTGAAAGCCGATCTGCTTGCAACGCGCGATGTCGTGTTACGTCCCAACGCGAGCGCGAGCATCAGTGAGCCGATGCAGGAAGACGCACAGTATGTTGGCGTGGTCGCATTCTTCCGCAATCCGGACCGGGACTCGACGTGGAAGCTACTGGTGCCGAAAAAGCAGTGGAAGAAGACTGACCCTGTGAAGATCGTCGTGCGCGGCAACGTGATGGAACTCGTTGACGCAAAGCCTGAACCCGTTAAGCGCGACGCGCCGCAGCAGAGTGCACCGAATGCAGCCAGTGCACCAGCTGCGACCGCGCCGAAAGCATAAGACGTGGGTTCGGCCGGAATCGTCAGCATTACATCTTCCGATAAGCGCCCAAATCAAACCCGCCGCTTGCTCCGCCGAAACTGATCGAACAGCACCGCCAGCAACAGAATCCCACCACGAATCAGATACTGATAAAACGTCGGCACATTCAGGAGGCTCATCGCGTCCTGCACCGAGCCCATGATCAGCACGCCCACCAGCACGCCAGAGATCGTCGCGACGCCACCTGTCAGCGACACGCCGCCCAGCACGCAAGCCGCAATCACGCCGAGTTCGAGACCAACCGAAGTCTTCGGATCGCCGAGACTCATCCGCGCCGCGAGCATGACGCCAGCAAAACCCGTCACCAGGCCCTGCAGCACGAACACCGTGATCTTGATACGCGTAACAGGCAACCCCGCCAGCAACGCCGCTTCGCTATTGCCACCCACAGCCAGCACGTTCTTGCCAAACACCGTCTTGCGCAGCAGGAAACCAAACAGCACGAACCCAACGATATTGCTCCAGATCGGATACGAAATGCCGAGGAACGAACCGCCACCGAGATCGAAGAAACTCTCTTCCGAGATCATCACGGCATCGCCGTTCGACGTGATGAACGCGAGGCCGCGCACCACTTCCATCATCGCGAGCGTGACGATCAGCGAATTGATCTTGTAGCGCGCGATCAGCAGACCATTCACGAGGCCAACCGCGCCGCCCGCGAGCACGCCCGCCGCCACGCCGAGCCACACGCTATGCGTCACGGTAATCAGCGTCGAAGCCACGACGCCCGAAAACGCCACGATCGATGCGACGGAGAGATCCACTTCTCCGAGCGCCAGCACGAACATCATCGTCACGGAGATCGAACCGATCAACGTCACCGAGAGCAGCAGGCCCTGCATGTTGCGTGTCGTCAGAAAGTCGGGCCCCGCGAACGACAGCACCGCGAACAGAAGGCCGAACACCAGCACGATGCCCGACTTGTTGATCAGATCCCCCGTGCGCGCCGCGCGCGCGACCGCGCCTGGCGATGCGACGTGGCTGGCGGCCGGCTCGGTCGCCGGACGGGTGCTCGGTGTTTGCATGGGCTTCCAGTTCCGTGGTCTACGTGGTGCGCTGTTGCACGCGCTGCTTACTGCGGCAAAGCAAGTTTGATCAGCTGATCGGGCGTGGCCTGCGCTTTCGGCAGATCGCCGACGATGCGCCCTTCCTTCATCACCAGCACGCGGTCCGCAATGCCGATCACTTCCGCCAGATCGCTCGATACGACGATCACCGTGCGTCCTGCTTCCGCGAGGTCGTACAGCAGTTCGTAGATTTCCGCGCGTGCGCCGACGTCGATACCACGCGTCGGCTCGTCGAGCAGAAACACGTCGATGCGCTCCGCGAGCCAGCGCGACAGAATCACTTTCTGCTGGTTGCCGCCCGACAACGTGCCGATCACGGTTTCCGTGTTGCGCGTCTTGATCGACAGCTTGTCGATGTATTCGCGGGTCAGGTCGCGTTCGCGCTTGCCGTTCAACAGGAAGCTCAACGGACTGAAATGCCGCCGCGCGCTGATGTTCAGGTTGTCGGCCACGGACGCAATCGCGACGATGCCTTCCTGCTTGCGATCTTCCGGGCATAGCGCAATGCCTGCGCGCACGGCATCGCGCGGCGTCGCGAACGACACGCGCTTGCCATTGAGTTCGACGTGTCCTTGCGTCGGCTGCGTCGCGCCATAGAGCAGCTTCATCAACTCGGAACGCCCGGCGCCCACCAGTCCGAAGAAGCCGACAATCTCACCCTTGCGCGCAGTGAAGGAGACCGGAGCGGACAGCCCCGGCCCCATCAACTGTTTCGCTTCAAGCTGCACGTCGCCCGCTTCGCGCGGACGGTATCCATACACATCGCGGATCGAGCGGCCCACCATGCAACTGATGAGACGATCACGATCCAGGTCCGCAACCGAATCAAACGTCTCGATGCGGCGACCGTCGCGGAATACCGTGACGCGGTCGCACAGTTCGTAGACCTCGTCCATCCGGTGCGTGACGTAAATCACCGCGCGCCCTTGCGCGCGCAGTGCATTGATGATCTTGAAGAGCCGTTCCGTTTCGCGTGCGGACAATGAACTGGTCGGTTCGTCGAAGGCGATCACGCGCGCATCGCGCATCAGCGCCTTGCCGATTTCTATCATCTGACGCTGGCCGATCGACAGGTTCTTCACCTGCATGTGCGGATCGATCGACTCGCCGAGACGCTCCAGTTCCGTCATCGCCCGCTTGACGAGCGACTTCTCGTCGAGCACGCCGAAGCGGTTCGGCAACTGCCCGAGCATCAGGTTTTCTGCCACCGTCAGCTCGGGCACGAGATGCAGTTCCTGATAGATGATCGCGATGCCCGCCTCGATCGCGGCTTTGGTGGTCGTGAACCTGTGCTCGACGCCGGCAAGGCGCAATGCGCCCGCCTGCGTCTGGTTCACGCCCGACAGCACTTTCAGCAGCGTCGATTTGCCTGCGCCGTTCTCGCCCATCAGGCCGTGCACTTCACCGCCGCGCACTTCGAACGACACGTTGTCGAGCGCCACCACGCCCGGAAACGCGACGGTGATGCCGTCGAGTTCGAGATGCGTGGCGGACGCCGTCAGCGGTTGATCCGAAGGTGCGACGTAAGTTGCGCGGGTGGACTGCGTGGCGCTGGCGGCGTCATTCGCGTTCATCGTGTTTCGCATCCGTTCTGCTGCTTCAGATTCCGAGTTCCGTACGCACGTCCTTCCAGTTTTCGCGCGTCATCAGCTTGCCCGTGGTCTGCGTGTCAGCAGGCGGCGTCTTGCCCGACTTGATCCAGTCGACGAGGTTCTGCGTGCTCTGCTTGCCGTGATTCGTCGAGCTGACCGCGATCGTGCCGTAGAAGCCCGTCGGTTCCTTCTTCTGGAACTCAGCGAACGCTTCGCCTGCACCGTTGATGCCGACGCCGATCACATCCGAGCCGGGAATATGAAGCTGCTCGGTGGCACGCACGCCGCCCAGCACGGTCTCTTCGTTCACCGCGAAGATCACCCACTTCTTGATGTTCGGATGCTTCGACAGCACGGGCGACGCTGCGTTGAAGCCGCCTTCGGCGTCGGTGGTCTTTTGCGGCGCGTCGAAGATGTTGTCCTTCTTGAAGCCGTTCGCGAGCAGCGATTCCGTTGCGCCGTCGGTGCGCAGCCTGGCCGTCGGCAGTTCGTAGTCGGTGATGCGGATCGCGCCGACTTCTTCCGGCTTCCAGCCGCGCTTCTTCATTTCGTCGGTGATCGCCTGGCCAACCTGATTGCCGATCTTGAATGCCGACATGCCAAGGTGCGGCACGCCCGCGAGCGGCTTGCCCGTCGAGTCGACGAGTTGATCGTCGACGGTCACGAACTTCATGTTGTAGCGCTTTGCACGCGCCTGAATCGCCGGCCCGAGACGCACGTCGGGCGGGCAGATCACGAAGCCTTGCGCGCCCTGTGCGCCGAGGTTGTCGATGGCCGCCAGCACCTTCTCGCCGTCAGGCGCGCCGATGTTCACCACCGAAAAGCCTTCCTTCGCGCCCAAAGCGGTCGCCGCCTTCTGCTCGTTGATGAACCATGCCTGTTCGGGCATCTTCACGAGCACGCCGATTTTCAGCGGCGCGTCCGCGTGCGCGGTCATCTGCATGGCGAACGGCGCGGCCAGTAATGCGGCCGCCATCGCGGACAACGTGAGGCGTCGAAGCTTGCGGGTCATGCTTGTCTCCTTGGATCAGGTCGTTGCTTATGGTTGTTCGAATCAACGCTAAACAGGTCTAAAGGGACGACCAGGCCCGCGTTCTCTCAGGCTCTAGTCGTGAAACGGCTCGACCTCGTGACGACGGCCAAGCAGGAAAGCATCGGCGACCAGTCGCAGCGGACGCACGTCCACGTCGTGCTCGCCATGTGTGATCAGCCAGTGGAACCGTTCATACAGCGACGGATACTCGCGCTCAGGGCCGACATCGACGGGCTTGCCAGCGATCGCCAGCTTCTTGCCGCCTTCGCTCAGATGCAGATCGCCGTCCGTGGTCTTCACGACGATTTCCCATTGCTCGACGGGACCATGACGCCAGTCGAATTCGGCGCGCACGGGCACGCCTGCTTCGTCGATGAAATCGAGGTCGGCGGCGATAGGCGTTTGCACGTTGGCGGGCACCGAGAGCGTCGCTTCACGCAGGATCACTTCACGCGGCAGCATGTGCGTGATGATCGACAGCGCGTTGATGCCCGGATCGAACACACCGAGTCCGCCCGGCGTCCAGATCCACGCCTGACCCGGATGCCAGCGGCGCACGTCTTCTTTCCAGCGCACCTGCACTTCCTGCAACGTGCGCGACGCGAGCCATGCACGCGCCGTTTCGACTGCAGGTGCATAACGCGAATGCCATGTCGCGAACAGCGTGCGGCCCGCGTGCTTCGCCATCGAACGCAATACGTCCACTTCGTGCACGCTCGCGCCAGGCGGCTTTTCGAGCATCACATGCTTGCCCGCTTCGAGCGCCACGCGCGCCTGATCGAAGCGCACTTGCGGTGTCGCGCACAGCGAGATCGCATCGAGCTGCGGCTCGGCCGCAAGCATCTCTTCGATGGTCTTGTAGTTGCGCACGCCGTCGACGCTCGCATTGCGGCTCGCACACGCAACAAGCTCGAAGCCGTCGAGCGCGGCGATAGCGGGGAGATGCTGGTCGCGCGCGATCTTGCCCACGCCGACGATGCCGATAGAGAGTCTGTTGTTCATATAGTGAGCTTCGAGGGACTAACGGATTGTTAGCGGCCTCAGCGTAACGCAAGCGCATTCAATGCGCGCACGAGTTCGCATGGATCGATGCAAGTGGCGTTCGACACGGAATCGATCTGCTCAGTATGTGAAGCGAAGTCACGTTTGCCCGACATTGCCACTATTTGAGACTCCTCATTTTCAGCACGCCGCCAACTGGTAAGCCGATACCCCTACCGACGAATTAGCCAAACTATATGCGTGACGAGAGTGGCTTGTGATTAGTACTTTCCCCCATGCACACCACTAAAAAGTCATTCTATTTGTCTCTATCAGTCCCGAGCCAGACGTATTACAGTGCAATACGTACCCGCTATTTAAGACATTCTGCTGAAGATGGGTTTTTCAAAAGTTTGCCTGTAAACCCCATTGGACATCGGCGCATACGGCGCATATAGTATTACTATATTTAGACAATATCGAACGAGACACCATGAGCGACCAACCCCGCAAACTGCGCTCCGCCGCCTGGTTCGGCACCGCCGACAAGAACGGCTTCATGTACCGCAGCTGGATGAAAAATCAGGGCATCCCCGATCACGAATTCGATGGCAAGCCGATCATCGGCATCTGCAATACGTGGTCCGAACTCACGCCGTGCAACGCGCACTTTCGCAAGCTCGCGGAACATGTGAAGCGTGGCGTGTATGAAGCGGGCGGCTTTCCCGTCGAGTTCCCGGTGTTCTCGAACGGCGAGTCGAACCTTCGGCCCACGGCCATGTTCACGCGCAATCTCGCGAGCATGGATGTTGAAGAGTCGATTCGCGGCAACCCTATCGATGCCGTCGTGCTGCTTGCCGGTTGTGACAAGACCACGCCCGCGCTGCTGATGGGCGCCGCGAGTTGCGACGTGCCCGCGATCGTCGTGAGCGGCGGGCCGATGCTCAACGGCAAACATGAAGGACGCGACATCGGCTCGGGCACGGTGGTGTGGCAACTGAGCGAGCAGGTGAAAGCGGGCAAGATTTCGATTCACGAATTCATGTCGGCAGAAGCGGGCATGTCGCGTTCTGCAGGCACCTGCAACACGATGGGCACGGCATCGACGATGGCCTGCATGGCCGAAGCGCTCGGCGTCACGCTGCCGCACAACGCGGCGATTCCCGCTGTCGATGCGCGCCGCTATGTGCTCGCGCATCTGTCCGGCATGCGCATCGTCGAGATGGCGTTGCAGGATGTGCGGCTTTCGAAGCTGCTCACACGCGAAGCGTTCGAAAACGCAATCCGTGCGAATGCGGCAATCGGCGGATCGACCAATGCGGCGATTCACCTGAAAGCGATTGCGGGACGCATCGGCGTGAATCTCGAACTCGACGACTGGACGCGCATCGGACGCGGCACGCCGACGCTTGTCGATCTGCAGCCGTCAGGGCGCTTTCTAATGGAGGAGTTCTATTACGCAGGCGGTCTGCCTGCTGTGCTGCGCAGACTCGGCGAAGCGAACCTGTTGCCGCATCCCGATGCGCTCACGGCGAACGGCAAGACGCTGTGGGAGAACTGTATCGACGCGCCGCTCTATAACGACGAAGTGATCCGTCCGCTCGACAAGCCGCTGCGCGAAGACGGCGGCCTGTGTGTGCTGCGCGGCAATCTCGCACCGAATGGCGCGGTGCTCAAGCCATCCGCGGCGACGCCTGCATTGCTGAAACACCGCGGCCGCGCCGTGGTATTCGAGAACTTCGACGACTACAAGAAGCGCATCGCCGATCCCGAACTCGACGTCACGGCAGACTCGGTGCTGGTGATGAAAAACTGCGGGCCAAAGGGCTATCCGGGCATGGCCGAAGTCGGCAACATGGGCTTGCCGCCCAAGCTGCTCGCGCAAGGCGTGACGGACATGGTGCGGGTGTCGGACGCCCGCATGAGCGGCACGGCATATGGCACCGTCGTGCTGCACGTCGCACCGGAAGCGCGCGCGGGTGGTCCGCTGGCTGTCGTGCGCAACGGCGACTGGATCGAGCTGGATTGCGATGCAGGCCGCCTGCATGTCGATATCGACGAGAAGGAGATGACTGCGCGCCTCGCCGAATGGAAGGAGTCGCAGCAACGCAATCCCGCCGATGCGAGCGGCTACCGCAACCTCTACATCGACCATGTGATGCAGGCCGATCAGGGCTGCGATTTCGACTTTCTGGTGGGTTGCCGCGGCGCGGACGTGCCCGCGCATTCGCATTGAAGCACTGAGTTATCAGGCGACAGAACGCGCCGTCACGCGGCGCGTGGCGAATCAGGTCAGGCTGTGCGCGCCGATGCCGAGAATCCTGTCGGCGTCGGCGCGTGCATTTTCAAGCTGCACGAGACTGGCCTGACGGGCTGCCAAGGCGTCGCGATTCTGGATCGCGGTGAGGATAGCCTTGTGGCGCGGCAGCGAGAGCGCGTGGGTATCGGGATGGCGGCTCGTCAGCTTGATCGATTCCGTCAACGCCAGCGACATCATGTTGCCGATATACGCGAGCATGTCGTTGTGCGTTGCAGCCATGATCGCGCGGTGAAACTCGAGGTCAGGTTCGAGCAGATCGCCGGCACTTTGCGCGTGCTCCATGCGGTCGTAGGCCGAGCCGATGCGTTCGAGGTCTTCGTCCGTAGCGGCCGTGGCAGCGAGCGCTGCCGCAGCCGGTTCGATGATGCGGCGCACCGTCATCAGCGACAGGAAGAATTCACCTTCGGGAATGCTGTTGAGGGTCCAGTAGAGCACATCGGGATCGAGCATGTGCCATTCCTCGCGCGGCCGCACTACGCTGCCCACGCGCGGCTTCGAAATGACCAGCCCTTTGGCGACCAGCACGCGCGTCGCTTCGCGCAGCACCGGGCGGCTCACGCCATACTTCTCACAAAGTGTCGCTTCGGCGGGCAGGCGTTCGCCCGGCACCAGCCTGCCGCTGACGATCTCGATACCGAGTTCCTGCACGATCCGCGCATGCAGGCTTTTGCGTTTCTGAAGATGCCGGTAGTCCATGATGTATTTGTTGTGGCCGTGCGAATGCGGATAGCTGTACCGTTCCCTTGGCGGGCTGTGCAAGCATAGCATGGGGCGCATGCACCGCCTTCCGCTTTGACGAAGCACCACGCACCATCATTATGGCGCTGCCGTGATGTGCTGATGCGTACGTTGCGCCGCGTTGGGTTCGTTTTTTGCTTGATTGCCGTTGAATGGGCTGCTTTACTCGAAGCTACACGAAACGCAGCCTGGACAACCGCGCATTCACTTCGACATGGACCACGGCAATGAAGCTCAAACCGCTACTTCTGCTTGTTGCGTGCGTGGCGGCGGCGAACGTCGGAACGGCCGCCACGCGCGATGAGCAAACCAAGGCCTGCAAGCACGACGCCATCAAGTTCTGCGCGATCCATATCCCGAACAAGGAGAAGATCGAGGCGTGCATGAAGCAACACTACGACAAGCTGTCGCCGAAATGTCAGGCAATGTTCGACGCACCTGACGATAACGACAACGGCAACAGCAGCGACAGCCAGTCGTCGAGCTAGGCGTGCTCAGCGCGCCTTGACGAGCGGCACGGCCACTTCGACGCGGCCCGTTGCCAGACCGGCCGTGTTGCGCATGGTGCGCAGCCGGAAGCCATCGAGCGCGCGATGTGTGACCTCGTCGCCGATGTCGAGCTTCGTCAGCAGATCGGCGACGATCGCATAGAGCATCGCCACGTTGCCGTCTTCCACCTTCACCGCGATGCCGAGCGCACCCTTTGCGCCGAGCTTCGCCGTTTGCGCCGATGCACGCACGCCAATCGCATAGCTCGCTTCCGCGCCGAGCTTGCCGACCAGCGCGCCGTTGGCTGCGCCCATCAGCAGCGTGCAGAAACGCCCTTCTCCCGCGACCATTTCCGGATGCGACGTCATCGCGCGATAGATATGCGCGAGTGCCGCATCGCGTTTCGTATCCGACGATACATGCCCATCGGCGGCACGTGCGAGCTTCATGTAGAGACGCGCCAGATGGTCAAGCGGGAAAGCCGGCGTGGGCAGATTGCAGCCGTCGGTAGCCCATTGCACTTGCGCTTCGGACAGATCGCACGCCTCGGCAAGCGTGCGCTTCACGAGCGCCTGCAACGGATGCTCAGGCAGATGGTAATCAGCGAGCGCCAGGCCCAGCGCGCGCGCACCTGCGAGCATGCCGGCGTGTTTGCCCGAGCAGTTGCTGCACACGGCGCCTGGAATGAAATCGCGCTTGATCCAGTCGCGATACACGGCATCCGAAATGGGGGGATGGCCGCCGCAACGCAAATCGGCCTCGCTGGCCTGCGCTTTCTCGAGCATGCTGCGCGCGCGTTCGATATGCCGCGCCTCGCTGCTATGTGAGCCGCACATCAGCGCGAGGTCGGCATCGTCGAAACGGAAGCGTTCCAGCGCGCCCGTTTCAACGACGGCGAGCGCCTGAGCCGGCTTCGCCGCCGACCGGGCCAGCGTGAGCCGCGACGGCTCGCCGCACGAAGCCAGCAGCGTGCCGTCCGTATCGACGACGGCCACATGGGCGATATGCGTGTTCTCGACGACATCGCCGCGATAAACGGTTGCAGCAACGGACATGCGGGTCTCCTTTCGTATTCGGTTCGGTCTGCGGATACAGCACGGATAGGGCAGACATGCCCGCGGATTCTACAACCCTGCCAGGCGCAATACGTGCGTGTCGAGTACATTGGATTGACCGGCGCACGCTGCACGCGCCGGATTCGTCCGACTCAGGCCGCGCAAGCGGAATCGATCGCATAACTTTTACAACAGGAGAACAGCCATGCAACTCACCCAAAAACTGATCGTCCTCTTCGCCTCGGCCGCGCTGGGTATCGGCGCGGCTGCGCCTGCGTTCGCGCAGAACGACACGTCCGGCGGCACGGATGCCGCTGGCATGGCCGCGTCCGCCGCGAAGCCGACCAAGGCGCAGCGCAAGCAGGCGCGCAAGGAAGCGCGCGCCAAGAAGAACGCAGAACTGAAGAAGCTCGAAGACGCGGGCTACCAGCCGGGCCGCGCGAACGATCAGAACTACCCGCAGGATCTGCAGGACGCGCAGAAAAAAGCCGGTA
Source organism: Paraburkholderia sp. C35 (assembly GCF_003121405.1). Lineage (GTDB taxonomy): Bacteria > Pseudomonadota > Gammaproteobacteria > Burkholderiales > Burkholderiaceae > Paraburkholderia. The sequence goes on along the minus strand of NZ_QBUY01000003.1, from coordinate 162,000 downwards.
TCGGACAGGGTACGGGCCAATAAGCTTGCATCGTAAATTGGGTGGGGCCGCACGCAGACAATCGATGCGTGCGGTCTCGTTCTGCTGACTGGCTTCATCCTGTTCGAAGCGCGCTGCCAGGCGCTCTTCCACATCGCGCTCTATAAGCGCTCCCTTCCTGCCGTCCGCCTCGCCGGCCGCGCCCCTTCAGCGTCCAGTTACACGAACGCCTGACGCTGTGTGATACTGCCAACGCTTGTCCATACAACGAATTGCATCACTGCATTCCGGGCATAGCCGTGCAGTCGCACATTCCGGCTACAACTACAGACGCCAACGTTTTCTCCAGTCAAAAATGCCGAATCCATCACACGAGCCAGGCGGCAACGCAGCAAAAATGACCGCCATTGCCGCTGTCGATCAGATCAGTTTTCGTCGCATCATTCGCCGCAACATCGCGCTGCCACTCGCACTCGGCGTCATCACGATGGCGCTGTTCGTCGCGCTCATTGCGTACCTCGTCAACACGATGAGCTGGGTCGAGCATTCGGAGCGCGTGATCGGCAACGCGAATGAAATGCTGCGCCTGGCGGTCGACAGGGAATCCGCATTGCGCGGTTTCCTGATCACGGGCGACGAGAATTTCCTCGCGCCGTATCAGCTTGGCCAGCCGCGCTTCGAAACAGAGATCAACACGCTGATGCAACTGGTTTCCGATAACCCGTCGCAGGTCGAGCAGCTCAAGCGCATTCGCGGCGTGCAGCAGCGCTGGGATCAGTTCGCGCAGGAGATGATCGATCTGCGCCGGCGCAACCTGGATTACACCGAGCAGGTGAAGAGCGGTCGCGGCAAGATCGAATTCGACGAAACGCGGCGGCTGTTCGGCCAGTTTCTCGCGGTGGAAGAAGCACTGCGTCAGCAGCGTTCCGGCGATGCACGCAACGTCACGTCGATCCTGGTCGGCGTGTTTCTGATCGTCAGCCTGTCGGTGAGCGGTTTTATCGCGTATCGCGGGCGGCGCGATCTGCTGAACCTGTCCGAATCGTATGACGGCGTGCTTGCGCGCCAGGCCGAGCACACCGATGTATTGCAGCAGCAGGTCTGGTTGCGTTCCGGGCAGCGGCTGCTCGCGGAACGGGTTGTCGGCCAGTCGGGGCCGCCGCTGGTTGGCCGCGCGATTCTCGACTTTCTCGCCGAATATCTGGACGTGCTGGTCGCGGCGTTATACGTGCGCGACCGTGCAACGGGCAGCCTCAAACGCATCGCAACTTACGGCTTCAGCCAGGAAAGCGAGCAGGCAACCCGCACCTTCCGCGAAGCCGAAAGCCTGATCGGCCAGGCCGCCGCGTCGCGCCGTACGCTGGTTCTGCACGACGTCCCCGACGATTACATCAAGGTCGTCTCCGGCACGGGCATGAGTGCGCCGCGCAACCTCGTCGTTCTGCCCATCGAAAACGATGGCGTCGTCAACGGCGTGATCGAGCTTGGCTTCATGCGCAACATCAGTCCGCGCGATCACGAGTTTCTGACGCTGATCGCCAACAGCATGGGCGATTTCATCGAAGCCGCGCTGTATCGCGAACGCTTGCAGGATGCGCTCGCCGAAACGCAGCAGTTGAATGAAGAGCTTCAGGTACAGCAGGAAGAGTTGCGCGTATCGAATGAAGGTCTCGAAGAACGCGGCCGTGCGCTGGTCGAATCGCAATCGCGGCTCGAGGCGCAGCAGGCGGAACTCGAACAGACCAACGTGCAGCTTGAAGACTACGCGAAGCGTCTGGAGCGCCAGAAGTCCGATCTGCTCGAAGCACAGGACGAACTGGCCGCCAACGCTGCGCGGCTGGAACAGTCGAGCCGCTACAAGTCCGAGTTTCTTGCGAACATGTCGCATGAACTGCGCACGCCGCTGAACAGCTCGCTGATACTCGCGCGCCTGTTGCAGGAGAACCGCACCGGCAACCTGACGGAAGAGCAGGTGCGCTACGCGGAAACGATTCATGCGTCGAACAGCGACCTGCTGGTGCTGATCAACGACATCCTCGATCTGTCGAAGGTGGAAGCCGGACAGATCACCATCGACAGCGAAACGGTGCCGCTCGATTCGATGTTGCAGTCGCTGCGCGAAATGTTCGAGCCAATGGCGGCTGCGAAGCATCTGCAGTTCTCGGCCGAGCGTGCGCCCGGCGTGCCCGACACGATCGTCACCGATGGCCAGCGCGTCGCGCAGATCCTGCGCAACCTGCTATCCAACGCGTTGAAGTTCACCGAGCAGGGCGAAGTCGCGCTCACCGTCGCTGCTGGCGACGCGAACACGCTGCGTTTCGACGTGCGCGATACGGGCATCGGCATCGCCGCCGAAAAACTCGAACTGATCTTCGAAGCGTTCCAGCAGGCAGACGGCTCGACCAGCCGTCACTATGGCGGCAGCGGCCTCGGCCTGTCGATCTCGCGTGAATTCGCGCGGCTGCTGGGCGGCCGTGTCAGTGTGGCGAGCGAACCGGGCAAGGGCAGCGTGTTCACGCTGTGGCTGCCGCTGCAAGGCCCGGCGAACGTACAGGCGCACACGCCACCGCAGCCTGCGGAATTGCTGAAGCCGGCCGCACGCACGGCTGCCGTGGCAACGCTCCATGCCGAACCGCCGCTGATGTCGACGCAGTCCGCCATCGCGCAGCCATCAGTACATGACGACCGCGACAACCTCCGCCACGAAAATCGTCTGATCCTCGCTATTGAAGACGACCTCGTGTTCGCCGAGATCCTGCGCGATCTCACGCACGAACTCGACTTCGATTTCGTCCACGCGATGGATGCAACCACGGGTCTCACACTCGTGCGCGACATGCAGCCGACGGCCGTTCTGCTTGATGTCGGCCTGCCCGACCGCTCGGGGCTGACGGTGCTCGAATGGCTGAAGAACGATCCCGCCACGCGTCACATTCCGATTCACATCGTCTCCGCCACCGATCACGCCGAAAAAGCGCTGCATCTGGGCGCAGTCGGCTACACGATCAAGCCGACCGCGCGCACCACGCTGGAAGCGGCGATCCGGCGCCTCGAAAGCCGCCTGCAACAGCGTATGAAACGCGTGCTGGTAATCGAAGACGATGCCGCGATGCGCGAGAGCATTCGCGCGCTGCTGCAAAGCGATACGACGGAGATCGTCGCCGTCGCGACGCTCGCGGGCGCGCTGGAGCAACTGTCGACGGAACTGTTCGATTGCGTGGTGACCGATCTCGCGTTGCCCGACGGCACCGGCTACGATCTGCTCGAACAGCTCGCCGCCGACGTCACGCATCAGGCGATGCCCGTGATCGTCTACACGGGCCGCATGCTGTCCGGCGATGAAGAGCACCGGCTACGCCGCTACTCGAAATCGATCATCATCAAGGGCGCAAAGTCACCTGAACGTCTGCTCGATGAAGTGACGCTGTTCCTGCATAGCGTCGAGTCGTCGCTCGCGCCCGAACAGCAGCGCATGTTGCGCACCGTGCGCCAGCGCGACAACCAGTTCGAAGGGCGCACCATCCTGCTCGCAGAAGACGACGTGCGCAACATCTTCGCGCTGTCGCACGTGATCGAGCCGCTGGGTGCGAGGCTCGAAATTGCGCGCAACGGCCGTGAAGCACTCGAAGCGCTAAACAGCGGACGCGAAGTGGATCTCGTGCTGATGGACATCATGATGCCGGAGATGGACGGTCTGACGGCGATCGGGCACATTCGCCGCGATCCGCACTTCGCGCATCTGCCCATCATCGCGTTGACGGCGAAAGCAATGGCGCAAGACCGCATGCGCTGCCTCGAAGCCGGTGCCGACGACTACATCTCCAAGCCCATCGACGTCGACAAGCTGATTTCGCTGTGCCGCGTGTGGCTGCGGCAACGCTAGGCGCGAGGAGCCGCAAGCCATGAGCCGTTTCTCGTACGACGATTCGCCGCAACGCATGCACGATTTCGACATCGAGCTGAAGCTGCTGCTGGAAGCGATTTATCTGAAGTACCAGCACGACTTCCGGCGCTACTCGATGTCGTCGTTGCGGCGGCGTCTCGTACAGGCGCTCGAAGAATTCGGCGTCACCACGCTGTCGCAGTTGCAGGACAGGATCATGCGCAGCGAAGCCGATTTCGTGCGGCTGTTTCACTACCTGACGGTGCAGGTCAGCGACATGTTCCGCGACCCCGCCTACTTTCTCGCACTGCGCGATCACGTGCTGCCCGTGCTACAAACCTATCCGTCGATCAAGGTGTGGGTGGCCGGATGCAGCACGGGCGAAGAACTGTGGTCGCTGAAAATCCTGTTCGACGAAGCGGGCCTCACCGAGCGCACGCTGTTCTACGCGACCGACATCAATCCCGATGCGCTCACGCGCGCCGATGCGGGTATTTATGCGCTCGACCGCATCGCGGGCTTTACGCGCAACTATCTGGCAGCGGGCGGCAAACGCTCGCTCTCCGACTACTATCACGCAGCGTATGGCGGCGCGCGCTTTTCCGGGCCGCTGAAAGAGCGCGTCGTGTTCGCGGATCACAGCCTGTCCACCGACGAAGTCTTTCTCGAAGCGCACCTCGTGTCGTGCCGCAATGTGCTGATCTATTTCGATCGCGCCTTGCAGGATCGTGCGCTCGGTCTCTTCAAGGACACGCTGGTGCGGCGCGGCTTTCTCGGACTCGGCAGCAAGGAGAGCTTGCGCTTTTCGACGCAGTACGATGCATTCGAGGAGTTCCGCGAACGCGAGCGCATTTACCAGAAGCGCTAGACTGCACGTGATTTCAACATCGAACGATCGATCGAAACCGATGAACACACCTCGCCGACCTTCTCCAACGGGCGCTGCCGCGTCGGTGGAGACGCGCGCGTTCGAGGCCGTGGCAATCGGTGCATCGGCGGGCGGCATCGACGCGTTGAACGTGCTGTTGCCCGCGTTGCCGGCATCGTTCGGTGTCGCGGTGCTGATCGTCTCGCACCTGCCCGCCGAGCCGCCGAGCCGGCTGGCCGAAACGCTCGGCTATCGCTGTGCGCTCCACGTGGTCGAACCGGACGCGGGCGAGCCGGTGCTGCCGGGCCGCGTGCATCTCGCGCCGCCTGGTTATCACATGCTGATCGATGACGACCGTACGATTGCGCTGTCGATCGATTCGACGGTGCGCTATTCGCGTCCGTCCATCGACGTGCTGTTCGAATCGGCCGCGCACGTGTACCGCGAGCGGCTGCTCGGCATCCTGCTTTCGGGTGCCAACGACGACGGCGCGCATGGCCTCGAAGTGATCCGCGCGATGGGCGGCGTCGCGTGGGTGCAAGACCCGCAAACGGCTGTCTCGCCGACAATGCCGGGCGCGGCCATCGCGCGCGGTGCCGCCGACGAAGTGCTTTCTCCAACCCAGATGGCCCGGCGGCTCGCCGGTCTGCCGCCTCACACTAGAACGATGACATGAGGAACTCCACCGTCAACATTCTGATCGTCGACGACATCGCGCATAACATCACGGCGCTGGAGGCGTTGCTCGCGCGTCCGGGCATCGAATTGCTGGTCGCGAATTCGGGCACGGCGGCACTCGATCTGCTCCTCAAGCACGAAGCCGCGCTGGCGATTCTCGACGTCAACATGCCCGGCATGAACGGCTTCGAACTGGCGTCGCTGATGCGTGGCAGTCCGCGCACGTCGCATGTGCCGATCATCTTTCTGACGGCGACGACGGAAGACGCGTCGCGTACGTTCCGTGGCTACGAAGCGGGCGCCGTCGACTTCCTGCACAAACCGTTCGATCCGCGCATCCTGCAGTCGAAAGTCGACGTGTTCGTGCAACTCGAACAACACAAGCGGCAACTCGCCGATCAGTTGCTGACCACGCGCCAGCTGCTCGAAGCGAATGAAATGCTGATGGCCGTGCTCGGCCACGATCTGCGCACGCCGCTCGGCACGGTGCTGGCATCGGCGGAATACCTGGTGCGCAATGCACCCGACGAGCAATCCGCGACGGTCGCGGGACGTATCCGCAACAGCTCGCTGCGCATGTCGCGGATGGTGCATCAGCTGCTGAATCTCGCGCGCCTGCAAGGCGGCCGCATGCAATTGCAACCTCATGCGGCCGAACTGGCAACGCTGTGCCGTGGCGTGATCGAAGAGTTCGCGACGCACGAGCATGCGGGCCAGATTGCGTTCACGTCGCGCGGTAATACGACCGGCACGTGGGACACGGATCTGCTGTGGCAGGCCATCTCGAACCTGATCAGCAACGCGTTGCATCACGGCGAGCATGGCAGCCCGATCACCGTCGACATCGACGCCGACGATTCGAAATGGCTGCGTCTGACGGTCAGCAATCGCGGCGCGATTTCCGCCGCGATGCTGCCGCATCTGTTCGAAGCATTCGGCTCGAACAGCGCGGGCGAGCGCTCGCGCGAAGGGCTGGGTCTCGGTCTGCACATCGTTCACAAGATCGTGCACATGCATGGCGGCAAGGTGACGGGCAAATCGGACGACGTCATCGGCACCGTCTTTACGGTCGAACTGCCGCGCACCGCGCAAAGCTGGGTGAGTTGAATTGCCGCGGCCTGCGGGCCGCTTTGGAAATACTTCGTAAGAGATACGGCTGCGGTGCAGGCGCCTTGGCCTGCGCGGGCCGGCGTCCGCGCCCCGTTTCGTGTGTGGCGGCGGCGCGTCGCGCTGTCAGCCGATGTAATAACGGCTTGCCATCAAACCACACTACAATGCATGCCGTCCGGTCCCGTTGTCCGCTTCGTCATCATGTCCAGCCGCCTTTCCCGTCGCGCTTCTCGCCTTGCTCTCGCGTTGAGCCTGCCCGTTCTTGCCGTGCTCGGCGCCTGCTCGACACCGCCCAAGGCGAAACTGCAGGAAGACTTCGTCAGCAGCGGCGCGAGTCCTTATACGCGTACGTTTCAGGTGACCAGCACGGAAGCCTGTGAAGGCGCGCGCCGCGCGCTCCTGAGCCAGGGCTACATGACGACGCTGGTGCGTCCCGATACCGTCGATGCCAGCAAGAACTTCCAGCCCGCCAGCGATTCGCACTTCACGGTCGAATTCCATATCGTCTGCACGGCGGGCGATGACGCGACCAACAGCAGCATCGTCTACGCGAACGCGGTGCAGAGCGGCTATGCGCTGAAGAAAAGCGATACGTCGGCCAGCGTGGGCTTGAGCGTGCTCGGCTCGCTGTCGCTGCCGATCCGCCAGAACAGCGACGCGATGGTGAAAATTTCCAGCGAGACGATCCAGTCGGGCAAGTTCTACGACGGCTTCTTCAATCTGATCAGCCACTATCTGGCTAACGTGGTGCGCAGCATGCCCGTGCCGGGCAATTCCGTCGAAGCGACGCCGTTGCCCGCGCCCGCGCCTGCACCTGCACTGGTCGTCACGCCGACACAGACGACGCCCGGTGGTACGCCCGCGCCCGTCATCGTGTCGGCGCCTTTGTCCACGGCGGCGGCTGTTGCTGCGGCAACGCCGGTTGCTTCGTCAACGCCTGCTTCGGTGGCGACCACGGCGCATGAAGCCGCGGCGGCGGCCGCGGCGGCAGCACTGCTCGACGGCGCGCCAGCGGTTGCGGATACGCCTGCTTCGGGAGCGGCTGCGGTGCAGTGAGGTTGTCGGCGAAATGCTGACTCCGGCACCTCAGTTGCCTTCAGCCGGTTCTCCGTCATGAATCGCGTCCGCCGGGCCCCATTCCTGGATGCTCAGGTAATAGCGGGTCGAGCGACCAGCGCCAACCTTGCGCAGGAATCCCAGTTCCTCGAGTTCAATCAGTTCGCGCGACGCGGTGGCCCGCGAAGTGCCGCCTATGCCTTCGTATTTCCGGGTACTCATACCGCCTTCGAAACCGTTGGGTCCGGCGTCGATCAGAAGGTTGACGACTTTGCGCTGCCGCGCCGTCAGCACCTTGTCCTGGTGGTTCATCCAGAACACGGCTTTCTCGAGTGATGCGTCCACGACTCGCGACGCTTCCTCGCAAGACACACGCACCTGTTCCACGAACCACACGACCCATTCGGTCACGTCCAGTCCGCCGTGCTGCGCACGCTCCAGCTGTTCGTAGTAGTCACGCCGCCTGTCCAGCAGGCGCTGTGATGTGCGGATCAAACGGCTTACGTCACCGCTATCGCGCGCCAGCACAAGATCGATGAGCACGCGGCCAATCCGGCCGTTGCCGTCCTCAAAGGGGTGAATCGTCTCGAACCAGAGATGAGCGAGCGCCGCCTTGACCAGACTGTCGTGCTCCGTGGTCGCGTTGAACCAGTCCAGCAACTTCTGCATCTCTGCCGGGACGTCAGCCGACGACGGTGCTTCGTAGTGAACCCTTTCGTGCCCCACGCGCCCGCTGATGATCTGCATCGGCTCGGCATGCTCGCGATATGCTCCTACGAGGATTTTCACCATGCCTGAGTAGCCAGTCGGGAAGAGCGCCGCCTGCCATGCATACAGGCGCTCATGCGTTAGCGGCGCCTCCCGTTGCCGTACTGCGTCATCCATGATGTCGAGCAGACCTTCGACGCTCCTGGGCGCGTTCGGACCATCCTGATTTCCGACACCGAGCCGCCGTGCAACGGACGAACGCACCGCCGTGAGATCGATGCGCTCACCCTCGATGGCGGCCGTCGCCACCGCGTCCTGGCTCCACGCCTCGGCGGCAAGCTCCAGCCGCTGCTCGAAGCCAAGGCCCGCCAGTTTGCCTTCCACGACGCCCTGCGCTCGGCGCGCGCGCGACAGCTCAGCGCCGACGCGAACGGCGTCGTAGTGCATGCCGGGCCACGTGGGCGCCTGCCAGATGAGAGATCGGGTCGGTGACATGGTGCTGGATCGGGTTGAGTCGATTACGTTCGACAATCGACTCATATGGCGAGTCGAATAGCAGTATAGCCAGGTTTGAGTCGAATACGCAGCTAATCGACTCATTCTTTGAGTCGATTAGCTGCGTATTCGACTCACGGGATGCTCGCCGAGTCGCCCGACCTTGAACGGGGCGAAGCACAGACCCGTGGAATCGCGCGTCGCATCAGGCGATATTCAACGTATTTATTTTCCCCTCCACACTCAAGATTTCACCCATTTTGCCGATCGCGAGCCGATTATCTGTTTTAAATTCGTGATCGGTAAAAACGTCGCCAGTAAAAACGACCGAAGCATCGATATAAATCAAATCGTCGAAAATATTTTCCCGATTGGGCTTTGCCCGCACTTCAGCATGACGCCAATCCAGCCGTTACCACCTTCACGGAATTAACAAAACGGTACGCAATTTCGGTGCAGTCAAACCTGCCGATATTCGCGTGCCGCTGGTGCTCAAAATTGGAGAGGGTCCATGTTTGTCGCTATTGGTTGGGTGCTGGTTCTCGGATCGGTGATCGGGAGCTTTCTGGGCGTGGGCGGCCATTTGCCCGCGCTGGTTCAGCCGTTCGAATTGCTGTGCATTTTCGGCGCGGCAATTGGCGCGTTCGTCGTCAGCAATCCCGTTTCGGTATTGAAGAAAACCATCAAGGCTTTGCCTAGCTGTTTCAAGGGCGGCGGTTATTCGAAAGAGGTTTATCTCGAACTGATTGCGCTGCTTTATGAGCTGCTTCAGAAAGCGCGTAAGGAAGGCATGATGGCGCTCGAAGCCGACGTCAACGCGCCGGAAGAAAGCGCACTGTTCCAGAAATATTCGCATGTGCTGAAAGACCATCATCTGCTCGATTTCATCGTCGATTATCTGCGGATGATGGCGACGGGCAACGTCAACGTGCTCGAAATGCAGGATCTGATGGACGAAGAACTGGAAACGCATCACGCCGAATCGTCGGTGCCCGCCAATGCGATCCAGAAGATGGCGGACGGCCTGCCCGCGTTCGGCATCGTCGCGGCCGTGATGGGCGTGGTGCACACGATGGGTTCCGTCGGCGCGCCGCCCGCCGTGCTCGGCGAAATGATCGCGGGCGCGCTGGTCGGCACGTTCCTCGGCATTCTGCTCGCGTATGGCTTCATCGGCCCCGTGGCCGATCTGCTCAACGCGAAGGGCCGCGCGGAAGCGAAGCCATATCAGTGCGTGAAGGCCGTGCTGCTCGCGTCGCTGTCCGGCTACGCGCCGCCCGTCGCGGTCGAATTCGGCCGCAAGGTGCTGTTCACGGCAGACCGTCCGAGCTTCCAGGAGCTCGACGACGCCGTGCGCGCCACCAAGATGCCGAAGTCGGCCTGACGCTTGCGGAAAGGGAGAACGGCATGGCCGAAAGAAAACCCCGCGGCGAGGAAGCGAGCGAGAAAGCCGCGCCCGTGATCGTGCGCCGCTCGAAGAAGGGCGACGGACACGGCGGACATCACGGCGGCGCATGGAAGATCGCCTACGCGGACTTCGTGACCGCGATGATGGCCTTCTTCCTGTTGATGTGGCTGCTTGGTTCGACGTCGAAGTATGACAAGCAGGGTATCGAGGATTACTTCAACACGCCGCTGTCGAGCCTGCTCGGCGGCAACGAAGGGACGGCGGCGGCACGTCCGAACGTGATTCAGGGCGGCGGCCGCGACATGTCGGACACGCGCCCCGGCGATGGCAAGAAGACGCAGCAGGAACCGGCGAAACCGACACTCACGCAGGCCGCAATGGTGCCGAACGACTCCGCGCGTCTCGAACAGTTGAAGTCGAAGCTCTCGGCGCTGATCGAGCAGACGCCCGCGTTGAAGGCGTTCAAGGATCAGATCCGCATTTCGATTACGAACGAGGGCTTGCGCATCGAGATCGTCGATTCGCTGAAGCGCCCGATGTTCGCGACGGGAAGTTCGAAGCTGCAAGACTACGCGGCAACGATTCTTACGCAGATCGGCGCGGCATTGAACGATGTCGACAATCGCATTTCGATTGCAGGCCACACGGACGCTACGACCTATGCGAACGGGCCTGCCGGCTATTCGAACTGGGAGTTGTCGTCGGAGCGCGCGAATGCGGCGCGGCGCGCACTGGTCGCGGGCGGGATGCGGGAAGACAAGCTGCTGCAGGTGCGCGGTCTCGCCGATGTTCTGCCGCTCAATGCGAACGTTGCTGACGAGCCGACCAATCGACGGATTAGCGTTCTGGTGCTGAACAAGGCTGCCGAACAGGCGTTTTTCAGTGACGGCGGGCGGACATCGATCGATCAGGCTTTGCCGGCCAGTGAGGCGATTCCGGGCGTTGTGTCGAAGATGAAGGTGAGTGTTCGCACCACGTATTGAGCGGATTGCCTCGCGCTTTCGCTGGCATTCGTGTTTTACCCTCGTGTTTCAGGCATCGCGTCGTGTGGCGCGACGCCTGAAAGGGCAAGTCATATCGGGCATGCCAGCGACATGCCTGAATCCGACTACATAAACAGGCCCACAACCCGAAACATCGCCTCGCACCGTTTCACCCATCGACACAATCCCGTCCCCCGGTGCCACCGCGCACGACACACCCGCTTCCGCCGCAAATCAATTTCCATCCACACCTTCACAACCGCAACACGTTTCTGATATTGGTGGAGGAAGCACCGCAGTTGCGCTTGCGCGAAATCACGCGTGCAAACGTGCATTTTCCCTTCAATGCCTGATAGGAGATGGAGAACGACAATGCAAAGAAGACACTTCGTGACAGCAAGTGTTGCTGCACTCGCCTACGGCGGCCTGTTGATGTCGGGCTGCACCACTACCAAGAGCAGCGGTGAGTCGGCCGCCACCGACATGTCCAAGCGCCAGTCGATCGATGCCAGCGTCGACGGCACGCTCTCGAAGCTCTACACCACGGTGCAAGGCTCGCGCGAACTGGTCGCCAAGGCTCGCGGCGTGCTCGTGTTTCCTTCCGTGCTGCAGGTCGGCTTCGTAGTGGGCGGGCAGTACGGCGAGGGCGCGCTGCGTGTGGGCGGCAGCACTGCGGGCTACTACAGCACGATTTCCGGCTCGTTCGGCCTGCAGTTGGGCGCGCAATCGAAAGCGATCATCTTCCTCTTCATGACGCAAGACGCACTCGACAAATTCCGCAACGCCAGCGGCTGGTCGGCGGGTGCCGATGCGTCGGTGGCATTGCTGAAAGTCGGCGCGAACGGCGCACTCGATACCACCACGGCCACCGCGCCCGTCGAAGCCATCGTGATGACGAACTCGGGCCTCATGGCCGACGTGTCGCTGGCAGGTACCAAGGTGTCGAAGCTGAACATCTGAGCGCTGCGCAACGCGGTAATCCTGCGCGTCACGCGCAGAAAGACAAACGGCTCGCCATTGCCGATGGCGAGCCGTTTTGCTTATGTGCTTCGCAGCGATCAGAAGCGGTACGTGACGCCGACCTTCACGATCGGATACCAGCGCCACTTGTCAGCCTTGTTCTGAAGATCCTGGCGCTCCTGGTCGACGTTCGCCTGACCGGCTTCGGCGACGATGTCGGCAGGCACGTCGAGCGTCACATCCGGACGGCCGTAGGTCACGCCGGCATCGAAGAACGCGGAGAAGCCCTTCTGCGCAATGGGCGTATGGCCGAAGCCGATGCCGATGTACGGACGCACTGTCGGATACTTCGCCTTCGCGTGGACGGTCTCGCCATTCGTCGCGTAGTCGGTGCCGTTGATGCGCACGGTGCCGCTCGGGCTGGTCGCGTCGCCCGACACGTTGTCGCCGCCGATGATCATGCCCGCCGTGATGCGGAACGGCACGGTGGCGGGCGCCGGGAAGAAGTCGAGGTACAGGCCGCCGTGATAGATCTTGGCCTTGCCGTCGTAGTTCAGGCCGCCGGCGCTGAAGTTGTGCGACAGCGCGAAGCCGTTGAATTCGGCGCGGATGTTGTCGCGCGTGCCGATCGGTTCGGAGAAGCCAATGCCGAGACCTTCTGTGCCGACCTGACCGTAGATTTCGTGAGCGTGCGCGAGAGGTGCGGACAGCGCGAAGCCTGCCGCAAGCGTGACCAACAGCCTGTTCATCTGTGAGATTTCCTTCGGGGTTCTGGAGGGCGCCTGACCTTGACGCCGCGTGTATCGGGAATAATTGCCCGTCACACGCAAAGTGCTTGCGTTGCGGCGGCGTCCCAGACCCGTCTTATTACGGACCACTCACAGAAAATCTTTAATGAATATTTAAAACGTTCTTTGCATGCCTGTTTTAAGCCCTTTAAAAGACGCACTCTCGCGTGCGAATCGGTAAATTACACATCCTTACCGGATTCCAACTCCGTCATTCAATGCCGCGCGCCATACGCTGGATGGCCTGCGGCGGCTGGCCGAACGCGCGCAGGAACGCACGCCGCATGCGTTCGCCATCGCCGAAGCCCACATCGCGCGCCACCACGTCGACGCCGTGCCGCCCAGTTTCGAGCATCAGCCGCGCCGCCTCGACGCGCAAACGTTCCACTGCCTTCGCAGGCGTCTGTCCCGTTTCCTCCCGGAATGCACGCGTGAACTGGCGCGGACTCAGATGCGCGGCGTCCGCAAGCTGTTCGACGGAAAGCGGCGCACTCAGATTGCGCCTCGCGTAAGACAAGGCCGTCTGGATCCGATCAGACTTCGGCGCGAGTTCGAGCAGCGCCGAGAATTGCGACTGGCCGCCCGCACGCCGGTGATACACGACCAGCTTGCGAGCGACATGACGCGCGAGTTCGACGCCTGCATCCTTCTCGACGAACGCAAGCGCCAGGTCGATGCACGCCGTCATGCCCGCCGACGTCCACATATCGCTATCGATGATGAAAATGCGATCCTCTTCCACTTTGACGTGCGGATAACGTTTGCGCATGTCGTCGGCGTAATACCAGTGCGTCGTCGCTCGCTTGCCGTCGAGCAGACCCGCCTCGGCCAGATGAAACGCGCCCGTGCACGCAGCAGCAACACGCCGCGCCGCAGGTGCCGCGCGTTGGAGAAATTCGATCAGCGAAGGCCGCGATGGCTGCAAGTCGTTGTCGCCGACCACGAGAATCGTGTCGAAGCGGCTGTCGTCGAAAGGCTGAGTCGATACCTCGAAACCCGACGAGCACGCCACCGGGCCGCCGCGCTCGGATAGCAGCACGAAGTCATACAGCGGCTCGCTCATTTCGCGGTTCGCGAACTCCAGCACGCTTGTCATGCCCAGATTCATTACCTGAAAACCGGGGTACAGAACGATTCCGACGCGCAGCATGGCTTGACTCCAGCGATGTCCTAAAAGGAGGGATCTATGACGTTGAGGTCATGTGAGTATGCACCTAATCTTGTGGCCATGCAGACGACGCGGCGTCGCCTGCGCCCACTCACTCAGGAGCATGAACATGTCGACTTCTTCCCATATCGCTGCGAATCTCGGCACGGCCGTCGTGACGGGTGCCTCGTCGGGCATCGGTGCGATTTACGCGGACCGGCTTGCGCGCCGCGGCTACGACCTGATCCTCGTCGCCCGCAACCGCTCGCGTCTCGAACAACTGGCGACGCGTATTTCGAATGAAACGGGCCGTTCGGTTGAAATCGTCGCCGCCGATCTGAACGACGATGCCGACGTTCGCCGAGTCGAAAACGTATTGCGCACGGATGCGAGCATCACGATGCTGGTGAACAACGCGGGCGTCGGTGCAGCCGCACCGCTGGTGGATTCCGACGTCGAGAAAATGGAAGCGATGATCAAGCTGAACGTCATCGCGCTGACGCGGCTGACGTACGCGATCGTGCCTGGCTTTGTCGCGCGCGGCAGCGGCAACATCATCAACATTGCGTCTATCGTGGCGGTCGCGCCTGAAATCCTGAACGGCGTCTACGGCGGCACGAAGGCATTCGTGCTCGCGCTGACGCAATCGCTGCATCACGAACTGGCAAGCAAGGGCATCAAGGTGCAAGCGGTATTGCCGGGCGCGACCCGTACCGAGTTCTGGGATGTCGCAGGCGTGCCGATCGAAATGGTCGAAGAGCGCGGGATTGTGATGTCGGCGGAACAGATGGTGGACGCGTCGCTGGTCGGCTTCGATCAGGGCGAACTGGCGACCATTCCTTCGCTGCCCGATTACGCCGACTGGCAAAAGTTCGAATCGGCGCGTGCTGCGCTTGGACCGAATCTGTCGCGCAGCGCGCCGGCTGAGCGGTTTAACGTGGCTTGAGGAATGGGAACGGGCAGAGTTTATGCGCCTAAACTCTGCCCTCGCCGCCCGAACGCGTCACGCGCCGAGCAGCACACCCGTACGAAACGCGCGCGTACCTGTCACGCGACCCAGCGGCGCACCCGCCGTCACGAAACGGATCGCGCGCCGCATGTAAAGCACGCCCTCCGTATTGCTGGTGATGGTCGTGGTCTCGTCCGTCAGCGGATCGACGATATCGAACAACGCATCGCCGGCACGAATCCAGTCGCCAATCTTCACGCGATGCACGAGGATCCCGCTAACAGGCGCGTAAAACTGCTCGCTGCCTGCAAGCGGCGGCGCGGGCGTCGGCAGCTCCGGCATCGGCTTCGCGACGCCTTCAATCGCCTTGCGATGGATCAGATAGTCGACCAGCGCGTCAGCGTCCTGCTGCGCGATTTCGTAGGAAACGTCGCGCTGTCCGCGACATTCGATGGTCACCGCGACCGTGCCCGTCGCAATCGGCTTGCCCGCCGGCAACTGTTGCTGCAGATGCCACCACAAGAGGCTGTGCGCTTCGTCGAATGCCTGACCGCCTGAATCCGTCGCGAGCAGCGACGCTTCCGAACGCAGATAACGCGCGAGCGGCTCGATGTCCGGCCAACCCGCTTCGCTCGTGTAGACATGCATCACGGCTTCGAGCGAGCAATGCAGGTCAATCACGACGTCGGCATCGTGCGACAGCTTCAGCAACGCGAGTTGCAGCGATTCATATTCGGTCAGCGGCTTTTGCGCGTCGAGTTGCTCGCGCACCAGTTGACGAATCAGGTCGCGGTTCTCGTTTGCATCGGAGCCGAGACGATCTTTCGCGCGATCCAGCAACGTCGCGAACTGCATGAAATGCCGGTTGAAGTTCTTGCCGCTGCCCGTTTCAAAACGCCCGATGAACTGGCCGAGCACATGCTGGCTAAGACCGACAGGATTCGCCACCGGCACCAGCACGACTTCGGCTTTCAGCAAACCTTGCGCTTCGAGTTCGACGAGGCGCCGCTTGAGCAACACCGTCGTCAGCATCGCGGGCGTTTCGTCTGCATGCAGCGACGCCTGGATATAGAATTTTTGTCCGCTGTTTTGCGGACCGAAATGAAACGAAACGACTTCGCGCGAAGTGCCGACTGCGGGCGAAAGAAGCGGAATGGATTGCCTGTTCATGTGACTCTTCTAAAAATCGTTCGCGTGCGATCCGATCAGTTGCCGTACGGATCGAAGTCGAAATACTTGTGCGCGATCTGCGCGTAGGTGCCGTCTTTGCGCATCGACGCGATCGCCGAATTGATGGATGTCTGCAGCGCAGTTTCGTCCTTGCGCATGCCGATACCAACGCCGCGATCGCCCATATCGAGCGGCTCGCCGACGAATGCGAAACCCTTGCCCTGCGGCGTGCGCAGGAAACCATAGTCGGCCTCGACAGTGCCCAGAAGCGCGCCATCCAGGCGGCCGTTGATCAGGTCGCTGAACACTTCGTCCTGGCCTTTGTACGCGACCACATGCACGCCCGCCGTCGCCCAGTGCGATTGCGCGTAGGACTCGAACTGCGTGCCCGTTTGCACGCCGATCTGCTTGCCGGCGAGCGTAGCGGGCGCGCTGCCGTTGAGTGCCGTGCCCTGCTTCGCGACCAGACGCGATTTGAACTGGAACAACTTCGACGAGAAAAGAATCTGTTGCTCGCGCTTCGCGGTAATCGCCATCGACGACATGATCGCGTCGATCTTGCGCGCCTGCAGCGCCGGAATCATGCCGGAGAACTCCAGTTCGACCCACTCGCAGCGCGCGTGAATGCGCTTGCAGATTTCGTTGCCGAGATCGACGTCGAAGCCCTTGAGACTGCCGTCGGGCGCTTTCGCATCCATCGGCGGATAAGTCGGGTCGATGCCTAGACGCACCGTGTCGTTGTCGCGCGCGAACGCGCCCTGGCTTGCAAAACCCAATGCGGCGAGGAGAAGTACCAGCGAGATCTTCATGGCGAACGGCCTGTAGTCGGCTTTAATGGGATGGTTTCCGAGCCGATCCTACGACGCCATAGTGATACAAAAAAGTGCAAATCTGTCTATCATGATCACTTTTGCTGATCACACAGTCTGCTCCGCTGCCGATGGCGCTCACCATTTCCCAACTCCGCGTGTTCACAGCCGTTGCCGAGCACGGCAGCATTCGCGCCGCGTCGCGCGCGCTCGGCATCGCGCAGAGCGGCGTCACGCAGCAGTTGCAGAACCTCGAAGCGATGCTCGGCGCGACGCTGTTCACGCGCACCAATCGCGGCATCGCGCTGACGGCGATCGGGCAACGCATGCTGCAGCGCGCGGCGACGATCCTCGGTGAATGCGCGCGCGCCGAGCATGAAGCGCAGCAGTTGCGCGGCGAATACACCGGACAGGTCACGTTCGGCCTGACGACCGAGCCACTGATCGACGCGGGCGCGCCCGTGCTGACCGAGTTCCGCGAGCGCTTTCCGCGCGTGGCGGCGCACATGCGCACGGGCACGTCGCGAATGATGATCCAGTGGATTCGTGAGGGCACGCTCGACTTCGCGGTGGCGCTCGTGTCGAAGCATACGGATACGACCGATCTCTCCGTCACCAAGCTGTATCCGTCCGATCCTGTCGTCGTGTGCAGGCGCGGGCATCCGCTGGCGCACGCGACATCGCTGGCCGAACTCGCGGACTGCTCGTGGATCGCAACCCGCTCGCCCAACCTCACCGACGATCCACAAGCACATCGCCTCAACGATCTGTTCGCACGCTATCGGCTCGATCCGCCGCGAATCGTCTCGACCGTCGAAGGGTTGTTCGAGTCGCTGCATCTGGTGAGCGAGACGGATTGCCTGTCGCTGGAGGCCGCCGTCGTGACGAAGCGCGGCCCCTTCGCGCGCGTGCTGACAACCATCGACGTGCGCGAACGCGTCGCCGCACAGGACGTCTGCGTGCTGCAGCGCGCCGCTGCACCGCTCACGCCCGCCGCCCAGGAACTCGCGACGATGATCGCGTCGTACACGCGCACCGTGCGCGCGCGCAACCATCAATCTGGTTGAACCAGCAACCATCGCGCGCTGCGCAGGCTCCCGAAAACCCTCACCTCACGCCCGTTTCGGCCCAGTTGGCAGGAAACCGCGCGCGGTTGGCAGGATCGCGCGTATCAATGCTTTTGCCCCGCAGAAGGGCTCTCCCTACACTTTGATCACACGCCGATCGCACATTTCGACACAGCGAACGGCCACCACCGATCACGTTCTGGAGAACCGAAAATGAGCGAAATCATCGCAGGCATCAAGATCCCCGACAGCAAGATGGCGCGTGAAGCGACGCAACTCGTGCGCGACACGGAAACCGATCTGCTCTTTCACCACTCGCGTCGCGTGTTCCTGTTCGGCGCGCTGACGGGACAGCGCAAGCAGATGAAGTACGACCCTGAGTTGCTCTACATCGGCGCGATGTTCCATGACATGGGCCTGATGGAAAAGTACAGCAGCGCGCACGATCGCTTCGAAGTCGATGGTGCCAATGCCGCGCGCGATTTTCTGCTTGGCTATGGCATCGGTGAGAACGAGATCGAAATGGTGTGGGATTCGATCGCGCTGCACACGACGCCGGGCATTCCGCAGTACAAGAAGCCCGTGGTCGCGCTGGTGACGGCAGGCGTCGAAATGGATGTGCTCGGTCTCGCCTACGACGAGTTCGCGACGGAAGACCGCAAGCTGGTCGTCGCGGCACATCCGCGTGGCGAGAACTTCAAGGAAAACATCATCGACGCATTCGCGAACGGCACGAAGCACAAGCCGCTCACGACCTTCGGCAACGTCAAAGCCGATGTGCTCGCGTTGAAAGACCCGGAATACAAGCGCCTGAATTTCTGCAGCATCATTCTCGGCTCGGCATGGAACGACTCGAACGTGCAGGCCGGCGTGTGCCGCAATCCTGCGCATAACCACGGCTGAGCGCGGTGAATCGATCTCTCCTCGTCAAGGTCTGTTGACGATCAAGCCGCTTGCAGTCTCCGCTCAAGCGTGCCTTTGGATCCGCGTTCTTGCGAGCGCGGATTTTTTTCTTTGCGGTGAGAGGTCAAGCTGAATTCGATTGCGCGCGGCACATCAACGCCTTGACGTTAGCGCGCCACAACGACACGCGACGTCCTGCGCACCGTATGCGAAGGCAACTCGCCGAACTGCGCCTTGTATGCGTTCGCGAAATGTCCGAGGTGCACGAAGCCCCACTGCGCAGCGGCATCGCTGACGGAAAGATCGGCCTGCCGCGTATCGAGCAGCAGACGTCGCACCTGCGCGAGCCGCAGCGAGCGCACGTACGCGAGCGGATTGGTCTGCACGACAGCCTGAAAACTGTTCTGCACCGTGCGCCGGCTCACGCGCAACTGCTTGCAAAGGCTCTCGATATCGATGGGCTCTTCGGGATGATGGATCACGAAGTCATGAATGCGTCGCACGATGTCGGCCTGACACGCGTAGGTCAGGCGGTTCGACGATGCGGGCACGTGGTACGCGAGCAGATCGACGAGTGCTTCGCTAACCTGGCTGCGCACCGCGCGCTGCGCGTGCAGTTCGTCGAAGGCGTCGGGCTGCGCCAGCACGCGTTCGATCAGCGTGGCGAGCTGCAAGCCCGCGCGCGTGCACGCGGCATTCGGAATATCGAGCACCGTGCGGCGGAACAGGGAGTCGTCGAGTTCGACGCCCGCGCAATCGGCCACGCCTTGCAGCATGTCGGAATCGACCACGACGCCGATCAGCGCCATCTCGTCGGGCGAATGAAACTCGAAGGGCATGCCGCCCTGCGCCATCACGAAGGCGCCACGATCGATGCGCACGCCGCCGAACGAGAACGCGCCCGCGCCCGCCAGCGGGATGCCAAACGTCATATGATTGTCCGGCAGTTGCCCACGCTGCACGACACGCAGATTCGCCGACTCGTGGAACACCTGCACGCCTTCCAGCTCGATCTGCTTCACCGCGCTGCGAAACGCGCCCGAGCCGATCTGGTCGTAATGCTGGTCCCAGCCCCGCAGCGCGGCCGCGTGGTCATCGGCATCGTTGAAGAACTGGTGATGGACGTACACAGCGCTCCCACAATCTCAAAAAATCCGCGAAGGCTCGTAGAATAAACCGACCAAGCGGTCGGGGAAATATGTCCGAGGGTTTGTCCTGGGCGTTTTGTCGGTTGAACGCGACAATTCGCCCTTTGCGGCTGCTCGCGGTTGGAACACGGACGACGCCATTCTAGCCAGCGTCAAAAATCCGTCGAAGCCTTCCAGAACACCAGGTGCACTAAAGAAAAACCTTAGGCCGATTGTCGCGGCGGCAGATTTACTTATATCCTAGCGAATCGTTTGTTTCTCGCTGGATACTCATGGCAACGACCCGAACCCGAACTGGCGCCGGCGCGCCGCTCGCGATGCATCGCAATCTGCCGATGCTGCTGCTGCGCGCGCGCGAACTGATGATGGCGCGCTTTCGTCCGCTGCTGACGGCGCAAGGTCTGACCGAGCAGCAATGGCGCATCATTCGCGCGCTGCACGAGAACGGACCGCTGGAGCCGCGACAGATATGCGCGCTGTGCACGATTTCCAGTCCAAGCCTCGCGGGCGTGCTTGCGCGCATGGAGGATCTCGGGCACGTGACGAAGGAACGCTTCGAAGACGATCAGCGGCGCGTGCGCGTGTCGTTGACGGCGCAGAGCGCGGAGATCGTCGAGAAGATGGCGCCGATGCTGGAGGCGGAGTATCGGGCGCTGGAAAAGCAGGTCGGGGCGAAGGTTGTCGGCGATCTCTATGTCGCCGTGGATGCGTTGATAAGGGAACTCGATGACGATGCCGAGACACCCGTAGAGGGCGTTGACAAAGATTGACAGCAACATCGAGCGCCTTCGGCTAGATTCAGCGGATTTGCACATGCTTTGCAATCCGTAATAATGAAAATGTTGCTTTTGATGCGCCTGATCATGGTGCTGACGTTGAGTGCTATGGCCGGTTGTGACGGCGCCGTTTCGGCATTGACCATTCCTGCCGAAATCAAGCCTGCTGTCGATACGTACCATCTGTCCAGGATCGCTGGGGCTGATCTTCAGAAGCCTGATATCTATCGCTCGCTTCTCCAGTTGAGCGAGCAGGTCTGTAATCGCGACGCAATGGGCGTGCTCAGTGGGAATCTGGACGCGCTGGGTTATCACGCTGAAGTCGGCCGGATTCTCGTTCAGTTTGTCGATCGCTGCGGCAAGGCCGACGGTTTCCTGAGCGCCGCAGCGAACGATCTCATCGCCACGGGGGACTTCGCACGGGCAACGTCCGTGCTGGACAGGCTGGTGGCCGCCAATCCGCTCAATCCGCAGTAATACTTTGACCGCGGACGCGCGAACGAAGGCGCCGAACGCTACGATGCCGCGCTTGGCGACTATATGCAGGTCATCAATCTGGAAGCAGACCACGCGGTCATTACCAGCAATCTGTTTATCCGCGCCGCCGACATATACGCAAAGAAAAGCCAATACTGCAACGCCATTGGCATGATCCGCATGTGGATATCCGCCAGCCCGGACCGTGCGGACAATGCACAGGCGAAATCGATGATCACCCGGTATGCGTCGAAGCAGAGTTGTCCGTCTGGCTATGCGTCAGGCCATGCGACTTTCCCACGTCGCAACGGAAACACCATTCGGGTTCGTGCCAGCATCAACGGAACGGAAGGGACGTTTATCGTTGATACGGGAGCGTCGTACGTTTCATTGACTTCTGCGTTCGCGCAACGCGCCCACATTGCCGTCGATCACGCTCAGATCATTCACCTTCAAACTGCCAATGGCCTGCGCGATGCAAAGCTCGCGCAAGCGGGCAGCGTGAACCTGAACGGCGTCACGGCGTGGAGCGTTCCGGTGACTGTCGATGAGAAAGATGCGCGGGGTTTTGGCGCAGGAATTGATGGATTGCTAGGGCAATCGTTTCTGTCGCGGTTCGAGACGCGATTTGGGCCGAATGAGTGGACTATTGCGCAGCGCTGAGGGCGCACGCTTTCTAAAATGGTGATCGGCGAATCGGGCTGCGACCTGTACTCCTAATTTCGCGCGATCTTCGCGTCCAACACATGCGATTTAGACGAATTGCCCTTGCTGCAAGCTTGTTACTCAGTTCATGCGCGCAACCACACACTGGTGCTGCGCTATTGCCCGCGTCGTACGAATGCAAATCTCACTGCTCTCCCGATCTCCTTGGCGAAACATTTGCTCTCCCCGACCGAGGATTGGTGATTGGTCATGGAAGCTTTTTTACTCCATTCGCCGATTGGTTTGTCGTTGACTACGACGCGAACAGATTTACGCAGTTGACAACCAGAATCGCTGCAAAAAACGAAACGGGGCCACGTATGAAGGTGAGCCAACGCAGAGATGTGCTCTTAACGCAGGCGCAAATGAATGAAATTCAGCAGGCCGCCAACAAGGTGTGGGCGTTACCGCACGGCGTGCGATCGAAAAGCATTACCGACGTTGTGTGGGATATCTATCTGTTCGACGGTAAAACGCATCGACACGACTATGGGCCTGGCATGCCGGACGACGTGGGAGCCGATCTTGAGCATGTAGTCAGGCAAATTGCCACCGTCTATAACTGACCCAACATGCAGTACAAGCACATGTGATACCGCAGTCGATGTCTCGGCACATAAGGCCCGAGTCGTATCGCGAATACTGGGACCAATCAGCACTCGAAAGAAGAGCCGCCATGAGGTAACGATCAACTACCGAATCCATCAATGAAAATCATCGGCACCGAGTGGATGCGCAAATAGAGAAGCCGCCTTAAGGCGGCTTCTCTTTGAATAGGCATCGTCAGTTCAATGGACCAGTTGCTAACGAGGTCAACCTAGACGAAGCATCAACGTGAGTGGATGAATCGGCGAGGGCCTGAAACCATAGGACTCGTAAAACGCTGCGGCCTGGGAATCAATAGCATGGACGAGCATCGCCCGCACGCCAAGATCCTTCGCAACCGCACTAGTCCGGTTGACGGCGTCCTTCAGCAACGCAGCACCAAGCTGAATACCCTTCGCGTTTGTGTCCCGGGCGAGCCGACCGAGGACGACGACAGGTATCGGATCGGGCATATTTCTTCGCACGTTGCCTGTCGCCTCGGTGTGTGCGACCGCCCCGGCAGCGAGAGCGTAGTATCCATACACGCGACCCTCGCGATCGATCGTCACGAACACGCGGCTTGCGCCGCTCTCATGATTGGACAGCGCGCGTCGCTGCAGCCAGTGATCCAGTTCAGCTTTGCCGCACGAAAAACTGGCAACGTCGTGCTCCGCCATCAGCGGTTGCGGAGCAGAAAGCTTCAACGTCATTGGCTGCTCTCATCCCAAGGCGTTTTTACGTCCATCAGGCGTGCAAGACCAACGTTCGTCGACTTGGGTGCGTCCAAAAGCTCGGAGAACTGCTTGAATTTCTCCGTGTCCAGCCCGAAGAACGTTCGATCCAGAACTACCGCCTGTGCGCGTTCGCACGCGACTTCAAGCATGAAGTCAGAGCGATTCTTTCCAAGCAGGCTCGCGGCGTAGTCGATCAAATCGCGTTGCTCGGGGAGAGCGCGGAGATTGATAGGAGCGTCACGCATATTTCCTCCATATCGTGTACACAACAGATACACATTCTACGCAAACGTATATCTGTTGTCAATACGAATGATCGTAAGTCACTCGCCACCGCACGGCGCCGGCAAGGGTGGAAAACAAAAATATCGTGGTTGAACTGGCCCCGAAATTGACCTCGGAGGGTTTCCCCCGGTTCTGAGCGCCAGTACGAACGACGACCACCCTTGCCCGCCCGCCTACGACCAAAAAGCGCGCTTACGCGCCCTCCCCTGCCGCCTCAATCAACGCCAGCGACACATCCGCATCCCCGATCTTTTCAATCGCCAGCATCGCAAACCGCGCCAGAAACATCGGCGCATTCGCTTCACCCACCTGCGTCATCGTCTTGCACAGTTTCGTATAAACCGCATCGAGTTCTGCATCAGTCATCACGTTCTCCGTTCCTTTGAAGCCGTTCATCAGGCAAGCGCACGCGCGATCGCTGCATCGACATCGTCTGCGCGTGCATCGCGCCAGCGTCCGAGCACATGTCCATCCGGACGCACCAGATACACTGTTCCCGGCTTCGCGTCGTAGCGCTCGAAGATGCGCCCAGTGTGGTCCCATGCATGCACGCCTTGCGCCCGCGGATTCAATCTTGCACTCAAAGGCACGATCCTGAACGGCACGCCACGCTCGCGCATCGCTTGCGCCAGCGCCGCGAAATCACCCGACACCTCGCCTTCATCACTGAAACACAGCGCCGTAAAACGCCCACCGACCAGATCCGTCAGATGCGCCTCTCGCGCATGGCCGCCCTCTGCAATCGTCACGGGATACTCCGACAGCACAGCGCCCGGCACCGGCCCCGCCGCAAACGCATCGCGGTCTGCAACATTGAGCGGCGACTGCAGATAAGTAATCGCCGACGTCTGCCGCGGATTGATCAACGAGCGCACACCCGGATGCTTCACCGCAAGGCTCAACACCGCCTTGCGCATCAGATCGAAAGCGAACGACGGCGGCGCCATGAACTCGGTGCTCTTCGTGCCGTAGCTCAGGTTCTCGTGCGTCGCCGCCACGCGCTCATCCGAGTAACTGTCCAGCAACGCGTGAGAAGCCAGTCCCTTCACCACAAACGCCAGCTTCCACGCGATATTGTCGGCATCGTCGATACCCGAATTCGCGCCACGCACGCCGAAGATCGGCACCAGATGTGCGGCATCGCCCGCGAACATCACACGCCGATGACGATAGCGTTCGAGCGTCAACGCATTGGCCTTGTAGATCGTGATCCAGATCGGCGACCAGTCGCCCTTCTCGCCCATCATGTCGAGCAGGCTCTGCACGCGCGGCATCACGTTTTCAGGCTTCACGGCCTGCTCGGCGTCTTCGCCGTCGCGCAACTGATAGTCGATGCGCCACACGTTGTCCGGCTGCTTGTGCACCAGCACCGTCGATCCCGGATTCGACGAAGGATCGAAATACGCGAGCCGCTCCGTCGGCCGGTCGCTTTGCAGTTCGATATCGACGATCACGTAACGCCCTTCGTAACTCGTGCCCTGCAACTGCAAGCCGAGCGCTTCGCGGATCGTACTGCGGCCACCATCGGCGGCAACGACCCAATCGGTTTCGAGCGCGTAATCGCCATCCGGCGTGGACAGTTGCAACGTGGCGCCATCGGCGCGCGAATCGATCGACTTCACCCGCGTCTGCCAGCGTATATCGATCAGATCAGCACGCTTCTCAGCCGCGTCGAGCAGGAACTGTTCGATGTGATACTGCGCGAGGTTGACCATCGGCGGCAGCTTCTGGTTTTCGTCCTGCGGCATCGTGAAGTGCAACACTTCCGTCTCGCGATAGAAACTGCGTCCGCCCGTCCACGGCAAGCCCGTCTTCAGAAAGCCATCCACGGCGCCGAGCCGCTCGATGATTTCCAGGCTGCGGCGCGAAATGCAGATTGCGCGGCTGCCGTAACAGACGGAGTCGTCCGCTTCGATCAGCACGCAACGCACGCCATGATTCGCAAGACCGAGCGCCACGGCCAGCCCAACGGGCCCGCCGCCGACGATCGTCACCGCATGGCGCTGCGTCTCCACGCCGTTTGCGAGTTGCGGCACACGTGCGGCGTAATGCTTCGCCGTGAACGGATACGGTTTGAATTGCTTGTTCATCCAATGCTCCAGAACTTCAGATCGATACCTTCAGGCAAGCCGCGCGTTCGGCGTCTCGCGTTTATCCATCGGCAGCAGCGTCACGATGACGACGCCCACCACCATCAGCACCGCCGAATACAGCAGCCCTGCAGAGAAACTATGCGTCGCGTCCTTCAGCCAGCCGACGATCAGCGGATTGAGCGCCGAACTGATGTTGCCCGTCGCGTTGATCACGGCAATGCCGATGGCGCGGGCGCGGAAACTCAGTGCGTGGGCGGGCGTGGTCCAGAAAATCGACATCGCCGTGTACGATCCCGCCGACGCCAGGCACACGCCAAGCATGCGCAGCGCAGGGTTCGACGAGTATGCCGTGCACAGCCAGCCCGCAGCGGAGAACAGCATCGGAATCATCAGATGCCACTTGCGTTCCTGCTTGCGATCCGAGCGGCGTCCCCACCAGATCATCGCGACGATCGTGCAGATCTGCGGAATCGCGGCGAGCAGGCCAATCGTGCGATTGCTCGCGTCGGCGCTGAAGCTCTTCACGATCAGCGGCGTCCACACGGCCACCATCGCCAGCGTGTTCACGAGGCAGAAGTACGCAATCGCAAACTTCACGACAACCGGCGACAGCAGTTCGCTAACGATGCTTTTTGCAGCACTGGTTTGCGCATTCACGGTAGCGCCCTGCTTATGGTCGGCGGCAAGCGCTGCCGCCAGCGCGTGCTTGTCCGCATCGTCGAGCCAGCGCGCATGCTGCGGGCTGTCGTCGAGATACGCGTAGACGACAAGACCGAGAATCGCGGACGGCAAGCCTTCGAGCAGAAACAGCCATTGCCAGCCCTTCAATCCAAGCGTGCCGTCGAGTCCGAGAATGAAGCCCGACAACGCCGAGCCGACAGCCGCCGTCACGGGCATCGCGATCATGAACAACGCATTCGCACGCGCCCGGTATGCAGCCGGAAACCAGTAGGTCAGATACAGCAAAATGCCCGGCAGGAAGCCCGCTTCCGTCACACCGACCAGCAGACGCAGCACATACAGCGTGCCGGGGCTGGTCGCGAACATCGTCGCCGTCGACGCGAGTCCCCACGCGATCATGATCGTGCCGATCCATCTGCGTGCGCCGATGCGCGCCAGCACGATGTTGCCCGGAATCCCGAACGCAATGTAAGCGACGTAGAAGAGCGTGGTAGCGAGACCGAATTGCGTGCTGGTGAGTCCGAGATCCTTCATCATCGTCAGGCCGGCGAAGCCGATGTTGATGCGATCGAGGAACGAAAAGAAGAACAGCACAAACAGGAACCACAGCAGATGCCGCGAAACCTTGGCGATCACAGGCTGATCGTGCGTCTGGGGCGCGGCGGTGGCGGGCGTCGCATGCAGCGCCGTGGCTCGCGAAGAGGTGTCCATACCGTTGTCTCCGATGTTGTCGCTTTCTCATGCGCCAACAGCCCGATGCAAGCGCCTTGACGGACGGGTGGCGATGCGTCGCAGTATGGAGCGCGGCTCTCGGCCGCCTGTCCTCAATTTGGGTACAACTTGGGGCCGCTCGCGGCCTGGGGAAAACGCGGATAAGTCAGACCTTGCCCGGCCCGATGCACAGTGCGAACAGTTGTCGCTGGCTCGAAATGCCGAGCCTTCGGAATGCGCGCTTCTGATACGTGACGACACTCGTCGCCTTGATGCCCATCGTGTCGCCGATTTCCTGCGCGCTGAGTCCTTCGAGCACGCCCGTGAGCACGTCGAGCTCGCGCTTCGACAGTTCGGGACAGAGGCCGCGCACGCGTGCGAGCATCAAATGCGAGATCGCCATGTCGCGCTGTCCGCAGATCGCGTAGTGATGCCTGGCCGCGTGTGCGATCAGCGGCGCCATCGCTTCGATCAACGCAATCTCGCGTGGATGGTAGTTGCCGAAGCGCCGGTCGCGGTACAGATTCACTGAAAGCCAGATATCGGCCGTGGGCTGCACGAGCAGCGACACGCGGTCCGACACGTTCGGCTGCTGGTAGCACGCAGCGCGATACGCTTCGTTGAGGATGTCGTCGCTGGTCTGCTGATGCAGCACGAGGGTCGCGCCGGGCTTGTCGTTACGCGCCGACGAAACGATCTTCTGGTTGCCATCGAGCGCATAGAAATGTCGCGCATACGTATCCGCGACATCGCGCAGAAAACGCCCGCCGCGATGATCGGCGACTGAAACGGTACGCGGCCGGTTGCCGAATTCGTACGCGAAGATCGTGCACTGAGAGATCGCGGCGATGTCGCCGAGCAGTTTCAGCACTTCGGCGGCCAGCGCGTTCGAATCGTCGCTGCCAATCGACGACACGAGTCCCGTCGCGCGGCTGAGATCCAGCTGCCCTTGCGAAACGGGACGGTCGAGACGCCATGAACGCATGATGGAAGTGCGGCTTTGCGGCTTCGAAGCGCGAAAGTGAAGAACCGCATCATTCTAATCTGCGCAGCGATTGAGCATATTCGCTGACGCTGCGGCATCGGTAACGATGCCCATGCATCGGTCATTTTTGCGACTCACGCGAAAACATCGCACACCTTGGCGAACAGTCCCGCAAGCCCAGGCGAAATTGCCTACAGTGAAAAGCTCCAGCGTTCGTGCCGTCTTCATTCATGACGCGCGCGACTCGCGTGCCGCATCGCAACATCCTGTGGAGACTGAGATATGGCGACATGGAAACCCGATCCGACCTTTTATCCGTCCGCGCGCATGGCCGGCAGCGCGCCGAAGGAAACCGTCGCGTACGTGGCAAGCTTCGATCCGTCGCGCGAAACACCCGACGAACTCGCAGTCGTCGATGTCGATCCTGGCTCGGCGGAATATGGGCGCATCGTTGGCCGCGTGCCGATGCCGAACACGGGCGACGAACTGCATCATTTCGGCTGGAACGCCTGCAGTTCCTGTCTGTGTCCGAATGCGCCGCATCCGCATACGGAGCGCCGCTATCTCGTCGTGCCGGGACTGCGCTCGTCGCGCATCCATATCCTCGATACGAAGCCCGACAAACGTAATCCGCAGATCGTGCGCGTGCTCGAACCGGCGGAAGTCGCCGAGAAAGCCGGCTATACGCGGCCGCATACCGTGCACTGCGGGCCGGCGGGCATCTATGTGGTGTCGTTAGCGAATGCGCAGGGCGAAGCGCCCGGCGGCATCTTCCTGATGGATCACGAGACCTTCGATATTCGCGGCCAGTGGGAAATCGATCGCGGCCCGCAGGAACTCGCGTACGACGGCTGGTGGCATCTCGGTTACGACACGGTCGTGACCAGCGAATGGGGCTTGCCCGCAACGTTCGAAAACGGCCTCGTGCCCGAAGTGCTGCTCGGCGGGAAATACGGGCACCGGCTGCACTTCTGGGACATGAACACGCGCAAGCACAAACAGGTGGTCGATTTCGGCGCAGAGAACCAGCTTGTGTTCGAACTGCGTCCCGCACACGATCCAACCAAAGCCTACGGCTTCGTCAATTCGGTGATCAGCCTCAAGGACCTCTCTGCATCGATCTGGACGTGGTATCGCGACGGCGATCAGTGGGCGGCGCGCAAGATCATCGAGATTCCCGCCGAACCCGCCGATGCCTCGCTGCTTCCACCCATGCTGCAAGGCTTCGGTGCCGTGCCGCCGCTCGTCACGGATATCGCGCTGTCGCTCGACGATCGCTTCCTGTACGTATCGTGCTGGGGCACAGGCGATCTCCGGCAATACGACGTGTCCGATCCGATGAAGCCGGAATTGACGGGCACGGTGCGCATCGGCGGGATTGTCTCGCGCGCGACGCATCCGGCCGCGGGCGAGCGTCCGCTGAACGGCGGCCCGCAGATGGTCGA
This sequence comes from Paraburkholderia sp. C35, assembly GCF_003121405.1. Lineage (GTDB taxonomy): Bacteria > Pseudomonadota > Gammaproteobacteria > Burkholderiales > Burkholderiaceae > Paraburkholderia. Next base: position 132,417 of record NZ_QBUY01000003.1, on the reverse strand, counting down.
GGTGAGCCGCGACGGCAGCCGCGTGTACTTCACGAACTCGCTGTACGGCGTCATCGACGAGCAGTTCTACACCGATGGTCTCGACGGCTGGATGGTCAAGCTCGATGCCGGCAAAAACGGCGGGCTGAACGTGGCGAAGGATTTCTTCGTCGACTGGCCGAAATCGCATCGGCCGCATCAGATACGGCTCGAAGGCGGTGATGCGTCGTCGGATTCGTATTGCTATCCGTGAGCATGCAATGAACGGCGTGTGGGCAACGGTGATCGGCAGCGGGATTTTTCATGGCGTGAATCCCGCGATGGGCTGGCTGTTCGCAGCCGCACTCGGGCTTCAGCATCGCAGCCGCAAGGCCGTGCTGATGGCGCTGCCGCCGCTCGCGCTCGGGCACGCCGTCGCCGTGATGTTCGTGGCGACCTCCGCCGTCGCACTCGGCCTATTCACGCACGCCGAGCATCTGCGCCTGTACATGGGCGTTCTGCTGATCGCGTGGGCGGCGTATCACCATTTCTACGGACATCGGCGGCACGTGCGGGTCGGCATGACAGCGGGCTTCGTCGGACTCGCGCTGTGGTCGGCGGCCATGTCGACCATGCACGGCGCCGGGCTGATGCTGCTGCCCGCGCTGCTGCCGCTGTGTGGCGCCGGCGTGCCGCTCGGCAGTTCGCTCGAATCGGTTGGCCAGGTGACGGCCGTGCACACCGTCGTGACGCTCGTGACGGCCGGCGCGATCTCCCTCGCCGCCTATCAGTATCTCGGGCTTGGCATGCTGCGCCGTGGCTGGATCAATTTCGACTGGCTGTGGTGCGGCGCGCTCACCGTGACGGGTGTGCTGCTGATCGTCACCGGCTAGCCTCCTGTAACTGTCGCAATGGCTCCCGAATAGCCTCACCTTTGGCTACAATGCCGCGCGGGTTGCGAGGCAACTCACCGTTGCGCGGCTCCCGAATCGTCTCACCTCAAGCGCATGCGTGAGTCGATTTGCGACCAGCGAGCTCACCATTCCCGAAAACCTGCAGCCCCTTTCCCGGCGGTGAAGTCAGCGGTATGTCGCCAGACAACCAGCAAACGCCATCCTTCATATCAATTTCGTTATGGGGCGCATAACGGATTTCAATTTCGACCTCGTTATTGGCTTACGAATATCTTCGCTGACGTGACGCGGCGCAGCATTCGCGCGTCTTTCCCGCGTTTAACCTTTCCTCTGTCTCCGGAGATTTCATGAAAACAACAATGGCTCGCGTAGTCATGCGCTCGCTGCGCGTCCCGGCCACGCTTCTCGCCACGCTCGGCGCTGCGGCGGTGCTGAGCACGGCTGCCACGGCTGCTGAACCGCTGGGCGTCGCGTTCGTCTATCTCGGCAATCCCGGCGATGCCGGCTGGACCTACGCGCATGAACAGGGCGTGAAGGCGATCGAAGCCAAGTACGGCGACAAGATCAAGGTCACGCGTGTCGAGAACGTGCCGGAATCGGCGGATTCGGAGCGCGTGTTTCGCGATCTCGCCAGCAAGGGCAACAAGATCATCGTCGGCTCGAGCTTTGGCTTCCAGGACTTCGAGCTGAAGACGGCGAAGGATTATCCCGATGTCGTGTTCGAGCACGCGACGGGCTACAAGAAGGCCGCGAACTTCGCCACCTACGACGTGCGCACGTATCAGAGCGCGTATCTCGCGGGACTGGTGGGAGGCTACACGACAAAGACGAACACGCTGGGCTTCGTCGCGTCCGTGCCCGTGCCGGAAGTGGTGCGCAACATCAACGCGTTCACGATGGGCGCGCGCTCGGTGAATCCGAATGCGAAGGTGAAGGTGGTGTGGATCAACAGCTGGTTCGATCCGGGCAAGGAGAAGCAGGCGGCCGAAACGCTGATCGGTCAGGGCGCCGACGTGCTGATCCAGAACACCGATTCGACCGCGACGATGCAAACCGCCGAACAGAAGAAAGTGCACGCATTCGGCTGGGATTCCGACATGAAGCAGTTCGGCCCGAATGCACAACTGGGTGCATGCGTGAGCTACTGGGGCGTCTACTATTCGCATCTGATCGATCAGGAGCAGTCGGGCAAGTGGACCAACGCGCCGACATGGTGGGGCCTCAAGGAAAAGGCCATCGATCTCGCGAGCATCAACACGCAAGCCGTCTCGCCGACCGCGCAAAAAGCGGTCGCGCAAAAGCGTGACGCCATCATCGCGGGCAAGTTCGATCCGTTTGCCGGGCCGATCATGGATCAGGGCGGCGTCATCAAGGTGGCGGCTGGCAAGTCGCTGTCGGATGCGGATCTGCTGCGCCTGAACTGGTTCGTGCAGGGCGTGGACGGATCGCTGCCAAAGTAAGCGAAAACGCAAACGCAAAAGGAGGAGACACAGTTTGAGCCTGACCACTTCACCGCAACACGACGCGTCGGCGTTCCCCGAACAGGGGCTCGCGCCGACGCGCGAACAGATCGTGCGCCATCTGCGCCGCGCGAGCCTCGTCGCGGAACGCGCGACGCTGATGGGCCATCATCCGTTCGGCGCGATACTCGTCGGCCCGGATCAGGAGACCGTGCTGATCGAGCAAGGCAACGTCGATACCGTCAATCACGCGGAGTCGGTGCTGGCGCGCATCGCGGCGCTCAACTTCACGCCGCAGTATCTGTGGAGCTGCACACTCTATACGACCGTCGAGCCGTGCTGCATGTGTGCAGGCACAGCGTATTGGGCAAACATCGGCCGCGTGGTGTTCGGCATGACTGAGGAGCGCCTGTTGCAGGCTACAGGCAATCATGCGGAAAATCCGACCATGAGCGTGTCGTCACGCTATGTGTTCGATCATTGTCAGAAGCGCGTCGAACTGATCGGACCCATTGAAGAAGTCGAAGAAGAAATCATGCAGGTACAGCACGCATTCTGGGCTTCGCGTTCGAACTGAATCACGCGTCACCGTGCGTTGACTTTTCGCAATGCAGAAGTGGGGCATTCGGCGCCTATACTCGGCTCCGTTACTGGCCCACTCTCACGACCATGAACGCCCGAGTCTTGCTCACACCGTTGTGCGTCGTCACGCTCACGTACCATGTCATCGCGCAGGCCGTCGAGCGTCCGGTTGCAACCGACGCGCCTGCCATGACGTATCGCAGTCCCCTTCAGCAGAACTTCGATAATTACAAAGCTGCGCCACCCAAAGACACCTCGGATCTCGACAGGCGTTGCAGAGAACTCATGCACGAGTATGTCGAATCGTTCAGGCCTCCAGAGCAGGATCGGAAAAACGCGGTCGCACCGAGACTTCTCGGCAACAACGGCGAGCCGGAAACCACATTGCAAAATTATTTTCAGCGACAGCAGGCCGAAAAGGCGTATCGTGCAGCCCGGTGTGACTAATCGGCCTAATTGTTAAGTGCATTTCGTGCACCACCGCAACAATCTGTTCTTCCCGACATAGCTATTCATAGACATATTCGCCCACTACCATTCGCGTTCAATCAGAGGCGGCGTCATTGCGTCGCACTCTCTAGCGAAACGATTACGCGAAGGTCATCGATTGCCTATGACGTCCCACGCTCCATCCCAAGGCGCCAGCAAGCCGCTGCGCTACAGCCGTACGGCCATTGCACTGCACTGGCTGATTGCGCTGCTGATCATCTGCGGCTTCTATCTCGGCTGGATCATGACGGACATTCCGGGCTTCACGCCGACCAAGCTCAAGTACGTGTCGTGGCACAAATGGATCGGCGTCACGGTCTTCGTGCTCGCGGTGCTGCGCGTGATCTGGCGTGCCACGCACGCCGCACCGTCGATGCCCGCTGAGATGCCCGTATGGCAAAAAGCCGCCGCACGCGCGACGCATGATCTGCTCTACATGCTGATGTTCGCCATTCCGCTGACCGGCTACTTCTTCAGCTCGGCGGCGGGCGTGCAGGTCGTCTATCTCGGCGTGCTGCCGCTGCCTACGGTCATCGGTCCCGATCAGGCGCTGAAGGCGGTCTTGCGCACCACGCATATCGCGCTGAACTACACGCTGCTCGTGCTCGTCGCGATGCATGTGCTGGCCGCGCTCAAGCATCACTTCGTCGAACGCGACGGGCTGCTGGCACGCATGATTCCCTTCCTCAAATGAGCGCGCATGCCGGGCGCTCACACGTTGAACCTACGCAGGATCATCGAATGAACATGAAGAACGTTTCTTATCGCCGCGTGCTGACAGGTGCAGCCGCCGTTATGTTTGCCTTCGCGCTGCCCGCGTTCGCACAGGTCGATGCGAGCAAGAGCACGGTCGTCGCGACCTCGAAGCAGATGAATGTGCCCGTCGACGGCACCTTCAAGAAGTTCACTGCGCAACTGACGTTCGATCCCGCCAAGCCGACGGCAGGCAGCGCGAACCTGTCCATCGACACGGGCAGCTACGATCTCGGCGACCCCGAATACAACAAGCAGGTACGCGGCAAGGAATGGTTCGACAGCGCGACGTTCCCGAACGCGACGTTCGTTTCATCGGCCATCGCGCCCGCGGGCGGCAGCCAGTACAAGGTGACGGGCAAGCTGACCATCAAGGGCAAATCGCAGATTGTCACAGTGCCCGTTTCGATCACGCAGCAGGGCGCGACGCAGACCTTCGACGGGTCGCTGCCGATCAAGCGCACGGCCTACGACATCGGCACGGGCGAATGGAAAGACACGTCGGTCGTGGCTGACGATGTCGTCATCAAGTTTCACATCGTCGCCGCGAAGCATTGAGCGCGCGGGGCACACTCATCCATCCAGGAGAATAACTTGAAGAAGCAACTGTTGATCGCAGCGGGCGCACTGATCGCGGGCATGTCGTTCAATGCAATGGCAGCCGACACGTACCAGCTCGATCCGAACCATACGTACCCGAGCTTCGAAGCCGATCACTTCGGCGGCATCTCGGTGTGGCGCGGCAAGTTCAAGAAGTCGAGCGGCACGGTGACGCTCGATCGCGCAGCGAAGACGGGCACGGTCGACGTGACGATCGATACGACGTCGATCGACACGGGTAACGACAAGCTCGACAAGCATCTGCAAACGCCTGAGTTCTTCGACGCAGCGAAGTACCCGACGGCGACCTACAAGGGCACGCAGATCCGTTTCGACGGCGACACGCCGGTTGAAGTGATCGGCACGCTGACGCTGCATGGCGTGACGAAGCCGGTGAACCTGAAGATCGATTCGTTCAAGTGCTTTATCAACCCGATGCTGAAGCGCGAAGTGTGCGGCACGGAATCGACGGCAACGTTCGACCGCGCTGATTTCGGCATGGACTGGGGCAAGTCGTATGGCTTCAACACCAAGACGGTGTTGCATATCCAGGCTGAAGGCGTGAAGCAGTAAGCCTTTCGGATCGGGGCCGCCTTCGGGCGGCCTTTTTTCTTTGCGCTGAAATTCAGGTCCCGAAAACCCTCACCTATCGCATCCTTTAGCTGCACTGGGTGAGCGAACATCACTCTGATCTGTTCACCGCTACTCCCCGTACTCGGAATACTTGCGCGAATTCCCGCGCACCTTATCCACGGGATACTTGGCCCGATTCAACTCGATCTTCTCGAGCACGGCTGCATAAAGATCGACATCGAGCCGATCGGCAAGTATCACCAGATAGGCGAGTACATCGGCCATTTCATGGCGAACGGCCGTGAGCTTCCCGTCAGCGAGTTCACTCTTTTCGCCCGACTGCAGCCATTGAAACGGCTCCAGTAGTTCGCTGGCTTCGACGCTCAAGGCCGTAGCGAGATTCTTCGGCGAATGAAACTGCGACCAGTCGCGCTCGGCGACGAACTGCCGCAACAGATCACGCACCACCAGCAGATCGCTGCTGCGTTCCTTCTCCATACGACACTCCAGATAACCACACACTTTATTGAGCAGACCGCCCAAGTATCAGTCGATGCACAGGCGCGCCCGGCAGGAACGAGGTCTTCTCGCCATGAACCCACGCTTCATGACCGGCAAGAAAATACGGCGACAACGGATGCCCCGACTGTCCGCCCGGCATTTCGAACACACCGCTCTGCTCGCGTCCCGGCGATACGACCATGCGCTCCGATGCGCCAAAGTTCGGTGTCTGCACGCGCGGCATGTTCATGTCGCCCGGCAGCGGATCATGCGGCGCACTGAGTGAAGCCCGCGCCCACGGCAGCCACGCCGGCACGATGCGCGCAAACGGATGCTCGATCGCCGCGCGATTGCGGTCGCCCCAGCGCGCTGCGTCGATGGGCGTATTGGCGGGCAACTGCGCGATGGTGTGATCGATGCGGTCGAGCATGAACGCGCGCCAGTCCGTGTAGCCGTCAGGCACCCAAGCGTGATGCTCGGCGAGCGTTTCCATCAGCGCCACGTAGCGCGAATTGGCGGCGCGCAACCCAAGCTGCAGATTGCTATTGCCACCGCCTGGAATCGCGCTGGCGAGATCGGCGTCGAGCCGGCCAAACCACGCGTCGTACAAGCCGTTGAAAAAGCCGCGCGTCAGGCGATAACCCACGGCATCGGCATCTGCGCGCCCATTCCACGCGACCAGTTGCTGCCGGAACGCGGCTCGCTTCGGATGATCCTCTAGCGCGTTGGCATCGAGTGCATCCAGCGCCGCACGCCGCCACACTTCGATCCATTGCGCGCGGTCATCGGTCTGGATCGACAGCATCGCGTGTTCGTCGGGACTCGGTGCGGCAAGCAGATCGTCGCGAATCTGCGAGGCACGCGCACCGAGGTCCGCGCCTGCATCGCCGATCAGCGCCGCTTCGCGCGACGTGATCACGCGGTTGTTTGCCGTCCACAGCCTGCCGAGCGGCGGATCGATCCGCTTCGGATACGCTTCGGGTGGCAAGTAGCGTTGCCAGCCTTTGTAGGTGGTGGAATCGTAGGGCGTGTCGCTGTCCGGGCCGCTTTGCGCGTCGGCGGGATCGCGCTGCGGCAGCGGTCCCGCCAGCGTCCAGCCGATTTTGCCGCGCGAATCGGCCACCATAATGTTCTGCGTCGGCAGGCCGCTGGTCTGCGCGATGTGCAGCGCCTCTTCGACCGTCTTCGCCTCTTCCACCTTCTGCAGATTCACGTTGACGGCCTCGCGGTCGTACGCGACCCAGCGCAGCGCATACGCGCGCGCACCGATGATCAACTCCGGTCCCCAGCGCGTCTCGGTCACCGGGAAATCGACGCTCGCGCCACCCTTCACGTCGATGCGCTCGTGCTGAACTTCCGCGCGCGCCCACTTGCCATCGGGCGTGCGGTACTGCAACGGATCATCCGCCTTGCGATGCAGTTCGATCAGGTCGATGAAGCGCCCATAGCTGTTCGTGAAGCCCCACGCGATCTTGCCGTTGCTACCCGCGATCAGTAGTGGCGTGCCGGGCAGGCTCACGCCCGTCATCGCGTGCATCGGCAGTCCGTCGCCCGCAGGCCACATCAGCGACACGCGATACCAGATGTTCGGCAACGACAGCCCGAGATGCATGTCGCTCGCGAGAATCGCGCCGCCGTGCGCGCTATGCGCGCCATCGACCACCCAGCCGTTGCTGCCCACTGCGGCTTCGCGCGCATCGTCGGTTGAATCGCCGGCGACGCTCACGGGCTTCGGCGCGGAGAGCCAGTCGGGGCGCGTGGCGGGCAGGCGCGCCGCTTCGGCGGGCGGCGTCGACGCGTGATCGAAAGGCGCGTCCCAATGGCTCGCCGACGGCAACAGGAACGCGTACAAATCGGCGCTTACGCGGTCGCGCAACACGGCGCGCGACAGGATGCGGCGCGTCTCGGACGATTGCAGATCCAGATACATCGCGTAGACGATCAGCAGCGAATCTTCGGCTCGCCACGGCTCGGGCTTGGTGCGCAGCATCCAGTATTCGAAAGGCCGCGACGACAGCGCCGCCAGCCCGTCGTTGACGCCCGCCGTGTAGCGTTCGAGCCGCTGCCGCTGATCGGCAGGCATGCTCTCGGCGACCGCGTGCGCGCGGGCGCGAAACCGGTACAGCCGGTTACGGCGGTCGAGATCGAGTGCGTTCGGGCCGACCAGCGCCGACATCTCTCCCGCGGCGACACGCCTCAGCAAGTCCATCTGCAGGAAGCGCTCCTGCGCGTGCAGGAAACCCGTCGCGTAGGCGACATCGTCGCGGGTCGCGCCGTGGATGGTCGGCACGCCAAGCGCATCGCGCTCGATGGTCACCGGCGCCGACAGCGACGGCGCACTATGCGTGCCGTCGAGTTGCGCGAGGCTGCCGCGCAACAGCAGCCAGCCGCCGAGCAGCGCCGCGCACAGCAGCGCCACGGCGAGGCCCGCCAGCACGAGCACGGCAAGGCCGACGGTTCGACCGATCGATCTGGTTGACGACTGACTTGAGACGGCAGGACGACGGCTCATCGTTCGGGATTCGAGGTTGGTCAGGGAATCGGGACGTCCGGGCATTGTGCACGAAGCCGTTTACACGCTCACATTCGAATGTGAAGAAAATCGCTCACATCCAACATTCTGGAATATTAATCCAGTATGCTAGATGCCATGGACATCAACACTCTGATTGCGCGCCGTGTGCGCGAACTGCGCGACCATCATGGTCTGTCGCTGGAAGCGCTCGCCGAGCGCAGCGGCGTAAGCCGCTCCAACATTTCGCTGATCGAGCGTGCGCAGAGCAGCCCGACGGCGGCCGTGCTCGACAAGCTCGCCACTGCGCTCGGTGTCGCGCTGGCGTCGCTGTTCGAAGCGCCGGCTGAATCCGAGGAGGCGCCGTCACCGCTTGCGCGCACCGCCGATCAGGCGGTCTGGACCGATCCCGCGTCCGGCTATGTGCGGCGCAATCTGTCGCCGGCGCTGCCATCGCCGATTCAGTTAGTGGAGGTTCACTTCCCCGCTGGACAGCGTGTGGCTTATGAAACAGGTGAACGGGATGCCGAAATCCATCAGCAGATCTGGTTGATCGAAGGCGTCATGGAGATCACCGCGGGCTATCAGCACTGGCGGCTGGAAGCGGGCGATTGCGTGGCGATGCGTCTCGATTGCCAGACCGTGTTCCACAATCCGGCGCGCAAAGCGGCGCGCTATCTGGTGGCGTTGTCCACCGTGCCGTTTTCACCCCTCAGGAGAAACCCATGATCGACGCAGCGATCCGCGTGCGGCGCGTCGCGGCGCACGAGGCCGCGCAGTGTGTCGACGGTCTCGCCGATGTGCTGATCGACTGCGTCGCGGGCGGCGCTTCCGTCAGCTTCATGTGGCCATTGCCGCGCGATAAGGCCATCGCGTTCTGGCAAGGCGTGGCGGCGGGCGTCGAACGGGGCGAGCGCGCGTTGCTGATCGCGGAAGACGCGGACGGGAACATCGCCGGCACGGTTCAGCTCGTGCTCGCGCAGCCCGACAACCAGCCGCATCGCGCGGACATCGCGAAAATGCTGGTGCATCGCCGCGCGCGCCGGCGCGGCGTCGCGCACCAGCTCATGGCCGCCGCCGACACCGTGGCGCGCGAAGAAGGCAAGCGCGTGCTGGTGCTCGACACCGTGACGGGCGGCGACGCCGAGCGCGTGTACGAACGCGCCGGCTGGCAGCGGGTTGGCGAAGTGCCCGACTATGCCCTGATGCCCGATGGATCGTTTTGCGGCACGACGTTCTATTTCAAGCATCTTTGAGGCGGCTTCGCCCCCGCCGTCGCCCCTGCCAGAAAGAGATGACTTTCGACAAACGTTTGCGGTTTAGGGAAATCAGCCCTCAACCTTTTCCGCAACACGCCGTTATCGCTAGAGCATTCCCAATTTCGAGCAGGCGACATGGCCAAAACCATTCCTTTTCCCGGCAGCAACCAGGCAGCGCGCGCGCGGCAGGCAAAGGCATTGCTGCTGCCCATCCCGCGCAGCATGGCCGTCGAGCTGATTCTGCCCGTGCACATCGCGCTAGACGCGCTGCGCCGCGGTGCAGGCAGCATGAGCGCCGCACAGACGCTCACCCAGACAATGTTGCTGACAGGCTTCCTGTGCGACCTCGGTTACGGTGAGATGACCTACGAACAGCTGCGCACCGCTGATCAGGCGCTCGCCGTCACCTTCGAGCGCGGCCGGGCAAGCGACGTGTGGTGTCTCGACGACGCGCATGTCGAGCTGTTCTCGCACATCGTCAGCACGTACGACGCGCAGCTGCAGCGTGCGCCGCTCAGTTCGCTGACGGACGCGAGCGCCCGCCTCGACCGCATCATGGCGAACGGCGACGCCCAGCCGACCCTGCGCAAGCAGGCGTAACGGCCAGGGGACATCGGCTCCCGAAAGTCCTCACCGTTGTCGACGCGCGTGATATTGCGCGTCTGCCTGTGCCGGCACACATCGCTTCGCAACGCGAAGCGGGCTCCGGGCAAGCACAGCATCAAACAGGCATTGCCTGTATCCTCTGCTGTACCCGACGCACCGCCTCAGCGGTGGACGTTGCCCGACAGTGGAGAGCCTTCATGACAGACGACAAGCGCAGCCCCGAGGACATCGATCCCGAGCTGCTCGAAGTGGCGCGCGAAATTTTCGACGCAGCCCGGCGTGGCGAAGCGAACATGCTCGCAGCCGTCATCGAGAAAGGCGCACCGCCGAATCTGCGCAACGAGAAAGGCGACAGCCTCGTGATGCTCGCCGCCTATCACGGTCATGCCGACGCTGTGCGCGTGCTGCTCGAACGCGGCGCCGACGCGAACCTGCGCAACGACAACGGACAGACACCGCTTGCAGGCGCCGCCTTCAAAGGTTTCAAGGAGGTCGTGGAGACCTTGCTCGCGCATGGCGCGGACGTCGAAGGTGCATCGCCGGATGGACGCACTGCGTTGATGGTCGCCGCGATGTTCAATCGCACGGAAATGGTCGAACTGCTGCTCGCGCATGGTGCGAATCCCGATGCGCGCGATGCGAACGGTGTGTCGGCTGCCGACGCAGCGGCGCGCATGGGTGCCCCTGAAACCGCTGCGCTGCTCGCGAAGAAGGCGGGCGCATGACGCTGGAAGGCAAGACAGTTGCTGTCGTTGCGCCGGCGGGCGTGCCCGATATGGAGCATGTCGAGCAGAGCATCGCGCTGCTCGAAAGCTGGGGGCTGCGCGTGCAGGTCGGCGCGCATGTGCGCGATCGCTTCCGCTATCACGCGGGCAAGCATGAAGACCGCGCCGCCGATCTGCATCGCGCGCTGACCGATCCTGATGTCGATATCGTGTGGGTCGCGCGCGGCGGCTACGGCAGCATTTACACGCTGCGCGCCGTACCCGAAGCCGTGCCGTGCGAGAAAACACTGGTGGGCTTTTCGGACGCGACGGCATTGTTCGGCGCGCTGCACGGCATGCCGGATGTGCGCGTGATCCACGGTCCGACCTTGAACGGACTCGCGATCAAACATGACGATGCTTCGCGCGCCAGCGTGCTCGCCGAGTTGCGCGGAGAGCGCGCGGCGCCCGTGGCACTGCAGCGTCTACATGATTCTTCGGATACACGCCGCGTAGAAGGACATCTGGCGGGCGGCAATATCACCGTGATGGCGAGTCTCGCGGGCACGCAATGGCAGGCGCGCTGCGACGGCGCCATCGTGCTGCTCGAAGACGTCACCGAGCTGGCTTACCGGATCGACCGCAGCATCATGCAGTTGCGTGAAGCAGGCGTGTTCGACGGCGCGCGTGCATTCGTGCTCGGCGATTTTATCCGCTGCCCGTTGCCGCAAAACGCAGACTTCACGCTCCACGACATGCTCGTCGATCTGCTGAAACCCTATAACGTACCGATTTATGCAGGCTTCCCGATCGGCCACGGCACGCAGAATCATGCGTGGACGTACGGTGCGCCTGCAGCGCTCGAAGGCGATCAGCTGGTACGTTAGCGCGCCAGTTGCGCGATGATGCGCTGGATCGTGTCGATGTCGGGCACGTCGATTTGCAGCGCGTCGCGTGCGCACCAGGGATACGGCAAGCGGCTGGCCCAGCGCAACAGGCTGTCGGCTTGCGTCGCCGGCAGCGTCGTCATCGCTTCGATCGTGATGTGCAGCCGCGTCACGCGCGACGATTGCGCATCGCCCGCCCAGTCGTAACGGCCATAGCCGACGCGCGCTGCACCCGTCGCCTTCTCCGTCATGCAAACCAGCCAGTCGCATGAAAACATGCGCTCGCCTTCGGCAGGCACCGCGCCGACGCAGAACGTGTAGATGTTCTCGTACTTCAGCGCGAAGTCGCTGACCAGCACCGACGCAATGGCATCGCGCCCGTGCGTTTCCTGCGGAAACGTGATGGCATCCGTTTTCACCGTCATTGCCAAAGATGCATCTGGCGCGAACGCATCGGCCAACAGGTGTGGACGATTGCCGTCCTTCGCCAATATGTAGGATTCGATCGAGTCTTTGAGTTCGGCCATTTTTTGCGCGCTCATGTCATGAGCCGAACAGTCTAAGCGCTGCGCGTGATTACGCTTCGCTTGCCCTTGATCGCGGGCGGGCTTCTGACGTTTTCACGCATGCGACGCGCATTCTTTGCACTTCGTAACGAAACGGCGTTGCGCACGATGCGCATTGCGTCCGACAATGCCTGTTCGTACGCGCGTCACCGCCAGCGTGCGCATCCCACAGTTCGAACACGCGCCCTCGATGAACTCCCGCTTCGCCAGTCTCACGCGCATCCCCTCTTTCATGCCGCTTGCCGGTGCGACGCTGATGCTAGGCATCGCGATGTCGTTCACCGCGCCGTATCTGTCGCTGTTCGGCGTCGAGCAGGCGGGCATGACGCCCCTGAAGCTCGGTCTGTTCATGACCTTGATCGCGGCGAGCGGCGTGATTGCGAGCGCATGGGCGGGCAAATGGTCCGATAAACACGGGCATCATCGCGGATTGCTGCTGGCGGCACTGATCGCGGCATCGCTTGGTTTTCTGCTGCTTTGTTTCGTGCGCAACTATCCGACGCTGCTTGCCATCGGCGTCGCGTTTCTCGGTGCGGGCGGCTCGGCGATGTCGCTGGTGTTTTCGTTTGGCCGCGCGGCGCTGCCCGTGCATGACGAAGCAGAGCGCTCGTTTGCGCTTGCGACACTGCGCACGGTGCTATCGATGGCGTGGGTGTTCGGGCCTTCCGTCGGCGCGCTAGTGCTGGCGGGCGCGGGCTTTTACGGGCTGTTCCTGTTTGCGGCTGCGTGCTTCGCGGCATGCGGTGTGATCGTGTGGCGCATGCGCGAATCGCCTGCCGGCGACCCACACAGCGCGCCGAAGCACTATGCAGGCGATCCTGCTTCGTCGCTCGAAGTGACGACCGTCACCGAACCTGCCGAACCCGCGGAATCTGCAGAAGCCGCCGAACCTGCCAAGGCGCCGCCGCCTTCGCCAACTCATGCGCCCGGCACGCAGCGGCAAATCTGGCGCTCAGTCGTCGCGCTGACGCTGATCGGTCTCGCCGCAAACGCGACGATGATCGTGTTGCCGCTCTATGTCGTGCATGGCCTGAAAGGCACGCGGCTCGACGTGTCGATCATGCTCGGCCTCGGCGCCTTCCTCGAAATCCCGATGATGCTTGCGCTCGGCGCGCGCGGCTCGACGCTCAACAAACTGCGCTGGCTGGCTGCGTGTGCGGCGGTACACGTCGTGTATTTCATTGCCGTCGCGGCGGCGGGCACGATCAACGTGCTGATCCCCATGCAGGCATTCAATGCGTTCGTGGTGGCCGTCACGTCGTGTCTCGGCATGACGTACATGCAGGATCTGATGCCGCGTTCGCCTGGCGCGGCGACGGCGCTGTTCTTCAACGCGTCGCGGGTTGGGTCGATCCTGTCGGGCGTGTTGTCGGGTGTGCTGGTGGCGGGCCTTGGCTATCGCGGGACGTTTCTGGTGTGTGGATGCCTCGCGCTCGGCTCGCTGATCCTGTTCGCCGATCCACCGTGGAAACGCATTGCGCTGCGCGTGCGCGACTGGTGGGAGGATTGGCGGCATCCTGGGCAGTGATCTCGGCGGCCATAACGGAAAGCCCGATCCACGCTCAACAGACGATCAAGCCACGCATTGCATAACCGGGCGCTGCAGGCCACCTCTCCGCTCCCGAAAACCCTCACCTTTGCCTGCACGCCCGCCACCGAGCAAGTCCAACCGATGACAAGTAGAATCAGATAGAGCCCACTGCGGTGAGGTCCGGCAGGACGCACAGGCTCAGCAGTCGACCCGTACCAGGGATACCAGCACGAAAGTCCGGCACGCAGCCTCCCAGCGCGCGCCCTTTCCGCCGCAAGGAGATCTCATGAAGGTGCTCGCTGTTCACCCCAGTGGCCTGATGTACACGCGTGTGTATCTGCGGCTCGAGCCGCTCGGACTCGAAACGGTCGCCGCCGTGATACGCGAAGCCGGCCACGATATCCGCCTGATCGACCTGCAGGTCGAATCCCATCACGCACTGCACAAACTGGTCCGCACGTGGCGACCCGACGTGGTCTGTTTCTCGGGCAACTATCTCGCCAACATTCCCGAAATCATCGATTTGTCGAAATCGATCAAGGCATTGTTGCCGGGCTGTTTCGTGTTCGTCGGCGGACACAGCGCGTCGTTCACGGCGAAAGACATGTTGCGGCATGCGGACGGCGCGATCGATTGCGTGCTCAAGGGCGAAGGCGAAGCGAAAGTGGTCGAGCTGCTCGCGGCTGTCGCAAACAAGGACAACCTGCTGCGGATTCCGGGCGTGACCACCCGCGACGGCGAAGGGCCGCCGCCCGGCTTCACCGAAAGCCTCGACCAGATCCGCCCCGCCCGCGATCTGCTGCGGCACCGCCGTAAATACTTCATCGGCGTGCTCGATCCCTGTGCGTCGATTGAATTTGCGCGCGGCTGTCCATGGGATTGCACGTTCTGCAGCGCGTGGACGTTCTACGGACGCAGCTACCGCTCGCGCAGCCCCGAAGTGGTCGCCGACGAACTGGCGTCGATCCGCGAGCCGGGCGTGTTTATCGTCGATGATGTCGCGTTCGTGCATGCCGATCACGGCATGGCAATCGGACGCGAAGTGGAGCGGCGCGGCATTCACAAGAAGTACTACCTCGAAACGCGCGGCGACGTGCTCCTGCGCAACAAGGAAGTGTTCGAATACTGGCGCACGCTTGGCCTTCAATACATGTTCATCGGCCTCGAGGCCGTCGATGCAGAAGGGCTGAAGGCGTTCCGCAAGCGCATCAACGTGGACAAGAATTTCGAGGCGCTCGCGTTCGCGCGCTCGCTCGGCATCACGGTGGCCGTCAATCTGATTGCCGATCCGGACTGGGATCACGAACGCTTCGAGACGATCCGGCAATGGTGCCTGGACATTCCCGAGATCGTGAACATCAGCGTGAACACGCCGTATCCGGGCACGGAAATCTGGCTGCGTGAGGAGCGGCCGCTGACGAGCCTCGATTACCGGCTCTACGACATCCAGCACGCCGTGCTGCCGACGAAGCTGCCCTTACCCGAGTTCTACGGCGAACTGGTGCGCACGCAGCAGGTGCTCAACCGCAAGCATCTCGGCTGGGGCGCGCTGTATCGCGCGGCGGGCGAAGCCGCTTCGCTGCTGATGCGCGGGCAAACCAACTTCGTGCGCATGCTGTGGCGTTTCAACTCGGTGTTCAATCCGAATCTGCAACTCAGCGATCACGCGCGCGAAGTACGCTACGAGATGACGCCGCCGCCCGCGCAGCGGCCAGAACAGAGCAACGTCAAGGTGCTGTACGTGCATGGCCCGACAGGGCGCAAGGGCCGCAAGATCGACGATGCCACCGAAACGTTCGTCGACGAGAGCCGCATGGGAGCGGGCCGATAACGCGCGGGACGCTTCTTCGGAGTTGGTTCAGAACGATTCCTTGAATGGTCGCAGATCGAGTTCGTGCGTCCATGCCGATGGATGCTGCATATGAAGCTGCCAGTACGCTTCAGCGATCGCGTCGATATTCAGCAGACCGTTTTCGCCGCGCTCGGCGGCGGCTTGCGGACGCCGGCTGTGCACGCGCTCACCGTCGATGCCACCATCGATCACCACGTGCGCCACATGCAGCCCAAGCGGGCCGAATTCCCGCGCCATGCTTTGCGCGACCATCCGAAGGCCTGCTTTCGCTGCGGAGAAATGCGCGAAGCCGGGCTTGCCACGCAGACTCGCCGACGCACCCGTGAAGATCACCGTGCCGCGTCCTAGCGGTGCGAGACGCCGTGCGGCTTCACGTCCGACCAGGAAGCCACCGACGGGCCCCGAGCGCAGAAAGTCCAGCATCTGCGCTTCCGTCAGGTCGCGAAACGGCACCTGGAGGTTGTTGCCGACGTTGTAGACGACAAGAGACGGCACGTCGATCGCGTCAGGCGGCGCCATCGCCTTGTCGTAAAGACGCATGATGTCCGCTTCCGACGCACCGTCCATCACGAACGACTCAGCTGATCCACCTCGGCTGACGATATCGTTCGTCACACGGTCGAGCTTTGCCTGCGTGCGTCCCGCGACATAAACGTGATACCCATTCGCGGCGATCTTCCTGCACAACGCCGCACCCAGACCCTGTTCGGCACCTACGCCGATCACCAATGCGCTGCTCTGTTTCATCGTTTGCCTCCGTAGTCCTGTTGCGCATGTCGCGCAGGAATCGTCGAGTGATTATAGGCAGCGGATTCTCGCGGCTGCTGATGGACTGCCCGCTCGCGCCAGCACGTCCATTCCGATTCGATGCTCGCGCAGTCCCGAAACGCCGCTGACAAAAATCATTGTAGGCAGCCTGTTTTATCGTCAATCTCACGTTCGCGCGATGCTGCTCGCGCTGCTTAGCTTTTCGATTTGCATGAAAACCATTACGCGTCTCTACCGCTTCCGGATCGCTGGCGTCCTGTTCGCCAGCGTTGCTGTGCTGACTGTGCTCGCAAGCTGTGGCATGGCGGGTCTTTCAAGGCTCGACGGATATATGAATGCGCTGTACTGGGGAAACATGCTGCCCATCGCGCGGCTGAACGAACTGCGCGCTGCAGCACTCGATGCACGCCGTGAATTCTGGAAGGCCACTCATTTCCGCGATCCCGCAAGGACGGCCGCCTCGCTGAAAGTCGTCAAGGCAGACACCGTGCGAATCGACAAGGCATGGAGCGAGTATTACCCGACCGGCGTAAGCGGCACCGATGAAGCGCGCCTCGCAGACGAACTGGCAAACAACCTGCCGAAGTTCTACGCGATTCTCACCAGGGCGATCACGCTTCTCGAACATGGCGACTACGCAGCAGCCGCACGATGGGTCGACGACAACATCGACTATCTGAACCGTTTCGATTCGTTGCTTAGCCAATGCATCGATACCAACACGAGGCAGGCAACCGAACTGACTCATAGCAGCGAATCCACTTTTCGCCTCATGTTTCTGGCGACATTCGCGTGCATCGCGCTCTGTGTGATGGGCGCGGTCGGCGTATCGATCTGGGTCCTGCATCAGCGTAACGGTGCGTTGAGCGAATCGCGCTACCACTCGTGGCTGGCCAATCGCGTGTTCGATCTGACGCTGGATGGCGTGATGATCACCGACTCGGCCGGCAACATCGAACGGGTCAATCCTGCTTTTACGCGCGTCACGGGTTACACGCAGGAGGATGTGCAGGGACGCAATCCGAGGCTGCTGAGTTCAGGCCGCCAGTCGGCGGAGTTCTATCGCGCGTTCTGGCAAAGCCTGAAAGATGCGGGCCACTGGCATGGCGAAGTATGGAACCGCAAGAAGAGCGGCGACATCTATCTGGAGTCGCTGTCCATTGCCGGCGTGCAGGGACGCAATGGCCGCTATACGCATTACGTCGCGATTCTCAGCGACATCACGCAGCGCCATCGGCATGAAGAACATCTGCGCAATCTCGCTACGCACGACGTGCTGACCGGTCTTCCCAATCGCGTGCTGCTCGACGAGCGCCTCAAACATGCGATCTCGCGCGCGAGGCGCACGGGTACACATATCGCCGTGATGTTCGTCGATCTCGACGGCTTCAAGGCAATCAACGACACGCTCGGCCACTCTGTCGGCGACGACGTGCTGAAAGCCGTCTCCGAGCGGCTTGCGCACGGTGTGCGCGAAAGCGATACGGTCGCGCGTCTGGGCGGCGACGAGTTCGTCGTGATTCTGGAAGACATGCGCAACGTGCAGCAGGTCGAGCCGGTCGCGCGAGCGCTGCTCGATGTGGTCGGCAGGCCGATCGTGATCCACGGCGATACCGTCGGCGTGACGGCGAGCATCGGCATTAGCCTCTATCCCGACGATGCCGACAATGCAGAACAGTTGCTGCTGCACGCCGACCGTGCGATGTATGTCGCGAAAAAGATGGGCAAGAGCGACCTTCGCTTTGCCCGGCCGATCAAGCCAGCCGACGATCCCGCTTCATCCGGCGCTTTCGCGTGTTAACTCCTGCCCTACGGTTCGGGATTGTCGAGGTCCGATTGAACCACCGTTTCGCCATGACGTTGCGCGGCCTCGCGAGCAAGGTCGCCGTCGACGAATGGGCCGATGTCGGGCGCACCCGTAAATGGGAACAGCAGGCGGCCGTCCGTCTTGCGCACGACCTTGAGCTGACCCATGTATGAACCGTCCGTGGTGCGTCGGTAGGTCGCGTAAATCTGATAGTCCTCTGTCGACTCGGGTTTCGAGGCCACAGCATTGCGTGCTTTCGGGAAAATCATCCGTGGCCTTGTCATGTTGCAGCTCCCTTGCTGTGGATGCCGGACTCGCGCTTTTGCCGGCAAACCGGTTGGGTTACCGCATTTGCTCGCGGGCTGAGTGTGCGTTGCGAGCGAATGCGGGCGAAGTTGCGGAGCGTGTCGGACCTGGTGGTGCGTCGGCTTGCCCGCACGGCAAAATTTGCCGCCGACGCATCACCTGCAATCAAAACGGTATTCACGACCGGCGTCCGCTTTCAGCGTTCTGACGTTCTGAGAATCGTTCAGCAAGCGACGTACCGCTTTTTCGGCGAGCGCTTCATGAACGTGCTGCAAGCCGCGCGCACGGCCGATTTCGCAACGGCTGGCGGGCGCAGGAACGACGCGTGCTCGAAGAGATTACGGAGGCGAATGGCCTGTTCACAGACAAGGAGAGCGTCATGCCACTGAAACGCGGCACATCGAAGGAAACCATCGGTCACAACATCAAGACCGAAAAGAAGGCGGGCAAATCGCAGAAGCAGTCTGTCGCGATTGCTCTGAATCAGGCTCGCAAGTCAGGCGCGAAGATACCGAAGAAGCATCACCAGTAGCGGTTCCCCTTGCGGCTGCGCGGCAAGATGTATCCGCGCATGATGTCTCGCACCATGTCTGTCTGCACCGCAATCTAATGGGTGCGCTCTTCGTCGTACTCTGGTCGCACGCCCTGCGGCAGCCACGATTCCTTGTGCTTGCACCAGAGTTCGTACGCTGGCTCGAACAGCGCCGTCTCGTCGAACGCACCGAGCGGTATCGCGATCTCGTCGCGGTCGGCGTACATCATGTACGCCACCGATCCACACAGCGGACAGAAGTGCCGCCGTCCCTGCTCCGAGCTTTGCCACTCGCGTGTGTTGCCCGCCATCGTGACGG
The DNA here is from genome assembly GCF_003121405.1 of Paraburkholderia sp. C35. Taxonomy (GTDB): domain Bacteria; phylum Pseudomonadota; class Gammaproteobacteria; order Burkholderiales; family Burkholderiaceae; genus Paraburkholderia. Next base: position 112,938 of record NZ_QBUY01000003.1, on the reverse strand, counting down.
CGCCGCGCTCGAAGATCGCGTACGACCCGAAGGCCGACCCGTGCACCCGTCGACATGTCATGCAGTGACACATGCCGACGCGAATCGGCGAGCCGCTCGCGCGAAACCGCACGGCACCACACGCGCATCCACCTTCGTACGTTATCTGCTGGTTCATTGCTTGCCCCTTTATCAAGCTGTGCATGACCGACACGCAGGGAACATACCTACCCGATCCCCACAAATCGGGAGCGTCGCTGCAGGCACAAGCCTATACTTGTCGGATAACTGCGTGTCTGCGTTTGCCAGAACGACAGCACGTTGCAAATCCAACTTCATCGAGCACCATGAGCGACGGCATCGAAAGCGCCCGGAAGGCGGGTGTACTGCGTACGGACGATCTGAAGGATCGTCCGGCGCGCAAGCCTGATCACGCCGCCGAAGTCCGCACGCTCGTCACCGTCGCCGGCGCGCAAACGGGACGCCGCGACACCTTGCTGCAAGCCATCGCCAATGCAGCGCTTGGCGCATGTGGCGCAGGCAGCGCAGGCATCAGCCTTCTGGAGACCACACCCGAAGGCGAGCCAGTCTTTCGCTGGCGCGCGGTCGCGGGTGCGTGCGCTGCGTTCGAGGGCAAGACAACCGCGTGGGCCGAATGTCCGTGCGGCATGACGCTGGAACTCGGCGCACCGCAACTGTTCGTCGAGCCGCATACCTTTTTCAAGAGCTTGCGCGATGCGGGCGCGTCGATGACAGAAGGCATCGTCACGCCGATCCCCATTCGCGGCTCCGAATCGAAGCAGCTCGGCGCGATCTGGGTCGCCTCGCACGATAACCATCGTTTCGATAGCGAAGATGTGCGCCTGCTCGGCAATCTCGCCGTGCTTGCAGGCGCGGCGCTCACGCTGCTCGACGCGCAACAGGCAGCCGAAGCCGAAACCGCCGTGGCTGAGCAGGCGCAGCGCGCACTCGAAGACGCTGCGCACCGGCGCGATGAATTCATCGCGATGCTGGGCCACGAGTTGCGCAATCCGATGGCGCCCATCGACAGCTCCATCGCCGCGCTCAAGCTGCTATGTGCAGGCGAGGAGCAAGCCACCGATGTCCTCGCGATCGCGCAGCGGCAGATGCGCCAGTTGCGCACACTCGTCGACGATCTGCTCGACGCCGCGCGGCTGCGGCATGGCAAGCTCGCGATCCGGTACAGCCGCACGTCACTGAATGAAATCGTCTACGACGCGATCACAGCGCTCAAGCATCACATCGACGCACGCAAGCATCGGCTCGTGATCGAAGGGCTGGACCAGCCGCTTCATGTGCGCGCCGATCATGTCCGCCTGAGCCAGGTGGTCGGCAATCTGCTGTCGAACGCGGCGAAGTACACGCCGGCGGGCGGCACGTTGCGTCTTGCTGTAGAAGTCGACGCGGACAGCATGGTGTCGATCGTTATCGAGGACAACGGTGTGGGTATGAGCCGCGACGCCCTTGAACATGTCTTCGAGCTGTTCGCGCAGTCGCCTTCGAGCATGCGCCGTTCGGAAGGTGGGCTCGGTATCGGACTCGCAGTTGCCAAACGGCTCATCGAACTGCATGACGGCACGATCTCACTCGAGAGCCAGGGCGTCGGTCAGGGCGCACGCGTCACGCTGCGCCTGCCGATACTCGATCGCGAGCCGCATCTGGCGCGCGAGGCAAAGTCCGCAGCGAGCGCCGCGCCGAGCCGCATCCTGCTGGTGGACGACAACGCCGACGCGCTCGATGCGCTGCATCTGCTGCTCGAACTCGAAGGCCACCAGGTGATCGTCGCGCGCAGCGGCCGGGATGCGCTGCAGGTCGCGGCGAAAGCATTGCCTGAAGTGGGCATCATCGACATTGGCATGCCGGAGATGGATGGCTTCGAAGTGGCCCGCGCGATCCGCGCAAACGAGACGATCGCGCACATGTTCCTGATTGCGCTCACCGGTTATTCATCCGAATCGGACAAGTCGCGCGCGCTCGCAGCGGGCTTCGACTATCACCTGACCAAACCCGTCTCGCTGGAGCGGCTCGCCGATGTGCTCTCGCATCGCGACGGCAGAACCATCAGCGGTCTTGTCTGAACCTGGCGCGCACGCGCTAAAGGTGAGCCTGATCGCGTGCATCGCGGTCACTTTTCCAGGGTCCCGCAAACCCTCACCATTGCCGGTCGCACGCCTCGCAAAGCATCTTTGATGTCTCCCGCAAACCCTTATGCATCAAGGGTTTGCGCGAGGCTTCGGTGCGCGTTCCGCAGGCTTTTCGCTCACTCCCGAATCGTCTCACCTTTACGCGGCGCGACCTGTTCGCCGCAGGCTTCGGTTCGCATACCCAGGTAACCCACGGCTTCATTCGGAGCGCGGTCGATGCCATGCATTTCTGTTTGGACCTCATGCTAAATCGTTGATTTACCAGGGTTCTGCATTCGCTCATCATGTCTTCAGTCCATCGCATCCCACTTTCGCCGGAGCACATCATGTCCATGCAAGCCCTCGTTCTCAGCCAGTACAAAGGCCCTCTCGTACCCACGACATTGCCCATCCCCGAACCGGCGCGCGGCGAAGTGCTCGTGCGGATTCACGCAAGCGGCCTCAATCCGCTCGACACGAAGATTCGCGCAGGTGCCGCCGCGCATGCGCGTCATCCGTTGCCGCTGGTGCTGGGCATCGATCTCGCGGGCGTGGTCGTCGGGCTCGGTGCGGACGTGACGCGCTTCAAGGTCGGCGACGAGGTCTACGGGATGACGGGTGGCGTCGGCGGCATTCAGGGCTCGCTTGCGCAATACGCTGCTGTCGATGCGCAATTGCTCGCACACAAGCCGTCCAGTCTGTCGATGCGCGAAGCCGCCGCGCTGCCGCTCGCGTTCATCACGTCGTATGCGGGCATCGTCGACCGTGCGCGGCTACAGGCTGGTCAAACCGTGCTGGTGCAAGGCGGTGCGGGTGGTGTAGGACATGTGTCCGTGCAGCTGGCGCGCGCGCTCGGCGCGAACGTTTACGCAACAGCGAGCGCGCGCGATCACGAGGTGGTCGCACGCTTCGGCGCCACGCCGATCGATTACGCGACGCGCACAGTCGAGCAATACGTCTACGACATGACGGCAGGCGAAGGCTTCGATCTCGTCGTCGATACCGTCGGCGGTGCGACGCTCGACGCGTCGTTCGCGGCGGTCAAACACTTCGGGCATGTCGTGAGCGCGCTCGGCTGGGGCACTCATGCGCTCGCGCCGCTGTCGTTCCGCGAAGCCACGTATTCCGGTGTGTTCACGCTGCATCCTCTGCTCACCGGCAAGCACCGCGCGCACCACGGCGAGATGCTCGTCGAGGCAACACGGCTCGCCGAGCAAGGCAAACTCGTGCCGCATCTCGATGCGCGCCGCTGGGATCTGGCCTCGGCAGAACGTGCGTACGATGCGATCACGGAGCGCACCGCTCGCGGCAAGATCGTCGTCGAGATCGATTGAACGCGCCGGCTCGGCTCACACGTTCAAGAGTTTTTCGATCACGACGTCGAGCAAGGCCCGCAAACGCGCGAGGCGTTTGAGGTCGCGATGATAGCCAAGCCAAACATCGCGGCCCGGCGGCGCTTCGCCCAGATCGATGCGCCGCAGGTTCGGCGTGTTATCGCCGAGTGGGCACGGCAGCACCGCGAAGCCGCCGCCTTCGGCGCACATGCGCGCCTGCACGCCGCGGTTGTTGCTGGCGTAAGCGACGTGCGCGTTTGGCAGCATCTGGCGGATCCACGCGACGTCGGGCAGTTCGCCGAACGCGCTATCCATGGTGATCAGCGACTGGCCCGCGCCATCACCGCGCACGGGCGCAACAAGATCGATGCGCCCATAGAGCGCGTAATCCATATGCATCAGCTTGCGCTGCACGACGTCGGGTTCGTCGAACGGGGTGATGCGAAAAACCAGGTCGGCTTCGCGGCGCGCGAGATTGTAGCGGCGCGTGTCGGTGATCAGTTCGATCGACATCTGCGGATGCCGTGCAAGAAACCCGGCAAACACGGGCGTCAGCACGTGAATGCCGTACCAGTCCGATGACGAAACGCGCAAACCACCCGTTAGTTGCTGTTCGTTGCCCGCGAGCGACCGCATGAATCCGTGCGCTTCCTCTTCCATGCGCTCGGCGTAAGTCAGCACGGCATGGCCTTCGTCGGTGAGAACAAAGCCTTCGGAGGTACGTTGAAAGAGCGTATGACCAATCACCTCTTCGAGCGCTCGCAGACGCCGACCCATGGTCGGCTGCGTCTGCCCGAGTTCGCGCGCGGCCGCGCCCAGCGTGCCGCAGCGAGCGACCGCGAGGAAGATGCGCACGTCGCTCCAGTCCAGTTTCGAATCGTTCATAGACGCCTTCAGCCGCCTTGCAGAGGTCGCATTGCCTGCGATTATGAACGGCGCGAGCGGGCTTGCGGTGAATGCGTCGCTCGCTGGCTTTGCACGTTTGTATCGCAATGGTGAGAGGTTTCGGGAGCACGCTGGATGCGCATTCTGAGTCCCGCAAACCCTCACCTTTGATGCTTTTGCGTCGTGTCCGACAAGACTCGCGGCTCGTTCCCAAGCCCTTTTCCAGGCTTTATCGCAGGCGTTTCAGGCTTGAGGTGATGCACGAATTGTGTCGATGCCTCACCAGGCGCCATGCTCCCGAAAAGCCTCACCCATGACGACAAGTGAAGCACGCTCAGAACTTCATCTTCACCTGAAAGCCTATTGTGAACGGCAGATTATCGGAAGGAATGGGCGGAATCAGGATGATGTTTGCGCCGACGCGCTTGTAGTCGAGCATCACGATCGGCGCGGCAACCGGTCCGACGGTGTGGTTGCGGCCGAGTCCCCAGTCGCCGTAGTTGTAGCCGGAGATGATCCCCGCCATCACGGCAAGACGAACAAAGCCCCAGTGCACGAACTCCGGCGCCCACACGCCACCGCCGTAGTACGACGGACGGCGCAGAGAATTGCGGAAACCGCCTGCCGTCACGGCCCATTGCCCGTTGAGCCAGCATTCGACGCCAAGTCCGGGATTGAACTGCTCGAAGTGGGTGCCGGGATCGGGATCGATGTGATACGAGCCGAGCATCGCGTCGACCCATATGCCGCCGCCGCACCAGTCGGCCGCCTGCGCGCCCGATGCCCCTGTCAAACCGATGCCTGCTACCGCTGCCGCCACGCATGCTCGACGAATCTTGTTCTTGATCTTTCCAAACGGCATGTGCTCTCCGCAACCGGTCGCGTGCCGGCGTCTGAATGTCGCGATTTGTGTCGAATTGCTCCCCAGTCGCGCACTGTACCCCACAAAACCTGCAGCGGGATGGAGTGTGCGCTCGGAACGACAACGCGCCTTGAGACGGCAACGATAACGAAGCAACGATTGCAGCTTGGTGAACGCACCGCGCGTGCGTTCACCGTGGAGATGCGCGCGTGATGCGCGACTTGTGTGCGGCTTGTGTCCGACTCGTGCGCGAGGATTACAGGCCGAGATCCGACAGGCCCGGATGATCGTCAGGACGGCGGCCGAGCGGCCAGCGGTACAGGCGATCTTCTTCGCGAATCGGCTTGTCGTTGATGCTGGCGTGGCGATAGGCCATCAGTCCGTTCTCGTCGAACTCCCAGTTCTCGTTGCCGTACGAACGGAACCAGTTGCCGGAATCGTCGTGCCATTCATAGGCGAAGCGCACGGCAATACGATTGTCCGTGAAAGCCCACAGTTCCTTGATCAGTCGGTAGTCGAGTTCCTTTGCCCATTTGCGCTGCAGGAACGTGACGATTTCCGCGCGTCCCTGCGGGAAATCCGCACGGTTGCGCCATTTGCTGTCCGGCGTATAAGCAAGCGACACGCGCTCGGGTTCGCGCGTGTTCCAGGCATCTTCAGCGGCGCGCACTTTCTGGATGGCCGTCTCGCGCGTGAAGGGCGGGACGGGAGGACGTCTTTCGATTTCGGCCATGATGGTTCCTCGTTGAACTGCGTCAGGTGGACGCTCGCGCGGTTGGCGAGCGGGTGTTTGCACGGGTGGAATCAAGCAGATGTCCGGCTGCGGCACGGGCGTCGAGCGCGGCATCGGCGTCGCCGCTGACCAGCGCGACGCCAATCGCGCCGTCGATCAGAATCAGCCATTGCCGCGACAGCCGCGCCGCGCGCCGGCTGTCGCCGCCTGTCGATGCAACGTATTCATCGCATTGCGCGCGCACGAATTCGAGCAGCCGCTCCTTGTGCTCGCGCGCGACGACGCGAATGGGATCGTCAGGCGAAGCGATCTCGCCTGCGGCGTTCAGGAACGCGCAGCCGTGAAAATCGTCCGACACGAACCATTCACGCAATACGTCGAACATGGCAAGCAGGCGCGAGCGCGGCTGCTTGCCGCGACGCAACGTGCCTTCGATAAACCAGTTCATCCAGCGTTCGTCGCGCCGTTCGAGCGCGGCTGCGACCAGCGCATCTTTCGATTCGAAATGCGAGTAGAAACTTTTGCGCGCGGTGCCGGACAGACGGACGATCGCGTCGACGCCCGTAGCGTGGATGCCGCCCGCGTAAATCAGCGCTTCCGCTGCGTCGAGCAGGCGTTCGCGTGCGCTGCCCGTGATGTCGTCGAGAGTAGCCATGCGCGAAGGGTAGAACGATCATTCTCCTTCGTCAAGTTTTCGTTGCGTGTGCGCCCGCTTCGCATTGGCTGTTGCTTTGGCGCGGCATGGATTATCGTGTGGGGGGAATCGTTCAAAAGGATGAGTGTCATGCGCATCGTTTTTCGCCGTGCGGTATCTGTCTCTGCCGTCGCAATCGCGCTTGCGACGGCGCTAGGCGCATGCACGCCGTTGCAGGTCGTCACGCACACCGTCACGCAGACGGAAACGCGCGTGCCGGCCGGTCAGTACAAGCTCGACCCGCATCACACGAGCGTGGTTTTCAACATCGATCATCTGAAGTTCTCGCACTTCACGATGCGCTTCGACCGTGTCGCGGGTGAGATCGACTGGAAGGCGGGCGGACTCGATACGAGTCAGGTCGAGGTGACGATCGACGCGGCGAGCATCGATACGAACGTGCCGTTGCTGGACAAGATGGTGAAGGGATCGGACATGCTCGATGTGGAGCGTAATCCGCAGATCCGCTTTGTCAGCACGCGTTTCGAACGCACGGGCGAAGCACGCGGCAAACTGACGGGTGATCTGACGATACGCGGCGTCACGCAGCCCGTGACGCTCGATGTGACGTTCAACGGCTACGGCAACGATCCGCTGACGAAAGCCGATACGCTCGGCTTTTCAGCGACTGGCCAGTTCAGCCGTTCGAAGTTTGGTCTGACGACGTGGTATCCCGCCGTGGGCGACGAGATTCACGTCATCATTCAGACGGAGGCCGCGCGGCCTCCTGCGGGTTGAGTTTTTACTGCGCGATCAAACGGTCCAGTCGAGAATCACCTTGCCGCTTTCGCCCGACAGCATCGTGGCGAAGGCTGTTTCGTAATCGTCGACAGCGAAGCGGTGCGTGAGAATCGGCGAAAGATCGAGTCCGCTTTGCAACATCGCAACCATCTTGTACCAGGTCTCGAACATCTCGCGGCCATAAATACCCTTGATTTCAAGGCCTTTGAAGATGACCTGATTCCAGTCGATGGCTGTTTGCGCCGGCGGAATGCCGAGCAGCGCGACCTTGCCACCGTGGTTCATCGCTTCGAGCATCGACGTGAATGCGCTCGGCACGCCCGACATTTCGAGGCCCACGTCGAAGCCTTCCGTCATGTGCAGATCGCTCATCACGTCGCGCAGCGATTCGCGCGAGACGTTCACCGCACGCGTCGCGCCCATCTTGCGCGCGAGTTCGAGACGGTAATCGTTGACGTCGGTGATCACGACGTTGCGAGCACCCACGTGCTTCGCAATCGCCACGGCCATGATGCCAATCGGCCCTGCGCCTGTGATCAGCACGTCTTCGCCGACCAGATTGAATGACAGCGCGGTGTGCGTCGCGTTGCCGAACGGATCGAAGATCGCGGCGAGATCGTCGGAGATTTCGGGCGGAATCTTGAATGCGTTGAAGGCGGGAATCACGAGATATTCTGCGAATGCACCTTCGCGATTCACGCCGACACCGACCGTGTTGCGGCACAGATGACGACGTCCCGCGCGACAGTTACGACAGAATCCGCAAGTGATATGTCCTTCGCCCGACACGCGATCGCCGATCGCAAAGCCGCGCACTTCCTGACCCATTTCGACGATTTCGCCGACGTATTCATGGCCGACGTGCATCGGCACAGGAATGGTTTTTTGCGCCCAGTCGTCCCACTTCCAGATATGGATGTCGGTGCCGCAAATCGCCGTGCGCGTGATGCGGATCATCACGTCGTTGTGGCCCACTTCGGGTTTCTTCACACGCGTGAGCGTCAGGCCCGGTGCGCGTTCGAGTTTTGCCAGTGCTTTCATTGTTGTGGATACCCCGTTTCAGATCACGCCAAGCGAACGGCCGACACGCGCGAATGCGTCGACGGCACGATCGATCTGTTCTGCCGTGTGCGCGGCGCTCATCTGCGTGCGAATGCGCGCGCGGCCCTTCGGCACCACGGGATACGAAAAGCCGATCACGTACACACCTTCCTTGAGCAACGCGTCGGCCATGTTCGATGCGAGTTGCGCGTCGCCGAGCATCACGGGAATGATGGGATGTTCGCCGGGCACGAGCGTGAAGCCGTGCGCGCTCATTGCCTGACGGAAGTGCGCGCCGTTGGCTTGCACGCGTTCGCGCAATTGCTTGCCTTCATCGCTGGCGAGCAGTTCGAGCACTTTCAGCGATGCAGCGGCAATGCTCGGCGTGAGCGTGTTCGAGAATAGATACGGACGCGAGCGCTGACGCAGCAGATCGACGATTTCCTGACGCGCCGCCACATAACCGCCCGATGCGCCGCCGAGCGCCTTGCCCAGCGTGCCCGTGATGATGTCGACGCGATCGAGCACGCCGCAATGCTCGGGCGTGCCGCGTCCGTGTTCGCCGATAAAGCCGACGGCATGCGAATCGTCGACCATCACCAGCGCGCCGTAACGATCCGCGAGATCACAGATGCCCGCGAGATCGGCGATGATGCCGTCCATCGAAAACACGCCGTCGGTGGCGATCAGCTTGAAGCGCGCGCCTGCCGCGTCGGCTTCGCGCAGCCTCGCTTCGAGATCGGCGAGATCGTTGTTCTTGTAGCGGAAGCGCTTTGCTTTCGACAACCGCACGCCATCGATGATGCTCGCGTGATTCAGTTCGTCGCTGATGATGGCGTCGTTGTCGTCGAGCAGGGTTTCGAACAGACCGCCGTTTGCGTCGAAGCAGCTCGAGTAGAGAATGCAATCGTCCGTTTTCAGGAATGCGGACAGCGCGCGTTCGAGTTCCTTGTGCACCGTCTGCGTGCCGCAGATAAAGCGCACCGACGCCATGCCGAAGCCATCCGTGTCGAGCCCTTCTTTCGCAGCGGCGATCAGGCGCGTGTCGTTCGCGAGGCCGAGATAGTTGTTCGCGCAGAAGTTCAGCACTTCGGCGCCACTCTCCAGACGAATATCCGACGATTGCTGGCTCGCGATCACGCGCTCAGTCTTGTGAAAACCATCGGCGCGAATCTGGTCGAGCGTGCTGCGCAGATGCGCGAGAAAGGGGTCACGCATGAAACGGCTCCTTGAGTGGCCGGCTTTGCAGCGCACCATGCGGCGCAGCGGCCTGTTATAGTCGGCTTGTGTTTTATCGGAAATATTCGTTTTTTCGAACCAAAGTTCGATATGTCGAACAACTCTAATCGATAGGTCAGGAAATGGCAAGTTCGGGAACGCGCAGAAGTTCGTCGAATACGGCGGCGACGGCCGCGCAGTCGATATCGGCGCCGCCTCGCGTCGGCGAGCAGATTCAACGCTTGCGCAGCGAACGCAAAATGACGCTCGACGATCTGTCGCGCGCGGCGGGCGTGTCTAAATCGATGTTGTCGGAAATCGAACGCGACAAGGCCAATCCGACGATTGCCGTCGCGTGGCGGCTGACTAACGCGTTAGGCGTGAGTCTTGACTCGCTGTTCGCGCCGCAAAAGGCGCCGGATCCGATTGCGGTGTCGGGTCCACATGAAATTCCGACCCTGAGCGGGCATGAAGCGCGCTACCAGTTGCGTGTGTGGGGTCCGATCGAGCTCGCCGGCAAGTTCGAATGGTACGAACTGACGCTGCAACCGGGCGGTGCGCTGGTGTCGAGTGCGCACGAGCCAGGAACGCGCGAGCATCTGACCGTATTGCACGGTTCGATTGATATCGATGCGGCGGGCACCACGCGGCGCCTGAAAGCCGCCGACACCGCCCGATATGTCGCCGACGAGCCGCATGCAATTCGCAACGCCGGCAAGGGCGAAGCGAAAGCATTGCTCGTGGTGATACACGGCTAGGTGGAATTGCCGTTCTTCGGCGCATCTCCGGGTTGCAGCCAATACTGTATGTTTGTACAGTATACGCAGTCCGACGGAGCCGAAGAATGAATGAGTTGAACAACGAACAGGATCTGGCTGCGCTGCGCTTCAAGACCGCGGCGCGTGACCTCTCACACATCGTCCGGCACATCGCGGCACGATACATCGTGCAACAGGTGCCACTCACCTGGCGGCTTCTGCATGCAATCGAAGCAGAAGCGCTCGCGGATCTCGGCTTTGCCAGCCGGCACGATCCCTTCATGCTCGGGCTGTTTCAACGGCCCGGCGATTTTCAGTTCCCTGAAACCGACGACCCAGTAAATTTCGGCCAGTCGAATGCGCTGCCGGCTGTGTTTGCGTTCGCTGTCGCGGCTTATGACGAAGCCGAGAAAACGAAGACCACCGGTAAAAGGCAACCGGTGGTGAATCGTGATCGAAGCACAGGAAGGGCGTGGGGCGGGTGATCGTCACACGGTATCAAGTGCCGCCTGCGTCCACGCGAATGAGGCGGGCAGCGAAAGTTTATGAGCGTAAAGTCGGCGCGGCAGTCACGGCCTTGTCAACGCCCACTCGCGCTCGACTAGAATCACTTTTGTGCAACTAACGGAAAGACAGGATATGGTCTCCTCTGATCCCGTTGGCTCGACTGGTACACCCACCACAACGGACTTGTTCGACCGCGAACGTCAAGACTGGCTGATCGACCCGCATGCAGCGTTCGACGCCTGGCTTGCCGGGCAGAACTTTCGTAACTCATCTGCGGACGTGTATCGCGCGCAATGGGGATTGTTTCTCGAATGGTTGAACGCGCGTCATAAAAACCTCGTGACGGTGGACATGCGTGCAATCGCCGATTTCGTCGGCGGTTTGTCGATTCGCAAACCACAACGTGCCCGATATCTCCGCCTGATCGAGCGTGTGCTCGACCATGTACGCGAGATCGAACTGGCATCGACGAATCCGGCACGCTTCATTGCTCAGGATGGCGAAGCAGAATGGCGCAATGCACGCGACAACGAGCCGACGGGATTTCTCACTGTCGCGGAACGCAACGCGTTGGTCGCCTATCTTCTGTCGCCGCTGACGAACCTCACGGCAGCGCAGCGTTGGCGTGAACGCCGCGATCGTGCCTTGATTGCTGCCTTTCTTGGTGGCGGCATCAAGACAGGTGAAGCGCGAACGCTTTCGCTCAGATGCATCACGCCCGGTTCACCGTGGGTGGTCATCGAAGACGCCAATCCGCTGTTCACACGTAGAACGCGTCTCGCGCCATTTGCCGTATCCGTATTCGATGCATGGCTCGACGAGCGTACGCAGGCAGAACTCCCCGGCGAGTTGGTGTTCCCCGCTTCGCCATCGGGACGCCCGATGCACAAGGCGACCATGCTTCGCGCCGTCGATGCGCTGACCGAAGCGGCTGGCATCAGTCAATCGCGTGAAGCGCGAGCCAGTCCGCATACCTTGCGTAATTCGTTCGCCGCCGATCTGTTCGAAAGCGGGGTAGAGCCTGAAGCCGTTGGGCAGTGGCTTGGATTCGCGCAGCCGGTGTCGGCGAACCGCCTGCATCGCGCCTGGAGGACCTGGTTCGAACAGGAGCAGTTCGACACAGAAATGGCACTAGCTCAAGCGCCGGTCGCTTCCAGTTATCCAGACGGTGCGCGGGACGCCAGCTGACGGTCTCCCGTAAACCTTCACCTTGAAGATCCCGTAAACGCTCACCTTGAACGTTTTCGGGAACCGCGTGCATTAAATGTCAGGTCAACGCCGAGTTTGGCGTGTTTGCGATAAAGCGCGTGACGGCCGCGAGACGTGATCCGCCCGTCCCCGACGAATGCTCGCATTCAGGACAAAGCAGCTCGTAGCGGTGATCGACCTGCGAAAGCTCCGGCTCACCTTCTACACATTTCGGACAACGCGTCGGCACGGCGATGTGCCCATCGATGGCGGTTCCGATCGACTCCAGTTCATCTGCGCTCAACCTCCCGGCACTTGCCAGCTCGCAGAGCAATTCCGCGATGTTCGGGTCGACGCCTTGCTGCGCGCGCAGTGCTGCCATCTGGCGCGTCAGCAGATCGAGTTCATCGGACTGTTCACGCATCTGCGCGTCGAGCCTGTCGCCGCGCGCTTTGGCCGCCGCGAGTTGCTGGATGAAATCGAATTCCTTGCGGCTCGCATCGCGCACGCCTGCCTGATATGTCGATGCCATCGCGCGCAACGAATCCAGTTCAACCAGCATCGGCTTGACACGGCGTTCAGCTTCGGCGACGGCATCCTTGATCTGTTGAGCGTAATGCTCGGCGTTCTGGCGCATCTCCGCGTGCAATCCGTCGAGACGATCGCGCAGACCGGCATTGGTGGATTGCTCTGTATCGATGCGTTTGTGCAAGGACTCGTTTTCGGCCTCCAGACGGCGGACGGATGCCTTCAGACCGTCCTGATGCGCCGAACCGCTCGTGTTCGATGCCGCCAGTTGAGCCTCGAGAACACGGACTCGCTCCCAGGCGGCGTCCGCGCGTGCTTCGCTGCGCTGTATGGCTTCCTCGGACACCTCCTTGCGGATTCGTCCTTCGTGCGAATCGCGCTCGGCGGTCGCTCGCAGTGTTTGGAGTTCCTGGCGCTCTTCATCGAGTGATGCCTTCGCGTGGGTTAGCGCGTCTTCGAATAACGCACCCAGCAACTCGCCAGCTTTTTCTTCGAGCGCTTTGGGGATCACGCCGGCCCCGACGCGCACGCGCGATGCCATACGAATACGCTCCCAGAAACTGTCGATGTCTTTTGGAATGTCGCTCGCGCTTCCTGTCTGCGTCAGATCGCGGACAGCCGCCATCGACGGTCGAATACCCAGATCGAAAAAAAGCCGCTTGCAGGCGTGAAGCGACAATTCCTGACGGCGAGCGCCACTTGCGCGCAGGGAATCGAGTTCTTGTCGGATGGCTTGGCGTTCTTCGTCCAGGTTCATGATCGTCTCAGCGCTACGTAAGTGCGATGAATCATAACAATTTACGTAGTATTCGATACGTTTTTCTGGTGATCGTGTCTGATTTTCGTCAATCGCTGTTAGTACGCTTGAATTTGACGATCAAACACCAGTCTCTGCGAGTGAACCGTGAAACAAATCGAAGAAATGTCGCTAAGTCTATGTTAACCAACGAATTTACACAACAGGCGGTTGTTTTGGCACTGTTTCACGCCGTTGCAAGGGCATTGGTCGCTGTTTGAGTTGGGTTGTCTTTCGAGGACTCGCGGGTCTCGTTGTTGAGAGTAATAAAAGTAAACACCTTTGAACCTTAGTTAAAACCGTTAACGCCTAGCAAAACCCTTACTGCATAAGGCGTTGCGGCCGGTCAGGTGAAACTTTACGGGAGAGTTGGTGAGCTTTGACAGGATACCGCAGTGATGGGGTTCGGGGAGACAGGTGAGCGAGCTCGGGAATCATCGTGAGTGGCTTCGGGAACACCCGGATAGCCGACGGGAATCTTAGGTGAAGGTTTTCGGGACTCTGCCGCTAACTGGTATCTGTTTACATTGAATATATCGGCCTTCACCCGATCGGACCCTGGTGAGGGGATTCAGGATCGTCAACTAGGGCTGTTTTTGCGTACTTTTCTGACCTCTGAGAAGGCTCGGTGAGCGCTCACAGGAGAAAACGGAAATCAAAGGTGAGATTTTTCGGGGCTTAGAGGGCGTTTTAAGGGGGTTTAAGCCCGCCCAAAACCCAAAGGTGAGATTTTACGGGAGATTGTCCGGGCTATTTACTCTCGTCGCTGCCAGAAAAGTCTCCGGCATAGCACCTGAAATGCGAAAGGTGAGCGGATTCGGGAGGTAGCCGATGTACGCATATCCCGCGCCAGAATGGTGGTCAAATCGCGTAAAGGTGAGACGTTTCGGGAGCCTAAAACATGCCTTTGGGGCTGAATGGTGAGGGAATTCGGGAGGAAAGACGGATGGTATTGTCGTCAGAGGCTGTATTGGCGCGGTGTAGCAACTGCGATCAGTCGATACTGCTTCGGATAAAGGTGAGAATTTTCAGGAGCATGACACGCCCAACTTTTGAGCACGGTTTTGAGCAGCGATCCGGGAATGGTGAGGATATTCGGGAGTGTAGAATTCTTGTTCCTGGAGGTTCGACCACGATTGGATTTGCTAAGTGCTTAAATTTGCAGGATTTTTCCCTCTTAGCTAACGGTTGGTGAGCTTTTTCGGGACGAGGTGCGCTCCCGACCAATTTTGAGATCAACATGCTGCTGGATCCAAAGGTGAGGATATTCAGGACATATTTTTCGCTGAAGATTTCGCACCTCGTAGGTAAACCTAGGCGGTTCTTTGGCTCGCGCGTTTTCGAAGGTGAGGATATTCAGGAGTAGATTGCGATACGTGTGTCGTGGCTCGATGTTGGCGCACGTTTTCGACGTCGATGTTCGCCTTCTGGATGCTGGCCCGACTGTCAGGGTGGCGTGTCGAGAGGCTTGAAACGCTAGGGCGGACGATCCAATCACGCCCGACAGCGCTGGGTGAGAGGGACACAGCCATGCATCGCCATCTCTAGTGGAGTGGCGGGCGTCTTCAGGGATGGCGGAGGTCTCCGCAATGGCGCCCGTGATCTTCTCGCTCGAAGTGAAAAAACCCATCGTCTAATTGCGACGTCATTGCGGTGAGGACTTTCGGGAGCGCGTTACCCGGTGATCTGCATCGGCGATTTAGCAAGGTTTACCGCAATTCCCCGGCCGCCAACGCCGCCAGAAGAAGTGGCCGTTGGCGAAAGGTGAGCGTTTTCAGGATTCGCTCCTGGTGAGTCGGTCACGCCGTGCCGATTTCACCCAAAGTAGGTGAGACAGTCGCTATAGACGTGCATCACCGCAGCCGGTATGCTTGCGCAAAATCTCTTCCTGACTCGACGCATGGCCACGAAGCGCGCGAAAAAAACCGATGTGGTGAGCCCAAGCTCCGCCGAATTGCGCAAAGCCGTCGAGGCGATCGCCATTCAGCCCAAGAGCGGCAAGATTACGCTGCTCACACGCAAGCTGTTCAACGTCTTGCTCGCGGTCGCGCAGCAAGCGGATGAGTCGGGCGATACCTATCGCGCCCTGTTGTCGGATATCGTGGCGAACTCCGCGTTCGACTCGAATGACACCGCCCTCGTCAAGGAGCACTTGCGTCGCATGGTCTCCGTGCAGGTCGAGTGGAGCCAGGGCACGTCGAGCCAGAAGCCCGGCCGCAAGTGGGGTATTTCCACGCTGATCGCCGACGCCGAAATTCTCGAAGATCCGGCGACGCGTCGCGTCTGGGTCGAATTCTCCTTTGCGCCAAAGATCAAAAAGAAACTGCTCGATCCCGTGCAGTACGCGCGTTTGAGCCTGCAGTTTCAGAGCCAGTTGCGCAGTAGCGCCGGGCTGGCGCTATACGAGATCTGCGTGCGTTACCTGACCAATCCGAGCCATCTGACGATGCGTGAGGCGTGGGAATGGTGGCGGCCTATTCTTTCCGGCACGCCCGACACGGAAGCGGGCGATGAAGCCAAGCGCGAGTACAAGTACTTCAAGCGTGACTACCTGCGTCCCGCGATCGCGGAAGTGAATGCCGTCACGAATATCTTCGTCGAACTGATCGAACATCGTGAAGGACGGCGTGTTGCCGAAATCCAGTTTCGCGTAACGGAGCGCAAGCAGCCGATGCTCGCTCTCGATGAACATCCCAATGTGTTCGACAGTACGCTCGTCGACCGCATGGTGAAGATTGGCATTCCGCTCAAGGAAGCGCAGACGTTGTACGCCGATAGCGAGGAAAACCGTATCCGCGCAGCACTGCAGATGACAGAACAACGGATGCGCAGCACGACGCTTCCACCCGTGCGCAGCGCCCCCGCGCTGTTCAAGGATGCCCTGAAGAAGGGTTATGCACCGCCCGTCGACGCACTGCCTTCTGCGGCAGCCGGCAAGGGCGCCGCGGGCGCACCTGCCGACGACCTCAAGGCACGGCTTCTCGGTGAATACACGGCGCATCGACGCAAGGAAGCGCAGGCGCTATACGAGGAGCAGGGTGAGGCTGAACGTGAGCTTGCGCGTCACTCGTTCGAAGAGGATGAACTGCCGGGGCTCGGCACGCATCTGCGCGATGACTGGCGCCGCCGCGGGCTGGAGTCGAAGTTGACGGAAACGGCGTTCTTCGACTGGCTCGCGCGCAAGACGTGGGGCGAGCCGACGGATGGCGATCTGCTGTCGTTCACACTAAGCCAGTCGCGAGCTGCCTGATTCTAATGCAGCGCGCCGTGTCAGGCGCGCTGTTTTTCTACTCTGGTTACACCGTTCTGCTTACGACTGCTCTGACAGCATCTGCTCGATCTGTCGAAGAATCTCGTCGCGCTTGTCACGCGACAATCCACGTAGCTTCAGTTCGATCCGGTCGTCGCCATACGACTTCAGATCACCAACGGATACACCACCCAGTTTGATGTCCAGCCGCTGCGCGTAGCGCTGCCGTCCCGCCGGCTTGGCACTTTCCTGTGCACTCGCTCTTCCCTTCACGATATCCGCAACCTGACGCGTGCTCAGATCGTCGGAGAGAATCTTATTGATCAGTCGCAGTGTCGAATCGGTGCCCCGTGCCGAGTGATACCGGCCAACCTGATAAGCCATATTCGAACCGAAACGGTCCGGTCTCGCGACCATTTCCTGCATCACCGTCTCAGGCAGCTTGGCAATCGAGAGCGCGACGGCGATCGTCGATTCATCCAGGCCAAGATGCTCGGCGAGTTCCTTTTGACTCTGAAAGTGCTTCTCCTCCAGGAAGCGGCGCCACACGACGGCGTTATCGAACACCGTTTGCGAGTCGCGCTGGACGTTGAGGTCATAGCCGAGTTTGTAGCTCTGAATGCCGATGGGGAGATCGATGACGATCGCCTTGACCGTTTCCTTGTTCGCTTCCTTCAACGCACGAACCCGCCTGCCGCCATCGCTGACGAAGTAGCTGCCGGGGTTGTCGTAATCGGGAATGACGTGAATAGCTTGCTGCTGGCCTTGCTTCGCGAGGTTGACCGCGAGTTCGGCAATCGACGACTTCACGTAGAAGTAACGTGGATTGAACGGGCTTGGCTTGATCGCTTTGAGGGGGAGCTCGACGATCTGTCCGGGCCGATAGCTGTGCTCCGCGCGCCAGGCGCGATATTCAACCGATTCGTTCGCAGATTCGGCCGGATCCGCTTCGCTCGGCGCAACGGGCGGGACAACGGGACTCTTGAACGCGGCGATGTTCGTGTTCTTCGGTGCGTTCTGCACCAGTCCATCGATCGCGTTGAGGCGATCGAGCGCCGTGCGCTTTTCGCTACTGGTCGTATCGGGGCGAGCCTGGAAGCCTTTTGCGAACTGGGACGGTTTCATTCAAGTACCTTTATGCGCATAAATTCAGGGAAGCAGCGCGGCGATCTCATCGGCGCATGCGCGAACTTCGAGGGCGGCGAGCTTCGCGCCTCGATCACTCATCTGCAAGACGGTTTGACCTAAAGCCATCGCCTGCTTGTAGGCCTCGCGCGTCGGAATCTGGGTGCGCAAAAGCGGAAAACCGAGTTCTTCCAATGCGCGCTTCAACTCACGCGTCAGCATTCGCTTCTCTTCCGTCTTGTTGAGGAGAAAGACCGCGCGAAGGTCTTCGTTCATGACCTGCGCTTGCTGGACGAGCTTCACAAGGCCGACGCTCGACCAGTAATCCGCAGGCGATGACGATGTAGGAATGACGGCGACGGTTGCGGCTAGCAGGACGACACCCGAAACCTTCTCTGTGATCGACGGCGGGCAGTCGACGACGATCAGGTCATAGTCCGCGACGAACTTCTTGATCTCGCGATGGATCTGCGCGCCTGCTTCGGACAGGTTGACGACGGGAAATGGGATGCCGGAGTCGCTATCCGACGCCGCACTTGCCCAATGGATGAGGGAATTTTGACCGTCGGCGTCGACGACGAGGACGCGCTTGCCTCTCTCATGGAAGGCTGCGCCGAGGTGCATCGCAATTGTGCTTTTACCGACCCCGCCCTTCTGCTGTGTAACTGCGATGATTTCTGCTGCCAATGTTCACCTCCTCTTTTTGGACGCCGCTGAATTTTACCTTGCTGATTTTCTAATTCAAACATTTTTGGTTACGCGCAACAGTTATAGGCCGTTTGGTATGGCTTTATGCGCATAAAGCCGCGACGTAACTTCCCGGCTGGGTGGTGTCAGAGTTGTGCGATGGGCAATTCGGCTGCAAACGAGATGGCGAGCGCGGATACATCATGCGATGCGAAGGATGTCTCGGTTGATGCCTTAAGCGCTGATCGACCTTGAATAGGCTGACGTCAACAGGTGACGATGGAATCCCGAAGTCATGGGTTTATGCGCATAAAGCCCGGCGAGTGGCGCTCGTTCAACACGGAGATGGATGTTGCGGGAGACGCAACCGCTCGCTCGAAGGGGGCGAACGTTATGCGCATAAACTCAGCCGAGTCCTCAGGCATGTGTCAACTGGCAACGCACGCGATCCGCCTCAAGACCCGGGCGCAGGGACACCCTGCGAATCAAACAACCGCAAACGGACCACGCGACGGATGCGCACAGTGAGCACGCTGTTGCGCGCGACTTCATGGTGAACAGAGTCATGACCGAAGGTTTCCCCGCGCGCGTTCAACCGCTGCACATCGGCAACGACCAAACGCAGCGTGCTTTGGCCGAACTCCATCGCGGGCGAATGCTACGTCTCCACGGAACCAGCCATCGCACCATATCAACCACCCATTCAACACGAACGCACCGGCTACAATCCTCAGCCACGACCCTCACTTACCCTACCGCGCATGATCACCATCTACCATAACCCGCGTTGCTCAAAATCCCGTGGCGCTTGCGAACTCGTCAACGACGTGTACAACCCGTCCAATGAATCTGTCGAGGTGATCGAGTACCTTCGTACGCCGTTATCAGTGGAGCAGTTGAAGGAACTCAACCGGATGCTGGGCGTCCCCGTGCGCGAGATGTTGCGAGACTCGGAATCGGTCTACGAGGAATTGGGGCTGGCTGACGTGTCGTTGAGTGACGCTCAGTTATACGAAGCGATCGCCGCGAATCCGATTTTGCTTCAGCGCCCGATAGTTGTGCGCGATGGGCGCGCCGTCATCGGCAGGCCGCCGGAGAACGTCAAGGCGCTGTTCCCAGACGCGGAAGAATGACGCAACCCGATACGACGCGCGACGACATCAGTTCGCGTCGGCAAGTATCAAGCACGCCCCTACAAAGTAGCGACGACGCCTTCACGCTTTAGCGCCAAGCACCGCTTCCTTCGTAGCGATCTTCGTCGGAATGATGCGGAGCTCGGAAAATGCGTCGGCAATTCTTTGCTGCTCGGCGAGCACGCCGGCGTCGACCGGTTTATAGACGTGAGCGTAATGCCGCAAGCTAGCGTCGATCACGCTGGCGTCAAGACCTTGGATCGGTGCCAACTGTACGGCTGCTTCTGCGTAATGCTCACGCACCCACGCACCTTCCTTACCGACTTCAGCCACAACGGCATCGATCAGTTCAGTGTTTTGTTGAGCAAACGGCCGCGCGCTCAGGAAAAACTGGTGATGACTGACGATGCCTGTTCCATCGGTCAAAAGCCTTGCGTTCGATTGACGCTTCGCCGCTTCGAGAAACGGGTCCCAGACGGCCCATGCGTCGATCGCGCCGCGCTCAAATGCGGCCCGCGCATCGGCGGGAGGCAGGAAAACGGGCTGAATATCGGTGTACTTCACACCTGCCTTCTGCAGAGCGGCGACCAGAAACCAGTGCACGTCGGATCCCTTGTTCAACGCGACGCGCTTTCCCTTTAGATCGGCCACCGATTGAATCGGTGCATCGTGATGCACAAGAATGCCTTCGGCTTGCGGCGTTGGGATCTCGTACGCGGTATAGACGAAGTTGGCGCCAGCGGCCTGCGCAATGACAGGGGGCGCCTCCCCGACGTAGCCGAAATCGATCGAACCGACGTTGAGTCCTTCCAGCAACTGTGGACCCGCAGGAAACTCCGTCCATTTCACGCTGACGCCTTGCGGCGCGAAGCGTTTTTCGAGCGTTCCGTGCGCCTTCAGCAATACCAGTGTGCTTGCGGCCTTCTGGTAACCGATGCGAATTTCCTTTGCCCGATTGTCTGCGAAAGCGGGTAAAGCTGTTGAAGCTAGCAGCGCGCCGACGCCAGTCAGAAACGTGCGGCGACTGAATGTGAAGTGACGAGACATAGACGAATTCGATATGGCGAAGACGGTCGCGACAGGGACCGATTGCGCTCAACGATAAGCCGCCGGGAAATCTGCACGAACCGATAAATTCGTATAAGCAAATTACGGCGTCAGTCGTCGTCGATCGCGTTTGATTGCCTGGCAGGAATTGACGCCGCTTTGACGTGTTCGCCACCATCCGGCTCAATACACTCGATCGGTGTTTTCAGCAAAATTGCGCAGCGAACGTCCAATTCATCGAAAAGAGAGACTGAAAATGCTCGAACTAAGGCCGTCGTGTGAAGGTTGCGGCAAGACACTGCCGCCAGACGCGAACGACGCAATGATCTGCAGTTTCGAATGTACGTTTTGCGAGGTGTGCGCGCTGACCGCCTTGCGCAACGTCTGTCCCAACTGCGGAGGAAATTTCCAGCATCGGCCGATCCGACCCGCCGCGATGCGGCAGAAGCATCCCGCGTCTTCGGAACGTCATGCTGTCGGCATCGACGAAGCGTCGCATGCGGCTTTCTTCGCGCGATATCGGGATATTGCAGCGTCCGAACGCTGATCCTCTCAACCGCTCGCGCAAGACCAGCCGACAACAACTCAGGCAAGTTTTGCGCGGCAAATCGCAATAGCGTTTGTCCACAGCAGCAAGACTGAACCTGTAACAGCAGGCAAGATTGCGAGCCATTTGTTGCGTATGGCGACAGCCCGATGACGGGCTTGATTGATAAGGCAAAGATTCCACCTATCCACAGGGTTATCCAGAAAATCTGTGGATAACTTTTTTGTACTCGAAGTTATCCACTGCCCGTCACGGAGTCGACATATTTGAGGCGCGCAAGCGACACATCCGTGCGCCGCGCGGACGCTATGATTGACAGGTCGCACCCCTTTCGCGCTTTCCGCGCCAACCAAGGAAGGAAGACATGGCCTATCAAATTGCAGTGGTCGTCGGCAGTCTGCGCCGCGACTCGACCAATCGCCAGCTTGCGAAAGCGCTGATCTCACTGGCACCTTCAGACTTTTCGTTTGAGTTTCTCGACATCGGCTCGCTCCCGCTTTACAGCCAGGACTACGACGACGATTTCCCTGAGGTTGCGCGCAATTTCAAGCAGCGCATTCAGGCCGCGAACGGGCTGCTGTTCGTCACGCCCGAATACAACCGCTCGATGCCCGGTGTCCTGAAAAATGCGCTCGATTGGGGTTCGCGCCCGTGGGGACACAGCGTATGGGGTGGCAAACCGGGCGCGGTGATCGGTACGTCGCCGGGTGCGACGGGCACCGCGCTCGCGCAACAACATCTGCGCAACGTGCTGGCCTATCTGGACGTGGCGACGCTCGCTCAGCCGGAAATGTTTATCAAGCACACGGCTGGCCAGATCGACGAGAACGGCAACATCGCAAACGACGACACGCGCAAGTTCTTGCAAAAGTTCGTCGATCGATATGTCGATTGGGTGAAGCGTCAAGTCGATTAAACATCACCGATGCTCAGGCGAAGCGGCGCTCAATGGCGCCGCTTCGGCTGCAACGCGAATCAACGCGAACGCGGCAACACGTCAATGATGATGCGTATGTCCTGTCACGCGATCCCAACCATGCCGTACGGCTGATTTGAACCGTTCCCAACTACCCTCGGTCGTATCGCGCTCCCAATCTTCTCGCACTTCCGGTTCGACCTCGTCCCACGATCTGTCCTGATAGCGGATTTCGCGCGCCATGGTCGCGCCGTAGTGATACGCGGGCACGTATTCGTCATAACGCACGCCTTCGTGTGCGTACTCCGAGTCGTAGTGCGTGCGGAAATCCTCTTCATATTCGAGGAATTCATCGGGCACCTGTTGGGGCATCGCGCGCGCGGGCGCAGCCGTGTCGGGTGTCATCACCGCGCCTGAGCCTGCGATGCCTGCCGATGCAATCGCCGCCGCTGCGGGTGCCGCGTCGGTCTGCTGCGTAGCGGGACGGCTGGAACCCGTCGGCACACCGTAGTCGGGATACTGCGAAGCCGATTGATGCGGCGGCTCGCCGGGAAGGCCAGTCAATGTTTGCGACTGCGACTGCTGCTGCGGCGACGGAGGCACGTCGGGCCGCATGACGGCACCTGCGCCCGGCGCGCTTGCGGCCGCCAGCGCCTGGACGGACGTGTCATCGACAGGCGGCACGCCGTGCAATGCGTCGAGGCGTGCACGACGACGCGCCTCTTCTTCGTCAGGTATCGCGTCGCCGTGAGGCTGCGCGACAGTACGCGTCGCTGCACCGATGCCGAGTTCGTCGAATACCGAGTTCTCCCGGGTGCCTGCATCGGGCGCCCGCTCGCTCACTTCGATTGCGCCGAGTCTGGCCAGCGAACTGCGCGCCAGTTCCGCGTGCGACTCGCTCTCGGCATTCACGGCGACCAGCACCGCGCCTCGTCGTACGGCTTCCGTGTAGCGCTCGGCTTCGGACGCTGTCGGACCCGAGGTCGCGAACAGGCTCGCCAGAAACCGCTCGATATTGGCGATCACACCTGGCGACTGCGCGGCGACTGCGTCGACGGGCGTTTCGGGATTCGCCTGCAAGTCGATATCGGCGGAAGCGAAGCCGGTTTGCACGAGCATGTTGCGCGCGCTCTCGGCTTGCGCGTAGGTGTCGAAAAGACCAATCACGGTATGTCGCATGGCTGTCTCCGTCGGCTTTCTGGGACGGATGCGGCGGCGCACCGCTGCATCCGCGGTGTAAAGAAAGCCGCAACGTTCATGCCGGATGACGGACGTGCCGCAATGGCCCGAAAAGCGCCAGACGCCGCGTCGTGTCGGATAAAAGCGCGTCCTTCATGACGCGCTTTTACAAACGGCTGGTAATCCCCGACAAACGGCGTTCAGCCCGCGGGGTGAGTCGGTGTGTGCGCATGCGCGAGGTCGCGCTGCAGCGTTTGCAGGAATTTGTCGAGCAGCGCGATATCGAAGGGCTTCGACAGCACGCGCGCATCGACATGGCGTGCCCGCTCCAGTTCCTCCGCATAGCCAGTGACGAGAATCACGGGCAATTTCGTCTCGAATGCCTGCACGCGTTCCGCAAGGTCGATGCCGTTCAGTTTGCCCGGCATGTGGATGTCGGAGATCACGAGATCGAACGGTAACGGCTCGCCCGTTTCCTTTTGCCGCGCATGCGCCGCGTCGAAGCGTTCCATTGCTGCGTCGGCGTTGAATACGCAGGTGACGTCATGACCCATCATTTGCAGCAGCGCTTCCGTGCCGGCCGCGACCTCGTCGTTGTCCTCGACCAGCAGGATGCGCAGACCATGCGGCGCGCCCGTTTCTTCTGCCACCGGCTCGACGGGACGCTCGACTTCCGGCGCCTGCGTCGCACGCGGCAGATAGAGCCGCACCGACGTGCCCGCGCCAATCGCGCTATCGATTGCGGCCAGCCCGCCCGAGCGCTCGCAGAAGGCAAACACCTGTGGCAGGCCGAGACCCGTGCCCATGCCCTTCGGCTTGGTCGTGAAGAGCGGCTCGAATGCGCGCGCCAACACGTCGGGCGGCATCCCGACACCCGTATCTTCGAGCGACAACTGCACGAAATCGCCCGTGATCGGAAAGCCGTCTTCGCGGCGGAAGCTCACATTGTTCGCGCGCACCGTGTAGCGGCCGCCGTTCGGCATCGCGTCGCGCGCATTGACGGCGACGTTGATCAGCGCCAGCTCGAGCTCGGCGACGTCGACCTGCATCGGCCACACGCCCGTGCCGACATCCATCACCAGCGCGACTTTCGCGCCCAGCGACGCGCGCAGCAGATCGCGGCAACCCGGCAGCCAGCGCTCGACATCGAGCGTTTCATTACGCAACGGCTGCTTGCGCGCGACGCCGAGCAATTGCCGCGTGAGCGACTGGCCGCTCTTGAGCGCGCGCTCCACTGCGGACAGCTCGCGGTCGTATGCCGCTGCGCCGCGCCGTCGCACGATCTGCACGTTAGCCGAGACGATCATCAGCAGATTGTTGAAGTCGTGCGCGACGCTGCCGACCAGATTGCCGAGCGCTTCCATCTTGCGCGACTGACGGTACGCAGATTCGATCGAGCGCCGCATCGACGCTTCGGCCTGCCAGCGCTCCCACGCTTCCTCTTCGGCGCCGAGGCGCTTGAGCGACAGCCAGATCACGCACCACAACACAATGGACGGCACGAAAGTCGACAGGATCAGCACACTCAGATGCCGATACCACGCTGCCCAGATCGCCGACGTGCGGTAACCGACCGCAACGTACACGGGATACGAACCCACCCGGCGAAACGCGACGATCAGGTTTTCGCCGTCGAGCGCTCCGCGCACGCGCACGACACCCGCGCGCCGGCCTTCGGCGAGTGCATCGGTGAAGGCGTTCTTGCGCACGGGTTGTTGCGTTTTCGACTGCAGCCCGACGGGATAGCGCGCGAGCACCGCCGCATCCGAGCGCGTCAGCGCCATCGTCATCGGCGAATCGGCGCCGCCCAGCAACTCGCGATAGAACGCCGCGAAATAGCTCGGCCGCAATGCCACCGATACCACGCCCGCAAAACCACCATCTACGCCGCGCCGCGCGACGCCCGTGTTGAACACGATCTCGCCCGCGACATGCCCCACCATCACCTTCGATACATGCGCGAGCAACTGGCCGTCGCGAATGCCGACGAAATCCTCGCGTTGTTCGATCGATACGGGCGGTGCCGGATAAAAGCGGCTGCTGGCGAGCAGCGTGCCGTCGTGCCCGAAAATCGACACGGCCGCGACCTGCGGATAGCCGCCGCCCATGGTCTGCAGCTTTTCGTGGATCGGGGCTTCGCGCTGGCGGATTCCGTCGTCGTCGAGTCCCTGCACGAGATCGACGACGCGCGCGTCGAGCGCCTCGTTCATGTCGAACACTTTCAACGCGTGTTCTTCGGCGACACGCACGGTCCGCAGCGTGACATCCGTCGCGTCGCTTTCGCGCATGCGCAGATCGCTGAAGGCCATCGCCGCGACGAACACGCATGGCACCACCACGGCCGCGACCAGCAGCGCGATCAGCGTCAGGCGACGCACGGCAAAATTCTGCTCGGGAACGGCGGGAAATAACGCTTCGTCCGGCCGCTTGTCGGCGGTGCGTTCGTCGGGCGTATTGGCGTCGGCGGAATCGGGCCGGTCAGCTGTCATGGCGCAAGCCGCACGCGCGGCCGGTGAAAAACATGGGTCTTCTCATCATAGGTTTCAGTGGACCACCCGCTCGCGCGCAATGCAACCAAGCGGACGCCGTTGCCGTCCTGTGGCGGCAAGGGCAGTTTAGTCATACGAAAGCGCGAATCAGCGACGAATCCAGAAGCGCAAACGTACACAAAAGTATAAAGGTGATCTTTTATCTGACGAATGCTTACGTTTTGACTCGAAAGTGACTCAAACGAGTTAAATTCGTTCGACGAATGCATTCTGGCGAGTTGCCTTTTCGCCGTTTTACTTCGAAAATTGCGCCAAGATAAAAAATGAGCCCGCCATGATCGGGCGAATTCCGCGCGAGGGGCCGGGCATTGCATGCCGTGCAAGACCGGATAGACCCTCGCGGAGACCAGCGGGGCACCACGGAGCCATGAACGCCGTCTTGCCACCGCAGCACTATCTACGGGGTAGGCTTCGAACATGCCGGTCATTGCCTTTGTCCATTGCGCGCGCGCTGCAGCGGCCGCGCACCACACGCGAAGCGCCCGCCGTCGTCTGGCGCATCTGACGCCGCGCTGCGCGAGTTCAGCATCGCTGGTTCCGGGTTTCCGTCCTGTCGCCGCCGAGGTGGCTGCTGTGCGCAATGTCGCCGGCGGTCACTCAAGTTCGTCCGAGCGCCGCCGTTAACACGTAAGAGCCCACTCCGTTTCCAGTTCGCCACCATGTCTTTGCCCATTGTGATCGCCGATGATTCGCTGCTTGCCCGCAAGGTGCTCACCAAGGCATTGCCGCAAGACTGGAGCGTCGACATTACCTACGCGTCCAATGGACGCGAAGCGCTCGAGCATTATCGCAACGGGCGTGCGTCGGTGATGTTTCTCGACCTGACGATGCCCGACATGACGGGCTATCAGGTTCTGGAGGCCCTGCAGCACGAGGACCTGAATACCTTCGTGATCGTCGTGTCCGCCGATGTCCAGCCGATGGCAAGGGAACGCGTGCGCGCGCTTGGCGCAATCGCTTTCATTCCCAAGCCCGTGACTACCGAGGCGGTGCTTCCCATCCTCAAGGAGTACGGGTTGTATGTCTGAGCCAGTCCTCAACGAAGATCAGCGCGACGCGCTGCAGGAGGTCGCCAATCTGGCGATGGGCCAGGCCGCGACGCGCCTCGCCCTTCTGCTGGATGCGTTCATCGAACTGTCCGTGCCGCGCGTGCGCGTGGTGGCCGTGCGCGAGGCGGCGCCGGCGCTGCGCGAAATGACAGGCATCAATGAGCCGGTGAGTGCGGTGCGACAGGGTTTCCGCTCGGATATCAAGGGCGAAGCGCTGGTGATCTGCCGCAGCGGCAGCATCGAGCAGTTGTGCTCGCTGGTGAGCGACCCGTATGCGAAGTCCGCTTACGAAGCGACGACGCAGGAAGAGCTGGTGTTCGATGTCGCGAATATCCTGACGGGCGCGTGCGTGTCGTGCATCCTCGATCAGCTGGGGCGCACGCCGGTGTTCTCGGCGCCGGGCCTGCTCGGGTCGGCGATGTCGCTCGACGATGTGTTCCAGCCGAACGTGCTCGCATGGGAAGTCGCGTTGCTGGTTGAAGTGAATTTCGCGCTGGAAGATCAGAGCTTCCGCGCCCATCTCGTGATGCTGATGGCGGAAGACTCGATCCGTCACCTGAGCAACGCGCTGGACGCGCTGCTTTCCAGCATATGAATGCCCCGCTTCCTTCGCTGAGCGACCTGGTTGTCGAACGGGTCGGTTTTGGCATTTTCGTGCTCGACCGTCAGATGAACGTGCTGATGTGGAATCGCTTCATGCACGATCACAGCGGAATGCCGGCGGAACAGGTGGTTGGCAAGTCGATTTTCGCGAGCTTCCCCGAACTGCCGCGCGTGTGGCTCACGCGCAAGCTCGAAAGCGTGTTCCAGCTCGGCAGCTTCGCGTTCAGTTCGTGGGAGCAGCGCCCGTATCTGTTCAAGTTCGATCACGACCGGCCGATCACAGGCGGCGTCGATTTCATGCAGCAGGACTGCACGTTCATGCCGATCATGCGCGACCGCGAGGTCGAGGCTGTCTGCGTGACGGTGTCGGATGTGACGCATGTCAGCATCATGCAGCGCGAACGCGAAGAGGCCGTGGCCAAGCTGCAGGAATACGCGGACCGCGACGGACTGACGGGCATTGCGAACCGCCGCTACTTCGAAGCGCGTCTGCGCGACGAATACACGCGCTGGCAGCGCTACGGCGGCGAACTGTCCATTCTGCTGTTCGATCTGGACCACTTCAAGAAGATCAACGACCAGTTTGGTCACGTGGTCGGCGATACCGTGCTGCGCGAAATGGCGCAGCGCGTGTCGCATGTGGTGCGCGCGCAGGATACGTTCGGGCGCTTCGGCGGCGAGGAATTCGCGCTGCTGCTGCCGTGTACGCCGCTGGAAGATGCGATGCTGGTGGCGGAGAAGATTCGCAATACGATCGGCGGAAGCGCTGTCGACGTGCAAGGCGTCGATGTGCCCGTGACGGCGAGTGTGGGTGGCGCGGCCGCGCGCACTGGCGTGCCGGCTTACGAAGCGCTGATCAACGAGGCGGACGCGGCGCTGTACAGCGCGAAAAGACAAGGACGCAACCGCTCGGTCGCGTTTATCTGAAGATCTGTTTGCCGGCAAGCGGGCGTGCGCCCGCTGCGGCGAATCACCTTACCTGCGCGTCACCCACGATCCGACCACCCGCCACTGTCCATCCTGGCGGGCGAAATCGTCTGCGAAGGCGAACAAGACTTGCTGGCCATCGGGTGCCATGAACTGACTTTCACCGATCGCGATCGCGCGGTCGCCATCCACGTGGATTTCCAGCTCGCGCAGAATCTGCCGGGAGCCGGCCGGTGCGGGCGGCGCGCTGAGCACATCCAGTTTCGAGCGCGTGGCACCCGACGGCGTGACGCCGCGATATGAATCGTCGAGCAGCGCATTGAGCGTGTCCCGATCCTGATGCATGCTCGCCTGGATCCACGTGTTTTCCATCCGGCGGATCATCGCTTCATCTTCCTGCGAGGCAAAACCCGACGTCGAGAAACCGAAAGCGGCGAGAAGCGGAGCAGCGCAGAGCAGAGGCAGTTTCATGATTTTTCCCTAAAACAGATTCAACGTAATAATCCCGTTCACCGATTTTCTGCGACGCGAGACTATTCAAATAAACTACGATTGATTAACTGAATGAATGTGGGTCGTGATTCTTGCAAGTGATTCGTCACGCCCGTATCGCCTTGTCACGCTTGGCGATCGAGGATTTCTTCGTCTAACTGCGTTTCATCATGGTTTAAAAGATAGTCTTATCTAATATTGATGTATTTCAGACAACTCTTAAATTTGAGATAAGCCGATGACCCGCGACGAAAATCGACGAATAAATAGAGATGTGATTTTTTGCTGATTTTCGCCTGCGTGCGATAGCGATGCGCTGTCGTGACAGTCCGTGGCTCCCGCATGGTTCGTTGCCGCGTCCGTCCGCCCCGGCCTTCCCGCCGTTCCTGCGTCGCCTATCAAAGGTTGGTATACTTTTGCCCGTTTTCCGGTCTTTCAGCCGGTGTTTCGCGCGTGTCCGCGCGCGCGGGCGGCTTGCCCTGCGGGTAGGCATGACTTCTTGATCGCCCCTTCGGGGTGTCTCAGCGGAGATCGTCTTGGCCGTTTCCAATCTCGTCGTGGACGACACACAAACTGACGCAGCTGCGGCAAGCTCAGGCAGCTCGTTTTATCTCGCGATGCGCATCCTGCCGCCTGCGCAGCGCGATGCGATGTATCAGGTGTACGCGTTCTGCCGCGCCGTCGACGACATCGCCGACAGCGACCTGCCGCGCGCCGAGCGTGCCGCGGGTCTCGAGCGCTGGCGTGCGGACATCGACGCCTGCTACGCCGGCTCGCCGCGCGCGTCGCTGCTCGAGCTGACGCGGCACATCCACACGTTTCATCTGCAACGTGAGGATTTCCACGCGATGATCGACGGCATGGCCATGGACGCCGCCGCCGACATCTGCGCGCCCGATGAAGCCACGCTCGACCTGTACTGCGACCGCGTCGCAAGTGCGGCTGGGCGGCTATCGGTGAGAATTTTCGGGATGCAGGATCAGCCCGGTATCGAGTTGTCGCACCATCTGGGCCGTGCGTTGCAACTGACGAACATCCTGCGCGACATCGACGAGGACGCGGACATCAACCGCTGCTATCTGCCGTACGAATTGCTGGCGCGCGAAGGCATTGCGGCGACGAATCCGCACACGATCGCCGACGATCCATCGCTGCCGCGCGTCTGCGCGACGATTGCGGAGCGCGCGAAGCAGCACTTCGCCGCCGCCGACGCGATCATGGACGCGCAGCCGCGTGCACATGTGAAGGCGCCGCGCATCATGTCGGGCGTGTATCGCATCCTGCTGGACCGCACGCTGGAACGCGGCTTCGACATTCCGCGCACGAAAGTCAGCAAGCCGAAGCTGCGCATGCTGGCAATCGTGGCGCGCTACGCTTTCTTTTGATGCGAAAGCTGGTGCACGTGATCGGCGCAGGCCTTGCCGGTCTGGCCGCCGCCGTGCAACTGCAACGGCGCGGTGCGCAGGTCGTGCTGTACGAGGCGGCCGAACAGGCGGGCGGCCGTTGCCGCACGTATTACGACCGGACGCTCGGCGCGACCGTCGATAGCGGCAATCATCTGGTGCTGTCCGGCCAGCAGGCCACGTTGAACTACGTGCGCGCGATCGGTTCCGCCGACGAACTCGTCGGACCGACGAAACCCGAATACCCGTTCGTCGATCTCGCGACGAACCGGCGCTGGACCGTCAGGATGTCGGCGGGACGGTTTCCGGCGTGGATTTTCGAAGCCGCCGCGCGCGTGCCCGACACGCAATGGACCGATTACCTGTCCGTCGTGCCGCTGCTGCTGGCGAAGCCCGGCCGCACGGTCGCACAGACAATGCGCAGCAACGGTCCGCTGTGGGACCGCATGCTGCGTCCGCTGCTGCTGGCCATGACCAACATCGAGCCGCGTCACGCGACGGCCGAGCTGGCGGCCGCGGCGCTGCGCGACACGCTGGCCGCGGGCGGGCCGTCGAGCCGGCCGCTCGTTGCGCGCAACGGGCTGGGATCGGCCTTCGTCGAACCGGCGCTGCGGCTTTTGCAGCATGGCGGCGCGGCGATCCGGCTCGACGCGCGGATCGACGAGCTCGAATTCGTCGCTGATGGCGCGCAAAGCCGTATCGCCGCCTTGCGGCTGAATGGCGATGAGCGCATCGAGATCGGCGCGAACGAAGCTGTCGTGCTGGCTGTGACGCCCGACGTTGCGCAGGCGCTGGTGCCCGGCCTGCCAACGCCTCAGCGCTTTTCAGCGACTGTGACGGCGCATTTTGCCGTCGAGCCGCCGCTCGGACATCCGCCGCTGATGGGCCTCGTCAACGCGAGCGCCAACTGGATGACGGCATCCGATGGACGCCTGTCGGTGACGGTCTATGACGCCGGAAAACTCACCGACATGCCGCGCGATGAACTCGTGCGCAAGCTGTGGGCCGACGTCGTGCAGGTGACGGGCTTGTCGGCCGATCTGCCGCTGAAGTGGCAACTGAGTGTCGAACCGCGCGCGACCTTTGCCGCGCAACCCGACGAAGAGATGCGCCGTCCTGCCACGCGCACTCGCTGGAA
Organism: Paraburkholderia sp. C35; assembly: GCF_003121405.1. Taxonomy (GTDB): domain Bacteria; phylum Pseudomonadota; class Gammaproteobacteria; order Burkholderiales; family Burkholderiaceae; genus Paraburkholderia. The sequence continues at coordinate 81,485 of NZ_QBUY01000003.1, read as the reverse complement.
CAACCTGATGCTTGCGGGCGACTGGACGGCAACCGGTCTGCCGCCGGGCATCGAAGGCGCGATTCGCTCTGGCCAGAAGGCCGCGGATACGCTATTGAACGAACCGATGGAACGCCGATGAACGATTTATCCCTGACCCAGACGCTGGGCGACGCACTGCCTCAAACGCTGATCGACGACCACGCTCCCGTGGCCGCCGCACTGGCAACGGGCGCTGCACCCGTCGACGCGCTCGAGGCCGCTGTCACGCGCGCGACGGACGCCATCCTCGCCGCGCAAAACGACGACGGCCACTGGGTCTACGAACTCGAAGCCGACGCGACCATTCCCGCCGAATACGTGCTGCTCGTCCATTACCTCGGCGAAACGCCGAATGTCGAGCTCGAACAGAAGATCGCGCGCTATCTGCGCCGTATCCAGCTGGCCGACGGCGGCTGGCCGCTCTTCACCGACGGCGCGATGGACGTCAGCGCGAGCGTGAAGGCGTACTTCGCGCTGAAGATGATCGGCGACTCTCCGGACGCCGAGCACATGGTGCGCGCACGCGAGTGCATTCTGGCCAACGGCGGCGCGGAAGCGGCAAACGTGTTCACGCGTATCCTGCTCGCGCTGTTTGGCGTCGTCACGTGGTACGCAGTGCCGATGATGCCGGTCGAAATCATGCTGCTGCCCAAGTGGTTCCCGTTCCACCTGTCGAAGGTGTCGTACTGGGCGCGCACGGTCATCGTGCCGCTGCTGGTGCTGAACGCGAAGCGGCCGGTGGCGCGCAATCCGCGCGGCGTGCGCATCGACGAGCTGTTCCGCGGTGCGCCCGTCACGACGGGGCCGCGGCCGCGCGCAGGCCATCAGAGCAAGAGCTGGTTCGCGTTCTTCCGTGCCGTGGACAGCGTGCTGCGCGTGACGGACGGCCTGTTCCCGAAGGCCTCGCGCGAACGCGCGATCAAGGCCGCCGTTGCGTTCGTCGATGAACGTCTGAACGGCGAAGACGGCCTCGGCGCAATTTTCCCGGCGATGGCGAATTCCGTGATGATGTACGACGTGCTCGGCTATCCCGCCGATCACCCGAATCGCGCGATCGCCCGTCAATCGATTGAAAAGCTGCTCGTCATCCACGAAGACGAAGCGTATTGCCAGCCTTGCCTGTCGCCGGTATGGGACACGTCGCTGGCGGCACACGCGCTGCTCGAAACGGGCGACGCGCGCGCCGAGCAGGCGGCCGAGCGCGGTCTCGCGTGGCTGCGTCCGCTGCAGATTCTCGACGTGCGCGGCGACTGGATTTCGCGCCGTCCCGATGTGCGTCCGGGCGGCTGGGCGTTCCAGTACAACAACGCGCACTACCCCGACGTCGACGATACGGCCGTGGTCGTGGCAGCGATGCACCGTTCGGCAGGGCTGACGAAATCGGATGTCGACGCGAACGCGATTTCGCGCGGCCGCGAATGGGTGGTCGGCATGCAGAGCAGCGACGGCGGCTGGGGCGCGTTCGAGCCGGAAAACACTCAGTACTACCTGAACAACATCCCGTTCTCCGATCACGGCGCCTTGCTCGATCCGCCGACGGCCGACGTGTCCGGCCGCTGCCTGTCGATGCTCGCGCAACTCGGCGAATTCCCCGCCAACAGCGAACCGGCGCGCCGCGCTTACGACTATCTGCTGAACGAGCAGGAAGACGACGGCAGCTGGTACGGCCGCTGGGGCATGAACTTCATCTACGGCACGTGGACGGCGCTGTGCGCGCTGAACGCGGCGGGCATCTCGCATGACGACGCCCGCATCAAGCGCGCCGCCCAATGGCTCGTGTCGATCCAGAACGCCGACGGCGGCTGGGGCGAAGACGGCACCAGCTACAAGCTCGACTATCGCGGCTACGAAAAGGCGCCAAGCATCCCGTCGCAAACGGCGTGGGCGCTGCTCGGCCTGATGGCCGTCGGCTATGTCGATCATCCTGCTGTCGCGCGCGGCATCGAATACCTGCAGAACGAACAGCGCGACCACGGCCTGTGGGACGAAACGCGCTTTTCGGCGACGGGCTTCCCGCGCGTGTTCTATCTGCGCTACCACGGCTACCGCAAGTTCTTCCCGTTGTGGGCGCTCGCGCGCTACCGCAACCTGAAGCGCTCGGGCGAGAAGCGCGTCGCCTTCGGCCTGTGATGGCGGCGCGGCCGGACCTCATGAACGGCAACCTGCCCGTCATCGCGGTGACGGGCATGGCGTTCGAAGCGCGCATCGCGCGTGGCAAGGGCGTCGAAGCCGTGTACGCGGCCCGCGCCGATCTGCTCGAGCGAGCGCTCAACGAGGCGATTGCGCGCGGTTGTGCGGGCATTATCAGCTTCGGCACGGCGGGCGGACTGGCGCCCGATCTCGCGCCCGGCACGCTGATCATCGCCAGCAACGTGCATAGCCCGCTGGGCGTCGTCGAAACCGACCTGCGTTGGGCGGGCCGGATCGCCACCGCGCTCGGCGCGACGCCGCTCGCGTCGAAACTCAAGCGCGGGCCGATGGCGGGCGTCGCCGCGCCGCTCGTCGGTGCCGCCGACAAGGCCGCGCTGCATGCATCGACAGGTGCGCTCGCCGTCGATATGGAATCTCACCTTGCGGGCGCCATCGCCGAGGCGAACGGCTTGCCGTTCGTGATCTGCCGCGCGATCGTCGACCCCGCGTGGCGCACGCTGCCATCGGCCGCAACGGCAGGGCTGCGCGACGATGGCACGACGGCCATCGGTCCCATCCTGCGCGAGCTGGCGCGCCAGCCGTCGCAGCTAGGCGGCCTGCTGCAGGTCGCCGCCGATGCCCGCGCCGCCCGAGCCACGCTCATCGCCGCGCGCGCCGCGCTGGAGCGAGCAGGCGCTTTGCGCGCCATCTGAAGCGTCCCGATTTGCGCGGATAGCGAAATAGTGTGTTGGTCTTGAAGACCTAGGGAAAACCCTTATCTCTGATATAGTGCTAGGTGTTAACCCTAGGACACGCCAGTGCGCGTGACCACGCTATTTCCAAAGAGGGACCGAAATGAATTTCCACACACGCAAATGGGTCAAGCCCGAAGATCTGAATCCCAATGGCACGCTGTTCGGCGGCAGCCTGCTGCGCTGGATCGATGAAGAAGCCGCCATTTACGCGATCTGCCAACTGGACAACCAGCGTGTCGTGACCAAGTTCATGTCGGAGATCAACTTCGTCAGCTCGGCGCGTCAGGGTGACATCATCGAACTCGGCATGACGGCGACGCACTTCGGCACGACGTCGATTACGCTGCGCGCGGAAGTGCGCAACAAGATCACGCGCAAGAGCATTCTGACCGTCGAAAAGATGGTGTTCGTGAATCTGGATGCGGAAGGTAATCCCGCGCCGCATGGCCGCTCGAAGATCCGTTACGCGGACGAAGCATTCGAGCGTTACAGCGAAAAGCTGCGCGTGGCGATGCAGCAGCCGTCGGCTATGCTGGCATCCGAAAGCACGGAAGACGTCGATCAGGAAGCGGACGCAGCACATTAAATAGTCTGGCGGCGGAGTCGGCGGTGTTCTCTGGCTGCCGGAATACTAAAAAGCCCCGGCTGGTCTCACGACCAGCCGGGGCTTTTTGCTTTCCACACGCTGCACGCGGCGGCAGACCGCTCGGGCAGATTTACTGCGAAGCCGGCTTATCCGAAGAAGGCGCCGCGCCATTGCCCGGATCGTCGTACTTCGGCAGGCTCGGGTCGTTGGTCTTCGGAGCCTTCGCACCACCAGCGCCCGATGCACCGTCAGCCGGCGCTGCCTGGCCCGGATCGCTGTAGTTCGGCAAGCCGAGCGGCGCCGCGCCCGGCACCGTGGTCGGCGCCGTGCCCGATGCGCCGCCAGGCGCTTGCGCACCCGAATCGTCGTCGTCGCCGTAGTCAGGCAACGCCGACGCCGGTGCATTCGCGCCGCGCAGCAACGAGCGGCGCTGCTGCGTGTAGGCGTCGCGCACAAACGAGTACTTGTCGAGAGCCGCCTGTTCCAGCAGCGTGGTTGCGCCGAGCAGATCGGAACGCACGCTCACGAACTGCACGAAGTACAGCGGATATTTGTACTCCCAACCCATGTACGAGATCGGATTGGCGCGGAAGTCGACCAGATAGCCAAGACCGTCGCGGAACGAACTCGGGCCGAACAGCGGCAGCACCAGATACGGACCGGACGGCACGCCCCAGCGGCCCAGCGTCAGGCCGAAGTCTTCCTTGTGCTTCGGCAGGCCGGCGGGCGTTGCGAAGTCGATCAGGCCGCCGAGGCCGAAGGTCGAGTTCATCGCGAAACGCATCAGGCTTTCGGTCGCGTCCGTGATGTGCAACTGGAGCAGGCTGTTGGCGAAGTTGTCGAGATCGCCGAGGTTCGAGAAGAAGTTGCTGATTGCCTGGCGCAGCGGCTGCGGCGTGACCTTCTGATAACCCTTCGCAATCGGCACTGCGACCGTGCGATCGAGTGCGTCGTTGAAATTGAAAATCGCGCGGTTCATTGGCTCGAGCGGGGCGCCCGGCTTGCGGTCCGGACCCGTTGCACACCCCGACGTGAGACTCGCGGCTGCCAATGCCAGCGCGGCTGTACGCATCTTCATGCGGCTTTCCTTATTGTTTCTTCGATGCGCGGCGAGCGCGCGGTTTGCCCATCAATACCGGTTGAAATACCACAGCGCCGATCAGCGGGCAGAGAAGGGACAACGCCAGCAGACGTCCCATGCTCGACGTGCCCGGATGATGCGACAGCCACAAACTGCCGAACGCCGTTGCCGTGGTCGCCGCGCTGAACAGCACGGCATGCGTGAGGCTCGACTGCAGCAGGCCCGTTTGTCCGCGGCGCCATGCCATCACGAAGTAGATCTTGAACGCGACGCCCACGCCGAGCATCAGCGGCAAGGCGATGATATTCGCGAAATTAAGTGGCATGTTGAAGACCACACACAGCTCCAGCGTGACCACGGCCGACACCAGCAGCGGCACGAGCGTGCGCAGCACGTCGCCGAAACGGCGCAGCGTGAGCCACAGCAGCGCGGAGATCGACAGGATGGCCCACGCGCCCGCCTGCACGAACGATTTGATGATCACGTTCGCCGAATGCAGGATCGAGATCGGCCCGCCGATCGCGCCCGGTTCCGCCGCTTTCACGGCCTTGGCGAAATTGCGCAGCATCACGTCATCGCCGGGATCCACGCCGGGCGGTACTTTCGGCGAAATCTCGACGAGCGCCTGACCGGTCTTCGAGACCCAGCTGTCGGAGATGTCTTTCGGCACGTTCTCGCGGGTGATTTCCGTCGGTTGCAGCAGCGTGGCCAGCTGCTTCAGCGAAATTTTCAGCGGCTCCGACATCGCGCGTTCGGCGCGGTCGCGCGTCGAGACGTCGGCGGCGGCGAGCTTGGTCAGCGTGTCGGACAGATGTTTGGCTTCCGCCGCGCCGGGACCAGGGTGGTCTTCGGCGGCGAGCGAAAGCTGCGCGGCGGTGCGCTTGAGCGCGGCGACGCGCACGGCGTCGGTGGCGGGCGGCGCGGGCGTTTGCGTCAGCGCCGGCAGCAGTTGCTGCGCTGCCGCTGCAATCAGTTCGAGCTTTTGCGGCTGATCGGCGGGAATAAAGGTGCTCAGCGTGGTCGTGCGGCCCACTTCCGGCAGCTTCGACAGACGTGCAGCGATCCGGTCCGCGTCCGCCAGCGAGGGCGCCAGCACCCGCACGTTGTTGACGGCGGCTTCGGGCGCGTCGTTCAGCGAGATCAGCGTCGCCATCGACTCCGTGTTCGGGTCCTTCAGGTGCAACGGATTGAAGTCGAAACGCAGATGCAGCAGCAGCGGCGACGCGCCGAGGATCAGCACGGCCGTGGCGATCAGCACGGGCGTGCGATTGCGGTCGAGAAAGTCGTCGACGGGCGCGAGGAACGTGAAGCCCGGCGATTCGGCTTCGCCCGGCGGATTGAAGACCTTGATCAGCGCGGGCAGCAGCGTCATGTTGGTCAGATACGCGACGAACATGCCGACGCCCGCGATCTTGCCCAGTTCCGACACGCCGCGATAAGCCGTGGGCAGGAACGAGAAGAAGCTCTCGGCGACGGCCACGGCGGCGAGCGTCAGCGGCACGCCGATGCTGTATGCCGTGTGGATCAGCGCGGCGGCGAGCCGGTCGTCGCGATTGCGCTCTTCGCGGTACTTCACGCCGAACTGCACGCCGAAGTCGACGCCCAGCCCGACGAACAGCACCATGAACGCGACGGAAATCATGTTCAGCGCATCGACCATCATCAGGCCGAGTGCCGCCGTGATCACGAGGCCGACGAACAGCGTGATGAACACGGCGACGATCAGGCGTCCCGAGCGCAGCGCCAGCCAGAGAATGGCGAGCACCACAAAGAACGTGATGATGCCGTTGAGCTCCGCGCCGTCCTGCACTGACGCGAACTCGTCGTCGGCGAGCGGTTGTTCGCCGGTCAGACGGATGCGCGCGCCGTACTGCGATTCGAGATCGAGTGAATCGGCCGTCTGGCGAATCTCTTCCGATGCCTTGGCGCCCGCCTTGAGCGCGGCATAGTCCAGCTTCGGCTGCACCACGATGAACGCGCGCGCCGGCAGCTTCACGGCATCCTTGTCGACCAGCGCGCGCCACGAGAACACGGCGGGCTCATTGGCGAGCACGTGATCGATCACAGTCGCGCTGCGCGACAGCAGATTGCTCATGTCGCCGAGCTTCACCTGACCAATCTGCAATGGCAGCAGCAGGCTCGTGGTGAGCGTGCCCGCGAGGCCCGTGAGGCTCGGATCATGCGCAAGCGAGTTGATCAGCGGACGCGCCTTGACCAGTTGCGAGGTGGTGGACTGCACATCGGCCAGTGACGGGAACAGCAAGCCTTCTTTCTCGAAGAACGGCCCGCTGCCCGGCTGCGTCACCGAGCTGAATTCGTTCGAATTTTTTTGCAGTGCAGCGGCGAGCGTATTGGCAGCGGCGTCCGCATATTCGGGCGCGCCCGCTTCGACTACGACCAGCAAGGTCTGCCCGCGATCCGGAAAGGCTTTGTCGATCTGCTCTTCGAGCGCTGTCCACTGCGCATCGTTCTCGACGAGACGGCTGATGTCGGTGTTGATCTTGAAGTGATGAACGACGTAAATGGCGCTCAGCACGGCCAGCACGAGCGACAGCACGATCACGTGCAGCGGACGGCGCACCGACCAGACAACGAGGCGAACGATAGATGACTTCAGCATGTACTGGTGCGGGGCCTTGTCACGATTGGCATTATTGGTTAGAGGGCACAAGTATACCGACGCAACCGCCGCACGGTCGCTTAAGTGATCCGCGAGTGAACCCTGTGCAGCCGGTTAAAGTCTTAAGTCGGTATACTGGCCCGTAATTGCGCTGGATGCGGGCTGTCCTGCGTGAGCTCACTCCTAACTGTCCCGACGAGCGTATGAAACGTTACCTCTCTGCTTTTCTGGCAGCCGCCGTGGTGTCCACCGCGGCTTTCGCACAAACCGCGCCTGACGCCATCGTGAAGAGCGCGGTGGAAGGCACCGTCAATGCGATGAAGGCCGATCCGCAAGCCCGCGGCGGCGACATGAAGAAGATCACGCAAGTGGTCGAAACGCACTTCGTGCCCGCTACGAACTTCCAGCGCACGACGCGCATCGCTGTCGGTAAGGCTTGGGCGACGGCCACGCCGGAGCAGCAAAAGCAACTGTATGAGCAATTCACGAAGCTGCTGGTCGGCACGTACGCGGCGTCGCTGTCGCAACTGCGTGACCAGGACGTGAAGTTCAAATTCGCGCCGTCCACGGCAGCCGCCGACGCGAAAGATGCGGTGGTCCAGTCGCACGTGCTGAGCAACGGCGGCGACGATGCCATCGACTATCGGCTGGAAAAAACGGCGAACGGATGGAAGATTTACGACATCAACATGATGGGCGCGTGGCTGATCCAGGTGTATCAGACGCAGTTTCAGGATCAGCTGAACAAGGGCGGCGTGGATGGCCTGATCAAGTTCCTGACCGAGCACAACGCGCGTAGCGCGGGCTGACCCGAAGCACGGAAGCAGCGGCACAAAACAAAAGAGCGCAACGGCTAAACCGTTGCGCTCTTTTTTATGCGGCTTCGATGCGTCTTAGTTCAACGCAGCTGCCGAGGTCTGCACCTTCTTGCCCGTGCCCTTGACCTTGATCTCTTCGAGCTTGATCTCGACGTGACGCGAGAACACGTACTCGGCGGGGCGCGCCTTGTCGAGCGGGATGTCCTTGACGAACGCGCCCGTTGTGCGCGCGCCCTTCAGGCTGACCTTCAGCGCCTTCAGCGGATGCGCGACCGTGTCCATCACGGCCGTCGCTTCGAAGCCGCAGTGGACCATGCAGTCCGCGCACTTCTCATACTTGCCGGTGCCGTACTTGTCCCATTCGGTGGTTTCCATCAGTTCCTTGAAGGTCTTCACGTAACCTTCGCCGACCAGATAGCACGGCTTCTGCCAGCCGAACACCGTGCGCGCCGGGTTGCCCCACGGCGTGCATTCGTAGCTCTGGTTGCCGGCCAGGAAGTCGAGGAACAGGCTCGACTGGCTGAACGACCACTTCTTGCCGTTGTCGCCGCGCTTGAAGATTTCGCGGAACAGGGTTTTGGTCTTGTCGCGGTTCAGGAAGTGCTGCTGATCCGGAGCACGCTCATACGCATAGCCCGGCGACACCGTGATGCCGTCCACGCCAATTTCGCCGACCGTGTCGAAGAATTTCGCCACGCGCTCGGGCACGGCGTCGTTGAACAGCGTGCAGTTGATGTTCACGCGGAAGCCGCGGCGCTTGGCTTCCTTGATGGCCGCGACGGCCTTGTCGTACACGCCTTCCTGCGAGACCGAGTGATCGTGCGCTTCGCGGTCGCCGTCGAGGTGCACCGACCAGACGAAGTACGGGTTCGGCTCGTAGTCGTCCATCTTCTTTTCCATCAGCAGCGCGTTCGTGCAGAGATACACGAACTTCTTGCGCGCCATGATGCCCTTGACGATCTGCGGCATTTCCTTGTGCAGCAGCGGCTCGCCGCCCGCGATCGAGACCACGGGTGCGCCGCACTCGTCGACGGCTTCGAGGCATTCCGTCAGCGACAGACGCTGGTTCAGGATGGGATCCGGATAGTCGATCTTGCCGCAGCCGTTACAGGCCAGATTGCAGCGGAACAGCGGCTCGAGCATGAGCGCGAGCGGGTAGCGTTTGTTGCCCTTCAGATGGTTACGCATGATGTATGCGCCCACCCGGACTTTTTGTAGCATCGGAATAGACAAATCGTCCTCCTTAAACTTCGCGTGCGGCGAGTGGTTGCGTCAGCTTCGACGGCAACTTGAATTCAACCTTTTCTTCACGTCCCGCCATCGTGGTTACGTCGACGGGGCCCAGTGCGCGGAGCGCATCGATTACGTTCTCGACCATCTCTTCAGGTGCCGACGCGCCCGCCGTGATACCGACCGTCTTCACGTTGGCGAACCATTCCGGCTTGACTTCGGAACCATCGGCGACGAGGAAGCTCGGCAGACCCGATTCGCTGCCGATTTCGCGCAGACGGTTCGAGTTCGAGCTGTTCGTTGCGCCGACCACCAGCAGCACGTCGACCTGCGAGCTGAGCTCGCGCACGGCTGCCTGGCGGTTTTGCGTCGCGTAGCAGATGTCGCGCGTATCCGGACCGACGATGTCCGGAAAACGGCGCTTCAACGCGTCGATAATGCCGCGCGTGTCGTCCACCGACAGCGTGGTCTGCGTGACATATGCGAGCGGCGTGTCGATCGGCAGTTCCAGCTTGGCCACTTCGGCTTCGCTTTGCACGAGCAGCACCTTGCCCGGAATCTGGCCAATCGTACCTTCAACCTCGGGATGGCCCGCGTGACCGATCAGGATCAGCGTGCGGCCCCCGCCGACATACTGACGACCTTGCACATGGACCTTCGTCACCAGCGGGCAGGTGGCATCGAGCACGTCGAGGCCGCGCTGCTCCGCGTCGCGTTCGACGCTTTGCGCAACACCGTGGGCACTGAAAATGGCAACTGCGCCCTGCGGCACTTCATCGAGTTCCTCGACGAAGCGCGCGCCTTTACGGCGAAGATTATCGACCACGTGCCTGTTGTGGACGATTTCATGACGCACGTAAACAGGTGCGCCATGTTGCTGCAAAGCGCGATCGACAATTTCGATCGCCCTTACGACTCCCGCACAAAAGCCGCGGGGTTGAGCAAGGATGACTCGCATAGGCTGGCGAACTCCGACTGACGCGGGATTCCGGACAGATCGGTAAAAAGGACCTGTTCGCCGCGTCTGTATTTAGTTGATGTCTTAAATCCGACGAAAGTCGATACTTGAGACCAAACGCGCATTCTAACGCTATCGCCGTCTGTTTGCTTTTCAGGCGCCCGGGAGTGTGGCATTTGTGAGGCGCCTTGCACGGCAAAAATGACTCGCTGCGCCTGTTGGCTGGAACCCTTAAACTATCGGGCTTTGTTGCGCCGACGCATCGCCTGTGCGCTCCGGCGCGCAGTCTTTGAATTTTCTGCGACGTCTTTTCCCGACGACGCATTCTTGAACGTATCGAAAAGGCGGCCTATCACATATTTGATGACTGGCTCGTGCTCGATTTCCACGATTGGCGCCGCGCCGCAGGTGTTGTTGGCGCGCCGTGCCTGTCGCCGCGTTCCAGGCGCGCGGCTTTCATAGAGGGCAATGCATGATTGCGGCGGTTCTGTTTCTGTTGGCGTGTCTGTCGCTGTTGATCTGGTGTGTGCTGCTGTTCGCCCGCGGCGGCTTCTGGCGTGCGCAGCCTGCTGCGCCGCTCGCGCCCGAAGCGCGTGAAGCGTGGCAGGGCGTGGCCGCCGTCGTGCCGGCGCGCAACGAAGCGGACGTGATCGCGCGGGCCGTGACCTCGTTGCTCGAACAGGACTATCCGGGCGAATTCCACGTGATCGTCGTCGACGACCACAGCACCGACGGCACCGCCGACGCTGCACGCGCCGCCGCGCTGGCGCTGAAATGCCCCGACCGCCTCACCGTGATTAGCGCGAAGCCGCTGCCGGCGGGCTGGTCGGGCAAGGTCTGGGCGCAGTCGCAGGGCATCGAGGCGGCGCGCTCGCTTGGCTACGCGCCCGAATATCTGCTGCTGACGGACGCCGACATCGGCCATCCGTCCGACGCGCTCACGCAACTCGTAATGCGCGCCGACGCCGAAAAGCGCGATCTCGTCTCGCTGATGGTCCGTCTGCGCTGCGATTCGTTCTGGGAAAAGGCGCTGATTCCCGCCTTCGTGTTCTTCTTCGCCAAGCTGTATCCGTTCTCGTGGGTCAACAACCCGCGCAACCGCACGGCGGGCGCGGCAGGCGGCTGCATGCTGGTGCGCCGCACGGCGCTGGAAGAAGCGGGCGGCATCGAATCGATCCGCGCCGAACTGATCGACGATTGCAGCCTGGCGGCGCGCATCAAGCATCGCGGTGAAGGGCGCCATCCGATCCGCCTCGATGTGGCGGCGCGCAGTATCTCGCTGCGTCCGTACGACAGTTGGCGTGAGATCTGGAACATGATCGCGCGCACCGCATTCACGCAGTTGCGCTATTCGGCGTGGCTGCTGGCGGGCACGCTGCTCGGCATGACGATCATCTATCTCGTGCCGCCCGTGGTCGCCATCGTGCTCGGCGCGAAAGGCTGGCCCGCGTGGCTGGCGTGGGCCGCGATGTGCTGCGCGTATGCGCCGATGCTGCGCTACTACCACCGCTCGCCGCTATGGGCGCCGTTCCTGCCGTTTATTGCGCTGTTTTATGTCAGCGCGACGTTTGGCTCAGCCGTCCGCTATTGGCGAGGCAAGGGCGGCCAGTGGAAGGCGCGCGTGCAGGCGCCGGCCGGGACCAATCAATGAAGCGGCTCGTCTGCCTGATCGTCGTCGCGCTCGGTTTGATGCAAGGTGCGTTGGCCGACGATCAGACCCAGCCGCCGCCTCCCGCCGATCACACTTCCGATTATCTGCGCCAAAAATTCGGCCTCGCGAAAGAAAAGGCCGAACAGATTTCGAACGCGGTGCGCGCCGCGTCGGACAAGTACGCGCTGCCGCCCGCGCTGATTCTCGCGATCATCTCGATCGAATCGCGCTTCAAGGAAAAGGCCAAGGGCGGCAACGGCGCGACGGGGCTGATGCAGGTCGTGCCCGGCGCGCACAAGCGCATGCTGAAAGACGTAAAGGATCTCACCGATCCCGAGACCAACATCGAGGTCGGATCGGCAATTCTGTATGGCTATGTGAAGTCGTCGGGCGGCGATCTGAACGCCGCGTTGAAGAGTTACGGCGGTTCGCAGGCGTATGCCGAGAAGGTCACGGGCCGCGTGAAGACCTTCGCGGACGTGGTGAATGCGGATGCCAGCGCGGTATCGGGCGCGGACCAGCCGCTGGCGTCGCGCGACGGTGGCTGTGACGCGCGCTATACGTCGCTGTGCATCGGGCCGGTGGTGTATGTGAGCCCGATCGACGATCCGGCGAGCAGCCCAAGCGTTACGCAGCGCGCCACCAGTCTGCTGAATTCGTTGCTGCCGCGGTCACACTGACCTGGCGACACGAAGACGTAAAAGCATGCATCTGACGGCCCGGCGGGCCGTCGCGCATCACTTTTGCGTGAGCATCATGTACATCTGGATGACCATGTCGGGCGAGAACTGGAACGGTACCCAGCCGTGCCCCGTGTGGCGCAACACCAGCAGACGGTCGCCGTTGGACTGCTTCTGCGCCGCCATGACGGGATTCTTCGTCGACACGAAACGCCAGCCGGAAGGCAGATTCGGCGGGACTTCCGGTTCCATCGACGCACGCGCGTTCGCCAGTTCCTCGATCAGCTGACCCAGTTGCAACGGATGCAATGTGACCGACTTGCCGCCGATGGTCATCGTGATTTCGTTCTGGCTCGGGCGGTCGATGTGCAGTGTCGGCTTTTCTTCCGCGACAGGTTCCGCTGCCTGAGCCTGCGGTTCTGCACCCGCCGTTTCGACGGGCGACTCGGCAGCGGCTGCCGCTTCGCCATTCACATGTTGACCGGGCGCGGCATCGGCCGCGGCTTTGGCTTCGCGCGAAGCCGTCGCAGCCTGAATGAGCTGCTCGACTTCCGATTCGAGCGCGCCAATCTGTTCCTGAAGATTCATGCGTAGTTCTCTGATAAGACCCGCGATTTTACCTTCTGCGCGCTGACGTCAGCTTTCGTGTCGGCAACGCGAGTTGTAACAAAGCGTGTGCGAGCGGCCAGAAAACCCGCGTGAGAGGCGTCACGCCTTGAGATAACCCGCCTCGCGGAACCAGTCGAGCGCATCGCGCAAACCTTCGCGATACGGCCGCGCCTGGTAGCCGAGTTCGCGCTCTGCTTTCGCCGACGTGAAGTACATCTTGTTCTTCGACATCTTCAGTCCGTCGACGGTGACGAACGGCTCGCGCTTCGTGAACTTGGCGACGGCTTCTGCGCCGAGCGCGAGCGGATACAGCGGCCAGCGCGGCAGCGCGATGGTCGGCGGCTTGCGGCCGACCATACCCGCGATGTCCGCGAGCATCTGCTGTAGCGGCAGATTTTCGCCGCCGAGAATGTAGCGTTCGCCGATCTTGCCGCGTTCGAGCGCAAGAAAATGGCCCATCGCGACATCATCGACATGCACGAGATTCAGCCCGGTATCGACGAAGGCGGGAATCTTGCCGAGCGCCGCTTCGACGATGATGCGGCCCGGCGGCGTGGGCTTCACGTCGCGCGGCCCGATCGGCGTGGACGGGTTGACGATCACGGCAGGCAGGCCGTCGTTGGCGATCATGCGTTCGACCGCGCGCTCCGCCAGCACCTTGCTGCGTTTGTACACGCCGATGGCCTGTTGCGCCGTCATCGGCGAGGTTTCGTCGACGGATGCGCCCGAGCCCGTCACCTTCAGCGTCGCGACGCTGCTCGTGTAGACGATGCGCTCGACGCCTTCCGCGAGCGCGGCGCGCATGGTCGCTTCCGTGCCTTCCAGATTCGAGCGCTCGATTTCGAGCGGATCGGGCGCCCACAGCCGGTAATCGGCCGCAACGTGCAGCAGATAGCGCACGCCGCGCAGCGCGGCGCGCATCGACGCCTCGTCGCGCATGTCGCCGACGGCGATCTCCGCATCGAGCGATTCGACGTTGCGGCGCGGGCTGGTCGGACGCACGAGCACGCGCACGGCGAAGCCTTTCTGCTGCGCGATGCGCGCGACGGCCGAGCCGACGAAACCGGATGCGCCGGTGACGAGTACGAGATCGCGGGTCTGATCGGTCATTGCTTGCTGTGACGTGTTTGAAGGTTCGCAGAGGTCGGATTGTACGTGCTGCCGATGGCGTGCGCCGCGCTCGCAGCCTTCCGTGCGCGAAGCGCGCGAGCAAAGCACACGCGGCGCGACTAGAATGCCCGCGTAAACATGTGGAAGGCATCGAAACGCATAAAAGGAGGAACAAGCATGTCCGGCACGGATCTCGATTCGCGGATCGAAACGTATTACGTGCGGGTGCGCGGCGTAGTGCAGGGCGTCGGCTTTCGGCACGCGACGGTGCGCCAGGCGCACGCGCTCGGCATTCGAGGATGGGTGGCAAACCTGGAAGACGGTTCCGTCGAAGCCTTGCTGCAAGGCCCGGCGCATCAGCTCGACCGGATGCTGTCGTGGTTGCGTCACGGCCCGCCGGCGGCGCGCGTGACGGAAGTCACGCACGAAGAGCGCGCCAGCGACAAACGTTACGAACGCGTCGAGCAGCATTGAAGCGCAGTTGCACGCCATGAAAAAAGCGCGCGAGGTGTCGAGCCTCGCGCGCTTTTTTTCACGTCACGCGCATCAGCGTGCGACCAGCAGGCTCTCCGCAAAACCCCAATCGCGCTCGATCCATTGACGGCTGCAGGTGAAGTTGGCGTCGTCGGCGATCGCATGCAGTTCTTCCGGACGATACTTGTGGCTGCTTTCCGTCCAGATCGACTCGCCTTCCTGTAACTCGACGGTCAGCTTCGCCGCGCGCACCTGCGCCGTGACGCGCCGCTTCGCGCGCAGATGCATTTCGATGCTGCGCACGTCCGGATTGAACCGCGCGACGTGCTCGAAGGCATCGAGCGGAAAATCGCCGTCCAGTTCGCGGTTGATGCGCGCGAGCAGATTCAGGTTGACCGCAGCCGTCACGCCAATCGGATCGTCGTACGCGGAGATCAGCACGGGCACGGGCTTTTCGCGGTCGGTGCCGAGCAGCAGCGCATCGCCGGGCGCGAGCATGTTGCGGATGTCGCGCAGAAAGCGCGTTGCCGCGAGCCGGCCGAAATTACCGATCGTGCTGCCGAGAAACAGCACCAGCAGCGGTTCGTCTTTCGCGCGGCGCTTGCTGACTTCAGCGAGGCCCGCGAGGTAATCGCGCTCATAACCGACGATCGAAATGCGCTCGATATCGCCAAGTTCGCGTCGGCACAATTGCAAAGCGGTGCGCGAAATTTCAATCGGACTGTAAGTCGTGGGGCGCTTTTTACAGAGCGCTTCGAGAATGCGGCGCGTCTTGCGGCCACTGCCGCTGCCCAGTTCAGCGACGATCGCATCGTGCGGCAAATGCGCGACGATGTCACCCGCGTGTTCCGCAAGCAGGCGTTCTTCGGCGCGCGTCACGCCATATTCCGGCAGCGCGGTGATCACTTCGAACAGCGCTGAACCGACTTCATCGTAGAGATACTTCGACGGCAGTTCCTTCTGAGGATGCTTGCTGAGGCCAGCGCGAACGGCGGCGGCGAACTCCGGCGATACGTCGTGCGACAGATGATGCGATACGGCTGGCTGAGTCATGTTGTCTCCGTGTTGTCTCGTTCCAGTGATGGCGTGCGGACTGCGGAAGAGCGAGTGCGTCTGGAGTGAGTGGACCGGCGCACGTTCAGGCGTACAAGCCTGAGCGCATTCGATGACCGGCACGTGTCTGCGTTCTTGCGCCGAAGACGCGTGGAAGCAGGTTGAAAGCCGCGTCACAGCGGCCATGAGCGGAACACAGAAGCAAAAAACAGGCGCGTGTTTCCGCCGACGATTCGCCGACCATGCGGCGTGACCATGAAGTTAGTTTTTATAGTGCATCCCGCATGAATCTGCACGGGAACTGCCAGGCGGAAAAAACGAACGATGCGTTCGCAACCGCTAGAATGCGCGCTTCACGCGATGCAGTGCGCTCCACCTGGAGCGGCGCGCAGGTCGCGCAGTTAAAACAAGACTTAATAATGGATCACTCGACTCGCGACATCGCGCCCCGCCGTACCGCTGACGCTTCGCTGCGGACGCACCGATGAACGCTTATCAACCAGGGCGTGGCATTGCTCTCTCCGTGAGCGCATCGACGCTGTTTGCCCTCATGTCCGTCTACGCGAAGCTGCTCACGCCGTTGACGGGACTCGACATCTTCGCCTGGCGCGTGATCTGGACCGTGCCGGGCGCGTTTACGCTGATCGCCTTGCGCTCGCGGTTGCCGCAATTGCGCGTGCTGTTGCAGCGCGTGGTCCGCGAGCCGCGCACGGCGCTGTTACTGGCTGCCAGCGCGCTGCTGCTTGGCGCGCAGTTGTGGGTGTTCCTGTGGGCGCCGCTGCATGGGCGCATGCTCGAAGTGTCGCTGGGCTATTTCCTGTTGCCGCTGACGATGGTGCTGATCGGCCGGTTCTACTACCGCGAGCGGCTCGAACCCTTGCAGTGGCTCGCCGTTGCATGCGCGGCGCTCGGCGTGCTGCATGAGTTGTGGGTGACGCGCGCGTTCTCGTGGCCCACGCTGCTAGTCGCGCTCGGCTATCCGCCGTACTTCGTGTTGCGCCGCAAGATCAACGCCGATTCGCTGACGGCGTTTGCGCTCGAAATGTCGCTGCTGCTGCCTTTTGCGCTCGCCATGGCGTTGCATGGCGGCTCGCTCGCGCTGCTGTCGGGCCGTATCGACATGTGGCTGCTGCTGTTGCCAGGACTTGGCGCGCTGAGCACGGTTGCGCTCGCGACCTATCTGAAAGCAAGCCGGATGCTGCCGATGGCGCTGTTCGGCATTCTCGGTTACGTGGAGCCGGTGTTGCTGGTCGTGGTGTCGGTGACGCTGCTCGGCGAGAGCCTGACGGCGCAGCAGCTTGGCACCTATGTGCCGATCTGGATTGCCGTCGGTTTGACGGCGCTGCACAGCGCGAGGCTGCTCGCGCCGCGTTGATGCGCTTCTGGGGCGCCGTGCAAACCCGGCGGCCCTCACACTGACAGCACCTCAAGACCGATGCCGCGCGGCGCCATGCGCCGCATCACCGCGCGTCGGCCCGACCCTGGCTTCGATCGACTCACGCAACGTGGGACGCCAGCCGAACGCGAACAGCGCTTCGGCGAGCACGAACAGCGGCCCGATCAACAGGCCGATCACATCGTCGACGAAAGCGGGCTTGCGATGCTCGTAGGCAACATGCCCGACGAACTGGAACACCCAGCCAACGATGAACAGGCCGATGCCCGATGCGAGCCAGGTCAGCGTGGACTGCTGCGCGAGCCACGCGCCGCACGCCACGCACAGCGCGGACACGATCGTCATCATCAAACCGAGCGGTACGTCCAGCACGAAGTAGTAGATCACGCTCAGGCCGAACAGCACCCACGCCGGCGACACCGCAAATGGCAGCGCGGCCACCGTCCACGCGGGACGGCTCAGCAGCACGGCGAGCGCGAGCACGATCATCGGAATGCCGATGAAGTGCGTCGCGATGTTGCGGCGGTCGCGATGATAGGCGGCGTATTGCGCAAGCTGGTCAGTGAGCGTTCTCATGGATGCAGTTCCTCGTTGAAAGTCATCATAATCGCCGGCGGCGCGCTGCGACACTTTCGGCTAGCCGACAATTGGAATCCTTCATCTGTAATTGACCACTGACGCGCCCCTGAACGATGACTTCGACAGAGCTTTCCGATTTGCTCGACGGCAGCGCCTGGTTTCGCGACGCGCCCGACGCGCTGCGTGCGGAACTGGTCGCGCTTGGCCGCACGCGGCAACTGCCTGCGGGTCAGCGCCTGTTCAGCCGCGGCGATACCGACGATGGTTTCTATTGCGTGCTCGATGGCTTGATGCGGATTGGCGCCGCCAGCGCAAGCGGCAAGGAGGCATTGCTCGCGGTGATCGAACCCGTGAACTGGTTCGGCGAGATCGCGCTGTTCGACGGCCAGTCGCGCACGCACGATGCGTATGCCGAACGCGACACGCTGCTGTTTCATGTGCCACGCGCGGCGCTCACTGCGTTGCTCGAACGCACGCCCGCCTTCTGGCATGCATTCGGCTTGCTGCTTACCCACAAGTTGCGCCTTGCCTTCGATGCCATCGAAGAAGCCGCGCTGCTGCCAGCCGCGCAGCGCATCGCGCGCCGTCTGTTGTTGATGGCGGGCGGCTACGGCGACGGCTCGACCATGCTGCGGCGCGTGCTCAAGGTGCCGCAGGAAGATCTCGCGATGATGCTCGCGCTGTCCCGTCAAACCACCAATCAGATCCTCAAGCAGTTCGAAGCACAAGGCGCGCTCGCCTTGCGTTATGCGGAGATCGAGATCGTCGATGCGGACCGGTTACGCATGCTTGCGGCATCGACTGACAGCGACACGGCGCGTAGCTGATCGCTATTGGCGTGCGTCTCATCTGACGGACTTTAGAGATAGATCATCGGCTGGCCAAGGTACGATCGCCTATACTTTTTTCGCCACCGTTAGCCGTTGCCGCGGTCTTCGTTGCGGTCTTCATCGTTGCCGCCGCCGTCACGCATTCCCTGTCTCTCACAGGCCGGTCAGGCCCGATCGCTGTTGCGCGGCACACTCGCTGAACTATTAAGAATTCCAAAGGATTGAAATGAATCCGTCAGTTACCGCGCTCTCGCCTGCCGAGCGCTATCAGGCGTCGTTCTCGCTCTATTCGTCCGGACATCTCGCAGAGGCGCTCGCATTGCTCGACGAGATGCTGCAACGCGATCCCGCGCACCCCGAAGCGATGAACCTCGCAGCGGTCTGTCTGAACGACATTCTGGATGCAGGAGAGGCAGAAGCGGGCAAGCCGGCCATCGACGATACGATCGACCTCGCCGAAGCGCACAACGATCTGGGCGGCTGGTTCTACGGACGCAAACAGCTCGAACAGGCCGAGCACGCCTACCGCCGCGCGCTGTCGATCAAACCCGATCTCACCAAGGCATTGAATAATCTTGGCCTCGTGCTGCGCGATCTCAAGCGCGAGCCGGAAGCGGAAGCCGCGTTTCTGCGCGCGCTCGCCATCGCGCCGGACTACGTGACGGCACGCAACAACCTGGGCGTGATGCTGTGGCAACTGAAGCGTTTGCCGGAGGCCGAGACTGCGTATCGGGACGTCGTCAGCCGCAAGCCGGGCGATGCGAGCGCGCATAATAATCTCGGCTTGCTGCTGCTGGAACTCAACCGCCTGCCCGAAGCAGAAGCGGCGTGCCGCGAGGCGCTGGCACTCAACGCCGACGTGCCCGAAGCGCATAACAATCTCGGTAACGTGTTGTGGCAGCAGGGCCGCATCGAAGATGCAATTGCGGCGTACCGTCAGGCGCTCGCGCTACGGCCCGATTACGTCGGCGCGAAGGCGAATCTCGCGTTGCCGCTGCTGTGCATCGGCGATTACGCGCAGGGTTGGGCATTGTACGAATCGCGCTATCACGAAGCCATCGGCACACGCAGCGTGTATCCGCCGCCCGTGCCTTATCCGCAATGGCGCGGCGAGCCGCTGCACGGCAAATCGCTGCTCGTGTGGCCGGAGCAGGGCTTTGGCGATTGCCTGCAGTTTTGCCGCTATGTGTCGATGCTGAAGGCGCGTGGTGCGGCGAAGGTGAGCGTCGCTTGCCAGTCGCCTTTGCAGCGGCTGTTCGAGAGCCTCGAGGGCGTCGATGCCGTCTATTCGCTCGACGGCGAATCGTCGATTCAAGCGCACGATTACTGGTGCTTCATGCTCAGTCTGCCGATGCTGTTCGGCACGACCGTCGATACGATTCCGGCGCCCATGCCTTATCTGCGCGCACCTGCTGCACTCGCGCAGCATTGGCGCAACCGCTTGCCCGCAGAAGGACGCAAGGTTGGCCTCGTATGGGCAGGCGATCCGCGTCCGCACGACCCCAGTTCAAATGCCATCGATCAGCGCCGCTCGCTGACGGCACTATCGTATCTGCCGCTGTTGCGCGTGCCGGGCGTGACTTTCGTGAGCCTTCAGAAGGGCGCTGCGACGCGCCCGCAGATCGGGCAATTGCCCGCGGAATATCGTCCGTTCGATCCGATGGACGAGGTGCAGGATTTCGCCGATACGGCTGCTATCGTCGAGAACCTGGATCTGGTGATTACCGTGGATACGTCGATGGCGCATCTGGCGGGCGCGCTCAACCGGCCGGTGTGGATCCTGTCGCGCTACGACGCGTGCTGGCGCTGGTTCCGCGATCGCGACGATTCGCCGTGGTATCCGACCGCGCGGCTATTCCGGCAGATAGCGCCGAACGACTGGGACGATGTGGTCGCGCGAGTCGCACACGCGCTCGCGGACCTGTTCGAACCCGCTGCAACGCACTGACGACCCGCGCCCAGCACTAGAACGGATTGTCGATCACGCCCGGCTTCGCGTCGGGCGCTTCCTTCACCTGCTCAGGCAGATGCGCGTCCGCCTGCAGCGCGGCGACGATGCCATCGAGCGCTTCTTTCAGTGCCAGCGCTGCTTTCAGGCCGCGCTTGTCCTTCGTGATATCGAGCGTGCCGTTCACGGTGACGCGCGTCGTGCCGTTGGATACGGTGAGCGCGTCGCCCTGGATGTTGAGCACGTCGTCGTCGTTGGAATACGCTTTAAACACCTTTCAGCCCTCCCGGACGTTGGTCTTTCAGGCCCTCCGGAATGCCCGGAAAGCGGATGCCGCTGATCGCCTCGAGTTCATGCACCGACTTCACTTCGTAGCGGTCCGTTGCCACGTTATCCGCGACGATCGCAAACGCGAGCTTCTTCGACGGCACGTAGATGACCTTGAACAACTGCGTCGGCACGAACACCCGCGTCGGTCCGATGGTCTGCAATTGCGAGCCGACGAACATTGGGCCGGTGACCACATACGTATCGTCGTATTTCACCGCGAGTTTGCGCACGGCCGTTTCGATATGCGACCACATGCGCTGGTTGTTTTCGCGGTTCTGCGGCACGACGTTCGCGAGCGAGAACGATTGTGCCATCGCCTGCTCATTCCATCGATTGCCTGCAGGACTCATATGTCCGCGATCGAAGCCGCTGCGCTTGTAGTCGGCGAGCGGTGCGCCTTCACCGTCGGGCAGGCGAGAGTCTTCGAAGAACTTGTTGGTGCGCACCATGTCTTTGGCGGCTTCGATATGGTCGCGCGTCAGATGCTCGGCGGACCATAGCGGACCGTGCGTGATGCCGGAATGCAGAACGGCGAAATCGGAGTAGCACAGCATGCGCGATTTCGGTGCCATTTTTGTGTTCGTCAGCACGGGCCATTGGGCGTTGGGCGTGAAATCCGTGCACGACGTGGCTGCCCAGGCGTGAGTCGCGTGACTCGCGGCAACCATGAGCAGGCTGACTAACCACTTCTTCATAGATCGGGAAATGCGGATGAGGGGCCGCAAGTATAGCCGTGCGACCTATGCGCAATGCAAGGGCTTACAGGTCGTTACTTGAGAAATTTCGAGTGAATCGGCAGAAGCGTCACGACGCGATTCGGCACGGCAGGTTAATGCGCGATGCGTTGCTCGCGTGGCAGGGAAGCGTACAGGTTCGACGTGAAGCGAAAGCCCGCGCGCGAGGGGCGTGCGACGCGGGCGTGAATAGCAAGCAGGCTTAGCGTCCGAACACGCTGTGCTCGGCGTTGACGGGCAAGCGGTCGACGGCCTGCAGGCGCCAGTAGCCGTTCATCGGCGTGTGCGTCCGGTCCGACGACCACGCCGCGCTGCCTTGCACCGAACTGACGCGCTGCCGTCCATCCACGTGCAGCCCATTCAAGGTGCATAAAGGTGCCTCTGCGCTCGGCGCGCAGAGCCGGGTGACGCCGTTGTCGTCACGAAGTTCGCCCCATGGAGGCAGGTCGATCCCATCGTGTGCTTCTCTCGACCAGCGGCGCTCTTCTGTATCGAGCCAGAGCACGGCGTAATCGTGATTGACGGTGGGGTCTGAACCGTTGATCAATATTGTCAGCCGCATGCAGAAATCCCCCGGTGGAAATTGAGTATGTGCGCTTCCTCAGTCTACTGCGGGCTGACCGTTATGCAAGGCAAACAGCGATTGGTTACATTGAAAACCCAATTGGGAACGCATCACTGGACGAGCGGCTTGCGATACACCACGAAGCCCGACAGATCGGCGATCTTGTCGTAGAGCTGCATCGCTGTCTTGTTGGTCTCATGCGTGAGCCAGTAGACGCGTTCGGCGTGCGCAGACTTTGCCGTTGCATAGACGGCCTCGATCAATGCGCGGCCTACGCCTTTGCCGCGCTCCGATTCGAGCGTGAACAGATCGTGCAGATAGCACGTCGGTCCCGCCATCAACGTGCTGCGGTGATACAGATAATGCACGAGACCGACCAGCGAGCCGTCGGCGCGTTCGGCAACCATGGCATGCATCGGTTCGAGGCCATCGAAGAAGCGCGACCACGTGAGTTGCGTGATCTCACGCGGCAGTGCCGTTTCATCGAAGCGGCCATAGAAGCGGTTATAGCCGTCCCACAAGGGCAGCCATGCTGCGTAATCGGCGGGGACGACGGGGCGGATCTTCACAGCTTGCGTCACGGGTAGCGCTCCTTGCTTATATCGACAGGTATCGCCGTAGCATAGGGTTTCTGTGGCACCATTGTTAGCTCCACGTCGAATGCAAAATCTGGAGCCACGCAATTGGATTACGGGCTGTTGATGTCGAGCTTCGCGAGCGAAGCGCCCGGCCGCAAGTTCACGCAGCAAAGCTTGCTTTACGAAAGCCTGCGTCACGCCATTCTGAACGGCGACATTCGCCACGGCAGTCAGCTCGTGCCGACGCGCGCGCTCGCGGAGCAACTCGGTATTGCGCGCAACTCGGTGCTGTACGCGTATGAACGGCTGGCCGAAGAAGGATTTATCGCGGCGAGCCGGCACGGATCGGTGGTCAGTTGCGTGGCGCTGCCCGATGCGAACGCGTCGGCCACCATCGAGCCGCCCGTCAGCCGTCTGTCGCAGCGCGTCGCGAGCTTGCCGCGCGATCGCGGCACGCGCGGCGTGCCTTCACCGTTCCAGGCGGGCGTCCCCGCGCTCGACGAGTTTCCCGTTGCGCAATGGCGTGCGTCGATGGAACGCGCGTGGCGAGCCGTCGATGCACGCGATCTCGGCTATGGCTATCACGCCGGTCACCCGTCGCTCAGGCGCGCAGTGGCCGAATATGTGCGCGTGTCGCGCGGCGTGCGCTGCACGGCTGAGCAGGTGTTCATCACGTCGGGCACGCATACCAGCCTCGATCTGTGCGCGCGCATGCTCGCCGATCCTGGCGCCACCGCATGGCTCGAAAACCCCGGCTATCAGGGCGCGCGCATCGCGTTTCAGGCGGCTGGCCTGAACATCGTGCCGATTCCCGTCGATGCAAACGGCCTCGCGCCCACCGACACACACTGGCAGCACACGCCGCCGCGCATCGTGTACATCACGCCGTCGCATCAGTATCCGCTTGGCAGCGTACTGAGCCTTGAGCGCCGCTGGTCGATCATCGACAACGTCGTCGAGCGCGGCGCGTGGATCATCGAAGACGACTACGACAGCGAACTGCGTCACAGCGGCCCGCCGCTACCGTCGGTGCAGGGCTTGCGCGAGGCGGCGCCCGTGATCTATCTCGGCACCTTCAGCAAGACCATGTTCCCGGCATTGCGCATCGGCTTCATGATCGTGCCGGCGGCGCTTGCTGCGGAGATCGGCGGTGTGATCGGCGAGATGTCGCGCCAGGGGCGCGTTGCGGATCAGATCGCGCTGGCGGATTTCATCGAAAGCGGCAAATATGCGCGACATTTGCGACGCATGCGCCGCATCTATCAGCAGCGCCGCGAAGCGATGGTCGGTGCAATCTACACGCACATGAACGATCTCGTGACGGTGTCGTCGGATGGCAGTGGCATGCATCTGACGATGCGCCTCGACGCGCCGCTTCAGGACCGCGACGTGAGCGCGGCGCTGCGCGAGCAGCGCATCTCGGTGTCGCCGTTGAGCACGTATTGCCATCAGGGCGAAGATGCGCGGCACTACAACGGCTTCATGCTCGGCTATGCGGGCGTGCGGCCCGAACAGGCCGACAGGCTGGTTAGTGAACTCGGTGCTGCGATTCGCGCTCTGATGAATTGAAGCGCGATTCCAAGGGAGAACCACGATGAACCACAACGAAACACTCGGCGTTTTCGACGGCACGCAGGCCGTGCGTTTCGAGCGTCTGCTGCCCGGCCCGATCGAGCGCGTATGGGTCTGGCTCACTGAGTCCGACAAGCGTGGCCAGTGGCTTGCATCGGGTGTGTTGCCGGTGCAGCCAGGTGGCGATTTCATGATGCATTTCGATCACTCGCTGCTGTCGGCGACACCCGAACTGCCGCCCGAGCCTTACCGGCAATACGCGGGTGGACACGATTCGCTGCACCGCCTGTTGCGCTTCGAGCCGCCGCACGTGCTTGCATTCACGTGGGGCAGCATTCAGGACAATCTGTCGGAAGTGACCTTTGAACTCTCCGAAGCAGGCGAGCACGTGAAGCTCGTGCTGACGCATTGCAACCTTTCCGGCCGCGATGAGCAACTCGATGTCGGCCCTGGCTGGCATAGCCATCTCGACGTATTGCGCGAACGTTTGAACGGCTCCGCGCCAGCTTCGTTCTGGACGATGTTCGAGGGCATCAAGGCACGCTATGACGCGCTCTGAGCGCTGCACGCGTATCCGCAAGTGTGGAAGCCGTATCTGATCCAGTTGATGAGCGCTAGTTGAGGCGCTTGCAGGAGGCCGGCTGCGTTGTCCGCGCGGCGAGTGCGATAATCGGCATTCGCCCCAAAATGCAGAGCTGGAGAATAAAGTGAGCCGCATCGACAACCACACACGCGACCAGGAAGCCGGCGTCGCCGATTCCACCCAGGACATTACGCGCATCGACGATACGCGCATCGGCGCAGTGCGCCCGCTGATCTCGCCCGCGCTGCTGCTCGACGAACTGCCGTGCCCGCCCGGCGTGCAGACGCTGGTCGAAAAGAGCCGCGTCGAAATCGCCGATATTCTGCATGGCCGCGATGACCGTCTGGTCGTCGTCGTCGGTCCGTGCTCGATTCACGATCACGAGCAGGCGATGGAATACGCCCGCAAGCTGAAGACAGCCGCCGCAGCGCTGCGCGACGATCTGCTGATCGTGATGCGCGTGTACTTCGAAAAGCCGCGCACGACGGTGGGCTGGAAGGGCTATATCAACGATCCGCGTCTGGATGGCAGCTTCCGTATCAACGAAGGACTGCGCCGCGCGCGTGAGTTGCTGCTGGAAATCAGCGGCCTCGGTTTGCCGACGGGGACGGAGTTTCTCGATCTGCTGAGTCCGCAGTACATCGCGGATCTGATCGCGTGGGGTGCGATTGGTGCGCGCACGACGGAAAGCCAGAGCCATCGGCAACTGGCGTCGGGGTTGTCGTGTCCGATCGGTTTCAAGAACGGTACGGATGGCGGCGTGCAAATTGCGGCGGATGCGATCGTTGCCGCCGCTGCGAGCCACGCGTTCATGGGCATGACGAAGATGGGCATGGCCGCGATCTTCGAGACGCGCGGCAATGACGATGCTCACGTCATCTTGCGGGGCGGCAAGAAGGGGCCGAACTATGACGCTGCCGGCGTCGAAGAAGCGTGCGCTGCGTTGCGTAAGGTCGGTCTGCGCGAGCAGGTGATGGTCGATTGCTCGCATGCGAATTCGAACAAGTCGCATGAGCGGCAGATCGAAGTGGCGAAGGATCTGGCGAATCAGCTGACAGGCGGTGAAAAGCGGATTATCGGTGTGATGATCGAGAGTCATCTTGAAGCTGGGCGGCAGGATCTGAAGCCCGGTGTGCCGCTTGCGCGTGGTGTGTCGATTACGGATGCGTGCATTGGCTGGGCGCAGACTGAGCCTGTGCTGGATGTGCTGGCCGAAGCTGTTCGGGCGCGGCGTAAGGCTGCTGTTTGAGCGTGGCGGCGCGTCGGCAGGTTGGTTCGATTACGGGCAGTATGGTGTTTTATAGCGCTCCGTTTTTCCGGCATGTGGAGGTTTATGAGTACCGCGAATCCCTATTCGAAAACCGCGCCGAGCCGCGCTGATGTCGATGCGATGGCTGGTGTGACTGTGGTTGAGTTCGGCACCGACTGGTGCGGGTTTTGCCAGGGCGCGCAGCCTGTTATTGGCGAGGCGTTTGGATTTCATCCGGGTACGCGACATCTGAAGATCGAGGATGGGCCAGGGCGCGCGCTCGGGCGGTCGTTTAAGGTGAAGCTGGGGCCGACGCTGATTTTTATGCGGGATGGGGTTGAGGTGGCGCGTGTTGTTCGGCCTACTGGTGTTGCGGAGATTGAGGAGGGGTTTGTTGCTGTGGGTTGATGTGGGGTGCCTAGGTTTCGTGCGCTGGCGTCCGCGGTTTGTTAGTGGTTTGCTAGCGTTGCCCCTGTGCGGGGCGGCACCTACTTTTCTTTGCCGCCGCAAAGAAAAGTAGGCAAAAGAAAGCGGGCCAACACCGCCAGCACTTGTTATTGCCCACGGGCCCCCAGCGGCCCCGTCCTGTTCGTGGTAACGCTCTTCTCCTTGCCCGCTGCCAGCGCTCCGAGTTAACGCATCACCACCTTCAATTACCCGTAGTACTGCCAGCGGAAGCGAACCGTTATCGCCGCCCAGGTGGCAAACTGTGTGTCGGCTTGTGGTGCTTCAGCTTCTGGTGCTTCAATTCGTTTGTTTAGTCCTTTTGGGGTTCCCCAAACAGACTACCCAAATCCTTCACCTCTTCCGACAAGTTGTACTCCTTCTGCACCGCTTTCAGCGCCGCCTCCACTGTCCTTTCGAACCCGATCGCGTTGCCGAAATGCTTCATCGTCCAGTTGCAGCCGCTTGCGTCCGCTTCCTGCATCTGCGGACGCGGCACACGAATTTTCACGCCATCCTCAACGACTTCCGGCGCGCGATGAATGCGGCGGTTCACCTCGTCCTGTAGCTGCGAAGCAGTGCGTGTCTTGCGTAGCATGGCGTCTCCATACGGTCTTACGGATAGCCCAACAGTCTAGCGCAACCCCTTCACTCGAACCGCTTGCGATCATGCAGTCCGCTGAAATCCTGCACAGGACCAAGCGGCACGATTCCCGTCGGATTCACCGAGCGATGGCTCTCGTAGTAATGACGCTTGATGTGCTCGAAATTTACCGTCGCCGCCACACCGGGATGCTGATAAATATCCCGCGTATAAGCCGACAGGTTCGTGTAGTCGTCGATGCGCCGCAGATTGCACTTGAAGTGCCCGAAGTACACAGCGTCGAAGCGGATGAGCGTCGTGAATAACCGGATGTCCGCTTCCGTCAGCCGGTTGCCCGTCAGAAAACGCTGCGTCGACAGTTTCCGCTCCAGCCAGTCGAGCGTGTCGAACAACGGCATCACCGCTTCTTCATACGCGGCCTGCGTCGTCGCGAAGCCCGACTTGTACACGCCGTTGTTGACCGTGTCGTAGACGCGCGCGTTGATCGCGTCGATCTCCGCGCGCAGCGGCGGCGGATAGTAGTCGCCCGGCTCCGCGCCCAGTTCGTCGAACGCCGAGTTCAACATGCGGATAATCTCCGACGATTCATTGCTGACAATCGTCCTCCGATGCTTGTCCCACAAGATCGGCACAGTCACGCGGCCCGTGTAGTGCGGATCGGCGGCAACGTACACGTCGCGCAGATACTTCGCGTGATTGAGCGAATCCGGCACCACGCCCGGTCCATCGGCGAAGGTCCAGCCGTCCTCCAGCATCAGCCAGTGCACGACCGACACGCTGATCATGTCTTCCAGACCCTTCAGCGCGCGCATGATCAGCGTGCGATGCGCCCACGGACACGCGAGGCTCACGTACAGGTGGTAGCGTCCCGCTTCCGCTTCGAAACCGTCGCTGCCGCTCGGTCCCGCGTCGCCGTCCGGCGTGACCCAGTTGCGAAAGATAGCGTCCGTGCGCACGAAGCGGCCGCCTGTCGATGCCGTGTCGTACCACTTGTCCTGCCATTTTCCGTCGACTAACAATCCCATGTCGGTGCTCCTTCCATCCTGCGTTTCCGGTCAGCGTGCCATGCGTGCCGCGACCGCGATGTTAGCCGCGCGGCAAGGCTTCGGCAGAAGACCCTATGATGGACCCCGGTTCGGGATTTGCCGTACGATTTTCCCGTTGATCTCATTCGACAGGTTCGCACATGTTGACGGATGAAGAGCTGGCCCTGCTCGAAGCGATACGCGAAAGCGGCAGCCTGTCGCGCGCCGCGGCGCGGCTCGGCAAAGCTCCGTCGACGGTATCGCATGCGGCGCGTCAGCTCGAAACGCGTTTCGACGCGCTGCTGTTCGACCGCCGCCGTTACCGGCTCCAACTGACGCCCGCCGGACAGCTGCTCGCCGAAGAGGCCGCTCGGCTGATGCAGGACGTGTCGCGCATGACGCAACGGGTGCGGCAGATCGCGAGCGGCTGGGAAGACCGTCTCTGGATCGTCGCCGACGAACTCATGGAGTTCGAGACCTTCATGCCCGTGGTGCACGCGTTCGACGCGCTGCAGTCGGGCGTCAAGCTGCGTCTGACCACGGAAGTGCTCAGCGGCACCTGGGACGCGCTGCGCGACGGCCGCGCCGATCTGATCGTCGGCGCGACCAATGAGCCGCCCGCGATTCCGGGGTTGCGCGGGTTCGAACTGGGCGTGGTCGACTGGGTGTTCGCCGTGTCGCCGCGACATGCTTTCGCGACTGTCAAGGAACCGCTGCGCCGCGAGCAGATTGCGAAGCAACGCG
The DNA here is from genome assembly GCF_003121405.1 of Paraburkholderia sp. C35. Lineage (GTDB taxonomy): Bacteria > Pseudomonadota > Gammaproteobacteria > Burkholderiales > Burkholderiaceae > Paraburkholderia. Next base: position 52,528 of record NZ_QBUY01000003.1, on the reverse strand, counting down.
GTATCGTGGTCGCTGATTCGTCGCGGGCGAGCGGCCGCGCGTACGGCCTGCTCGGCGGGCAGACTTCGCTCGCGGTGCCCAGCATGCGTGCGAAAATCCTCGCCCAGCGCGACGGCCTCGGCGTCGGCTGGCTGCCACGTCAGCGCGTCGCGTCGATGCTCAAGCGCGGCGAACTGGTCGAAAAGAGCACCGCCGATCCGCGGGAACCGAACGTGCTATACGTTGCATGGCGCGGCGATCAGGAAGGCCGCGCGCTGAAGTGGTGGCTCGACCAGCTGCGCGAGCCGCGCCTCGCGAAGCGGCTGGTGCAGGGCGTCGACCAGTTTGCCTGACGGTTTGGCATACATACGGCCGTCAGGCATCAGACAGGAAACAGACGGTAATACGGGCGGGAATGCGACGGAAACGGGCGGGTGCTACGTTGAAGGAATAAAGCGCCCAGGCGAGGCGTTCTGTTGACAAGACGAAAGCAATGCGCCGCCGACATGATCGGCACGATCCATCCGCTGGCTTGCACATCGCTTTCGCCGTCCCTACCGATTTCCAACCAGAACGGCTCATGAACACATCGACTACTTCCCGCACGGCCTCGCGCGACAGCATCGAATCGCAGGCCACGCCGGCGTCCCGCTACACCCGCACGGCGATGATCCTGCACTGGCTCATCGCCGCGCTGATCATCGTCAATGTGGTGCTCGGCCTGTCCGCCGATTCGCTGCCCGACGGCTGGGTGCGCCCCGTGATCGACACGCACAAGTCGATCGGCATCACGGTGCTCGGCCTCGCGCTGCTGCGCGTGCTGTGGCGCGTGTCGCACCGGCCGCCGGCGCTGCCGCGCGAGTTTCCATCGTGGGAACGGATGGCCGCGCATGTCGCGCACTTCCTGCTGTATTTCCTGATGATCGCGCTGCCGTTGTCGGGCTGGATGCACGACTCGGCGTGGAAAGCGGCGGCGACGCATCCGATGCACCTGTTTGGCGTGATCCCGTTTCCGCGCATCGGCTTTATCATGAATCTCGATCCTGCCGTCAAAGAACCGTTGCACGACAAATTCGGCATGCTGCACACGTATCTCGGCTATGCACTGTATGCGTTGCTCGCGATGCATATCGGCGGCGCGCTGAAGCATGAACTGCTGGACCGTCATTCCGTCATCAAGCGGATGGTGCCGTAATGGATATCGACGTGATCGACGATGCCACGCTCAGCGACGACGTCACGCTGACCAATCACAGCCTGTCCGGCGAGCCTGCCGTTGAGCGCCCGCGGGCTTCGCTGCGAGAAGCGCTCGCCGCCGCCTCGCCGCGCATCAATCCGCGCAAGGGCACGTGGCAAAGCGCCGTGATTCACGGCAGTGTGACGGCGCTGTGGCTGCTGCTGTTCGCGCGTGCGTTCTTCCTGCATGGCGCGCTGGCGTGGTCGACGGGTATTGCTTACGTGCTGTACGACACGCTGCTGCTCGCGTTCGTCACCTGGAAGACCTTGCCGCTGATCCGCCGGTCGCTGCCTGCGCGCCGCCCGGTTGAGGCGGCGAAATTGCCGTCGATGGGCGTGATCGTCGCCGCGCACAACGAAGCGGCCGTGCTGCCCGTGACGCTCGCGGCTTTGCTGCGGCAGACGCACGGCCCGGCGCAGATCGTGATCGCCGACGACGGCTCGACCGCCGGCACGCGCGATCTCCTCACCGGCCGTTTCGGTCTGACGGAACCCGCGCAGGGCGAACTGAGCGCGCCGAGCAGCCGCTATCCGAACCTGTACTGGCTGCGCGTGCCGCACGGCGGCAAGGCGCTCGCGCTGAACGCCGCGATCGAGGTGATGACGACGGAAACCGTCATGACCGTCGACGCCGACACGCTGCTGGCCGATAACGCCACGCTGGCCATGCGCGCTGCCTTCGCGCAGTCGCCGAAGCTGGTCGCGGCGTCGGGCATTCTCGTGCCGGTCTGCAACCGCACGGCGAGCGGGCGCGTGTTCCAGTGGTTCCAGAACTACGAGTACATGCGCAACTTCATCGCACGTTTCGCGTGGATGCGGGCCGATAGCCTGCTGCTGGTGTCGGGCGCGTTTGCGTCGTTCCGGCGCGAGGCGCTGGTCGCCGTCGGCGGCTTCGACGCGCAATGTCTTGTCGAAGATTACGAGCTGATTCACCGCCTGCGGCGCTATTCCGTCGATCGCGATCTCGGCTGGGATGTGCGCGTGGTCGGCGACGCGCATGCGCAGACGGAAGCGCCTGCCACGCTCGGCGCGTTCCTGCGCCAGCGCCGCCGCTGGTTTGCGGGCTTCCTGCAAACGCAATACTGGAACCGCGACATGACGGGCAATGCCCGCTACGGCACGCTCGGCCGGCTGATGCTGCCCGTAAAAGCGTTCGACACGATGCAACCCATCTACGGCCTGACGGCGTTTGCGCTGCTGCTCGGCTTCGTGTTCGGCGGACACGGGCCGATCGTCGTGTCGATCTTCAGCGTAATCGGCCTGAAGACGGCCATCGACCTGGCGTTTTATGTGTGGAGCATCCATCTCTACCGTCGCTGGACGGGGCTGACGCACGGCACCAGCCTGCCGATGGCCGTCGCGGCCGCCATCGCCGAGCCGTTCACGTTCCAGCTGCTGCGTCACACGGGCGCAGCGCTCGGCTGGCTGCAGTTCCTGCGCGGCGGCAAGGCGTGGGGCACGCAGCACCGCTCGGGCCTCGTCGGCGCGACGCAGACAGAGCAGCCGCTCAGCACGCACTGAGCGTTGCGCCTGCAACGACCCGGCGCGGCGGCGCGATTCCTCCGCTTCGCTGCCGCCGCCGGGACTGGAATTTGCTGATCTGGAGGCGACGCACGTTGCCTACCTGCGGTCAGCCCTCATGATTCTCCCTGGCGACTTCTAGTAGACTGATCGGCGACACCGGTTTTCTAACTATCAAACCGGCCCGGTCCGAGCGACCGGCCGACCGTTGTGCCAGGAGGCCTCATTCATGCATGTCGTCGCTCCGTTGGACAGCAATTCCACCGATAACCCGTCCAAACCGGCCGTGCGCGACCTGCGCCGCGTCGATATTCACCCCGATTACTGGTATCCCGTTGCATGGTCGCGCGAAGTGAAGCGCGGGAAAACGCTCGCCGTGCGCTTTGCCGGCGAGCCGATCGTGCTGGCGCGCAGCGAAGCCGGCAAGGCATTCGCGCTGGAAGACCGCTGTGCACACCGGCAAGTGCCGCTGAGCGGCGGTGTGGTGGACGGCGAGGCGATCCGTTGCGGCTATCACGGCTGGACCTACGACTGTTCGGGCAAATGCATCGATGTCCCGTATCTCGGTCGCGAGCGCCTGCCGAACGGCGTGCGCGCGTATCCGTGCCGCGAATCCGAAGGGTTGATTTTCGTATTCCCCGGCGATGCCACGCTCGCCGAGACGACGCCGTTGCCGCCGCTCGGCTCGGTCGCCGACAAGGCGTACAAGACGCGGCGCTTTGGCCGCGAGGTGGGCTGCCATTATTCGTTCATGCACGAGAACCTGATGGACATGAACCATCAGTTCCTGCACCGCAAGCAGATGGGCAAGATGCGCGCGCGCTCGCTCGGACGCCGCCGCGGCGACGACTGGGTCGAAGTGGACTACACGTTTTCGCGTGAAGAAGGCCAGCAGCCGATCGGCGAGGCGCTCGTGTTCGGGCAGAGCCGCAACAAGACGAAGGTCGAGCACAAGGACGTGATGACGATCCGCACGCAGTATCCCTATCAGACGCTGCAGATCCGCACGTCCGAGGGTTCGCTGGTGATGGATCTGTGGATCTGCTACATCCCGCTCGACCGCGAGCAGCGCACCAACCGCACGTTCGGCCTGCTGTCGGTCAAGCGGCCGAAGATCGGTGCCTTGCTCGACATCGCGTGGCCGTTGCTGGTGTGGTTCACCGAGCGCATCTTCAAGGAGGACCGCTGGATCGTCGAGCTCGAGCAGGCGGCTCACGACGCGCAGGGCGCCGACTGGAACCACGAAGTCTTCCCGGTGATCAACGAGTTGCGCGATCTGCTGCGGCAATGCGGCGCGCCCGTGGCGCGGCGGGTGATTCCCATCGAGCCTTCGGCCGAATCCGTGGCCATGTGAGCGTGGCTTCCATTAGCGTCCGGGCGGCGTTTCAAACGCCATTGATCGGACGTTAGCGGCGTCGGACGCTGTAACGTTCGGCGCCTCGCATTCGGCATGACTTTCCCGGCGCGCATCCGGCTGCGCGCGCGTTCGATTCTTCGACAATGCGTTATGCTTGAATTGCCTGCCCGCTATCGGGCGGGCGCGGCGTTTTGCTCGAAGGAGGCTGTCTCATGTCCGAGGATGGCGACGCAGCTCCGCCGATCGCGGATCTGCAAATCATATCGACGCGCGTGCTCGACTATCCGCGCGATCTCGTGTTCAAGGCCTGGACTGAGCCGGCCCATCTTGCGCACTGGTGGGGGCCGAAGGGCTTCACCAATTCCTTCCACGAATTCGATCTGCGTCCGGGCGGCAACTGGCGCTTCGTCATGCACGGGCCGGATGGCGTCGACTACAAGAACCACAGCGTATTCGTCGAGGTCGCCGCGCCTGAACGGATCGTGTTCGACCATATGTCGGGTCCGTACTTTCGCGTCACCGTCACGTTCGACGCGCTGGGCGACGCGCAAACGCGCATCACGTTCTGCATGCTGTTCGAAACGCCCGCCGTGTGCGCGCAGGTGAAGACCTTCGCCGTCAAGGCGAACGAAGAGAACTTCGACCGCTTGCAGAAGGAACTGAAGCGGATGGTCTGAGCGGGCTTCACGCTTCTAGCCGTGTTATTTCGATTGCGCCAATAGACAACGCGCCCGCGTTCCGAAGAACGCGGGCGCGCCGTGGTCGCCTCGCGGGCCCGAGCTTACGGCTGGATGATCGTACGCATCACCCGGCCGCGCTTCGTGTCTGATTAGAAGCGGTGACGCATGCCAACCGATGCCACACCTTGACGGCGCGAGCTCGAGACACCCGTCGTGTCGCCGTTGCTGACGACTGCGGGAATCGCGTTGTCCGGAGAGCTGACGATCTGATACACGCCTTGCACGTAGACGTCCGTGCGCTTGGACAGCGAGTAGTCGCCTTGCAGGCCGATCTGGTTTGCGTGGAAGCGGTCGTCGCCGAGGTCGCCGTTGCTGTACGTGTAGGCAACGCCCAGACCCAGAGCCGGCGTGACGTTGTACTTTGCGTTGGCTTCGTAGTTGTTGACGTGAGCCGAAGCCGACGAACCCGTGAGGTTGTCGACGCGCGCTTGCGTCCACAGCAGGCCGACGACAGCCGGGCCGAACGCGTAGCTCGCGCCGACGCCGAATTCACGCTGACGGTACGACACGCCTGCCGGCAGGTCGAGGCCGCTCAGATCTGCGCCCGTCGTCGCGCCGACAGCGGTGCTATTCGGGTTGTTCTGCTGGGCATAGCCGGCGCCGACGCGCAAGCCAGCGTACTGATAACCTGCGCCGAAGCTGTACGCGCGGTTATTCGCGAACTGCGAACTGTTCGAGAAGCCATACGTGCCGCCGAACGAGAGGCCAGCATAGTTCGCGCTCGTGAACTTGATCGAGTTGTTGGTCGCGTTCTCGCTGTTCTTGTCGAGGTTATCGAGATTGCCGAAGTGCGCGAAGTTCGTGCCGCCCCACGTACCCGTTGCCGACACCGGCGCCAGGAAGTCTTGCGATGCATCGAACTGGCGGCCCAGCGTGCCCTTACCAGCCTGGCTCGACAGGCCGACGTAGGCCTGGCGCGAGAACATCTTGCCGCTGTTCGCTTGCGAGCCGTTGTTCAGGTTGAAGCCTTCTTCCAACGTGAAGACCGTCTTCAGGCCGCCGCCCAGATCTTCGACGCCACGCAGGCCGAAGCGGTTTTCATCGATAGCGCCGCTGCCGAGTGCGAATTGCTTGTTGCCGTTGACGTTGCTCGTGTACGTGAGTGCGGCGTCCAGCGTGCCGTACAGCGTGACGCTGCTTTGCGCGTGGGCGACCGATGCGAACGAGGCAACCACTGCCGTCGCGATCAGAATCTTCTTCATCTGTGCTTCCTTCAGTTCTGGGGGCAATACGAGGCTTGAATACAAACGGACAAGCTATGCGTGCCACGTCCTGTACGAAGCAAGACCACCTGACTTGCCCTGTTTAGGGAAGCGCAAGTATAGAAAGGGACCCTAACTATCGATTGACATCGAAATTGGAAACGATCTATTTCTAAAAAAGAAATAAAGGTCGTGTGCGCTTGATTTGATTGAGTTTTTACGTGAGTCGATATTTTGAGATTTTATTGGTATAAATTTTATTGTTGTGATAAGACAACGAAAATATTCGATCTTCTATTTGAGATAAATCATATCTAAAAAATGAAGATCATGCAGTTTGTTGAATTAACCGAATGAGACCGGAAGAAAGCTGAAAAGCCTTGCGTATCGGTCGTTTCGAGCCGAAATGTGAATCTCGTCAGAGTGTGTTGAAGATCAAAAAACATAATGAACTTATTCGGCGAATTGCACTCTCGGAAACGGATCGTTTATCAAGATGATTGTTTAAAAAAGATAAGAATCAGTGCCGGAATTTGTGCGCATAAAACGCAAAAAATTGACATCGACGAATAACAAAAATTTTCGCTTTATAAAATAAACAAGATGAGGAATTGTTTGATAGAGAGCAAAGCGGCAATTGCGATCCAATTGCCGCCTTTTTAACGATTTTGCACAAATTCGAAAGCCGCTCACTTGCCCAGTTCGTGACCGATGATCCCGCCTGCCACGGCACCGCCTACCGTGCCCGCTGTACTGTGCGTCGTTTCATGACCGACATAGCCACCCGCTGCTGCGCCGCCGACGGTGCATCCGCTGACGAGCGGCACGATAGCCGCCGCCGCGATTGCGATGCGGACGATATAGCGCTTCAACATGTCGTGCTCCTGCATGGTTGAACATATCTGCCTCCAGCAAGCGTTGTGCCATTTCCATCAGCGGAATGCCCACTCGCGCGGCAGGCGTTTCCTCCTGCGATGCCACTTTGCTAGACTGCCTTCGCCAGCGGAATCAACGTCCGCTGCCTTCGCCGCCGCGCCATCCGTCCCACGAAGCACGGCCTCTCCCGAACGCTGCGGCCCCGACAACCGGAACTCGGAGTCACCATGTCATATATGCTGCTGATCGTCGAACCCACCGAGCAACGCGAGGAACGTGGCGAAGTCGCAGGCCGCGCCGTCTACGACCGCATGCTGAAGTACCGCGCCGAGCTGCAGTCGCGCGGACAACTGGTCGCGGCCGAATCGCTGGCGCCGAGCAGGAAGGGCGTGCGTCTCGAAAAACGCGATGGCGAGACGCGTTTGATCGACGGCCCGTTCGCCGAAGCGAAGGAAATGGTCGGCGGGTTCTTTCTGCTGAACGTCGATACCTACGAGGAAGCGCTCGCGCTCGCCGAACAATGTCCCGCCGCCGAGTGGTGCACCATCGAGATCCGCAAGGTCTCGCCCTGCTACGACTATTGACGTCGCATCACGCGACGATCGCCGATGCCTGAGCAAGGGTTTTCCCTGGCAATCCAGATTGTCGATTCGGACCCCCGCCGCCCGTCGTGGAAGTAGAAGCCGCCACGGGGCTTCCTTATTCACGAGGAGAGACGGCGATGCGATTCATGATTCTGGTGAAGGCCACGGCCGACAGCGAAGCGGGCAAGATGCCGGACCAGTCGCTGATTGCATCGATGGCGGCGTACCACGACGCGCTGCAGCAGGCGGGCGTACTGCTCGATGCATCCGGCTTGCAGCCGAGCGCGAAGGGTTGGCGCGTGCGTTATGGCGACGGCAGGCGCACGGTCACGTCAGGGCCGTTTGCGGATACGGCCGCGCTGATCTGCGGCTACACCATGATTCAGGTGCGTTCGCCCGAAGAAGCGATGGAATGGGCGCGGCGTTTTCCCGCGCCGTCCGGCGAATACGCGGACGGAGAAATCGAAGTGCGCCAGATGTTCGATCTCGACGACTTCGAGCCAGCCCAGTCGATCGAACGCTTTCGCAACAGCGAAGGCGCAAACCGCTGACATTGCCACTGCGACTCATCAAGGATCGATCATGCACAAGCAAATCTATGTGAACCTCGCCGTGAACAGCGTGGAAAAATCGAAAGCATTCTTCTCGCAACTCGGCTTCACGTTCGACAGGAAGTTCACCAACGAGCAGGCCGCGTGCATGGTGATCGGCGAAAACATCTACGCGATGCTGCTCGCCAAAGACTTCTTCCAGACTTTCACGAAAAAAACGCTGTGCAATCCGAAGGAAAGCACAGAAGCGCTGATCTGTCTGTCATGCGACAGCCGCGCGCAAGTGGACGATCTCGTCGGCAAGGCGCTGGCAGCGGGCGGCGCCGTGCCGCGTCCGCCGCAAGATCACGGCTTCATGTACGAGCGCAGCTTCGAGGATATCGACGGGCATATCTGGGAACTCGTGTACATGGACCCGAACGCCGTGATGCCAGCGGCTGACGCGTCCTGAGGCCGCCGTGACGACGGCTGCGACCCATCGTGCCATCGAGGCAGTCTGGCGGATCGAATCCGCAAAAGTCATCGCTCACGTCGCGCGGATCGTGCGCGATGTCGGCGTGGCTGAAGAGCTCGCGCAGGACGCGCTGGTGGCCGCGCTCGAAACCTGGCCGCACGCCGGCGTGCCCGACAATCCGGGAGCCTGGCTGATGGCGACCGCAAAGAACCGCGCGCTCGACCGCTGGCGTCAGGATGCGCTGCACGCGCGCAAGCACGAGGAACTCGGCGCCGACATGGACGCGCGCGAGGCGCACATCGTGCCTGATTTCGTCGACTCGCTCGATGCCGCGCGCGCCGACGATATCGGCGACGATCTGCTGCGGCTGGTTTTCACCGCGTGTCATCCCGTGCTCTCGAAAGATGCGCGGGTCGCGCTCACGTTGCGCCTGCTCGGCGGCCTGACCACGGATGAAATCGCGCGGGCTTTTCTCGCGCCCGAGCCGACCATCGCGCAGCGCATCGTGCGGGCCAAGAAGACGCTGACGGCGGCGAAAGTGCCGTTCGAAGTGCCGCAAGCGAAAGACCGCGAAGTGCGGCTCGCGTCGGTGCTGGAAGTGATCTATCTGATCTTCAACGAAGGCTATTCGGCGACAGCAGGCGACGACTGGACCCGCCCGGCGCTATGCGAGGAAGCGCTGCGTCTTGGCCGCGTGCTGGCCGGTCTGATGCCCGACGAAAGCGAAGTGCACGGCCTGATGGCGTTAATGGAGATTCAGGCGTCGCGCATGCATGCACGTGTCGATGCGCAGGGGCGCCCCGTGCTGCTGCTCGACCAGGACCGCAGCCGCTGGGACTGGCTGCTGATCCGCCGCGGGCTGGCCGCGCTCGAGCGCTCGGAAGCGCTGGACGGCACACGCGGCCCATACACGCTGCAGGCCGCGCTCGCCGCGTGCCACGCGCGTGCCCGCACGGCGGCGCAGACGGACTGGGCGCAGATCGTCGCGCTCTACGATGCGCTTGCCGAAGTTGCGCCGTCGCCGGTTGTCGATCTGAATCGCGCGGTGGCCGTCGGCATGGCGTACGGGCCGATGGCCGCGCTAGAACTCGTCGATGCGCTTGCCGACGAGCCGTCACTCAAAAACTATCACTGGCTGCCGAGCGTGCGCGCCGATCTGCTCGCCAAACTCGGCCGCCGTGACGAAGCGCGCACCGAGTTCGAACGGGCTGCATCGATGACGCGCAACGGGCGCGAACGCGAACTGCTGCTCGAACGCGCGCGCGAAATGGGCGGCGCGCCGGGACGCATGCAATAGGCTTCAGCTCGTTACATGCATGAGCAGCGAGCGCACGAACGGAATCGCATGTTCGCCCGCCACCATGCCGAGCAGACCCAGCAGCGCGACGATAGGCGGCGCAGGCGATTTCACATCGACGATGTTGTACAGCAAGCCGACGACGACACCCGCCGCCAGCGACACGAGATACGGCTTCATACGAGTCTCCGGATTCGATTGGACGGCAGGCGTCACATGGTGATGACGACGCGCCCGCGCGTGCCGCCTGCGACGGCCGCATAGGCGTCGCGTGCCTGTTCGAGCGGGAAGGCTTGTGCGATCGACGGCGGCTGCAGCGCGCCGCTGTCGAACACGCTGGCCAGTTCCGTCATCAGCCGCGCCGAATCGGCGACGCCTAGCTTTGCGCTATCTGCGCCGAACAGTTGTGTCTCGTTGTGATAGAAATCGATCAGATCGAAATCGACGCGACGCTTGCCCGTCGCGCTGATCTCGACCACGCGGCCACGCCATTTGGCGAGCTTCAGCGCGGTTTCGAACGCGACGCCGCCGACAGCGTCGTACACGACATCCGCGCCGCCGAGTTCTTTCACGCGTTCAGCGGCGTGTTCGTCGAACGGCACGTAGTGATCGATCAGACGGCCTGCGGGCGAGTCTGCATCCGGCTCGCGCCGGTCGACGGCGATCACGCGGCAGCCGCGCGACTTCGCGATTTGCACCACGGCACCGCCAACGCCGCCACTCGCGCCGATCACGGCCACGGTTTCGCCCGCGACAAGCTGTGCATAATCGATCACGCCGAGCCACGCGACCACGAAGTTCACGCCGATCGCCGACGCCTGGTCGTGTGTGAGGGCGCGCGGCTTGCGCGAGAGTGCGCCGACGGGAACCTTGATGAATTGCGCGTGCGTGCCTTCGCGCGTGAAGCCGATGTCGCCGCCCGTGCCCCAGACTTCCGCGCCGCTCCATTCGGCGGGACCGTCGACCACGCCGCCGCTGAAATCGCGGCCCGGCGTGCGTGGCAGCGTCGTGTGGCTGAAGTGGCCCGAGAGGTTTTTCACGTCGCTCGGATTCACCGAGGCGGCTTTCACCTGCACGATCGCGCTGTCGGCGTCGGCGGTGGGTGTCGGCAAATCGATGAGGTTAAGGACTTCGGGGCCGCCAAAGGCGGTGAACTGGATCGCTTTCATTGCTGCTCCTGCGGAATCTGAAGGATTCGGTGGGGTTCGCGGGCTGTTTCACGAGGGGTGAATCAGCGTATGAAGGCAGTCTAATTGACCGGTGTGGCGCTGTGCGGACAAGTGCTTTCGAATACCGGACAGGGGCGGGCCGGTTCGACACGACGAGATTAATACGGGGAAATACATGAAGCGGCAGAAGGCAACCGACCTGCTAGGCGTAGACGGCTGCAAAGGCGGTTGGTACGCAGTGAAACAACACGCGAAAACAGGCGCAATCGAAACACGCATTTGCGAGTCCTTCGACGACGTGCTCGCGTGGGCACCCGCACCTGCCATCATCGCCGTCGATATGCCGATCGGTCTCTCATCGACTGGTGATCGCGCTGCCGATTCCGAAGCGAGGAAGAAGCTCAAGTGGCCGCGCAGCGCATCGGTATTTCAGACGCCAGTGCGTCAGACGTTAGGAAGCAAGGATTACGCAGAAGCCTGCGCGCATAACCGCGACATAACAGGCAAAGCAATCTCGCAACAGGCCTACAACATTCTCAGGAAGATCGCCGAAGTCGATCAGGCGTTGCGCGAGAGCGCAACGGACGCAGCGCGCGTTTTCGAAGTCCATCCGGAGCTTGCCTTCATGCAGCTTCGGATCGAACAGGGCGGTGAAGCGGCTGGTCTAAAGGAAGGTAAAACATCAGAAGCAGGCCACGCAAAGCGACAAGCCTTGCTCGTCCCTTTCTTTGGCGCGGCCTTGCAAACCGCACTCGACGAACGCATCGCGAAGCACGTCAAGAAAGACGACATACTCGACGCGTTCGCCGTGCTATGGAGCGCACGCCGCATCGCAGCGGGCAGCGCAGAGACGCTGCCCGAAAACGAGCCACGCGACAGCGCCAATCTGCCGATGGTGATCCGCTACTAACCGAACCTGACGATCACCAAAGGCTAAAAAAATCACTCCGCGCCGCGCACGATACGCAAGTCACGCTCGACGGCATTGCCCAGCGCGGCCAATGCCTTCTTGTACGCGTCGCTGTCGTAGGCTGCGAGCGCCTCTTCATAGGACGGAAATTCGATCACGACAGTGCGGTCCTTCAGTCCTTGCTCGCGCACTTCTTCGGCAAGTCCGCGCACGAGAAACTTGCCGCCAGCCGCCGTGACAGCCGGTAAGGCCAGTTGCGCATACGCGGCCAGTGCCGCCGGATCGTTCGTCTTGCGGTAGTGAGTAACCCAGTATCCCTTGCTCATTTCACGTTTCCTCAGGTTGAAGGTTTGGCTATGACGACGCCGGCCCGATCCAGCCTCCCGCGCCGTCAACGTCCACGATTCTCGCTCAAGCGCCGCCAGCGCGCTCGCCGAAGCCAGGCGAGGCAGCGGACTCAGGACTTTAACGTAACGGCGCAGCCGGCATCGCCAGCGTCGCGTGAGGATCGAAATCAGTCGGCGGCGAGCCGAGTTCGCGACGGAACATGTCGCTGAAGCTGCTCGGCAGATAACCGAGCTCGCGTGCGATGCTGCTGACCGCGCGCCCTTCCGCGAGACCCGACACGGCGACGGCCAGTTGCACCTGCCTGCGCCATTCCGCAAAGCCGATGCCCAGCTCGCGGGTGAAGAGCCGCGCGAGCGTGCGCACGCTCGCGCCCACCGACGCGGCGTGCTGCTCGAAACTGATCGCATTCGACGGATCGCCGATTACCGCGCGGCACAGCGCATCGAGCCGCCGGTCCGACGCGTCGGGCAGCGGGATGCGCAACGACGAGCGCGGCGCGTGTTCGAGTTCGAGCATCGTGAGCCGGTATGCGGTGCCGAGATAGTCCTCGTCGCGCGTCTGCGCGGCCTCATGTTCCGCAATCGACGCGATCAGCTCGCGCAGCAGACCATTGATCTCGAACACGTCGCTGCGCGCGCTCAGATGGCTGATGCTGCGCTCGTGGAAATACAGGTTGCGCATCTCGACGTCGCTCATCATGTGGATCGAGTGCTCGGTGCCGGCGGGCAGCCATACGGCGCGCTGCGGCGGCACCACGAGCGCTTCGCGTCCGGCCTCGACCCACATCACGCCCGATACCGCGTACAGCACCTGCGCCCACGTATGCGAATGCGGATCGATGCGCAGACCGCGCGGATAGTGGCGCGCGAGCGAATGGCCCTTGTCTGCGTCCTGCAGGGCGGGTGGCGTAGCTTGCGTCATGGTTCAGCGCTTGTTGTCGTGATCGCTTGCGTCATTGCTTTCGTCGATGAACGGCGAATCGGTGTCGGTGCCGCCCGACTGCAACGCGCTGCGCGCTTCTTCGGCGAGCTGCTCGTAGCGCCGCCGGAAACGCCCAAGATCCTTTTCATTCAGTTCCTCCAGATCGAGCAGCGCATTGTGCGCGCCGTCCAGTGCGCGGATCAACTCGTCGAGCTTGATCTGCATCGCGGCCGTGTCGCGGTTCTGCGTGTTCTGGATCAGGAAGACCATCAGAAAGGTGACGATCGTGGTCGACGTGTTGATCACGAGTTGCCAGGTGTCGCTGAAGTGGAACATCGGCCCGCTGACGGCCCACACGATCACGAGCACCACCGCGATGACGAACGTCGCCGGCTTGCCGGCCATGGTGGAAAGGCCCGTCGAGAATTTCGAGAACCAGTTGCTGTTTGTCACGCGGCGCTCCTGTCGTGTGAAGTCGTCCCTCTCTGACGATACCCATTCCCCCATGCCCGCGCCACCGTGCTCCCGGCCACCGTGCTCCCGGCCCGCAAAAAATCTGCGACGGATTTTCGTGGCTCGCGCGTTTAACTCTCAAACCGGCTGTTTTTGGGCCGGGCATCGCCTCAAGGGAGAACGCAATGAACATGCAAAAACTGGTCCGCATCCTTGCAGCAGGCGTGGTCGCGCTGAGTGCGTCGGCGGCGTTTGCGCAGGCGGTGATCGTCGCGCCGATGGCGCCGCCGCCGCCACGCGCCGAAGTCATGCCGCCGCCGCGCGCCGGCTACGCGTGGGATCCCGGCCACTGGCGCTGGGCGGGCGGCCGCTATGTCTGGGTTGGCGGGCACTGGCAGGCGATGAATCCGGGTTATCGCTGGGTGCCGGGACACTGGGTCGCGCACGGTCCGAACTGGCGCTGGGTGCCCGCGCACTGGGCGCGCTGAGCGCGGCGAAGGGAGACTGAAAGCGATGAAGAAACTGCTTTTGATCGCGTTGCTCGCCGCGACGCTTGCGGGCTGTGTCGTCGTGCCGGGGCGGCCTTACTATTACCGGCCAGCCGTCGTCGTATATTGAGCGGGCGATAGCGGCGTGCGTGGCATGCATCGTGTGGTTGGCGGCGTTTGTCGTGCAGCGGGTGGGACATCACCGCGACACATAACAACAGGGAGCGACAGCAAGTGACGACAGACCATCTTGTCGCGATACATGCGATGCGTGGCGCGTGGCATGCGTGGCACAGGCGATGGCCCGGACGGAGTGGCGCGCGTTGAGCGAACGCGATCCAGACGCGGAACTGGTGGCGGGGGTCGGCAGGCAGGAGCCGGCCGCCGTGCGTTCGCTCGTCGCGCGCAAGTTGCCGCGCCTGCTTGCTCTCGCCACGCGTCTGCTGGGAGACCGTATGGAAGCCGAAGACGTCGCGCAGGAAGCGTTCATGCGCATCTGGAACCAGGCGCCGCGCTGGCGTGAGGGCGAGGCGCGCTTCGATACGTGGTTGCATCGTGTGGCGTTGAATCTATGCTACGACCGTTTGCGCGCGCATCGAGAGGAACCCGTCGACGAACTGCCTGACGCCGTCGATCCCGCCGCCGCGCCCGACGCGCAACTCGAAGCGCAATCGCGCGATGCACGTGTGCGCACCGCGCTTGCTGCGTTGCCCGCGCGTCAGCGCGAAGCGCTCGTGCTCAATTACTACCAGGAACTGTCGAATATCGAGGCCGCCGCGCTGATGGGCATTACCGTCGAAGCGCTCGAAAGCCTGCTGTCCCGCGCGCGCCGCACCTTGCGCACGCAACTCGCGGGCGACGATCTTGCCGGAACGAGGACCAGACGATGACACCAGAGAGATTTCGCGCAATCGTCGATGCATACGGTGCCGAGGCGCGCCACTGGCCTGAAGCGGAACGCGCGGCGGCGAGCGCATGGGCCGCTCACAACCGCATCGAGGCCGACACGCTGCTCGCGCAGGCCGCGCAACTCGACGCATGGCTTTCAACCGATGCCGTCGCCGCGCCGGATAGCGGGCTGACGGAGCGCGTCGTTGCGTCTGCGCCGAAGCGCCGTCAATCCCGCTGGTTCTCGCTGACATGGCCGGGTCGCCGCTCGCGCCGCGCAGGCTTGTGGTGGTCGGGCGCGGCGTTCGCGGGCGTCGGCTTGATCGGCGGCCTGGCGGGCGCGTTCGCCGTGTCGTTTTTCCTGGTGACGGGCAATCCGTCGCCGGGACCGGAATCTTCGTATCTGACAACTGGATTTGGCGGCACAGCCGCAGACTGGAGTGGCGAATGAGCGGACGCGCCTGGAAGTTTCTGTTGATTGGCTCGCTGGTGCTCAACGTGTTTTTGATCGGTGGCGTGGCGGGCGGCGCGTATCAGTGGTTTGTTGCGCATGGCAGCACGAAGGCCGCCGCGGCGCAGCCTCAGCCGCGTGCGTTGCGCTTTGCGGCGGAGGACCTGTCGGTGGAGCGGCAAAAGCAGTTCGTCGATGCGCTGAAGCAAGCGCGCCGCGAAGCACGCGAGTACGCGCGCGATGGACGAGAGGACCGGCGCGAAGTGCTGCGTCTGCTGGCGGCGCCGCAACTGGATCGCCCGGCGCTCGACACGGCGCTCAATCGCACGCGCGAGGCTGATATCGCGTTGCGTTCGCGCGTGGAGCAGGGTGTTGCCGATTTTGCGGCAACGCTGACGCCCGAGGAGCGCGTGAAGTTCGCGGAAGGCTTGCATGAACGTGGGCAATGGCGGATCGCGCAGGCTCAGCAACAGCAACAACAGCAGCGGGCGCAGAAGACGCCCGGCGATCAGGCCGCGAGCGATTGATCCATCGAATCAAAAAAACAGCGACGGAAAAACGCCGCACGTTGCGTTTAACCGGTATCGAACGACGCACGACAGGCGACACAGGAAGGAGCGACCATGGCCAATTCACCCGCTGGAATGACGGCGCCGCCGTTGAGCGCGGCTGCGATCGCGTTGAACCGGTTCGGCCTCGGCGCACGCGCCGACGAGGCGCCGCCCGCGAATCCGAAGAACTGGCTGCTCGCGCAGTTCGACGCGTATCAGCCGATGCCCGCTGCGTGGGCTAGCCAGCCGACAACGCTGGCCATTGCCGCCGAACTCGCCGACGAACGTCAGCAGGCAATGGCTAACGCGATGACGAATGGCACCGCGAGCGGCGCAAATCCTGGCAGTGGGCCGAACGCAGCCGCCAGCGCCACCAACGCCGCCACTCCCGGCGATACCCGCAAAACCGCGCGCCAGGCCGCGAACAAGGCCGTGCGGGTGGAATCGCGCGACATGTACCGCGCGGCTGTGAATGCGCGCGTCACAAGTGCGCTGACCACGCCTGCGCCGTTCGTCGAACGTCTCGTGCATTTCTGGGCGAATCACTTCGCGGTATCGATCGATAAAGGCCAGGTTGCGCCCTTCGCCGGCGCGTTCGAAGCGGAAGCCATTCGCCCGCATGTGCTCGGACGTTTCGAAGACATGCTCGTCGCCGTCGAGCGTCATCCCGCGATGCAGCTTTTTCTCGATCAGACGCGCTCGGTCGGACCCGACAGCGTCGCCGCGATGCGTGCCGCGCAGCGCAATCCGGAGCGCAAGCCGGGCCTCAACGAGAACCTCGCGCGCGAGATCATGGAACTGCACACGCTCGGCGTGCGCAGCGGCTACACGCAGGACGACGTCACCGAGTTCGCGCGCGCGATGACCGGCTGGAGCATCGCGGCTGCGCAAGGCCCGCAGCCGAACAATGCGCCACCGGGCGCGTTCGTGTTCCGTCCGCAAGTGCACGAACCCGGCACGCGGACCATCATGGGCCGCCGTTACGACCAGCCGGGCGAAGGGCAGACGCTCGCCGTGCTGCACGATCTGTCGAGCGCGCCCGCCACCGCGACGCATATCGCTACCAAGCTCGCGCGCCACTTCGTTGCCGACAATCCGCCGCCCGATGTGGTCGACCGGCTGGCGACGGCGTTCATGCGCAGCCGCGGCGATCTGCCGACGGTGTATCGCGAGCTGATTGCCAGCGACGCCGCGTGGTCGCCCGTCGCCGTCAAGTTCAAGTCGCCGTGGGAGTGGACCATTTCGTCGCTGCGCGGCCTGGGTCTGCGCGATCTGAACAACAACGCGGGCAACGCCGTGCAGATGGCACCCGTGCTCACGCAACTCGGCCAGCAGGTGTGGCGGCCCGGTTCGCCAGCGGGTTACGACGATATCGCTGCGAGCTGGGCCGCGCCCGATGCGCTCGTGCGGCGTGTCGAGATTGCGCAGCGATTCGCGGCGCGCGTTGGCGACCGGCTCGATGCGCGCTCGCTCGGGCAGACGCTCACGGCGGGTTCGCTGAGCGAGCCGACGCAGCAGGCCGTATCGCGGGCGGAAAGCGCATCGACGGCGCTTGCGCTGCTGCTCGTGTCGCCCGATTTTCAACGGAGATGATCATGCTCACTCGTCGCAGTTTCATGCGTGTCGCCGCAGCCGGCGCGGGCGCGATGCTCGTCGCGCCGCAGATGGTGTTCGCGCGCGCCGCCACCGACCGCCGCTTCGTGTTCGTGATCCAGCGCGGCGCCGCCGACGGGCTGAATACCGTCGTGCCGTACGCCGATCCCGCTTACGCGACGCTGCGCGGCCCGCTGACCGTCGATACCTCGGCGGCGACGAAGCTCGACGGCACGTTCGCGCTGCATCCGTCGCTGGTGCAGATCGGGCAGATGTACGCGAAGCGCGAGGCGCTGTTCGTGCACGCGGTCGCATCGCCGTATCGGGACCGCTCGCATTTCGATGGCCAGAACGTGCTGGAAACGGGCGGAACGGCCGCGTATCAGGTGAAGGACGGCTGGCTCAACCGGCTGGTCGGCATGATGCCGAATGCATCGCCTGCTACGCATGAGAATGCAATTGCATTCGCACCGACCGTGCCGATGGCATTGCGCGGCACGGCGAACGTCGCGTCGTATGCACCTTCCGGTTTGCCGCAAGCGCCCGATGATCTGCTCACGCGCGTGTCGCAACTCTACGAGCAGGATGCGCAGCTGCGTCCGTTGTGGGAATCCGCGATGACGGCGCGCGGCCTGTCCGGCGACGCGGGCGCGCGCCAGGATCCCGCCAGTCTCGGCAAGTTGGCGGCGGGGTTTCTGTCGCGCGACGACGGGCCGCGCATCGCGATGATCGAAACGGGCGGCTGGGACACGCACAGCGCGCAGATGCCGCGCATGGCCGCGCAACTGAAGGCGCTCGACACGATGGTCGCCGCCTTGCGCGACGGGCTCGGGGCGGAATGGAGCAAGACCACGGTGCTGGTCGCCACCGAGTTCGGCCGCACGGCGGCTGCGAACGGCACGGGCGGCACGGACCACGGCACGGCGTCGGTCGCGATGGTGATCGGCGGCGCGGTGGCGGGCGGGCGCGTGGTCGCCGACTGGCCGGGCTTGCGGCAAGGCGATCTCTATCAGGCGCGCGACCTGAAACCGACGGCTTCGCTCGACGCGCTGATCACGGGCGTCGCCAGCGAAAGCCTTGGGCTGGATCCGCATCGCACTTCGCGCACGCTGTTCGCGCAGGCGGGCAACGCGCCGCCGATGACAGGGCTGATCCGCGCTTAACCGCAGGTGGATCGGCCAACCAATTTAACAATCGATCGAACAGGGAGAATCGATATGACAACACTGAATCCTAAGGCCACGACGTTGCGCGCATTGCTGGTTGGCGCGCTGTGTGCATCGACCTTATCTGCCTGCTATGTCGAACCCGCGCGGCCGGCGCAGCCGGCGCCCGTCGCCGAGGTCATCGGGCCGCCGCCCGCGCCGGGATATGTGTGGGTGAAGGGTCACTATCGCTGGGAAGGCAATCACTGGCAATGGGTGCGCGGCCACTGGCGGCCGGTCTGACGCTTAAGTTTCGAGGCACAATTCCGCCGCCGGGGCAGCTTCGACCTGTCTCGAAAAAATAATCGGTTGCGCGTGTCGATCTGGGTGTGGCTTAGTCGTCATAGTGATGAAGACTCGCTGATCGGGCGAAACTTCGTCACTCATGGACTTCCTCACCTCAGGAGACACCATTATGTCCACGCCAGCCGTCAAGCCCATCCCCGAAGGGATGCACACGTTGACACCGCACATCATCGTCGCGGGCGCGGCCGAAGCAATCGATTTCTACAAGAAAGCGTTCAACGCAGTCGAGCAGGTACGCCTGCCCGGTCCCGGCGGCAAGATCATGCACGCGTCGCTGAAAATCGGCGATTCGACGCTGATGCTCGTCGATGAAATGCCCGATTGCGGCGGCGGCGCGTCGTACGGGCCGAAGGCGCTGAAGGGCACGCCTGTCGTGCTGCATCTCTACGTCAACGATGCTGACGCCACCATTGCGCAAGCGGCTGCAGCGGGCGCGAAGGTCATCATGCCTGCCACCGACATGTTCTGGGGCGACCGCTATGGTCAGGTCGAAGATCCGTTCGGCCACCGCTGGTCCGTCGCGACGCACACGCGCGACGTGACACCCGACGAAATACGGTCAGCCATGGAGCAGATGGCGGCGCAAAGCCGTCAATAAGGCTGTCGGCGGCACGCGGCGGCGCAGCAGGCATTGCGTGCGCTGCGTTGCCCGCTGCCGCGCTCGCAGAAAATCCAAGGAGAGGTAATGGACAAGATTTCGACATGCCTGTGGTTCGACGGCAATGCGGAGGAAGCCGTCCGGTTTTACACGGGCATTTTCAGCAATTCGGGCATCGGCGACATCACACACTACGGCGATGCCGTGCCGGGCAAGGCAGGACAGGTGCTCACCGTCACTTTCCATCTGGAAGGCCGTGAATATGTCGCGTTGAATGGCGGCCCGCAGTATCCGTTCACGCCGGCAATGTCGATGTTCGTGAAGTGCGAATCGCAGGAGGAAGTCGACAGGTACTGGGACGCACTGCTCGAAGGCGGCGGCAAGCCCGTGCAATGCGGCTGGCTGACGGATCGCTACGGCCTGTCGTGGCAGATCGTGCCGACCGCGATGATGAAATTCCTCACCGACAAGGATCAGGCCAAGACCCAGCGCGCGATGCAGGCCATGATGCAGATGGTGAAGCTCGATGTGAAAGCGCTCGAAGCGGCGTTCAACGGCGAGTGATTGTGTCGAACGCAGCGTGCGTCGGGGCGTGAATGCCTTTTGCTTCGGCGCATGCATCTGCGATCATCTGCGCTTTCTTCCTTGCCGGCTCCCGCCGGATATGCGCAATGAATTCTTTAGCTGCCGGGTTTGAAACCGATCGGTTGATCTTGCGTCCTCATGTCCTCGAAGACTTCGAGGAAAGCTACGCGATGTGGTCCGATGAAACCGTCACGCGGTTTATCGGCGGCAAGCCGTTCAGCCGCGAAGACGTGTGGGCGCGGCTGCTGCGTTACGCCGGGCACTGGGCGCTGCTCGGGTACGGCTATTGGGTCATCCGCGAGAAGGGCAGCGGGCGCTTTGTCGGCGAGATCGGTTTCGCGGATTTCCAGCGTGAAATCGATCCGCCGCTTGGGGCGCCGGAGGTCGGCTGGGCGCTGATGCCGTCGATGCATGGCATCGGTTACGCGACGGAAGCCCTGCGCGGCGCGTTGGCATGGGCCGACGCGAAATGGCCGGGCGGCGACACGGTGTGCATCATCGCGCCGGAGAACGTCGCGTCGCGCCGGGTCGCGGCGAAATGCGGCTACGTCGAGGAGCGGCAGGCGACGTACAAAGGGCACGCGACGGGGGTGTTTCGGCGCGTGGGTTAACCTCTCTGCGCCCCAATACACGTCCGCAGCGTCTTCCGCTGCTTGCCCTGCGCATCGAAATTCCCTTCATCGAGCCACGCCGCAAAACCGGCGCGCAGCGCCGGCCACTCGCTATCGATGATCGAAAACCACGCCGTATCGCGATTGCGGCCTTTGTAGGTCACGGCCTGGCGGAATATGCCTTCGAACGTGAAACCGAAGCGGGCCGCCGCGGCGCGCGATGGCGCATTTAGCGAATCGCACTTCCATTCGAAGCGTCGATAGCCGAGTTCGTCGAACGCGCGCTGCATCAGCAGAAAGATGCTTTCCGTCGCCATGCGCGTCTTTTGCAGGCGCTGCGAGAACACGACGAAGCCCACTTCGATCACACCGTTCGCCTTGTCGATACGCATCAGGGACAACGTGCCGATGGCCTTGCCCGTCGCGAGGTCGATGACGGTGTGATGCAACGGGTCGGGGGAAGCCGCGCAAGCGGAAAGGAAGTCACGGTAAGCGTCGCGCGAATCGAACGGGCCGACGGAAAGGTACGTCCAGTCGCGGCCATCGGGCGCCGCGCTGTAGGCCTCGTACAGATCGTCCGCATGACGTTCGACGTTGACGCGCTCCAGCCGGCAGTAGCGGCCTGTCATCGGCTGGTCGCCTGGCGGCTTCGCGGGATGCCACTCCGGCATGGGTTCGCCGATTGCCTGACCGAATTCGTTGACTCGTTGCACCACGTTACTCTCCCGTCGCATGTGCTGTTTGAAGTATGTCAGGCAGTCACGATACGGCAATCGCCACGCGCCCGTAAGAACCAGGCGGGCGCGAATCGATGGAGCCAACACGGAGCCGACAGGCGCATCCATTGCGAACGCTTGGAAGTGAAAGCCTGTCGATACAGAATGATCCTGACCATTCCCCAATTCATGAGAGGGCCGCATGCTCGACGTCGCTGATGAAATCGCCCGCTTCAATGCGGGCCGGGATCCCGAACGCCTCGCGATGAAGTACGCGCGCATGCGCACGTCGCCGTTCGTGTTCCTGCGCGGAACCTGCCACCTGTTCTACAAGCGCCTGTCTCTATCCAGAAGCAAGGTGCTGGACGGCTCGCCGCGTGCGTGGATCTGCGGCGACATGCACCTGGAGAATTTCGGCAGCTACAAGGGCGATAACCGGCTCATCTACTTCGATATCAACGACTTCGACGAAGCCTGTCTCGCGCCTTGCCTCTACGAGATGATCCGTCTGCTGTCGAGCGTGCTGGTGGCCGCCGACGATCTCAAGCTGAGTCGCGCCGAAGCGCTCGCGCTGTGCCACACAGCCGTCGACGCCTACGCTACCGCGCTGCGTTTCGGCAAGGCGCGCTGGATCGAGGAGGAAACAGCCGAGGGCATGGTCGGCGAACTGTTCGCGGCATTGCATCAGCGCAAGCGCGTCGATTATCTGAACCGCCGTACCGAGCTGAAGGGGAAAAAGCGCACTCTGCGCATCGACGGCAAGAAGGCTTTGGCCGTCACCGATACGGCGCGCGACAAGGTCGTCGCATTCATGACTGCATTCGCGAAGAGCGAGCCGAATCCCCAGTTCTTCGAGATTCTCGATGTCGCGCGCCGCATCGCGGGCACGGGTAGCCTGGGCGTCGAGCGGTATGTGGTTCTGGTGGAAGGCAAAGGTTCGCCGGACGGCAATTATTTGCTCGACATGAAGCTGGCGCTGCCGTCCGCGACCGCGCCGAATGTCGGCACGCCGCAGCCGAAATGGGGCAGCGAGGCCGAGCGTGTCGTGGCGATCCAGCGGCGCAACCAGGTTGTGTCGCAGGCTTTTCTGCATGCCGTCGAGTTCGACCAGCAGCCCTTCGTGCTGCGCGGGCTGCAGCCGTCGGAAGACCGCGTCGCGCTCGAGAACTGGGACGGCAAGCTGCCCCGGCTCGAGTCCGTGGTGCGCAACATGGCCGAACTGGTCGCGTGGGCGCATTTTCGCAGCAGCGGAAGGCAAACCTCCGCTATCGCCGACGATCTGATCGCTTTCGGCGAAGACAGCGAGTGGCAATTGCCGCTCATCGAACTCGCGACGCAATGCGAAGCGCAGGTCGTCAGCGACTGGAAGGCTTACTGCGAAGCGTTCGATCGCGGCGCCTTCAAAGTGGACGACAAGACGTGAGTTTTCGGGCTCGAACGTACGACACCACACGTTCGAAAGATCCGAATATGTTGGCGGGCTTTACGGCGATGGCCCAGATGTGTAAATCTGACGATGGCGTCGTGGTCAAAAGTGCGTCGTTTTCCGGCTGCATTCGCTCTGCAATTCCCGAACCACGCCATGTCCCGACGCCGTGAACGGGCGCGCCGCCCGTGAGGCATGAACAATGCCTTCTTATGAGTCACTTCCACGACAGGAGACGGCACTATGGAAATCGAAGCGACCGCATGGTTCCCGCTGGACGACTATGCGCCCGTGAGAGACGGGTGGTATGAGGTCCAGCTCGTGAGCGGAGATACGGCATTCGCCAAATTCATCGAAGGCGGATGGACCGAAAAGCCGCTTCTCGTGTTCACCCACTGGCGCGGACTGAGCGAAGATCCTGCCCGTGTGGACGAACCGGAAACCATCGACGCCGAAGCCACGGCAGCCGAGGGCGTGCGTGCCGCATGGAACGCGTTCTTCCCGGGCGCGAACGGCGAAGCGCACAAACCGCTCGACGCTGCACACGGCAAGCCGCCGACCACGCACTGACTGCGAATTGATGCGAATCTGCGGGCGGCGCACTGGCGCCGCCGTTTTTTTTTTGCACTGCGGCATATCTGTCCAAACGTAGATCCGAGCGCTTGCCCGACCAGGCGGCGCGCAGTCGTCGCGTTTTGCCGACCTTCGCTAGAATGCATCGATCGAAATCGCGAAGGTCTCTCATGCAAGCATTCCGGCAACCCGTCGATCTGGCGCGCGCGACGCGCCTTCTGAACCATGGTCCCGTCACGCTGATCACCAGCGCGTACGAAGGGCGCACGAACGTCATGGCGGCCTCGTGGGCGATGCCGCTTGACTTCATGCCGCCTAAAGTCGTCGTCGTGATCGACGCGAAGACGTTAACGCGCCAGCTTGTCGAGGCGAGCGGCGTGTTCGGCCTGCAACTGCCCACGCGCGGCTTTGCGCGGCACACGCTCGCGGTCGGATCGAACGCGGGCGTCGAAATCGATAAATTCGCCGCGCTCGAACTCAAGACTTTTCCCGCCGAAAAAATCGACGTGCCGATGCTCGAAGGCTGTGTCGCGTGGTTCGAATGCAAGGTGATCCCCGACGACGCCCAGCGGCACGACCTGATCCTCGCCGAAGTGGTCGCGTGCTATGCGGACAGCCGGGTCTATTCGGAGAACCGCTGGCATTTCGGCGACGACCACGACATGCGCACCTGCCACTATGTAGCGGGCGGCACCTTCTTCGAAACGGGCGATACCTTCGAAGTCGAAGCCGCGCCGCTCGACGGCAAGGGCTGATTTACGCGATTGCCTGGCTGCGCAGCGGCAGCCAGATCTCGAGTCCGCCCATGCCCGTCACCGGGTTGAACTGCTCGCTGTAGCGCTCGAAGTTGGGCGCATCGGCGGGTGCGTGACCCGATTCGGGCAGCCACTTGTTCCAGATCGTGTTCCACGTGCGGCGGATCGTCGATATGTGCTCGCGATGCGTGAACACTGCATAGCGCTGCGCACCGATACGCACGCGACTCAGTTCTTCCGGCAAGGCCGAGAAATCGGCCACTTCGACGCCGCACAGATAATCGAAGTTGCCCGAGTCGTCGGCGTTATAGCTGACACCGTAAGCGATGTTGCCGACCTGCCCCGGCACCTTGCCGAAGATCGCGTTGAAGCGCTGCCATTGCGCGGGAATGCCCGAACTGCTTTCACAGTGATACCGCTCGCTGAGTCCCGCGACGAGCAATGGCTTGCCGTCGACGAAACGCGGCGCTTCGAGATGGGCGAGAAGAGATTGATCCATTTTGATCGGCTCCACGAGTGCAATGTTGTCGAGATGACCTTGCGCGCGCAACGCTTCGGGCGTGAGCCCAAACTGGTCGCGAAACGCGCGCGTGAATGCCTCGTGAGAGCCGTAACCTGCATCGACTGCGACGGCGAGAATATCCGGCGCGCCGCCAGCAAGACGCCGCGCCGCTTCCGTCAGACGGCGCGCGCGGACGTAGCGCATCACCGCGTAACCGGTCGCGGCTTCAAATGCGCGCGACAGATGAAAGCGCGACACGCAACCGCAAGCCGCGATATCGTCGAGTGACAATTCGCCGTGGAAAAAGCTTTCGATAAACCACAGCGCCTTGCCGGCAGGGTTTCCTGGCGGGTTCATGCGGACTCTCGTAAAGGCATGAACCCAGCATATCGAGCGAGACGTCGGCTCATTTGATCGCGCTTGCGGTTCTGCTTACGGCATATCCGTAGTCCGCCTCATGGCGATTGCTCCATTTGCTGCTTCAGCGCTTTGTCGTCGCCGGCCTGTTGGGCAACCGTCTGCGCGCCGGGCCGCAGCCACGCGCCGCCAATCGACGCTGCCATCGCTGCAAAGATCGCGCCGAACAGAAACGCAATGTGATAACCGCTCGCGAGCGCTGCGGGCGTGTCGGCCAGTTGCGCGCCGCCGCTCGCTGAACGCGCTGCCGCGAGACTGGCCAGCACGGCGAGGCCCAAGGCGCCGCCCATCATGAACGCCGTGTTGACGATGCCCGATGCGAGGCCCGAATCGGATGGATCGACGTCGCTCATTGCCGCGAGCAGCAGCGGATTGAACGCGACACCCGCGCCGATGCCGAGCAGCACCATGCCGGGCAGCACGTCGACCACGAAGTGTCCATCGACAGGCGCACGCGCGAACAGCAGCAAGCCGAGCGCAGCGAGAAACAGGCCAACGGCCAGCGGCTTGCGGATGCCGAAGCGCATCACCATGCGCGCCGACAGACCGAGCGAGAAGAACCCCATAATCAGGTTGGCGGGCAGGAACGCAAGGCCGACCTGCAGCGGCGCGTAACCGAGCACGCGTTGCAGATACAGCGCCGAGATGAAGAACCACGCGAACATGGCGGCCGCCCACAACACGCCGACCACATTGGCCGTTGCGACATTGCGCAGCGTGAAGAGCTTGAGCGGCATCAACGGATGCTCGACGCGCGCTTCGATGATGAGAAACGCGCCGAGCAATGCCAGCGCGATCACGATCAGGCCGACCGTTTGCGCGGACAGCCACCCCGCCTCGTTACCGTTGACGATGGCATAGACGGCCAGCATCAGCGAAGCGGTGACAGTTGCCGCGCCCGCGACATCGAGCCGTTCGCCATGCGCATGCCCGCGGCCTGCCGGCAGCAAGGCAAGGCACGCCGCATACACGGCGATGCCGATAGGCAGATTGACCAGAAAGATCCAGTGCCAGCTAAGCAGATTGGTCAGCAGCCCGCCGAGCAGCACACCGATGCTGCCACCACCCGCGCACACGAAGCCGTACACGCCCATGGCCTTGGCGCGTTCGCCTTCTTCGGTGAACAGATTCATGATGAGCGACAGCGACACGGCCGACACCACTGCGCCGCCAAGCCCTTGAATCGCCCGCGCGCAAACCAGCATGACCTGCGAGTTCGCCATCCCGCACGCAAGCGACGCGAGCGTGAACAGCGTAATGCCCGCCAGAAACAGCTTGCGATGCCCGTAAAGATCGCCGAGCCGTCCACCGAGCAGCAGGAAGCCGCCGAAGGTCAGCATATAGGCGTTGACCACCCACACCAGTGCGGTTTCCGAAAAGCCCAGATCGGCGGCGATGGACGGCAGCGCGACGTTGACGATGGTCGTGTCGAGCACGATCATCAGCACGCCCATGCACAGCACGACCAGTGCGAGCCAGCGTTTGTTGCCTTCGATGTTATGCGTCATGCGCGCGTGCCCTCCATGGCCAGGTGTGCTATTGCAATATGAGCGATGGCCGCGACGCGCACCGCCCGTTCATATACGACGATCGAGGGCAGCGGGAATCGACAGGTTTCAGCTCAACAATTCGTACTTGCCGCCGCGTTCCAGTGCGCGCTGATACGCGGGCCGGGCATGAATCGTGTCGAGAAAACGCGCGATAGACGGAAATTTCGCATCGCGGTTGCCGCGTGCCGTCGCGGCTTCGAGCGGGAAGCTCATCTGGATATCGGCGGCGGTGAAATCGTTGCCCGCAAAGTAACCCGTCTCGCGCAGCGAATCTTCGATAAAACGCATATGCAGCGCAATCTGCGGATCGACAAAGCTCGACTGCAATGTGGCCGCGATCTTCTTTGCGATCGGCTTTGCAAAGAACGGCATCGGCGCACTGCCGATACGCATCGCAACCAGCTTCAGCAACAACGGCGGCATGGCCGAGCCTTCCGCGTAGTGCATCCAGTATCTGAACTTCTGACGCTCGGGCGTGCCCGCAGCAGGCTCGAAGCGGCCTTCGCCGTAGCGCTCGAGCAGATACTCGATGATCGCGCCGGATTCGGCAAGGGTCTGACCATTATCGGTGACGACAGGCGATTTGCCGAGTGGATGAACGGCGCGCAGTTCAGGCGGTGCCAGCATCGTCTTCGGATCGCGCTCGTAACGTTTGATCTCGTACGGCACGCCGAGTTCTTCGAGCAGCCACAGCACGCGCTGCGAACGGGAGTTGTTCAGGTGATGGACGGTGAGCATGAGCTGGCGGCGGATCGCCTGGAAAGGCCGGACGTCGGCGGAGCGACCATCATACGAGGCCGCGCGAGAGGGCGGCCTCTATTCATCATGATGTGCTCGCAACCTTTACTTCGACCACTTACCGCCCATCAGTTCATTCGACGGCAGCTTTTCATCGAGCAGTTTCCGTGCGCTTTCGATCCCCGCGACAGGCAAGCCCTTCGGATCGAGCAAGCCCACCTGCACGAGCACGGATGCCTGATCCCAGTAGATATGCTCGTTGTACAGCTTGTCGCCGCGGAAGCAGACCACCGCGAGCATCGGCACCTCGAAGTACTTGCCCGTCGGCGCAACGCCCGGCAGCAGCCAGTCGATCTCGCAACTATGCGTGCAAGCGAAGATGAATTCATCGACGATGCGATCCGAGCCGATGGTCCGCGAAATCGGAATCAGCTTCGTATCGGGTGGATTCGAATTGACGAAGTGATTCGTATAGAAGCGCTTGAGGTTGTCGTAACCTACGCCGCCTGTCATTGTCGGCACGTGGTTGACGTAGGGTTGCGCGACCATGGTCGGCATCACGGCTTCGACGTCGCGTGTCGCGAACTCGAAGTAGCAATGTTGCTCCCACAACGTGTTGAGGTCGTAGACGGGACCGAGCACCTTGCGCAGCAGCGACAGCGTGCGCGAGTAGGCCATCATTGCAGCGGGCTTGTCGTACTGCGGGCGTGCCGGCGAGGCGAACGCGTGATCGCAGCCCGGATACACATAGCTCTCGATGTTCCCATGCGCGCGAAACGCGGCGATGATCGGTTCACGCACGGGCGGCGGACAATACGCATCGTTCTCGGCGAAATGAAACACCATCGGGCAACGAATGTTCTTCACTTCGTCGAGATACGCTTCCAGCCCGACGCCGTAGTAGCTCACCGCGCAATCCACATTCGTGCGTGACGCGGCCAGCAGTGCGAGCTTGCCGCCCAGGCAGTAACCGATCGTGCCGACCTTGCCTTGCTGCTCGGGTAGCGCACGCAGGGCGTCGACGGATGTGGCGATATCTTGCACGCCGAGATCGATATCGAACTTCGCGTGGAGATCGAGCGCGCGTTTCATGTCGTCGCCGTCGTAGCCGAGCACGACATTGGGCTGCATGCGCCAGAACAGATCGGGTACCAGCACGACGTAGCCTTCTTCGGCATAGCGGTCGGCGGTCTGCTTCAGGTAATCGTTGATGCCGAAAATTTCTTGCAGCAGCACGAGGCCGGGGCCAGAGCCTTGCGCCGGGCGCGCTACGTATGCGTTGAAACGGCCGCCATCGTGTGCGGCGACTTCGATAAAGGAACCGGCCATCGAATGCTCCTCGATTGTGGGAAGACGGGGACTGCGCGCATCGTCGCCTCAACCGCTTGCCGCTATCGAATGAAGCATCAGGCTGCGCTACATCGCACGCAAAGCGAACCGCTTGAGCTTGCCGGTTTCCGTGCGAGGCAGCGCGTCGATAAAGGCCACGACGCGCGGATACTTGTACGGCGCAACGGTATTCTTCACGAATTCCTGCAACTCCGCGACCAGTTTCTCGTCGGCGCTAAAGCCTGCATTGAGCACGACGAAGGCCTTCACGATCTGGCCACGCGTTTCGTCGGGCACGCCGATTACGCCGCATTCGGCGACGGCCTTGTGTTGCATCAGCACGCTTTCCACTTCCGGGCCCGAGATGTTGTAGCCAGCCGAAACGATCATGTCGTCGGCGCGTGCCTGATAGAACACATAGCCGTCTTCGTCGATATAAACGGAATCGCCGGGCAGATTCCAGCCGTCGCGCACGAACTTGCGCTGGCGCTCGTCGGCGAGATAGCGGCAGCCGGTCGGGCCGCGCACTGCAAGCTTGCCCAGCGTGCCGGCGGGAACGGGGCGCATGTCGTCGTCGACGGCTTGCACGATATAGCCAGGCACGGCCTTGCCGATTGCATGCGGCCGCACATCATGTCCCGCCGACGAGATGAAAATATGAATCAGCTCCGTGCCGCCAATGCCGTCGATCATCTCGATGCCGCTCGCGTCACGCCACAATGCGCGCGTCGAATCGGGCAGCGCTTCGCCAGCGGACACAGTCTTCTTCAGTGATGCGATATCGAAACGCGGAATCAACGGTGCCATCTGCCGATAGAAAGTTGGCGCGGTAAACATCACCGTGGCGCGAAAGCGCTCGACGTTTTGCAGCAGCATTTCAGGCGTCTGCTTTTCGATCAGCACGGTCGATGCGCCTGCGCGCAACGGAAAGCACAGCAGCCCGCCAAGGCCGAACGTGAAAGCAAGCGGCGGCGTGCCGCAGAAGATATCGTCGGCGGAGGGCTTCAGGATGTGACGCGGAAACAGGTCGCACATCGCGAGCACGTCGCGATGAAAATGCATGCAGCCCTTGGGTGCGCCTGTCGTGCCGCTGGTGAAGGCGATCAGGCAGACATCGTCGGAGGCGGTGTCGCGGGCCTTGAAATCAGCGGGTTTCGAGGCGGCGAGCGTTTCGAGCGAACCGGCTGCATCTTCATCGTGAAAGACCAGCGTGTTCGTCAGGCCTTCGCAAAAGAACTCGTCGCCTCGCGTCGTGCAGCGCGCGAGTTCTTCCGTGAGACGCGTATCGCATAGTGCTGCGCGGATATGCGCTTTGTCGATGATCTGCTTGAGTTCTTTCGCACGCAGCAGAGGCATGGTCGGCACGACGACGAGACCCGCCTTCAACGCTGCGAGAAACGCGACGGCCATCTGCAGCGTATTCGGTCCGCGCAACAGCACGCGATTGCCAGGCTGCAAACGCATGTCGTCGATCAGCACATGCGCGCTGCGATTGACCATCGCGAGCAGTTCGCCATACGTGGTCGCATGCGGCTTGCCGTCGATTTCGGACCACACAGCAGGGCGATTGCCATGCCCGTTTTCCACCGCACGATCGAGCAGTTCGGTCGCGCAGTTGAAACGCGCCGGATACGCGACATCCGGATTGTCGAGCAGGAACACCGGCCATTGTTCCTGCGGCGGCAAGTGGTCGCGCGCAAAAGTATCGACGTGAGCTGACGGTTCCATCATGAAACTCCCCTGCCATACGTGCGTGGTGTGCGAAACGGCGTGGTCTGCGTGTCTAGTCTGTAATCACAGCGGTTGCTTCTATCTCCACTCTGGCGTCGTCTTCGATCAACGCAACGACCTGTACGGCGCTCATCGCAATGTCGTAATCGCCGATCAGTTCGCGGAATGCCTGGCCAATCTCTTTCAGCGACGCGAGGTATTCGCGCTTGTCCGTCACGTACCACGTCATGCGCACGAGATGCTCGGGACGTCCGCCTGCTTCGTGCAGCACGGCGAGCACATTGCGCAGCGCCTGGATGGCCTGCCCGGCGAATTGATCGCTGGTCATGCGCGCTGCTTCGTCCCAGCCGATCTGTCCGGCGATGAACACCTGCGTGCCGCTCGCCGCGACACCGTTCGCATAGCCTTTCGGCTTGACCCAGCCTGCGGGCAGAAGCGATCGTTTCTTCATGAGCGTGTCTCCTCGGATTGAACGGCGTGTGGCGCGAAGCCAGCGAGCGCGGCGGCAATATCGTTGGGAATGTCGATCGACTGGCCGCTTTCCTGCGATGTCGTGACCAGTACCTGCGCTGCGCGAAAACGCACTTCATCGTTGCAACGGGCGACGATCTCGATGCCAATCGAACGGCGCCCAATGCGCGTGACGTCCAATGCAAGCGTGATCGTCTCGCCCATACGGCTCGGCTTTGAAAACTCGCAATCGAGCTTGACGATAGGCAGGCCGACACGCCGCGTCTGGATCATGTGCGCGTAGTCGATGGCAAGCCGCTCGTTGAACCACTCTTCGACGAGCATGTTCGTCATCACCAGATACTGCGGAAAATAGACGATGCCCGCGGGATCGCAGTGTGCAAAACGGATGCGCATCGGCATGTCGAACGTGGCGCTCATCGCGCGCGCTCCTGTTCCTGCGCCGCCGCGTGCGCCTTGAGCAGGTCGCGCCCGACAATCAGTTGCTGCACTTCCGTCGCGCCTTCATAGATGCGCAGCGCGCGAATCTCGCGATACAACCGCTCGACGGTGGTGCCGCTTTGCACGCCCATGCCGCCCCACAGTTGCACGGCGGCGTCGATCACCTGCTGCGCGCCTTCACTCGCGTGCCACTTCGCCATGGCCGCTTCGCGCGTGACGCTTTCGCCCTGATCGCGCAACCAGGCCGCGCGATAGACGAGCAGCGCGCTGCTGTCGATGGTGAGCGCCATCTGTGCAAGTTTTGCCTGGGTCAGCTGGAAGTCGCCGAGTGTCTGGCCGAACATCTTGCGCGACGCGGCTCGCTCGAGCCCTTCCTGCATGGCGCGCCGTGCGAAGCCCAGCGACGCCGCCGCAACCGACGTTCGAAAGATATCGAGCGTACGCATCGCGATCTTGAAGCCTTCGCCGGGCGCGCCGAGCATCTGGCTGCGCGGCACGCGTGCGCTGGCGAAATGCAGCCGCGCAAGCGGATGCGGCGCAATCACGTCGATACGCTCGGCAATCTGCAAACCCGGCGTATCGGCATCGACGATGAAGGCGCTGATGCCGCGCGCGCCAGGCGCTTCATTGGTTCTGGCGAACACGACGTAGAAATCCGCGATGCCGCCGTTCGAGATCCACGTCTTGTCGCCGTCGAGGATGTAGTGATCGCCATCCTCGCGCGCCTGCAATGCCATCGCGGCCACGTCGGAACCGGCTTCGGGTTCGGACAACGCGAACGCCGCGAGTGCTTCGCCGTTCGCGACGCGCGGCAGATAGCGCAGCTTCTGTTCGTGCGTGCCTGCCAGCGTGATCGCACCGGAACCGAGGCCTTGCATCGCGAGCGCGAAGTCAGCGAGACCGTCGTGCTTCGCGAGCGTTTCACGCAGCAGGCACACGGCGCGGGTGTCGATCGTCTCGCCATGTCCGCCGTATTGCGTGCCGCCGACGCCATACTTCAGCCAGCCGCCTTCGCCGAGTGCTCGCACCAGTTGGCGACAGGTTTGATCGATGTCGTCATGCTGGATGTGCGCAAGATGTTGTGCCGCCCACGTTTCTATGCCATCGGCCAGCGTACGATGACGCGCTTCGAAGAAAGGCCAGGCGAGCGCGCCGTGCGGATCGTCGTGATTCAAGATCAGTCTCCTTCGAACACAGGACGCGACTTCGCTGCAAAGGCACGATACGCGCGCTCGAAATCGCGCGTCGTCATGCAGATCGCCTGCGCCTGCGCTTCGGATTCGATCGCCTCGTCGATGCTCATGCTCCATTCCTGATGCAGCATTTTCTTCGTCACGCCATGCGCAAAGGTTGGGCCGGCGGCGAGATCGGCGGCGAGTTTCGCTGCTTCGTCGAGTAGCGTTTCGGGCGTGCACAGCCGGTTGTAGAAGCCCCACGCGTAGCCTTCGTCGCCGCTGGCGGAGCGGCCCGTGTACAGCAGTTCTGCGGCGCGTCCCTGTCCGATGATGCGCGGCAAGATCGAGCACGCGCC
Organism: Paraburkholderia sp. C35; assembly: GCF_003121405.1. GTDB lineage: Bacteria > Pseudomonadota > Gammaproteobacteria > Burkholderiales > Burkholderiaceae > Paraburkholderia. Next base: position 19,474 of record NZ_QBUY01000003.1, on the reverse strand, counting down.
CATGTCGCAGCCTGCGAGACCTACGCGTGTGAACAGGAAAGCGAGCTTGCTTCGCGCAGTGCCGAGGCGCATGTCGGAGGCCATCGCGAGAATGGCGCCTGCGCCTGCGCAGACACCATCGACAGCGGCGATGATGGGCTGCGGGCAATGCCGCATCGCTTTCACCAGATCGCCCGTCATGCGCGTGAACAGCAGCAGTTCGGGCATCGACAGATCGATTAGCGGCGCGATGATGTCGTGCACGTCGCCGCCTGAGCAGAAGTTCTCGCCTGCGCCGTGCATCACGACAACGTTGACATCGGTTGCATACGCGAGTTGACGGAACAGATCGCGCAACTCGGCATACGATTCGAACGTCAGCGGATTCTTGCGCTCGGGGCGATTCAGCATGATCGTCGCCACGCCTGCGTTGACGGACCAGCCGAAGTGCCTCGCCTCGTAACCGGCGAGCGTCGTGCGGTTGCCTGCCAGCAGGGCGTCGGTGGCGGAACGGGTCATGGTTGTCTCCTCCATTGCGTGTAACGCGCTTTAGCTTTTGATCGTGTTCAGCAGATGCTGCTTGAGCTTGCCGAGCTTCTGATGTGTGCGCGATTTTTCGTCGAGATCGAGGCCGCCGAACATTTCGACCACCCATTGTTCGTGCGCTACCGCCATCCTGTCGAACAGCGCGCGGCCTTCGGATGTGAGGCGAACGCTGATCGAGCGGCGATCGTTTGGATCGGTGTCGCGCGCGACAAGGCCTTCTTTTTCCAGTTGATCGGTAATGCCTGTGATGTTGCCGCCCGTCACCATCAGACGACGTGATAGCTCCGTCATCTTCAGGCCTTCGGGATGGCGCTCGAGTTGTGCCATCAGATCGAAGCGCGGCAGCGTCGTGTCGAACTCGTTGCGCAGACGCTTGCGCAGTTCCGCCTGCACGAGGTTGGTCGTGGTCAGCATGCGCAGCCACAGGCGCAAGCCCATGTGACTGTCCGCGCCCGTGCTCATTTCCATGTCCACGACGTTCTCCGCGGGTTTCGCAACGCCTTTGCGCGTCGGTTTTGTATCGGCGGCTTCAGTGGTTTTTTTCCTGGCTGTGTTGCTCATGTGACTTCTCCGCCTGAAACGGAAATCGATTGACCTGTGATGGATTCGGAGCCGGGCATGCACAGCCACAGCACCGCATTCGCGACCTCGGCGGGCGCGATGAAGCGGCGCTGCGGGTTGCTGCGCACGAGAATGTCGCGCGCTTCCTGCTCGCTGCGCGATGTTTTCGCGGTGATCTGATCGAGCGATGCCTGCAGCAGTTCGGTTTCGGTGTAGCCCGGACACACAGCGTTAACGGTGATGCCTTTGGTCGCGACTTCGAGCGCGAGCGAGCGCGTGAGGCCGATCACGCCGTGCTTGGCGGCGCAATATGCGGCGACGTATGCGTAACCGGTTTGCCCCGCCGTGCTGGCGACGTTGATGATGCGGCCATGATTACGTTCGAGCATCGACGGCAACACGGCGAGCGTGCAGAGAAATACGCCTGTGAGATTGACGTCGAGCATGCGTTGCCACAGAGCGATGTCGGTTTGTGCGAAGGGTGACGCTTGCGCCTGGCCTGCGTTGTTGACGAGTACATCGACAGCACCTGCAATCGATACCGCTTCAGAAAACGCCTTGTTTACAGCACTTTCGTCACTGACATCGACACTGATGCAAGCGGCGATCTCGCCATACGCGCCCAGCTTGTCGCGTTGTGCGGCGAGGCGTTGCGCATCGCGTCCCATCAGCGTGACGCGCGCGCCCGCCTGCACGAGCGCTTGCGCAGTGGCCGCGCCGATGCCGCTGCCGCCGCCCGTGACAACGGCGTGCTTCCCAGCAAGGGTGCTGCTCATCAAACGGTTCCTTCTGCGCGTTGCGCGCGCTCTTGCGGCGATAGCCGCGCATTCTCGGAGGCCATCGCGCGCTCGCGTTCGTAGTTGCGTTCGAGTTGCGACTTGGCCGCCGTGTATTGCTTCGGCCAGTTCACATCGAAATAGCCTATTTTTGCGGCCTCGTTCAGCGTCCACGACGGATTCGCCAGATGCGGCCGCGCCACTGCGCACAAGTCGGCACGGCCCGCCGCGATAATGCTGTTCACGTGATCCGCCTCGGAGATCGCGCCGACTGCAATCGTCGCGATGCCTGCTTCATTACGGATGCGGTCCGCGAACGGCGTCTGGAACATGCGGCCGAAAACGGGCTTTTCTTCCTTGCTGACCTGACCCGACGAAACGTCGATCATGTCTGCGCCCGCGGCCTTGAAGGCACGCGCGATCTCGACGGCATCGTCAGGTGTCGTGCCGCCATCGACCCAGTCGTGCGCCGAAATGCGCACCGACATAGGCTTGTCCTGCGGCCACACCTTGCGCATGGCAGCGAACACTTCGAGCGAATAGCGCAGGCGATTTGCCAGCGAACCGCCGTATTCATCGGTGCGATGGTTGGTGAGCGGCGAGAGGAAGCTCGACAGAAAGTAGCCATGCGCGCAGTGCAATTCAAGCCAGTCGAAGCCCGCGTCCGCTGCCATTTGCGTTGCGCGCACGAATTGCGCTTCGATGTCGCGCAATTCCGCATGCGTCGCTTCGCGCGACCATTGGCTCACACCGCGCAGATATTGCTGCGGCGACGCCGATATCAGCGGCCAGTTGCCATCGGGCAAGGGCTGATCGATGCCTTCCCAACTCACGCGCGTCGATGCCTTCGCGCCCGCGTGGCCAAGCTGCATGCCGATCTTCGCATCGGATTGCGTATGCACGAACTGCACGATGCGACGCCACGCCGCGAGGTGCTCCGGTGTGTACATGCCGGGACATCCCGGCGTGATGCGCGCTTCGGGCGAGACGCAGGTCATTTCCGTCATCACCAGCGCTGCGCCGCCCATTGCGCGTGCGCCGAGATGCATCAGGTGATAGTCGCCTGCAACGCCGTCGACGGCGGAATACTGCGCCATCGGCGAGACCACGACGCGGTTCTTCAACGTCACGCCGCGCAATCTGAATGGCGTAAACATCGGTGGAATGGAGTGCTTTTCTGGCGCGCGCTCGACGCCCGCGCGCGTTGCCAGCCAGTCTTCAAATGAAGAGAGATAACTCGCATCGCGTTCGCGCAGGTTCTCGTGCGAGATGCGCTGTGAGCGCGTCAGCAGCGAATACGCGAACTGTTCTGGCTCGAAGCCGGTGTAACGGTCGACATGCTCGAACCATTCCGTCGAATTGCGCGCCGCGTTCTGGATGCGCAGCACGTCGACGCTACGCACTTCCGTGTAATGCGCGAGCGCAGCGGCGAGATCGTGTGGATGCGCGTCGATGCTGTTCGCGAGTTCGATGGCGTCTTCGAGTGCGAGCTTGGTGCCCGAGCCGATCGAGAAGTGAGCAGTGTGTGCTGCATCGCCCATCAGCACGACGGGTACGCGTTTGCCGTCCGCCTGGGTTTTCCAGTGCACCCATTCGCGATTGACGACGCGCGGAAAGCGGATCCATTGCGACGAACCGCGCAGATGGCTGGCGTTCGACATCAACGGATGGCCGTCGAGGTACTTCGCGAACAGCCGCTCGCAGAACGCGATGCTGTCTTCCTTGCTCATTTCGTCGAGTCCGGCGGCGCGCCACACGCGCTCCGGTGTTTCGACGATGAAGGTCGAGGTTTGATCGTCGAAGCGGTAGGCGTGCGCCTGAAACCAGCCCCATTCGGTCTGTTCGAACGCGAAGGTGAAGGCATCGAACAGCTTGTTGGTGCCGAGCCACACGAAGCGGCAGTCGCGCATGGCGATGTCAGGCTGGTACGTGGTGGCGTATTTCTGACGGATTGCGCTGTTCAGGCCGTCGCTGGCGATGATGAGGTCGGCGTCGTAGTCGTCGTCGTTCGACACTTGCGTTTCGAAGACCAGTATGACGCCGAGTTCTTCGCAGCGTGCCTGCAGGATGTTCAACAACCGCTTGCGGCCGATGCCGCAAAAGCCGTGGCCTGACGAACGCACTTTCTCGCCGCGAAAATTGATTTCGATGTCGTCCCAGTGATTGAACGCGTCGAGGATGCTGTCGGCGCTTTTGGGGTCGGCGGTGCGCAGGTTGCCTAGCGTCTGGTCGGAGAACACGACGCCCCAGCCGAAGGTGTCGTACGGGCGGTTGCGCTCGACTATGACCACTTCGTGCGCCGGATGCCGGAGCTTCATCAACAAGCCGAAGTACAGCCCGGCCGGGCCGCCGCCAATGCAGACGATGCGCATACTGGTTCCCCAAGGGGTGGGTTCGGTTTTACTTTAGAAGTTGATAGTTTAGATGTCAAGTAAATGTCGAAAATGAGGGGGCGGTTTCCCCTCGACGTGCAGACCACAATCGCTCACCGCAACAGAATCAGCCGCGGCACGGCATCCTCTCCACAAAAAACAATCGCGTTCTGACCGTGCTTCACGCCCAGCGCTTTCGCTTTATCGAGCGACAGACCGAGCACGAGAAAACTCGGCTCGCCCGGCCAGGCATTCGAAGGATGCTGCCCGATTCCATCGATCGATCTCGCGCCGAGCTGCCCGATGTCTTCCGCAAGGGCTTTTTGCCGGTGTGCGTTGGAGGATGCATCAAGCGGCTCACTAAACGGATTGCAGGCCGTAATGAAAGCGCTCGAAGTCACGCGATGCGCAGCATGCAACGCGGCGAGCGTCGTGTTGTACTGGCCGATTTCCAGCCAGGTCGGCGTCGAGCCGTGGACCTGATAGTGCGTCTCCAGATAAGCCTGGATCGTTTCGCGAGGAATCGCTGAGTCTGAAAACAAAAAACCTCCCCGTATCGTCGCAAGAAAGACTTTCAGGGCGCATGGCGCCAACCGGCCGTGAGCGCCGCGAGAAGCCGCGGTGGTCCGCGCATCCGTGCCAGCATGATGCCATGCGTCGTGTAGCTTCATTCGAGACACGCCTTGTCCCAACGGCTAGCTATCATCGTTGCACACGGCGTATCGCTTAGAATCGACCTCCGGCTTCGGCGCGCCTCGCATGCAGGCAGCGACGGCCCATGCATCAATCGGGGAGTACACATGCGGTTCATCCACGCGGCGGATATCCATCTCGACAGCCCGCTACACGGCCTGAGCGCCTATGCGGACGCGCCCGCAGCCATGCTGCGCAATGCCACGCGCGACGCGTTCTCGTCGCTGGTAACGACGGCCATCGACGAAACCGTCGATTTCATGGTGATCGCCGGCGATCTTTACGACGGCACCTGGCGCGATCACAACACGGGCATCTTCTTTTGCCGGGAGATGGGCCGGTTGCGGCGCGCGGGCATTCCTGTGTTCGTCCTATTCGGCAATCACGACGCCGAAAGCGAAATGACGAAGCAGCTGCAACTGCCCGACAACGTCAAAACCTTTGCGACACGCAAAGCCGAAACGTTTCGCATCGACGGGTTGAAAGTCGCGCTGCATGGCCACAGCTTCAAGGAGCGTGAGACCACGGCGAACCTCGTTACGGGCTATCCGCCGCCCGTGGCCGGCTACTTCAATATCGGCGTGCTGCACACGGCCCTCGAAGGCAACGCCGCGCACGCAAGCTATGCGCCCTGTTCGCTGGCGGAGCTGCATGGCAAGGGCTATCAGTACTGGGCGCTCGGTCACGTGCATGAATTCGCGATGTGGCAGGAGCAATCGACGGTCGTGTTTCCGGGCAATCTGCAAGGTCGCAATATCCGCGAGACGGGGCGTCGCGGCGCTGTGATGGTCACCGTGAGCGATACGGGCGAAATCGACGTCGAGCGTCTTTACGTCGATGTGTTGCGTTGGGAATCGTTGACAGTCGATGCGTCGGCGTGCACGACGCTCAACGAGGTCGCGCGCGCGGTAGGCATGCAATTGGAAACGCTGGCGGGTGCCGCCTCCACGACAGTGCCGCATGCGGTGCGGGTGACGGTCGCGGGCACGACGGCGGCACATGGCGAACTGTTCGGACTCGAACCGCAGTTACGTGCCGAAGTGCTCGCGCAGATTGCGGGTCTGAGCCACGACCGGCTGTGGCTCGAGAAGGTTCGCATCGAGACGCAACCGCCGGGCAACAGCGACGCCGTTAGCGAGCGCGCCGATGCCATCGCCGATCTGCACAACCTGCTGGTCGAAGCGGAATCCGATCCCGAGTTTCTCGCGATGCTGAAGGAACGGCTGATCGGCCTGGCGACACATTCGCCTCACGAACTGCAAGAGATGGTGCCCGCGCTCTCCAGCGTGCGAAACGGCGATCTGACGGGCCTGGTGCGCGAAGTGCGCGCCGGGCTGGTCGAACAGGTAGCGAAGGCGAACTGACACATGCGCATTGGCAAGCTCGAACTGATCCGTTACGGCAAGTTCTCCGGCGAAGCGGTGGAATTCCCCCGCGCGCCGCACGATTTTCATTTTATTGTCGGCCCCAACGAAGCCGGCAAGTCCACCATCAAGACCGCGATCACCGAACTGCTGTTCGGCATGCCGCACAGTTCGCCGCTGGATTTCATCCATCCCCAGAGCGAACTGCGGCTGGGCGCGCAAATTGAGCACGACGAGCAGGCGCTCGCGTTTCATCGCTCGAAGGCGAGAAAAGCGTCGCTGTCCGCGCCGACGGGCGAGCCGCTCGCGGGCGAAGCGCTGGCACCGTTCCTCGGCGCGGCGGACCGCGCGTTCTTCGAGCAGATGTTCTGTCTCGATCACACGTCGTTGATCAAGGGCGGGCAAAGCATTCTCGATGCATCGAGCGACGGGGGCCAGGTGCTGTTCCAGTCGGCGGCGGGGATTTCGAGTCTCGGCCCCGTGCGGGAGCGTCTCGCGGAAGAGGCAGACCGCGTGTGGAGCAAGCGCAAGTCAGGCGAACGCGCTTACTACGTCGGACAGAAGCAGCTCGAAGACGCGAGCGCCGAACTGAAGACTGCTGTCGTGCGGACCTCGTCATGGCGCGCTGCGCAAGAGGCCGTCGACAACGCGCTGGAAGCGAAAGCCGCCGTGGAGCGCGAGCACGGCGAACTGGAACTGAAGCGCAGCCGTCTCGAACGGATTCGCCGCGTCACGCATCATCTTGCCGCGTGGCGCGACAAGACGGCCGAACTGCATGCACTGGGCGAGGTGATCGATCTGCCGCACGATGCCGACGCCACGCTGCAGGCGGCATTGCGAAAACTCGCCACCGCCGACGGCGCACTCGACGTGCACAGGCGGCGTGCCGCCGAGTTGCAGGGCGCACTCGACAACATCGACGTCGATCAGACGGCGCTCGCGTTCGCGAGCGAAGTGGAGGCGCTGGACGGCATGCGCCACCGTTGCGGCGACCACGAAGCCGAAGTCGCGCGCCTCGAACAACAGGTTGCGCTGCTGCTGGGCCAGCTCGGCGATGCCTGCGCGCAGCTCGAATGGCCGCAGGACGAACCGGCGGCACGCGAGCGGGCGCCTTCCGCGCTGGCGTTGCAGACGGTCGAAAGCCTGATGCGCGAGCGCGGCAAGCTCGAACAGTCTGTCGTCAACGCGCGGCAGGCTATCCAGAAGAAGCTCGCCGCGCTTCGCGATCTGAGCCGCGAGCTCGAAAACCTGCCAGCCGGGGACGTGCCAGAAGACGTGCAGGCGGCGCTGCGCGCCGCGCAGCGCTACGCGGAGAACGATTCCACGCAGCGCCGGCTTCGGGAAGCGATGGCGGAGGCACAGCGCAGTCTCGACGCGAGTCTTGCGGCGCTCGGCAAGTGGACGCGTCCGCTGGCTGCGCTGAAATCGATGACCTTGCCTTCGCCGGACCGCATCGCCTCGCTGCGCAACACGCGCGAGGATCTCGTATCCCGTCTGATCCGCGCGCGCGACCGCTTTGAGGAAGCGCGCGAAGCCGAGCGCGCGGCCGTCGCCGAACACGATGCATTCGAGCGGGCGAATCAGATCGTGACGCGCGATGCCGTGCTGCAGGCGCGCGACGTCCGCGACGCAGCGTGGTTGGCGATCCGGGACGGCGCGGTTCAGCTGGTTACCGGCGCGCCCGCATTCGAAGCGGCCATTTCTGCTGCCGATGGGCTCTCGGATCGCCAGGTCGGCTCGGTGACGGAAGCCACCGAACTGGCGAACCTGAAGCAACGTGTTGCCGATACGAGAGAAGCGGCGTCGCACCGCGGCCAGCTGGCGACGCAGGCACAGCAGGCGCTGGAGCGCTTCGACGCAGACTGGGCCGATCTTGTCGCGGAGCCGGATCTCACCGGCATGGCGCTCGACGATATCGCCGCGTGGATGACGCGGCGCGAGCAGGCGCTGCTTGCCGCGGCCACGCTCGACAAGAGCACGGATGATTCCGAACGTGAGCGCGCGGATGTCGAAGCGTGCCGCGCGCGGCTCGCTGCCAGTCTCGCGCAGGCCGGCGCGGGCGCGCTGCCTGCCGATCTCGAAGGCATGTGCTCGATTGCCGAACGCCTCCTGAACGAGCGCAAGCAGGCCCAGGCTACGCGGCGCCTGCTGGCCGGGCAGATCGAAACGGGTCAGGCCGATCTCGCGACGCTGCAGGCGGAAGCGGACGTTCACGACGAAGCGCATCGCGTCTGGAATGCGCAGTGGGTCGGCGCCATGGCGAAAGCTGGTTTGTCTGCCGTTGCGGATTCGGACGCTGCGACGCAGGCAGCGCTCGGCGTCGCCAGAACGGTGCGTGATCAACTCGATCAGATCGCCTCGGTTCGCAACGCGCAGATCCAGCCGATGCGCGCAGCCATGGCGAGTTTTGCGGCGGAAGCGAGCCGGCTGGTGCTCCCGTTCGGCGTGTCGATGGCGAGTGACGCAGACGCGAATGCGGGTGCGAAAGCCGTTTCGGTCGAACTGTCGCGCAGGCTCTCATCGGCGCGCGCGATGCAGGCCGAATCCCTGCGGCTGACGAAGGAACTCGCGGACGCGTCGGAACGCGTGCGCCTCGCCCACGCCGAAGTCGACGCGGCCGCCGCGCAACTCAGTCCGCTCTATGCGCTCGCCGCTGTCGACAAGCCCGATCTGTTGCGACCGCTGATCGCGCGTTCGGACCGCAAGCGCGAACTGGCGGCGGCCATCGAACAGGCCCACAACGGTCTCGTGAGCGACGGCGATGGCCTGAGCATCGAAGCACTCGCCGCCGAGGCCGACGCGACCAATCCGCAGACGGTGCAGGCCGAGTTGCTCGAGGTGGGCGTCGCGTTGACGGACTCCGTCAACGCCCGCGCCGACAGGGCGACCGCACTCGCCGAAGCTCGCCAGCAACTGGCGGCGATCGCGGGCGGCGCCGATGCGGCGATTGCCGAAGCGAAGCGCCAGGAAGCGCTTGCCACCATGGCCGAGGCCGCCGAACGCTTCATCAAGGTGGAGACGGCATCCACCTTGCTGCGCTGGGCCGTCGACCGTTACCGCGAACGTCGCCAGGGACCGATGCTGGCGCGCGCCAGCACGATCTTTTCGGAGTTGACGCTGGGTGCGTTCGAGCGTCTGTCGGTGGACTACGACCGGCAGCCGCTGGCGCTCGCTGCAGTACGCGTAGGCGGCGAGCGCGTCGAGATCACCGGCATGAGCGAAGGGACGCGCGATCAGCTCTATCTGGCCTTGCGCCTTGCCGCGCTCGAACTGCATTGCGAGCATGGTTCCGCGTTGCCGTTCGTCGCGGACGATCTCTTCATCAATTTCGACGACAGGCGCGCGAAAGCCGGGCTGCGCGTGCTGGCTGGACTGGCCACGCGCATGCAGGTGATCTTTCTCAGCCATCATGATCACCTGGTCGATATCGTCAATGACGTCTTCGGGGCGTCGGCGAACGTGCGGGTGTTGGGCTGACGCATGCATTGCTGTGACATCGGAACATCTGTTGACCGCGCGCGATACTTTGTTACCGTCGCTATGCATCTCGCGATTCAACATTCGATCGCGCGCGTTGCGGCCCCGAAAGGCGCGCGTAGCGCCACGGTTTTCGCGCATTCATGGAGCTTTTCTTGACCTCGAATTCGATTTCTCCCGGCCTGATGCTGATTCACGGCAACCGGTCCGAGCGGCTTCGCGATCTGCTTGTCGAATGGATGAAGCGTTACCCGCTCGCGCCGCTGGAAAACGAGACGATTCTCGTGCAGAGCAACGGCATCGCCCAATGGCTGAAGCTCGCGCTTGCCGCCGACCCTGATCCCGCGACGGGTTCGGGTGGTTGTGGCATTGCTGCCGCGCTCGACATCTCGCTGCCTTCGAGTTTCATCTGGCAGGCGTATCGGGCGGTGCTGGGCGCGCAGGCGGTGGCCGAGATCTCGCCGTTCGACAAGTCGCGGCTGGTGTGGCGTTTGATGCGCGTGCTGCCTGCGCTGATCGATCAGCCGGCGTTCGCGCCGCTGCGCCGCTTTATCAGTCACGACGACGATCGTCGCAAGCGTTTTCAGCTTGCGGAACGCATCGCCGATCTGTTCGACCAGTATCAGATGTATCGCTCCGACTGGCTCGCCAGTTGGGCGAGTGGCGACGATAGCGTGCTCGATGCGCGCGGCGAGTCCCATGCGCTGCCCGATGAACAGCGCTGGCAGGCCGCGCTGTGGCGTGAGTTGATTGCGGACGTCGCGCTTGCGACGCAAGGCGGCGCGGCGCCGCAAGTGATGTCGGATGGCGGCCGGGCCGCCGTCCACGAAGCGTTTCTCGCGCGCGTCAATGCGTGGGGTAGCGAAGAAGACAGCGAAGCGGGCCACGACGCACGTCCCCGAGGCTTGCCGCGCCGCGTAATCGTGTTCGGCATTTCGAGCCTGCCGCGTCAGTCGCTGGAAGCGCTGGCGGCCATTTCGCGCTGGACTCAGGTGCTGATGTGCGTGCCGAATCCGTGCGCGCACTATTGGGCCGACATCGTGCCCGACAAGGAATTGCTGCGCGCGCAACACTCGCGTCAGCAACGCCGCGCGGGCGCGCCCGCCGAACTGCAGGCAGACGAACTGCATCTGCATGCGCATCCGTTGCTGGCGTCGTGGGGCAAGCAGGGGCGCGACTTCATCGGCCTGCTGGACGAGTTCGACAATGCCGAGGCGCGCGAGCGCTATCGGCCGCAGTTTGCGGGCATCGGGCAGCGCATCGACCTGTTCGAGGAGCGCGAGGCCGAGACGCTGCTGCAACAGCTTCAGGACGATATCCGCGATCTGCGCCCGTTGCACGAAACGAAAGAAGAATGGCCGCCTGTCGATCCGGAAATGGATACGTCGATCCGCTTTCACGTCGCGCACGGCCCGCAGCGTGAAGTCGAGATACTGCACGACCAGTTGCTGGCCGCGTTCAACGCCGACCCGACCTTGCGGCCGCGCGATGTGATCGTGATGGTGCCGGACATCGACGCGTACGCGCCGCATATTCAGGCCGTGTTCGGGCTGCTCGACCGCGACGATCCGCGCTACATTCCGTTCAGCGTCGCGGATCGCGGGCAACGCAAGGCCGATCCGCTGGTGGGTGCGCTCGAAATGCTGCTCAGCCTGCAGCATTCGCGTCTGACCGTCAGCGATCTGCTCGATCTGCTCGACGTGCCCGCGCTGCGCCGACGTTTCGACATCGACGAAAGCGATCTGCCGACGCTGCGCGCATGGATGCGCGGCGCGAATGTGCGTTGGGGCTTGCACGCCGAGCATCGCGCGAGCCTCGGCTTGCCGCTCGACGACAACGCCGCGGCGCCGCACACGTGGATGTTCGGCCTGCGCCGGATGCTGCTGGGCTATGCGGTCGGCAGCGACACGCAAGCGTGGGCCGGTATCGAGCCGTTCGGCGAAGTGGGCGGCCTCGATGCCGCGCTGCTCGGACCGATTGTCCGGCTGATCGACGAACTCGATCACGCGTGGCGCACGATGAGCGAGCCGGCGACGCCCGCCGAATGGTGCGAGCGCCTGCGCCAGCTGAAGCAGGCGTTCTTCAGCGCCGACGACGGCAACGATGCCTACACGCTCGCGCGCCTCGACAACATCCTGCACACGTGGCTCGACGCCTGCGATGAAGCGGGGCTGGACGATCTCCTGCCGCTTTCCGTAGTCGCCGATTACTGGCTGAGCCAGCTCGATGAAACCGGCCTCGCGCAGCGTTTCTTCGCGGGCGCGGTGACCTTTGCCACGCTGATGCCGATGCGCGCGATTCCGTTCCGCCGCGTCTGCCTGCTCGGCATGAACGACGGCGACTATCCGCGCACGCGCGTGCCGATGGATTTCGACCTGATGCGCGGCTATTACCGGCCCGGCGATCGCTCGCGCCGCGAAGACGACCGCTATCTGCTGCTCGAAGCGCTGTTGTCGGCGCGCGATCATCTGCATGTGTCGTGGGTTGGACGCAGCATCAACGACAACAGCGAGCGGCCGCCATCTGTGCTGATCGGTCAGTTGCGCGACCATCTCGCCGCAGGCTGGCAACTCGAAGACGATGAACAGGACGGGCAGCATGCGCTGGTCGATGCGCTGACGGTGGAGCATCGCCTGCAGCCGTTCAGTGCCGGCTATTTCCCCGTCGATGCCGCTGCCGGCGCGTCGCCGCTTTTCACTTACGCCGCCGAGTGGCGCGCCGCGCCGCCTGAGAAGGCAGCGTCCGGAGCGCAACAGGACGCGCCGCTCGCCGCTATTGTTCGCGAAGAACCGCTGTCGTTGCGCGAACTCACCGACTTCCTGCGCAATCCCGTCAAGGCGTTTCTGGCGCAGCGCCTGCGCGTCGCGCTGGATGTCGAGGAAGCGGCCAGCGACGATCAGGAGCCGTTCGAACTCGACGGTCTCGATACATGGAAGCTGCAGAGCGAACTGATCGGCGCGCAGGCCGCCGAAGTGCATGACGACGGCGATGCATCGGCCATCGCTGCTGCGCGCGATGCGTGCCTCGCTGTCATCCGGCGACGCGGCGACGTGGCTGCGGGCGGCTTCGGCGATCTCGCCAGCGACAAGCTGATCGAGCCGATGGACAAGCTCTTTCAGGAATATCGCCAGCAGCTTGCGCGCTGGCCGGTCGCGAACGCGCGTGAGCGTGAGATCGGCTTCGAGGTCGAAGGCGAGCACGGCAAACTGGCCCTCGCCGACTGGCTCGGCCATTGGCGCACGGACCACGAAGGCAAGCTTGCGCGCGTGCTGCTCGAAACCAGCGAACTGGTCGATGGGAAAACGCGGCGTTATCGCTACGCGAAGCTCGTCGCGCCGTGGGTGCAGCATCTGGCGGCTAACCTCGATGGCCAGCAGGCATCGACGGTGATCGTCAGCAAGAAGGGCGTGGTCGAATTTCCGCCGCTGAAAGACGGCGACGCGGCCGCGTATCTCGGCGCGTTGTTGCGCGCATGGGAAGAAGGCATGCGCAGCCCGCTACCGCTCGCAGTGGAGACCGGCTTCGACTGGATCTTTGCGGGCGGCACGCCGCGCCGGGAAGCGGATCAGCCGCAGGATCTCAGCGACGCGCGCAAGGCCGCGCGCCGCAAATACGAAGGCGACGGCGGCGGCTTCCTGATCGGCGAAGTGGAAAAGAGCGCGAGCTTGCGCCGCGCGTATCCGGATTTCAACAGCCTGTCCGCGAGCGGCGAATTTGCCATGCTGGCCGACAGATTGCTCAAGCCGCTGATCGACGCGCTGAAGAACAACGCAGGAGCTGATGAATGACCGCAGGCAATCTTCCGGCGACGGCGGCAGGCGCGCCGCAGCCGCTCGATCCGCTGCGCCTGTCGTTGACGGGCCGCAGCCTGATCGAAGCGAGCGCGGGCACAGGCAAGACCTTCACGATCGCCATGCTCTATGTGCGGCTGGTGCTCGGACACGATCCGTCGAACGACCATGCGCGCCCGCTGACGCCGCCCGAGATTCTCGTGGTGACATTCACCGACGCCGCGACCAAAGAGCTGCGCGACCGTATCCGTTCGCGGCTGACGCAGGCGGCTGCGTACTTTCTCGCCGATCCCGACGAGGCCGCGGAGCTTTCGCCCAGCAAGACCGACCTGCTGCATGCATTGCGCGACGATTACCCGCCGGAAGAGTGGGCGGCCTGCGCGCGCCATTTGCAGCTTGCTGCCGAGTGGATGGATGAGGCGGCCGTGTCGACCATTCACGCGTGGTGCAACCGGATGCTGCGCGAGCACGCATTCGATAGCGACAGCCTGTTCACGCAGACACTCGAAACCGACCAGAGCGAACTGCTCGCCGAAGTCGTGCGCGATTACTGGCGCACGTTCATGGCGCCGCTTGCTGCGGCCGATGCTGCCACCGTCAGCGAGTGGATGTCGGGTCCGCCGGATTTGCAGAAGCAGTTGCGAAATCTGCTCGACATCGCAGCGTTGCTCGCCGACGCGCAGGCGCCTGCCGACGCGCTTCAGGCGGCTCGAGACGATTCCGCGCGCAAGCTCGCGACGCTGAAGGCGCAGTGGCGCGATTGGCCTGCAGAGATGGAATCCGCACTCGATGCGGCCCGCGCGGCCAAGCAGTTCACGGGCAGAGAGCTGGGCGCAGCCAACTGCAAAAAGTGGTTCGCCGCGTTGGCCGAATGGGTGAGCACCCCGGAACTGAAACTGCCCGCGCTGAACGACGCCGGCTGGACGCGCCTCACACCCGATGGTCTCGCGCAATATTGCCAGCATGGCACGCCGCCTTCGCATCCGGGCTTCGTTGCGCTCGCAAGTTTGCGTGCCGAGCTCGATGCGTTGCCCGAGGCACGCGACGACCTGCTGTCGCATGCGGCGCGCTGGGTGGCGGAACGGTTCGCAGCGGAACAGGCGCGGCGCGCGCAGATGGGCTTCGACGATCTGCTGACGCGTCTCGACGAGGCGCTGCATGGAGCGAACGGCGAGCGTCTTGCCGAAGTGATCCGCAAGCAGTTTCCCGTTGCGCTGATCGACGAGTTCCAGGATACCGATCCCGTTCAGTACCGCATTTTCAACGCCGTCTATCGGGAGCCGGGCGATCCGGCGCAGACGGAAGCGGAGAGCGGAACGGACAACGCGCTGATCCTGATCGGCGATCCGAAGCAGGCGATCTACGCGTTCCGGGGCGCGGACATCTTCACGTATCTGGCGGCCCGCCGTTCATGCGGCACGCGGCTCTACACGCTCGCGACCAACTTCCGCTCCACGCGCGCAATGGTCGATGCGACCAATCATTGCTTCAACATCGCGGAGCAGCGCAAGGAAGGCTCCGGCGCGTTCCTGTTTCGCGAGAAGAGCGGCAATCCCGTGCCCTTCATCGAGGTGGACGCGAAAGGCCGCGACGATGCGTTCGTGGTCGATGGCGAAGCACCGCGCGCGCTGACGGCCTGGTGGCTGCCGCCTTCCGACGATGGCAAGCCGCTCAGCAAATCCGCCTATATCGAGCGCATGGCGCAGAGTTGCGCGACGGAGATGGTGCGTCTGCTCGATCTCGGCCAGCATGGTCGCGCAGGATTTGGCGAAGCCGGCGGCGCGCTGAAGCCATTGCGTCCCGGCGACATCGCCGTGCTCGTCAATAACCGGATGGAGGCGGAAGCGATCCGCACGGCGCTGGCAAGCCGCAACGTGCGCACGGTCTATCTGTCGGACAAAGACTCCGTGTTCGAGAGTCCGCAGGCGGCTGAACTCCAGCACTGGCTGACAGCCTGCGCGAATCCCGACGATGGCCGACTGGTGCGCACCGCGCTCGCCACCACGACGCTCGGTCTCGGCTGGGCGCAACTCGATGCGTACTACGGCGACGAGATGGCCTGGGAAGCGTGCGTGCTGCAATTCCGTGGCTATCGCGAGTGCTGGCGGCGTCAGGGCGTGTTGCCGATGCTGCGGCGTCTGCTGAACGATTTCAACGTGCCCGCGCGTCTGCTCGGTCTGCATGCCGGCAGCGCGCCGGGCGTGCAGGGCGGCGAGCGCATCTTGACCGATCTGCTGCATCTGGCGGAACTGCTCCAGCAGGCGAGCACGATGATTGAAGGCGAGCATGGCCTGATCCGCTATCTGGTCGAACAGCGCGACGCAGCGGCGGAAGGCGGCGGTGGCGACGTGCGGCAGATCCGGCTGGAAAGCGACGGCGATCTCGTGAAAGTGGTGACGATCCACAAATCGAAAGGCCTCGAATATCCGCTCGTGTTCCTGCCGTTCATTTGCGCGTACCGTCCCGCCGATGCGAAAGATGTGCCGCTCAAGTGGCACGACGCCGACGGCACGCTTCAGGTCGCGCTCGCCGATACGGGCGGCGTGCTGGAGAAGGTCGATCGCGAACGGCTCGGCGAAGACCTGCGCAAGCTCTATGTGGCGCTCACGCGCGCCCGCTACGCAACGTGGATCGGCATCGCGGAACTCAGGGAGTTTGAGCGCAGTGCGATCGGTTATCTGCTTAGCGGCACGCGCACGCTGGCGCCGGGTGGACTCGAACAGTGTCTCGACGACGCGCTCGGCGAGGCGCCGGGCATTGCGGTCACGCCTGCGCCGGAAGCGGGTGTCGACCGCTTCGTGCATCGCGACAACGTGCTGCAGGAAGGCGCGGCGCGCGTGTCGGCGCGGGTGCTGCGCGAACCGTGGTCGGTGGCGAGCTATTCGAGCCTCAAGAAGAGTCACGACGTGTACATCGCGGCAGACACGCCGGACGAAGAAGATTTCATCGAGGCGCGCGACGCCGAGGCCGAAGTCGAGCAGACCGACGTGCCGCCCGCAGAGCCTTCGCCGCAACGCGACGCGGCGTCGCGGAACACGTCCGTGATGCACGATTTTCCACGCGGTTCCGACGAAGGCAGCTTCCTGCACGATCTGCTCGAATGGGCCGCGCAACATGGCTTCGCGCAGGTTGCGGAAGACCCGTTGCCGCTGCGGGAAGTGATCGCGCGCCGCTGCAGCGTGCGCGGCTGGGAGCGCTGGATCGAGCCGTTAACGCAATGGCTCCAGCAGATCGTCACGACGCCGTTCGTGCTGAAGGCGGGTCATGGGATGGCAGCGACGTCGATCAGGATGTCGGACCTGCAGACGTCGATCAGCGAAATGGAGTTCTGGCTCGCGGCGCATCGCGTCGATACGGCGGCGCTCGACTGGCTGGTCTGCGAGCATACGATCGGCCAGGTGGAACGTGCCGCGATCGAACCCGCGCAACTGAACGGCATGCTCAAGGGTTTCATGGATCTCGTGTTCGAGCACGAAGGCCGCTACTACGTCGCCGACTACAAGTCGAACTGGCTCGGCGCCGACGACGCAGCCTATACGCCAGAGCGGATTCGAGCGCAGATCCTGCGTTCGCGTTACGACCTGCAATACGTGCTGTATCTGCTTGCCTTGCACCGGCAACTGAAGGCGCGCTTGCCTGACTATGACTACGACACGCATGTCGGCGGCGCGGTGTATCTGTTCCTGCGCGGCCTGAATGCATCGACGCAAGGCATTTTTGCCGAGCGACCTCCGCGCGAACTGATCGAGCAACTCGATGCGTTGTTTATGGGCGACGCCCAGTTCGCCGACATGGAGGTTGCATGAGCACGGTAATGTCCGACACCTTCGTTTCTCTTGTGCAGGGCGCGGGCGGCCGCGAGCAGATCGGGCGTCTGCTGGCGGACTGGGTCGAGCGAGGCTGGTTGCGTGAAGTGGATGCCGCGTTTGCCCGTTTTCTCGCTCGCGAAGTGCCCGACGCGCACGCGTTGCTGATTCTTGCTGCAGCGCTCGCAAGCCATCAGCTTGGGCGCGGCCATGCGTGTCTCGATCTTGACGCGACGTTGCGCGATCCTGCTTTCGCGCTGTCGCTGCCGCCCGATGGACTCATCGCGAGCGCAGACGAAGATAGCGGCGAGAGCGTCGCGCTGCCGTCGAAAGTGCTGGCCGATGTCACGCTGGAGCGCTGGCTCGCGGCGCTCGCCAACAGCGCGCTGGTCAGCGATGCAGAGGGAAGCACGCCGCTGGTGCTGGTCGGCACGCGGCTGTATCTGCGGCGCTACTGGCAGTACGAGCAGAACGTGTGCCGCGCGATCGGCGAGCGTCTCGATGCATCGGCCGAACTGGAAATCGCACTCGATATGAGCCGCTTGCGGCATGCGCTCGACACACTGTTTCCCGCGCAGGCGACGCGGGACGGCGCGCGCGCCGACTGGCAGAAGCTCGCGTGTGCGCTCGCGGCGCGCAGCGCATTCAGCATCGTCACGGGTGGACCGGGCACCGGCAAGACGACGACGGTCGTGAAGCTGCTTGCGCTGCTGCAATCGCTGGCGCTGTCCGACGGCGAGGGCAGGCCGCTGCGCATCCGGCTGGCGGCACCGACGGGCAAGGCGGCGGCGCGTCTGAATGAATCGATTGCAGGTGCGGTCGAGCGCTTGCCGCTCGAAGGCTTCGCCAATGGCGAGACGATACGCGATGCCATTCCTGTCGCCGTCACGACACTGCACCGGTTGCTCGGCACGCGGCCCGATACGCGGCGCTTCCGGCATCACGCAGGCAATCCGCTGGCGCTCGACGTGCTCGTCATCGACGAAGGCTCGATGGTCGATCTGGAGATGATGAACGCTGTGCTCGACGCGCTGCCTGCGCAGGCTCGCCTGATTCTGCTCGGCGACAAGGATCAGCTCGCGTCGGTGGAAGCGGGTGCCGTGCTGGGCGAACTGTGCCGGCGCGCGAGCGACGGACACTACACGCGCGCGACCCAGGCATGGCTGGAGCAGGCGACGGGCGAAACCGTCGAAGCATCGCTCGTCGATGATGACGGTAGCGCGCTGGATCAGGCTATCGCGATGCTGCGGTTCAGCCATCGTTTTTCGGCGGAAAGCGGCATTGGGCAACTGGCCGAAGCCGTCAATAGCGGCGAGCCTGGCAAGGTCGCCGCGGTGTGGGCGAGCAATCACGCCGATCTCGCGCTGCTCGAAGGCACCGATAAAGGCGATGCGGCGTTCAAGGCGCTGGTTGTCGACGGCGTTGCGAATGGCGGTGGCGGATCGGATGATGCGCCGAATGGGCGGCACGGTTATCGGCATTATCTGCAAACGCTGCATGACGGACAGCCTGCGCACGCAGCGGATCAAGCCGCTTTCGATGCGTGGGCCAACGATGTGCTCGCCGCACACGGCGAGTTCCAGTTGTTGTGCGCGTTAAGACGCGGTGCGTGGGGCGTCGAAGGATTGAACCGGCGGGTTGCGCGTCTGCTTCAGGAAGAGCACCTGATCGCGGCGGCGGGAGAGTGGTATGTCGGACGTCCTGTGCTCGTGACGCGAAACGACTATGAACTGGGGCTGATGAACGGCGATATCGGCATCACGCTCGTGCTGCCTGCTATGGGTGGCGGGTGGAATCTGCGGGTGGCGTTTGCCGCGAGTGATGGATCGCAGCGTATCAAGTGGGTGTTGCCGAGCCGGCTGCAGGCGGTGGAAACCGTGTTTGCATTGACGGTTCACAAGTCGCAGGGATCGGAGTTCACGCATGCAGCGCTGCTGCTGCCTGAGACGATGAGTCCTGTGTTGACGCGTGAGCTGGTTTATACGGGGAGCACGCGCGCGCGGCGGTTTTTGACGATCGCCAGTGCGGGCGGGCGGTCGGTGATCGAGCTGACTCTTATCCTCATCTCCGAGCCCGCGAGACGGCCTCCGAGCTGGGGTGCGGTCGTGG